>DASZTN010000183.1:0-27536 GCA_035547995.1 Bradyrhizobium sp. | reverse complement strand
ACCGAAGAGCTGCTGGAGCGCGGCGTATTCGATGCCCAGGAATACCGCACCTTCCGCCGCTGCTCGGATTTCCTCTGGTCGGTCCGCTGCAACATCCATTTTGTCTCGGGCCGCGCCGAAGAGCGGCTGTCCTTCGACCTGCAGCGCGAGATTGCGGTCCGGCTTGGCTACACCTCGCATCCCGGCATGCAGGATGTCGAACGCTTCATGAAGCACTACTTCCTGATCGCCAAGGATGTCGGTGATCTCACCGCGATCCTGTGCGCCAAGCTGGAGGACCAGCAGGCCAAGCCCGCGCCGGTGCTGAGCCGCATGATGGCGCGGCTGCGGCCGAGCCCGCGGCATCGCCGGGTACCCGACAGCGACGATTTCATCGTCGACAACAATCGCATCAATCTCGCCGCACCCGACGTGTTCAAGCATGATCCGGTCAATCTGATCCGGATCTTCCGCCTCGCGCAGAAGAACAATCTGGCATTTCACCCGGACGCGATGCGCACGGTGACGCGGTCGCTGCGGCTGATCGATACCGAGTTGCGGGAAAATCCGGAAGCCAACCGGCTGTTCATGGAAATCCTGACCTCGAACGACGCCGAGATCGTGCTGCGACGGATGAACGAGACCGGAGTGCTCGGTCACTTCATACGCGCCTTCGGCAAGATCGTATCGATGATGCAGTTCAACATGTATCACCACTACACGGTGGACGAGCATCTGCTCCGCTGCGTCGGCTTCCTGCAGGAGATCGAGCGCGGCAACAATGAAGAGTTCATCGTCGCCAGCGACCTGATGCGCAAGATCCGCCCCGAGCATCGCCCGGTGATCTATATCAGCGTGCTGCTGCACGACATCGCCAAGGGCCGGCCCGAGGATCACTCGATCGCCGGCGCCAAGGTAGCGCGGCGGCTGTGCCCGCGGCTCGGCTTCAATGCTGCCGACACCGAGCTGGTGGCGTGGCTGATCGAGGAACATCTGACCATGTCCACGGTGGCGCAGTCGCGCGACCTGTCCGACCGCAAGACCATCGAGAACTTCGCCGCCGTGGTGCAATCGGTCGAGCAGATGAAGCTTCTGACCATCCTGACCACCGCCGATATCCGCGGTGTCGGGCCGGGCGTCTGGAACGGCTGGAAAGCCCAGCTCTTGCGCACGCTTTATTATGAGACCGAGCCGGTGCTGACCGGCGGCTTCTCGGAAGTGAACCGTGCCCAGCGCCTGGCCGCAGCGCAGGCGGAGTTCCGCGCAGCGTTCTCGGAATGGCCGGAGCAGGAGCTCAACGCCTATATCGGCCGGCACTACCCGGCCTACTGGCTCAAGGTCGAGCTGCCACGCAAGATCCGCCATGCGCGTTTCATGAAGGCGAGCGAACAGGCCGGCCACAAGCTCGCGATCAATGTCGGCTTCGACGAGGGGCGGGGGGTCACCGAACTGACCATCTTCGCCGTCGACCATCCCTGGCTGCTGTCGATCATCGCCGGTGCCTGTGCTTCCGCCGGCGCCAATATCGTCGATGCGCAGATCTACACCACCACCGACGGCCGTGCGCTCGACACTATCGCGATCACCCGGGAATATGATCGCGACGAAGACGAGGGACGCCGCGCCACCCGGATCGGCGAGATGATCGAGGACGTGCTGGAGGGCAAGCTGCGCCTGCCGGAAGTGATGGCACGCCGCACGTCCTCACGCACCAAGACCCGCGCTTTCGTGGTCGAGCCGGAAGTGAGCATCAACAACCAGTGGTCGGACCGCTATACCGTGATCGAGGTATCGGGTCTCGACCGCCCCGGCCTGCTGTATCAACTGACCACTGCGCTGTCGAAGCTGAACCTCAATATCGCGTCAGCCCATGTTGCAACCTTCGGCGAACGCGCCCGCGACGTGTTCTATGTCACCGATCTCCTGGGCGCACAGATCAACGCGCCGACACGGCAGGCTGCGATCAAGAGCGCGCTGATCCATCTGCTCGTCAATGACGGGTCCGCGGCAAAGCCGGCGGCCTGAGGCCCGATCGGTTCTGATTGAATCAGAACCGGGCTTCAGATGCTTGTTCTGGCGCGTTTTCTCTGTGCGAACCAGGCTCCATTCCGGATAGACTTTGCTCGAAAACGCCATGGGGCAAGGACACCGGATTCCGCCTTTTTGGCGAAGTCGGCCGACAGGCCTCATCTTGCATTGCGGCATCGGCTCCTCCACAATTCGGCCCAGCGACGGCGCCGGCAAGGGTTCAAGCGAAACCCTTTCGGACAAGACCGTCGGCACAATCACATCAGGAGGAGCAAACGATATGAGGAAGGGGCTTTTTCGCCTGCTTGCGGGAACCGCAGCCGCGATTGCATTGACCGCATCGGCTCACGCGCAAAAGAAATATGATCCCGGCGCCAGCGATACCGAGATCAAGGTCGGCCAGACGGTGCCGTTCAGCGGACCGGCCTCTGCCTATGCGTCCATCGGACGGACACAGGCGGCCTATATCAAGATGATCAATGATCAGGGCGGCGTGAACGGCCGCAAGATCAATCTCATTCAATATGACGACGCCTATAGTCCGCCGAAGGCGGCCGAACAGGTGCGCAAGCTGGTCGAAGGCGACGAAGTTCTGCTGACCTTCCAGATCATCGGCACGCCCTCCAATGCGGCAGTCCAGAAATATCTGAACGCGAAAAAGGTCCCGCAATTATTCGCGGCCACCGGCGCCTCCAAATTCACCGATCCGAAGAACTTCCCCTGGACCATGGGCTTCAATCCCAATTACTTCGTCGAGGGCCGGATCTACGGGCAATATATTCTGAAGAATTATCCGAACGCCAAGATCGGCGTGCTCTATCAGAATGACGATCTCGGCAGGGATTATCTGAGCGGCCTCAAGGCCGGTCTTGGCGACAAGGCCGCCAGCATGGTTGTTGCGGAAGCGTCCTACGAAGTCACCGACCCGACCATCGATTCCCAGATCCTGAAACTGCGCGATGCCGGCGCCGATCTGTTGTTCAGCGCATCGACGCCGAAGCAGGCTGCGCAGGCGATCAAGAAGAATGCAGAAATCGGCTGGCATCCGGTGCATATCGTCGACATCAACGCCACCTCGGTCGGCGCGGTGCTGCAGCCGGCGGGGCTGGAAGCTTCCAAGGGCGTGATCAGCGTCAATTACGGCAAGGACCCGCTCGATCCAGCCTGGAAAGACGATCCCGGCATGAAGAAATATTTCGACTTCATGGCCAAGTACTATCCGGACGGCGACAAGAACTCGAATTTCAACACCTACGGCTACAGCACCACGCAATTGCTGATCCATGTGCTCCAGCAGTGTGGCGATAACCTCACCCGCGAGAATGTGATGAAGCAGGCGGCCAATCTGAAGGACGTCAAGCTCGACCTGTCATTGCCGGGGATCGTCGCCAACACCACGCCAACCGATTACCGGGTCAACAAGCAGTTGCAGATGGAGCGGTTCGACGGCGAGCGATGGGAGCGGTTCGGACCGATCCTGGAGGACACGGGACCGGCTGGTTGATCCAGCCGCCCGGGCATCGAAGCGATTCGGCCCGTCATTCCAGGCAAAATCCCTGATGCCAATTGCGCATCTGGATCCGGTGCTGACGCAGCATCACGGAATGACGGCCCGATTTTCCTCTTCACTGCCCCGGGGTTAAGGTTACGCGCAGCTAAATGCTTTGACTTTGAAGCACTTGCGCCCGGTGTCCGGCGCCACGATTAACCATCGTTTAAGACGGCCTTAAACCCGCGCCGCTAATCTCTGCTGCCAAGGGAAATGCGGGCGATGGCGGATGGCGTTGCGACGAAAGAAAAGCAGTGTGCGCAAGGAGCCGCAATTCGGGCTCGGCGCCTCACTTGCCGAATTGCGCCTCAGCCCGCGGGACCGCATCCCGAATGGCGAGAGCAAGCCGAAAAAACCGGCTGCCAAGCGCAAGGTCGAGGACGACGATGATGGCGATCCTCCGCCGGAGCGGAAGCCGCGCGTGAGCCGCAATAGCTCCAGGCGCCGCTCGAGACGGATCGGCATCGGTCGCCTGGTTTATTGGGGAGCAGTGCTTGGCCTGTGGGGCGCGATCGCCGTGGTCGGCGTCATCGTCTGGGTCGGCGCGCATCTGCCGCCGATCCAATCGCTGGAGATTCCGAAGCGGCCGCCGACCATCCAGATCGTCGGCATCGACGGCACGGTGCTGGCTACTCGCGGCGAAATGGCCGGCGCCAATGTCGCGCTGAAGGATCTGCCGCCATACCTGCCGAAAGCTTTCATCGCGATCGAGGACCGGCGCTTCTATTCGCATTTCGGCGTCGATCCCTGGGGCATCCTGCGCGCTGCCATCACCAACCTGCTGCATCACGGCGTTTCGCAAGGCGGCTCGACACTGACGCAGCAATTGGCCAAGAACCTGTTCCTGACCCAGGAGCGCACCATCCAGCGCAAGCTGCAGGAAGCGGAACTCGCGATCTGGCTGGAACGCAAATACTCCAAGAATGAAATTCTCGAGCTTTATCTGAATCGGGTCTATTTCGGTTCCGGCGCCTATGGTGTTGAAGCCGCGGCCCAGCGTTATTTCGGCAAGTCGGCGAAGAACCTGACCTTGGCCGAGGCCGCGATGCTCGCGGGCCTGGTCAAATCGCCGTCGCGCCTTGCGCCCAACCGCAATCCCGAGGGCGCGGCGAAACGCGCCAAGACCGTACTTGCAGCGATGGTCGAGGCCAAGTTCATCACCGAGGCGCAGGCCCAGGCTGCCGGCGCGCATCCGGCGGCAACGGTCAAGCCGGCCGGCGCCGGCACCATCAACTATGTCGCGGACTGGATCGATGAGGTGCTCGATGACCTGGTCGGCCAGATCGATCAGGATATCGTGGTCGAGACTTCGATCGATCCAAGGCTGCAAAGCCTTGCCGAATCGACTGTGATCGATGAACTCGCCGCCAAGAGCGTAAAGTTCAATGTCAGCCAGGGTGCGCTGGTGGCGATGTCGCCCGACGGTGCCATCCGCGCCATGGTCGGCGGCCGTAATTACGGCGAGAGCCAGTATAACCGCGCCGTCACCGCGAAGCGCCAGCCCGGCTCGGCATTCAAGCCGTTCGTCTATCTGACCGCGATGGAATCCGGACTAACTCCCGACACCGTCCGCCAGGATGCGCCGATCAACATCAAGGGCTGGAAACCGGAAAATTTCGAGCACGAATATCTCGGGCCGGTCACGCTGACGCAGGCGCTGTCGATGTCGCTCAACACGGTCGCGGTGCGGCTCGTGCAGGAAGTGGGCGCCGCCAGTGTGGTGCGCACGGCGCATCGGCTCGGCATTGCCTCCAAGCTCGAACCCAATGCCTCGATCGCGCTCGGCACCTCCGAAGTATCGCTGACCGAACTGGTCGGCGCCTATGTGCCCTTTGCCAATGGCGGCCAGGGCATCACCCCGCATGTCGTGCTGAAGATCCGGACTACGGGCGGCAAGCTGCTTTATGCGCGCCAGCCGGACCAGCTCGGCCAGGTGATCGATCCGCGCTATGTCGCGATGATGAACACCATGATGGAGGAGACGCTGCGTTCCGGCACCGCACGCCGGGGCGAGATTCCCGGTTGGACCGCCGCCGGCAAGACCGGCACCAGCCAGGATTTCCGCGACGCCTGGTTCATCGGCTACACGCCGCGTCTCATCACCGGCGTCTGGCTTGGCAATGACGACAATTCGCCGACCCGGAAGGCCACTGGCGGCGGCTTGCCGGTCGAAGTCTGGAGCCGCTTCATGCGCGCCGCCCTTCAGGGCGTGCCGGTCGCCACATTGCCGACCTGGCAAGGCGATGGCCCGTTGTCGAACCTCATGCAGGCGGCTTCGCAGGTCAGCGCACCAACGCCGTCGGCAAGTCCCGCCTCGCCGTCGCCGATGCCGCCCCCTGGCGGCACGTATCGGCCGCAGCCGAGCCGAGCCGCGGTGCGGCCGGAAGCCGATGCAGGGCTTGATGGCTGGCTGATTCAGCGGCTGTTCGGTGGCAACAGGTGACGAGGCGGCTATTCCGCGGCCGCTCTCATCGTTGACCGTCATGCCCGCCACCGGGTCTCGCTTTTGCGAGCCCGATGACAGGTTCAGGGGGCATCCACTACGCCGCAGCCCTTCGGTTCACTGATCAGCGTCCTGCAAATACTGGATCGCCCGCTTTCGCGGGCGATGACTGCGGCTGTTGATGGCAGAGGCGGTTCTTATTCGCTGATGCCGTAGCGGTGCAGATCGTTGCCATAGGTATCGAGCCAGTTCTTGGCGCGCTCGACCGATGGGCAGATTCTCGCAACCACCCTCCAGAACCGCGGCGAATGGTTCATCTCGACCAGGTGCGCCACCTCATGGGCGGCGAGATAGTCGAGCACATAGGGCGGCGCGAGGATCAGACGCCAGGAGAACGACAAGGAGCCGGCCGAGGTGCACGAACCCCAGCGGCTCGACTGATCGCGGATCGACACCCGCTTGACCCTGACGCCGAGTTCCTCGGCATAAGCGAGCGACGCCTTGTGCAGATCCTTGCGCGCCTCGCGCTTGAGATAATCATGCACCCGCCGCTCGGTGAAATCAGCCCCACCGGCAACGCAGAGGATCTTTTCACCGCTGTCGCGGGTTTCCGTCCATGCCGTGCCGCGCTCGCCGGCGCGATGCACGATCCGGTGCGGCACACCGCGCAGCGGCACCACCGTACCCGCCTGAAACGGAGCAGCTTTCGGCAAACGGCCGAGACGAGCGGCAATCCAGCCGCCATGAAGCTGTGCGAAGTCTTTTGCTTCGGCGATCGTGCCGCGCGGCGGCATGGTGAGGATCGCTTCACGGTCTGTGGGATGAATGCGCAGCGTGTAACGCCGCGCGCGACGGTGCCGGCGAAGCCGGATTGCGAAAAACTGGGAGCCGTGTCTAACCAGAATAGTCGAAGGTTCGGCGGGCCGCCGATAGAGAAGCGCGCGAGTGGCCATGTCTGAGGGTCCGGGGAGCAGGAGTTCGCCCGGATTCTGCCATATCCGCCGCCAGGTAAATCGCTCGGCGCAAAAACAAATCATTTGCCCAATATACAGGGGCTGACGGCATCACGCCCGCTACAGGATGGGCCTAAAAAGATAAAATTTTAGCGGAACTGGTACCTGCAACCTACCCCAAAGGATGAAACAAAACTCATTCCTTTAGCGGAATCATGAACCGGGATTCCACGGGCAGATTCAGCGGGTTATGAACCCGCCGAATCGGCTGCTAAGGCAGTCTTTATTCTGCGGCTAAGGCCAATGCAGACTTTGCGCTCGCCGCCGAGATCATGAAATCGGAGATTCGCGGCACGATTTCCGATCGGAAGCGCGAACCATTGAACACGCCGTAATGTCCAACGCCCTTCTGCACGTAATGCACACGGCGATGATCGGGAATCGCGCTGCAAAGTCCGTGCGTTGCCTCGGTTTGACCAAGCCCGGAGATATCATCCTTCTCGCCTTCCACCGTCATCAGCGCCACGCGCGTGATCTTTGATGGATCCACCGGCTTGCCGCGGTGAGTCATCTCGCCTTTGGGCAAGGCATGTTTGATGAAGACGAGTTCGACGGTCTGCAAATAATATTCCGCGGTCAAATCCATCACCGCGAGATATTCGTCATAGAAGTCGCGGTGCTTGTCGACCAGATCGCCATCGCCCTTCACCAGATTGGCGAATAGCCGCTTATGCGCATCGACATGACGGTCGAGGTTCATGCTGATGAAGCCGTTGAGCTGCAGGAACCCGGGATAGACATCGCGCATCACGCCCGGATGCGGAAACGGCACCTTGGTGATGACATGGTTGCGGAACCAGTCGATACCGCGTTCAGCCGCGAGATTGTTGACGGCGGTCGGATTGCGGCGCGTATCGATCGGGCCGCCCATCAGCGTCATCGAGACCGGTACATAAGGATCGTGCTCGGCCTCCATGATCGAAACCGCCATCACTACCGGTACCGCCGGCTGGCATACCGCGATGACGTGGATATTGCCGCCGAGTACATGCAGCATCTCGATCAGGTAATCGACGTAGTCATCGAGATCGAAACGGCCCTGCGCCAGCGGAACCATCCGCGCATCGGCCCAATCGGTGATGTAGACCTCGTGCGTCGGCAGGAAGGCTTCGACGGTGCCGCGCAGCAGTGTCGCATAGTGGCCGGACATCGGCGCCACGATCAATACGCGCGGCTGCGGTGCCCGCAGCGGCCGCATCAGCTTGCGATCGAAATAAAGCAGCCGGCAAAACGGCTTTTCCCACGCGACGCGAACTTCGACCGGCGTCTGCACACCGTTGACCTCGGTGCTATCGAGGCCCCATTCGGGTTTGCCGTAACGGCGGGTGGTACGCTCGAACACTTCGCAGCTTGCAGCGACCGACTTGCCGAATTCGGTGTGTGACAACGGATTCAGCGGATTCTGAAACAGAATCTTGGTGGCGTCAGTCACAGCGCGCGCCGGGTTGAGCGAGGCATGCGCCATCTCGTACATCCAATACATCGGCGTCGTAAGGACAGGACTGCCTTCGCCGTCTTGCGGCGGCGCCCCGCCAAATTCACCAATCGGCATCTATTCAAATCCCTTTCGCATCGCAGCATAGTGACGAATGCGTAACAATGCGTCAATTGATAGATCGGTATTTCTACCGGCCAATACTAGGGCAAACCCCTTAAAAATCATGGGATAAATGCGGTTCCAGGCAGCTTATTCACCGGTCTGCAGCAGCGAGCCATGGCGCTTGGCGCTGCGCAAAAGGGCAAGAAATGTCGCAAAAGACGCCACCAGCAACACGGCGTTGATGATGAAGGCCGTGATCATCAGATCGGCGCGGAAAGTGTGCTCGATGAGCAATGCGCGCATGCCTTCGAACACATAAGTCGGTGGCAATGCCCAGGCGGCATATTGCAGCCAGTGCGGCAACACCGTTACCGGGTAGTAAATGCAGGCCAGCGGCATGATGCCGAACATCAGCGTCCAGACGATGCTCTCTGCGCCGAGACCGTTGCGCAGCACCAGGCCGGAGACGAAGATGCCTACCGACCAGCTCGTGAAGATCAAATTGCAGAAGAACATGATCAGAGGCAGCCCGATGCTGTAGAAGTTGAAGTCGAAGAAGGCGATGGCGAGCAGCGTCATCGGGATTACGCCGATCGCCAGGCGGATCAGGCTCATCACCATCAGCGCGATCAGGAACTCGATCGGCTTCAGTGGGCTCATCATGAGATTGCCGAGGTTGCGCGCCCACATCTCCTCGAGAAACGACACCGAAAAGCCGAGCTGGCCGCGGAACAGGATGTCCCACAGGATCACGGCGCCGATCAGCGTGCCGCCGGCACGGGCGAAAAACCCGGAGGTTTGCCCGATATAGGTCTGGATGAACCCCCAGGTGATGATCTGCAGCGCCGGCCAGTAGATCAATTCCAGGAGCCGAGGCCATGACGACAGCAGCAGGTACCAGTAGCGCTGGACCATCGCCGCGATCCGGCGCCATGACAGGCCCGCGCCGGTCGCGGCCGCGCTCATGACTGCCGCTCCTCGCCGCGGCCACGGGCGACGTCGAGAAAAACATCCTCCAGCGTGGTGCGGTTGTAGCGCGCCATGATCCGGTCCGGGCGATCGTCGTCCTCGATCCGCCCGCGCTTCATGATGATGACGCGGTCACACAGCCGTTCCACCTCCAGCATGTTGTGCGAAGCGAGCAGGATGGTTGCGCCATTGGCGTTGCGGTAATTCTCGAGATGCTGCCGGATCCAGTCGGCGGTATCGGGGTCGAGCGAGGCGGTCGGCTCATCCAGCAGCAACAATTCGGGCTGGTTGATCAGCGCCTTTGCCAGTGCCACGCGCGTTTTCTGGCCGGCCGAGAGCTTGCCATTGGCACGGTCGAGGAAATCATGAAGATCGAGATCGGACGCGAGCTTCTCGATCCGCCCGGACACATCAGGCACGGCATAAAGGCGGCCGAAGATGGTGAGGTTTTGCCGCACCGTGAGCCGCATCGGCATGTCGACATAGGGACTTTCGAAATTCATCCGCCCGAGCACTTCGCCGCTTTGCTCCGGCATCGGAAAGCCCAGCACCTGGATGCGGCCCGAGGTCGGCAGCACCAGGCCCATGATCATGGCGATGGTCGTGGTCTTGCCGGCGCCGTTGCCGCCGAGCAGCCCGGTGATGCTGCCGCGCGCGATCCGGAATGAGACGTCATCGACGGCGCGCGTCGTCTTGTAGATCTTGACGAGGTTGGCAACCTCGATCGCTGCCGGCTGGTCGGCCGGTGAGGGAGGCGGGACGGCCTGATCATCTGTCATGAAGACGTTCATTGGGCCATCACTGAGCCAAGTGCAAGGTGACGGAGGGCCGATTTGTGATCGGAACAATGCGCCGTTAGACTGTCGAGATGATCGACGTTGCCGCCTCCGATTTTCGCCATCCACGCCGCTATGTTCGTCTCGATACGATTCTGCGGCTGCGCTGGCTTGCAGTGCTCGGCCAGCTCGCGGCGATCTTCATCGTAGCGCAAGGGCTGGAATTCGACGTCGAGGTCGTGCCCTGTCTTGCCATCATCAGCCTGTCGGCCTTGTTCAACCTCGGCTTCCAGATCGCCTTCAACCCGATGCAGCGGCTGGAGCCGTCCTATGCGGCGGCGCTGCTCGCGCTCAATATCATCGAGCTTGCCGGCCTGTTGTATTTCACCGGCGGCCTGGAAAATCCGTTCTCGTTTCTGTTTCTCGCGCCGGTGCTGATCTCGTCGACGGCATTGCCGATCCGGCTGACGATTGCGCTGGGGCTGCTTGCCACCATCTGCGCCTCTCTGCTGGTGTTCTTCCACGAACCGCTGCCATGGGATCCGGACGATCCGCTGGTGCTGCCGCCGATCTATCTGGTCGGCGTCTGGCTTTCGATCGCAGTCGCGATCGGCGTCACCAGCCTGTATGCGTTTCAGGTCGCCGAAGAGTCCCGCCAGCTGTCGGACGCGCTGGCTGCGACCGAACTGGTGCTGGCGCGCGAGCAGCACCTCACGCAGCTCGACGGCCTTGCCGCCGCGGCCGCGCATGAGCTCGGTACACCGCTATCGACGATCTTCCTGATTTCGCGCGAGCTGGAGCGGACCATCGCGGACGACAGCCCGCTGGCCGGCGATCTCAAGACCATTCGCGAGCAGGCGCAACGCTGCCGCGACATCCTCGGCAAGATCACCCAGCTCTCGGCGATCGGCGCGCCCTTCGACCATATGCGGCTATCGACCCTGATCGAGGAAGTGGTCACGCCGCACCGCGATTTCGGCGTCGAGATCAAGGTGCGGATCGCGGTAGCCGCCGCGCCCGAACCGGTCGGCACGCGCAATCCGGCCGTTCTCTATGGCGTCGGCAATATCCTGGAAAATGCCGTCGACTTCGCGCGCGACGTGGTCGAAGTGAACGCCTGGTGGAATAACGAAAAGGTCGAGATCGTGATCTCGGATGACGGCCCCGGCATCGCGCCCGACATGCTGAAGCGAATTGGCGAGCCCTATCTGTCACGGCGGCGCAGTGCCGATGAGACGCAAAGCGAGCGGGGTGGTCTTGGACTCGGCGTGTTCATCGCGCGCACGCTGCTGGAGCGCACCGGCGCCAAAGTCTCGTTCGCCAACCGGGTGTTTCCGGATCACGGCGCGGTGGTCCACATCACCTGGCCACGCAACCGGTTCGAGGCGGGCGAAATTGTCGCACCGCCAGAGTCCTAAAGAAGTTCCTAAATTGCCCTAAAGGTCGAAAGGATCGAGCCCGGGCGGCCTTGGCAGCGCCGCAATGCGACGCCATATGATTGCGCGGATACATTAAGGATTTTTAAGCCGTGAACGCCATCGCCGAATTGAACGATCACGCCGACCGCTCGCTCCTGATTGTCGAGGACGACAAGCCGTTCCTGGAGCGGCTGTCGCGCGCCATGGAGACCCGCGGTTTTTCCGTCACCTCCTGCGATACCGTATCCGACGGCCTCGACCAGATCGGCAAGTCCGCGCCGGCCTTTGCCGTGGTTGATTTACGGCTCGGCGACGGCAACGGTCTTGACGTGGTCTCGGCGCTGAAGCGCAAGCGCCCCGATGCGCGCGCCATCGTGCTGACCGGCTATGGCAACATCGCCACCGCCGTGACTGCGGTGAAGCTCGGCGCCGTCGATTATCTTTCCAAGCCTGCCGATGCCGACGACGTCGTCGCGGCGCTGCTGGCCAGCGGCACCGAGAAATCCGAAGTGCCGCATAACCCGATGTCGGCCGACCGCGTGCGCTGGGAGCACATTCAACGCATCTATGAGATGTGCAACCGCAACGTCTCGGAAACGGCGCGGCGGCTGAACATGCATCGCCGCACCCTGCAGCGCATTCTCGCCAAGCGAGCACCGCGATAAGATATTCGGCGGTCCCGCGTGTCCCTTCGCGGTGAGGATCCCGCATCGTCTAATTAGTAGTCTGCGTGTCCCTGCGGATCGATCAGACGATTGAAGCGCTGCGCAGCGGCAAGCGCAAATCGCACCGTCATCAGCTTGCGGGTCGGGGCCGGCAGACGATGCTCCGGCGCCTCGCAATGCAGATGCGCGCCATAGGCATCGGCAACGATCAGGCCGGTCTGTTCGGGAAAGATCTCACAAGGCAGATCCTGCGTGAAGGCAAAGAACAGCCGGTCGCAATGGGCGCGGTATTCATGCCATTTCTGATCGGCGCGCAAATCCTCGACCGATGACTTGATCTCGATGATCCAGATCTCGCCGCGCTCGTTCAGCGCCACCAGATCGGCACGCCGGCCCGACGGCAGCGGCAGTTCGCTGACGCAGGCAAATCCAAGCGAGCGCAACAGCCGCGCGGTGCCTCGCGCGACCGCCAGCGCCGTTTCCGATTGGCGGCGGTCGACGGGCGGAACGAGGTTGATCTGGCGTAACGGCGATTCCATACCTGCAAGCATAAAGCGTGAACAAAAAAGTGGAAACCGGTTCGCGTCAGGAAAACGCGTCAAAATAAAAATCTAAAGCTCGGCGCTGTTCAATCAGAACCGATCAAGCGTTAGCCGCCAAATCCGTGGGCCGGCGCTTTCGAGGCTTTCAGGACGCGGCGACAATGACGCCCTCATTGCCGCGCAGGTCCAGCCCGCCTTCAACGCTTTCATGCTGGCGATCGAGAAAAGTGGAGAGCAGGATCTCGCTGCCGGTTCCAATCGATGCCGAGGTCACTGACACCGGCTCGGGGCCGAGATTGAGCGCGATCACCACCGACTTGTCTCCGTTCAGCCGGCGATAAAGCAGCAGATCACCTTCCGCGGCAAGCGGCGCATAATCACCCGAAGTCAGCGCCGGGGTTTGCTTCCTGAGCCTGATCAGCTCGCGATAGAGATTGAGTATCGATTGCGCATCGGCGTCGAGATTGACCACATTCTCGTGCATGAAGTCAGCGGCAACCGGCAGCCACGGCGTCACCGGCGAGAATCCGGCATTGGGCGTCGCATCCCATTGCATCGGCGTGCGGCAACCGTCGCGGCCAACGCCGATTCCCGGCACGTTCTTCTCGAAGGGGTCACGCACCCCGTCAGGCTCGATCGGCACCTGGCGCATTCCGATCTCGTCGCCGTAATAAAGCGTCGGCGTGCCGCGCAGTGTCAGCAGCAGCATGGCGGCCACGCGCGTCTGGTCCGGGCCGACGCGGCTTGCCACCCGCGGCCGGTCGTGATTGCCGAGCACCCAGTTGGGCCACGCCCCCGGCGGAAGCGCCGCTTCGTAATCGGCGATGATCTTTTCGATCGAACGCGCGCTCCACAGCGTCGAGAGCAGCGCAAAGTTGAACGGCATCTGCGCGCCGCGCAGATCGTTGCCATAATAGGCCACCAGCCGCTCGAGCGGCAGATAGATTTCACCGATCAGCACCCGCGAGCCGAACTCCTCGGTGATCCGCCGCATCTCCGCCACCACCTCGTGCACCTCCGGTTGGTCGGTGGAGTATTGCGTCAGGATCTTCTCATGCGGCGGACGGCCGTCGCGATAGAAGGGATTGGGCGGATTGTCGCGGAATTGCGCATCCTTGATCAGGTGCCAGATCACGTCGACACGAAAGCCGTCGACGCCCTTACGCAGCCAAAAGCGCATCACGTCGTATATCGCCTGGCGCACCGCGGGATTGCGCCAGTTCAAGTCCGGCTGCTGGGCGAGGAAGGCGTGATAATAATATTGTCCGGTCGCTTCGTCATAGGTCCAGGCACTGCCGCCGAATTCCGACAGCCAGTTGTTCGGCGGAGCCCCATCCGCTCCGGCATCGCGCCAGATATACCAATCGCGCTTCGGATTATCAGGCGAGCTGCGGCTTTCGATGAACCAGGGATGCTGGTCGGAGGTGTGGTTCGGTACCAGATCAAGGACGATCTTCAGGCCGTTCGCATGCGCCGCCTCGACCAGCGCATCGAAATCCTCCATCGTACCGAACAGCGGATCGATCCCGATATAATCGGAGATGTCGTAACCGAAATCGGCCATCGGTGATGGAAAGATCGGTGACAGCCACACCGCGTCAACGCCGAGCCGCACCAGATAGGGCAAGCGCTCGATGATGCCCCTGATGTCACCAACCCCGTCAGCATTGGAGTCCTGAAACGAGCGCGGATAGATCTGATAAAAGATGCCGTCTTTCCACCAGGAATCGTCGCTCTGATCCATTTCAAATCGTGCTTTCTAAAATGCCGCGCGAAATAATGCACGGAACGCATACTGGTTCAGATCGAAAGATCAGACGGCCAGAAGATGACGTAGAAACGGCAAGGTGAGCGGATTTTCACCGTATTTTTGCTTGGCGCGGCGGTAAAAATCGGCATTGTGAGGCCATGGCAAATGAACATCAGACCAGGCCCAGAGCCGGCGCCATCATCGTTCCGGTGACGGCGTTCGAGCAAAACTGCACCTTGCTGTGGTGCGAGGCGACAAGGAAAGCCGTCGTGATCGATCCCGGAGGCGACGTGCCGAGGATTCAGGCGGCGATCAAGCAGAGCAGCGTCAGCGTCGAGAAGATCTGGTTGACCCACGGCCATATCGATCACGTGGGCGGCGCCGCCGAATTACGCGAAGCGCTGAAGGTGCCGATCGAAGGACCGCATGTCGCCGACAAGTTCCTGCTCGACAATGTGGTCGCCAGCGGCGCGCGCTTCGGCATGACCGGCGTGCGCGATTTCGCACCGGACCGCTGGCTCGACGAAGGCGATCAGGTTTCGATCGGTGAGCTGACTTTCGATATCCTGCACTGCCCTGGCCATTCGCCGGGCAGCGTGGTCTATTTCCAGAAGGAAATGCGCTTTGCCCATGTCGGCGACGTCCTGTTCAACGGCTCGGTCGGACGCACCGATCTTCCTGGCGGCGATCATGCCACGCTGATCAGATCGATCACCGAAAAGCTGTTGCCGCTGGGCGATGACGTCGGCTTCATCTGCGGCCATGGCGCCGGCTCCAGCATTGGTCAGGAGCGGCTGACCAACCCATTCCTCACCGGCGAGATGTAATCACATTGTTCCATCGACGTAAGGCTCGCTCATTGCTTCCAGCGCGGCCTTGCGCGCACCGCGCGGGCATCGTTTTCCGAAAATCTCATAGGAATGCATGATGGGTGACGACAAGCGCGCTGGGAACGAGGAGCGGTCGCTCTCCAAACACATCCTGCCAAGTTCCGGCACCATGGTCGGTGTCTGCGCGACGCTGATCGGGCTGGTCAAGCTTGCGGAAGCCCATATCGGCCCGAGCCGGGTCGACGAATATACCGCGCTTGCCTCGATGCTGTTCCTCGCCAGCGCAATCGCCTCCTACGTGTCGATCCGCCATCCCGACCGGAAAGGGACGAGCGAGCGATGCGAGGCGATTGCCGACCGCTGCTTTCTCGCCGGCCTGATTGCTCTTGCCGTGATTACGCTGTTCTTCGCCTATGAGGTGATCTAGCGCCCTTTCGGTTCTGATGGACCAGAACCGGGCTCCAGCTTTTGTTTTGACGCGTTTTTCTCACGCAAACCGCTCTAAGCCAGCGTTGCCGCCGCTGTTCGGCCCGAGACCATGGCACGCACACGCCGCGCCAGCTCATCATGGTCGAACGGCTTGGTGATCATCTCCATGCCAGGCGGCAGAAATCCTTCCGCCTTGCCGACATTTTCGGCATAGCCAGTGATGAAAAGAACCTTCAAATCGGGACGTATTTCGCGCGCCTGATCGGCAAGTTGACGGCCGTTCATGCCGGGCAGTCCGACATCCGTAATCAACAGATCGATCGGTTGAGCGCCGCGCAGGATTTGCAGCCCGGACGGCCCATCGAACGCTTCGAGCGTCTGATAGCCCTGCTCGGCGAGCATTTCCAGAATAACCACGCGCACCACCGGCTCGTCTTCAACGACCAGCACGGTTTCACCGGCGGCCCGGTGCTCGGCAGCGTGGCTGGGAGCATTATGTTCGGCCGCTCCTTCGCCGCGATGCCGCGGCAGATAGAGCCTGACCGACGTTCCCCGTCCTAACTTGCTGTCGATCACGGCGTGCCCGCCCGACTGCCGGGCAAATCCATAGATCATCGAGAGCCCAAGTCCCGTGCCCTGTCCGAGCGGCTTTGTAGTAAAGAACGGGTCAAAGGCGCGTGCGGCAGTCTCGACGCTCATGCCGGTTCCGGTGTCCGCCACATCGATGCAAATATAATCGCCCGGTGAGAGAGGCGTGGTCGCCGTCATGCTGTCCAGCCGCAGATTTGCGGTCGAGATCCTGAGCGTGCCGCCATCGGGCATCGCATCACGCGCATTGATGGCGAGGTTGAGCAGCGCGCTTTCGAGCTGATTGGGATCGCACAATGTGGTCCATAGATCATCGGGCGCAACGATGACGAGATCGATCGCTTCACCAATGGTGCGCCGTAACAGATCCTCCAGCGATACCACCAATTGGTTGGCATCAACGCTTTTGGGAACCAGCGGCTGTCTACGGGCGAATGCCAGCAGGCGATGCGTCAGCGCGGCGGCGCGGTTGGCCGATGTCATCGCCGCATCGATGTAACGTGCGACATTATCGGTTCGTCCCTGCCGCAGCCTGGTCTGCAGCAGATCGAGCGATCCGACGATTCCGGTCAGCAGATTATTGAAGTCATGGGCGATGCCGCCGGTCAGCTGGCCGACGGCCTCCATCTTCTGCGATTGTCGCAGTGCTTCTTCGGTGACTTTCAACTGTTCGGCGGCGGCCTTCTCGGCGGTAACGTCGCGGGCAACCGCATAAATGTGGCCCGCGTCCAACACACCGGTGCAGGACAGCCAGCGATATGAGCCGTCCTTGTGCCGGAGGCGATTTTCGAATCTTACGGTCGGTTGATCGCTGCTGAGCTTGTCGAATTGTGCGCCGGTCGTCCCGCAATCGTCCGGGTGCTCCAACCATTCCGATGTGCGGCCGAGCAACTCCGGCTCACTCCAGCCGAGCGTCTTGGTCCAGGCTGGATTAACCGTTCGCCAGATACCACTGCGATCGGCGACGAGCAGCAAGTCCTGCGACACATTCCAGATCCGGTCGCGCTCGCGGGTCTTCTCCTCCACGCGCTGTGCCAGCGTGGCATTCAAGTGGGCAAGCTGATCGGCGAGCGAACGATAGCGCTCTTCGCTCTGCCGCAGCGCCTGTTCGGCAAGGACCTGTTCGGTGACGTCGGAATGCGCTCCGATCAGACGCACCGCTCTTCCGTTGGCGTCGCGTTCGATCGTCGACCTCACCGAGATCCAGCGTGTCTTCCCATCGCTTGGACGGATGATCCGGTATTGCGCGGTATAGTCGCGAACATCACCGGCGACCGCGTCACGGAATTTCTTGTCGATCGCTTCACGATCGTCCGGATGAATCCGCCTGACCCAGTCTTGGTGGGATTCATGCGCGGCATCGGGGGGCAGACCGTGGATCAGGAGATATTCCGGCGAGCGGCGGTTTTGAAAGCCGGTGCGCAAATCCACTTCAAGACCGCCGATCCGTCCGATCTGCTGAACCCGCGCCAGCTCAGCCTCACGCTCCCGCAACGCTACCGCGGCCAGATAATCCCTGGTCACGTCGCGGCAGACGACGAGTACACCGCCGATGCCGTCCTCTTCGTCGATCGGGCTGAATCCATAGGTCCAGTAGACCTGTTCCAGCCGGCCATGGCGCGTCACCGGAACTAGTTGGTTTTCGTGCCAGGTCGCGCCGCCACCATTCATGACCTGCTCGATCTGAGGTCCGATGATCGGCCAGATCTCATCCCAACACTCCCGTCCGCGCTGGCCAAGCGCGCTCGGATGGCGCTCGGGTCCCATCGTCTGACGGTAGGCATCATTGTAAAATTGGATAAGCTGCGGGCCCCACCAGATGAACATCGGATGATTGGTGTTCAGCAGCAGCCGGATCGCCGTGCGCAGACTTTGCGGCCAATGGTCAGGCAGGCCGAGCGGATTTGCCGACCAGTCATGGGTGCGCATCAGCGCGCCCATCTCACCACCTCCGGCGAGGAAGTCCGCAGATTTCGGAGGGATGACCTTCAGCATCGGCAGGATGGTCTCGGCGGGCAGTTCGATCCAGCAGCCAGAACTTAGCTGCCTCGCCCACCCTAGCAGACCGATATCCCAGAGCTTGGTATAATATATTTCGCCGGATTAGGAACAAATGATGGATTGGTTGACGGAAGCTAAAGCGCTTGGGTCAGTTTGACGTTAGCTGCCTTGCTGGCCGCGCGTTCGTAAAGCGGACGTCAAATCCATGGCTTCACCAGTGATTTGAATCTGCCAGAGCCGTTACAACTCCAATATTCGCAAAGTGCCCGCTGAGACGGGATGCGAATGTTGGAATTGAATTACCGCTCGTCTGAACCGCCATCCTTCATCAGCCCGGCGGCAGTCAATGCGCGGGTGATCACCGCGCTGACATCGACGGTTCGCCGCGGCCGCTTATCCCGTGCCGGTTCTGATCGAGGCTCGCCTGATGCCTCCGGGCGCGGCTCTTCACGATGCTCGAGCGTTGTCAGCGGCCGTAGCACCTTTGCCAGATCCGGCACCTTTACGGACAGCGGAGAAACCAGCGGAATGAGCCTGGCGCTGGGAGAGTCCGCTACCGAAGCCTTCGGCTGGCGAACCCGCCCGGTCAGGCCGAAGAAATTTGCGATGTGATAGGAGGAAGAGATGCCCGCCTCGATCTGGAAGGCGCCTTCCGTGCCGTAACGCTCGTCGTTGTCGGCCACGCCGAGCGGCGTGCCATGCCCCATATCGGTGATGGTATAGCTTTCGACCGTGGTCGCGCCGTCCGCATTCCACCAGATCTGATGCGGGTGGCCATCGACTATTCCGGTCGTCATTGGCGCAGCCGGCAGGCGATGCACATCAAGCCATTGCTTGACGATCTCATCGGCATTGGCCGGATTGACGGTGCGGTCTGCGCTGCCGTGCCACACCGACAGTTTCGGCCACGGTCCTCGGTGCTTCGACGCGCCACGCACCAGATCACCCAGCTGACGGGCGGGGCGAGCCTGCGGCTGCATCATCGCGCTCACCGCTTCGCGCAGATTGGTGGCGACACCGAATGGCAGGCCGGCGATGATCGCACCGCCGGCAAACACTTCCGGATAGGTTGCAAGCATCACCGAGGTCATCGCGCCACCGGCGGAAAGGCCGGTGATGTAAATGCGATAGGTATCGATTTTGTGATCACGCACCATTCGCGCGATCATCTGCCGGATCGAACGTGCCTCGCCATGCTCGCGCGCAGTATCGGCCGGATTGAACCAGTTGAAGCAGGTGTTGGCATTGTTCGATGCCCGCTGCTCCGGCATCAGTAATGCAAATCCATAACGGTTCGCCAGCGTCGACCAGCCGGCGCCGACGTCATAGCCTGCAGCCGTCTGGCCGCAGCCATGCAAAACGACGACAAGGGCCGGCCGCTTTTGCAGACTGTCGGGAACAAAAGTAAACATCCGCAACGCGCCGGGATTCGATCCGAAATCGGTCACCTCAGCCAGCGGGCTGCGCGAATCCAGGCCGAATCCGTACGCGCCAAAGCCGCTGAAGCCGTTCAGCTTCGGTAGACGGCTGAGAAATTCAACATTTTTGGCGAGCGACACCGGCGGGCTCCGTGGTGGAGATAGTCAACCCCACCACAAACAGATAGTTGCTGCGATGCAAAATAAAAAGACCGTGTGCCGTCAGTTGTCGTGGATAACGCGCGGCGTGGTTTATTTATCACTCTGTTATGACTTGGCGCATCCACGTCAACAATGTGACGCAAGCCACAATCGACAATGCAAGTAGCGCCAACGATGCAAACAAGGCAAGCTGCGCGGAATGTGCCGCTTCGATGGCGAAGAACACAGCGCCGATCGCAGCAACGCCGGATGCATTCGCGATCTGGGTGGTGGTGCCGTACATGCCCGACCCTGCGCCGGCGCTGGCGGGTTTCACCGTGGCGAGCACGACTCCGGAGAGCGGCGCCATTACCAGCCCCTGACCATAACCGAACATTGCCAATATCAGCGCCAATACGGGCACGCTTGGCGTATGGACCATGGCAATCGTGAGCGCCAGCACAGCCAGGCTTGCGACCTGAATTGCGCACCCCTCGATCAGGACCAGCGTGCCGCGGCGGAGCGCACGCATGCCGCTATGGCGCGAGGCCACCACGAAGGTGAACGCCAGCGGCACGAATACGAATCCGGCCTGCAGCGGCGGAATCTGCAGTGCCTTCTGCATGAACATCGTCATGATCAGATAGAAAGAGAGATTGGCGAAAAAGAAGAAGAATGCCGCATAGAGGCCGCGCATGAAGGCGGCGTCGGACAACAGCGTCAGATCGATCAGCGGCATGCCACCGCGCTTCGCCACGCGACGCTCCAGCCGCAGGAAGGCAGCGATGATGGCAAGGCCAATTGCCATTACCAGCCACAGCCACCGCGTCCAGTGGACGTCACGGCCGAACAATAGCGGTCCGATCAGGCACAACAGGCCGCAAAACAGCACGATGGCACCGGGTATATCGAGCCGCGTGCCAAGCTGTTGCGGCACTGACGGCACGATCCAGGCGGCGAGCGCAATGATGATCAATCCGAAGGGTACGTTGACGAAGAACACGGCGCGCCAGCCAAGCCCGCCGAGGTCGGAGGTCACCAGCAAGCCACCGAGGGCAAATCCGGCCGCGCCGGCAAGGCCCAGCACCACGCCATAGATGCCGAACGCGCGGCTGCGCGCCGCATCTGAAAACAACAAATGAATGGTCGCCAGCACCTGCGGCACCATCATTGCCGCCGTCGCGCCTTGTGCCAGCCGTGCGATGATCAATTCGGAGCCGGATTGCGCCAGCCCGCACCACAGCGACGTCAGCGTGAAGCCGAGTACGCCACCGATGAATATTTTTTTGGTGCCGTAGATGTCGCCGAGTCGCCCGCCGGTCACGACCAGCGTCGCATAGGCGATCAGGTAGATCGCGATGACGGATTCGATCTCTGCCGAACTGGCATGCAATTCGGCGGCGATGGTCGGGATTGCGACATTGACGATGAAGGCGTCGACCCCGAACATGAACTGCGCGGCGACGACGGTTGCGAGCACCCACCATCGGCGGGACGGCCCAACATGAGCTGAAACGATCTGATGCATGCGGCACCCGCCTTATCCAAAACCGGTGCTGCATATGACCCGTTCCGATCATTGCCGCGATTACCTCAGAGGTAAGTTTCCTTTCAAAGGAATGGGCGTGGGACCGGGTGAAAGACGCAGATGAAATTCCGTCCGGCGAACAACGCTTGCGGCTGCGATCACGGCATGGCGCCGGCGCCACGATTGAAACGGCCGGGCAGGAGGCCTAACAATGGGCGACAAGCAAAATAACGAGATCATGAGGAAACACATGCCGCGCCTGAAGTTTGGAGCCTTCCTCGCCCCGCACCATCCGATCGGCGAGCATCCGATGCTGCAATTCCGGCGCGACCTCGACCTGGTCGAGCAGCTCGATGCGCTCGGTTATGACGAGTTCTGGTGCGGCGAGCACCATTCCTCGGGCTGGGAAATGATCGCCTCGCCGGAGATGTTTCTGGCCGCGGCCGGCGAGCGTACCAAGCGCATCAAGCTCGGCACCGGGGTGGTTTCGCTGCCCTATCATCACCCTTTCAATGTCGCCCAGCGCATGGTGCAGCTCGACCATATGACCGGCGGCCGGGCCATTTTCGGCTCCGGCCCCGGCGCGCTGGCATCCGATGCGCATACGCTTGGCATCGATCCGATGACGCAGCGCGATCGCCAGGACGAAGCGATTGCGATCATCCGCCGGCTGTTCAATGGCGAACGCGTGACGGCCAAGAGCGACTGGTTCACCATGAACGACGCCAAGCTGCAGATCCTGCCCTTGCAGGAAGAGATGCCATTCGTGGTGGCGTCGCAGATCTCGCCATCCGGCATGACGCTGGCCGGCAAATACGGCATCGGCATCATCTCGCTCGGCTCGATGTCGACCCAGGGTCTGATGGCGCTGCCGACGCAATGGGAATTCGCCGAGGATGCGGCGCGCAAGCACGGCACCACCGTCAGCCGCGCCAACTGGCGTGTGCTATTGTCCTGGCATATCGCCGAGAGCCGTGAGCAGGCCCGACGTGAGGCGGGCGCAGGGCTGATGCGCTGGCACAATGAATATAATGTCGCCACGCTGCAGCGGCCGGGGCTGCAGCCCTTCGGCTCGCCCGAAGAGGCAGTGGAAAAGACCGCCGGCGGCGAAAACGCAGCTTCGACGATCGGCACCCCCGATGATCTCGTCAAAACCATCAAGAATCTGATCCAGGTTTCCGGCGGCGTCGGCACCATTGTCGGCTTCGTGCACGACTGGGCAAACCCCGAAAACACCCGGCGAAGCTGGGATATGGTGGCGCGCTACGTGGTGCCGGAAATCAACGGCTATCTCGATGGCCTGCGAACCTCGCGGCAGTTCCTGATCGACAACCGGGCCGTTTTCGAACGCGCGGGGCAAGCGGTGATGGCCAAGATCATGGCCAACGAAAAAGCCGCAGCCGCACTGCCTCTGACCGGGCCCGGCCGCGTCGCCATTCCTGCGGTCAACGCGCCGGACCTGCAAAAGGAAGCCGCCAAGCAAAAGGCGTAGCGGGTGTCTGTTCTTCCCGTATCACAGGCGGATCGCGTATCAGTCTAAATTCAGCAAGCGAAATTCCGTAGGGTGGGCAAAGCGAAGCGTGCCCAACCTGTTGGGGACGGAGCGTTCAACCGTCGCACGGCGGGCCCGCGCCTTTGCTCGCCCGACCGTATCAACGTCGGCCGGAGCTTTCCCGTCACCCTGCGCCCTGATCGAACGTCTTGCGAAGGGCGGCAAGGCCCTGCTGCTGCTGGGTCCAGTTGCGACCGCCGGTGATGGCGCCATCGACCACCAGATCGTGGCCGTTGATGAAGCTGGATTCGTCGCTGGCGAGAAACACCGCAGCCTGCGCGATATCCTCGGGCAGTCCGGCGCGCGGAATCGGCTGCGCCGTCCTGTAGACCTCCCGCATCACATCCGGTGTCCTTTCGGCGGCGTCGACCGAGAGTCCAAGCGCTTTGCCGAAAATGCCGGTGGCGATCGCGCCCGGCGAGATCGAATTGACGCGAATGCCGGATTCGCCAAGTTCCATCGCCACGCATTTGGTAAGGTGAATCACGGCCGCCTTGGCCGCGCCATAGACCAGGGAAGACGAAAAGCCGGCAAGCCGGCCGGCGATGCTGCCATTGTTGATGATGCTGCCGGCGCCCTGTTTTTTCATATAGGGCGCGGCGTGCTTCATGCCGAGCATGACGCTGCGCACCAGGGTTGCCATCGCCGCATCGAAGCGGTCGACCTCCAGCCCTTCGATGCCGCCGGTCTGCGCCGGGCCACCGGCATTGTTGAACAGGCAATCGACGCGGCCGAATTTCTCGACGGCAAGCCCGATCAGCGCGCGCATCTGCTCTTCCGCCGTGACATCGGTCTGGCGGAAAATGCAGGCCGGTCCGAGCTGTGCCGCCAGCGCTTCGCCTTCGGCGACGCGGCGTCCGGCGACGACGACTTTCGCCCCCTCGGCGACGAATACCTCCGCCGTCCGCAAACCGATGCCGCTCGTCGCGCCGGTGATAACAGCGACTTTGCCGTTCAGCCGTCCCATCTGATTTCCTCCATTGTGGCCATTTTGTTTCAAATATCATTGATGTGGCGGTTCGGAAGTTCTCTCCACTTTTGCCGCGGTACCTTCAAGAGAACTTCTGAACTAAAGCCGCACTAGGATCGTAGTTTTCCAGTATCCTTTCAAATCCGAAGTTCGCTCCGGCAGTCGCCCCCAGGGACGGCCGAATTTCGGATTCGGCACATCGGTGGAGTGGATTTGACACTCGCTACGGCGGCCTACCGCCGGCCAATGCCGAATCCGCCACCACAAACTATCATTTGCTATAGCGTTTTCGAGCGGGATGGCTTTCGGTTCGCGCGAGAAACGCCCCGCTCGCCTGCCGGAACAAAAGCAAGCTTGCGCAGAAAGCAAGACCTTATCTCGCCCAGACCACCAATTTTACTTTATGGTTGGCCTTATTTTGGATTTTCTGATCAGGCTCAAGTGCCGCATGGGGAAGTTGCTCGCAGAATTCCGGCGGGGCTGGCGCGGGGTCGCGCAACCGTCACCGCTGTTCAGCACCGGCTTTGCGGCCTGCTGCCTTGCGCTATCGACGCTGGCGCGGTGGTGGCTCTCGCTGATCCGGCCGGACATCTTCTTCACCCCTTATGTTCCGGCCGTGGTGTTCGTCACCGCCTTCGGCGGCTGGCGGCTTGGCACTGCAACCACCGTTGCCGGCGGAGTGCTGGGCCTTACCGTGAATTTCGGCAGCACGCCGACCGATTTCGCACGGCTGGCGCTGCTGCTGATTTTCCTCATGGTGTGCGGCTTCACGATCTGGGGGATCGAGCACTATCGCGCGGTCGCCGCGCGCCAGCGCGAGATCTCGAAGCGATTGATCGAGGAGGAGGAATACCGCAAGCTCCTGGTCGACGAGCTGCAGCACCGGCTGAAGAACAAATTGTCGACAGTGCACGCAGTGCTGCACCAGGTGCTGCACGACCAGCCCAACATCTGGGCCACGATCGACCACCGGCTACGGGCGCTGGCGGCGACCGACGACCTGATTGCGCGGGTCGACAATCGCGGTTGCGATATCAAGGACCTGTTGCTCTCCGAACTCGGCCCTTACGGCCATGTCCGCTTTACCCTGAACGGCGAGCCGCTGTTCCTGCCCGCCAAGCTCGCGGTGAGCCTTGCCCTGATCTTTCATGAGCTTGCCACCAACGCCAGCAAATATGGCGCATTTTCCTCGACACGCGGATTGCTGCAGGTGTCGTGGTTCGCCTCGGATGATCGCCTCAACATCATCTGGGACGAGACCGAGGGGCCGGCGGTCGGACCGATCGGGCAAGCCGGATTCGGCACCAAGCTGCTCAACTCGGCGCTCAGGTCGTTCGACGGCAAGACCGAGATCACATACTTGAAGACGGGAATTCACTGCACGATGCAGTGCCGGATCCCCAAGGCCTGATCGGCCAAAAGCCTGATCTGCCACCTACGTCGACAAGTCATTGTGTTCAGCCGCGCTGTCCGGCTTCAATAACTTCGCGTTGACCTTCTGTTAATGACGACCCTCCACGGGATCATCGAACCCGGTTGCGGCGCGTGGTGTCCTCATGTTTATCGCTGCTCCTTAACCAAAACGACAACAGACTTTGGCAAGCTCAGCGATCATGTCCAGCCGCGATAGTCACGATCCGCAAGCTGCCGCACAGGACGGCGCGCCCAATCCCTTTTCCCATTATGAATTGAGCATCCTGAACGACATTATCCGCCTGCTGCCCACCGGCATCACGGTTCAGGACGAGCAAGGCCGTTTGCTGCTGATGAACGACGCGGCAGCGGCACAGCTTGGCGCCACGGCATCGTCACAGACGCTATCACATTCGGCGGAAATCAATCGGCGTTGCGAGATCGCCATCGAGCTGTTGCGCTCGGGCGGCGCTGCCGTGACCGAGGAAACAACGACCCTGGGACCGGACAGGCGGGTATTTCTCACCACCCACCGGCCGGCGCGGATTGCCGGCTGCAATCTTCTGCTGTCGAGTTCCACCGATATCACCGGACAGAAGGACTTCGAAGACCAGTTGTTCCGGTCGGCCTATTACGACGAATTGACCGACCTGCCGGCGCGGCGCGTGATCGAGCATCGGGTCAACAGCCTGCTCAAGTCGGGTGAAGCTCCGGGACGGTTCGCGCTTGCCTTTCTCGACATCGATAATTTCAAGCACATCAACGATTATTATGGCCACAGCGCCGGCGATGCGCTGCTGGTACAATTGACGAAGCGGCTCGGACTCGATTTGCGGCAATCCGACATGCTGTCGCGGATCAGCGGGGACGAATTCCTGCTGCTGCTGCATCCGATCCGCAGCCAGGAGGAGGTCGCCGATTATCTCGGTCTGTTGCTGCAACGGCTGCGGGCGCCGTTCTTCATCGACCAATCCGAAATCTTTGCCTCCACTTCCGTCGGGGTCAGCCTTTACCCCGATCATGGCCAAAGCTACGACGTGCTGCGCCAGAACGCCGATATTGCGATGTACCGGGTCAAGAACGCCGGCAAGGGTGCGGCGATGTTCTTCGACGACAGCATGGAGCGCGAAGCGGCCGAGCGGATGAAGGTCGAGCAGGCACTGCGGCTCGCCATCCTCGACAAGCAGTTTTGCTGCGCCTTCCAGGCCAAGGTCGACATCAGGACGCGCGAGATCAAGGGCATTGAGGCCTTGGTGCGGTTGCGGGACGATGAGGGCGTGATCCAGGCGCCCGGCACTTTCATCAATCTCGCCGTCGAACTCGGCCTGATCGACGAGCTCACGCATCTGGTGCTGGCGGAGATCGTCAAATCGATCGACCTGATCAACGACACTTTCGGTCCCCATGCCACCATCAGCATCAATGTCGCGGCCAAGCAGGCCGGCAATCCGGAATTCATGCGGCCCTTCGCCCAGGCGCTGGAGGCGACCGGCTTTCCGCAGCGCTTCATGGTCGAGGTCACCGAAGATGCCTTCCTGACCAAGTCCTACTTCCAGGATGAAATCCTGCCGATCTTCAGGAGGCTGGGTGTCCGCATCTCGATCGATGATTTCGGGATCGGCTATTCCTCGCTTTCGGCGCTGGCCGACATCACCGCTGACGAGATCAAGATCGACCGTTCCTTCATTACGGACATCCACAAGCGCCCGCGCAGCCAGGGCATCCTGAAGGCGATCGAATCGCTGAGCGAGGCACTCGGCATGACGGTGATTGCCGAAGGCATCGAATCCTATGAGGAACTGGCCTATCTGCAGGCCGCGACCAAAATCCGCTACGCGCAGGGCTATTATTTCTCCAGGCCGATCTTCCTGGAAGATCTGAGGACGGCGGCGCCAGCGGCGAGCGAGAGTCGCACCACCATTGCCAGCCGGACCATGCCGGAGAACCGCACCAATTATTCACGCGCCAGTGGCTACAGGCGCTAGCGGAAGCTG
>DASZTN010000182.1:0-2264 GCA_035547995.1 Bradyrhizobium sp. | reverse complement strand
TCGACCCAGGTCTCGCTGAAATTCTCCCAGGACAGGACATCGACGCCGCGCGCCCCGAGCAGCGACCACATCGCCATCTCGATCGCCCCGGTATCGGAGGCCGGAACGATCGCGACCTTGTAGTCCGCCGGGATTTGCAGCAGCCCGCGCGACCGCTCGATGACCTCGACGCATTGCGCCAGGCCCGGCGCCGATCGATGGGACCGGCCGACCAAGGCCGCCGACAACGCCTGCGGCGACCAGCCCGGCCGCTTGGCGCAAGGACCGGACGAAAAACACGGATTGGCCGGACGCCGCGTCGGCTTCATGGCCCCTTCCCTTCTGCATAAGGCTCGGCGGCAGGCAAGGACGCCCGCTCGCGGCGGCGAACCCTATGTAAGGGTGGGGTGCCGGTCAATTCAACGGGCGCGCGCCATAGTAGCGCGGCAACGCCGTTGCCGCCGGGCCTTCATAAAATCAAAGGCTCGGGATCAGAAGATCGCGAGGCCGATGACCGGGTTGTTCCAGGTCTTGCGGACCTGGGCTTCGACGCAAAGTCCCGTATGGGTCATCGCGTCATGAACCCGTGTATCGAAATGAGGTGCTTCGGGGGCAAGCGACCGGACCAGGTGTTCGATGGTCGCTTCTTCACTGACATGCCACTTCCGGAAACGCGCTTCGACGCTGCGCCGTGCGGTCATGGGGACCTCCCTCCGATGGGGCGATTTGGGGGGCTCGCCCCTGCGGTGGCCGCCTTAATAAGATCGCTTTGAATCCGAAGCAACCGGTTTGCTAATAAAGCAACCAAAAAAATCCGAAACTGCCCATTTGCCGGGCAGGTTTACGCTTCCGATACATCCCGTTACATGTCGGTTACCGTACGATCGGGGGCTAACCAACACCGCTCGCGCAGGATAGACTGTCGGTCCACAAGTTCATCCACAGCCGCGACACGGTTCATCCACAGCGGCAAGGCGGGAGGATTGCGATGCAGTACGGTCTGTTCACGATGCCCTCGCATCCGCCGGAGCGGAGCCTTTACGACGGCCACCAGTGGGACCTGCAGACGCTGCGCTGGGCCGACGAACTGGGCTTCATGGAAGCGTGGATCGGCGAGCATCACACCGCGCCGTGGGAGCCGCATCCCTCGCCCGACCTGCTGATCGCCCAGGCGTTGATGGAAACCAGCCGCATCCGCCTGGCGCCGGGCGGCTTCCTGCTGCCCTACCACCATCCCGCCGAGCTGGCCAACCGCGTCGCGATGCTCGACCACATGGCGCAGGGGCGGCTCAATTTCGGGGTCGCGGCGAGCGGATTGCCGAGCGACTGGAACATGTTCCATGTCGACGGCAATTCCGGCCAGCACCGCGAGATGACGCGTGAGGCGCTCGATATCATCCTCAAGCTGTGGACCGCGGAGGAGCCGTTCGATTATGCCGGGAAATACTGGCAGGTCTCGCTGATCGAGCCGCAGCTGCGGACGCTGCGCGCGCATATCAGGCCGTTTCAGAAACCCTACCCGCCGATCGGCGTCGCCGGTGTCAGCAAGGGCTCGGAGACGCTGAAGCTGGCCGGCGAGCACGGTTTTCTGCCGATGAGCCTCAACCTGAACCCTGGTTATGTCGCGAGCCATTGGGACTCGGTCGAGGAAGGCGCGCGGCGCAGCGGCCGGACCCCGCGCCGCCAGGACTGGCGGCTGGTGCGGGAGATCTTTGTCGCCGAGACCGACGCGGCCGCCTGGAAGCTGTCGGTCGGCGCGCAGATGGGGCGCATGATGCGCGAGTATTTCCTGCCGCTGCTGACCGATGTCGGCGTCATCCAGTTCCTCAAGCACGACGAAAGCGTCGCCGACAGCGATGTGACGCCGGAATACTGCGCGACCCACAACTGGCTGATCGGCTCGCCGTCGACGGTGGTCGAGAAGATCGAGCGGATGTACGCGGAGGTGGGCGGTTTCGGCGCGCTGCTGCTGTTCTGCTTCGACTACAGCGAGAACCCCGACGCGTGGCACGATTCGATGCGGCTGCTGGCCGAGGAGGTCATGCCCAAGGTCGCGCATCTCACCGGTGCGTGAGGTGCGCCGCTATGCCGCTTGCGCGCCTCTAGAGGCCATTCCCATATAAGCGGCGCGCCGCAGCCATGCTGTTGGAGACATTGTGTGGCTGTCGGCGTTACGGCAGATTCCGCGCGCCGCGCTCGGATATGCGAAGGAAGATGACGGCCATGGCCGGTAGGGGTATAAGCGCCCGCTGTGCCGTTGCGCCGCATCCCCGGCGCGCAGCGGC
>DASZTN010000181.1:0-6622 GCA_035547995.1 Bradyrhizobium sp. | reverse complement strand
ATCAACAAGGCGCATCAGGCCTTTGGCGTGGCAGTCGTGGTGGATTGCCATTCAATGCCGTCGATCGGCGTATCGCGCGACGAACCGCGGCGGCCGGACGTGGTGATCGGTGACCGCTACGGCACCAGCTGTGCACCGCTGCTGCCCGAGATGATCGAGGAGACCATGCGCACGCAGGGCTATTCGATCGGCCGCAACAAGCCTTACGCCGGCGGCTTCATCACCGAGCATTACGGCAATCCGGCCAGCGGGCTGCACGTCATCCAGGTCGAACTCAACCGCTCCGTCTATATGGACGAACGCCGTCGCGAACGCGGCCCGAGATTCGAACAGGTCGCAACCGACTTCGCCATCCTGGCCGATGCGCTGGCGGCGATTCCGCTCGGCGAACTCGGGCCATTCCAGGCCGCCGCGGAATAAGCGCTTTCGAGTGAAAGCCTGTCCGAACCGAAGCGCTCCAGGCCTCAAGCCTCCAGGTCCCAGGCCGAAGTCGATCATTCGGCGCACGAGAATCGATCCGCTGAATTATCGATCCGCTGAATCAAAGAACCGATTCCTGAATCCAGCAACTAACGATTCGCGTATCGGCACGGAACGACAGTGACAAGGCCAAAAGAAAAAAGGGCCGCTTGAATGACAAGCGGCCCAAGTCTAGGGAGGAAACGCCCAAGGAGGGCAGCGATAGCGCGAGGCGCTACCGCACCGCAACAATATGCGGTCGCACTGCACAAAACGCAAGGGCTTTTCCCTCGTTTCCCATGCAAATTTCGCCGGGCTTGCGCGCACTGAAGGCATAGCGGCCCGGCATTATTCCTACGCCGACTCAATGATTTAGGCCGCCGATGCGGATTACCCGGGAAGCTGCTCTCGACTTCGTGATCCCCCGGCGGTGAGAAATGCGGCCGAGGCTGTGCATGCAAAATACCAGTGGCTACCGACCGGGAACGGTGCGCGACGCGCCAGATTCGGATAGGCAATGGGCCCCGCAATCGCCTTCGTACCTTAGGGAACAGCCGTGACGGTCATCGACTTTACCGCCTTTATCGGCCGCCTCGCGACCGCCTCCGGCGAAACCATCCTGCCGTTCTTCCGAACTTCGCTCAGCATCGAGAACAAGAGCGTCGGCCACGATTTCGATCCGGTGACCGAGGCCGACCGCGCCGCCGAGGCGGTGATGCGACGACTGATCAAGGCCAATTTTCCCCAGCATGGCATTGTTGGCGAGGAATTCGGCGTCGAGCGCGAAGATGCCGACTATGTCTGGGTACTGGACCCGATCGACGGCACCAAATCCTTCATCGCCGGCTTTCCGATCTGGGGCACGCTGATCGCGCTCCTGCATAAGGGCACGCCGGTATTCGGCATGATGCACCAGCCCTTCATCGGCGAGCGCTTCAGTGGCGACAGCGGCTCGGCCCATTACCGCGGCCCCTCCGGCGAACGGAAGCTGGCGGTGCGCCGCTGCGCATCGCTGAAGGATGCGACCCTTTTCACCACCAGTCCGCTGCTGATGAACGAGGCCGACCGCGCCATCTTCGGCCGCGTCGAGGACGAAGTGCGGCTGACCCGCTATGGCGGCGACTGCTATTCCTATTGCATGCTGGCGGCCGGCCATCTCGATCTCGTCATCGAGACCGAATTGAAGCCCTACGACATCGCGGCCCTGATCCCGATCATCACCGGCGCCGGCGGCATCGTCACCACCTGGGAAGGCAAGCCCGCGCAACGCGGCGGCCGCATCATCGCCGCCGGCGATCCGCGGGTGCATGAAGCGGCGCTGAAATTGCTCAACGGCTGAATGGTGCCGATGTGGAAGAGCGAGCTGCGAAGCTACACCTTGATCTCGTAACCGATATCGAGATCGCAGGCGGCATAGCCGCCGCGCATCCCGACGCTTTCCGGCGACACTTCGATCAGGATGATCTTGATGTCGTTTTCGGGCACGCCGAACGATCCGAGACGGTTGACGATCGCCTTGTAGAGCGTCCGCTTGGCCGCAAGCGTTCGGCCGGCAAACATGGTGATCTCGATATGGGTGTAACGCTCGCCCGCTGATGCCGGAATTGCGAAATGCGCCGGTGCATGTTCGACCAGCCGCAGGATCTTGTCGTCTTCCGGCGTGCGCAGCGCCTCGACGATGCCGGCATGGATGGCATGGAGAAATCGGGTGCCCTCGTTTCCCAGCCAGCCCTGTCTCACTTCCACCAGAACATCGGGCATGTCGTTTCCTCGAAATAGCGGACGCCCGAAGCATGGCCCGTCATGGCGGCAGGGACAATCCGGAAGTCATTGAGTCTGGCTTCGCCGCTTGCGAAGACAGAAGGCGCGGCTTACCGCGGCGTCGCCGCCTGCCGCAAATGCTCCACCAGCAGCTTGGCCGGCCGTGGCAGCGACTTGAAGCTGCGCGAGCAGATCACCAGACTGCGGTTGGCCCAGTCATCCCGGATCCGCACCATCGTGATCGGCATCGAACGCGCACAGCGTCTTGCGGCGGCTTCCGGCACCACGGCGATGCCGACATCCGCCGCTACCATCCGGCAGATCGCATCGAAATCGCGCAGGCGGGCGCGGAACCGCAGCCGCATGCCGAGACGCGCGGCGTGTTTGGCAATATGAAGCTGCAGCGCGGTCGAATTCGTCAGCCCGACGAAGTCATGTCCTTCGACCTCCTGGAAGTCGATCTGGCGGCGGCCGCCGAATGCCCCGCGCCGCGCCGTCACCAGCGTCAGCCGATCCTCGCTGAACAGGAACCGCTCGACATTGCCGGGCAGCGCATGTTCCGCGGCGAAGCCGAGATCAGCCGCTCCGGACGCGATGGCCGAAGCAATGTCGGTGCTTTCCCGTTCCTCGACATCGACATTGATGTCGGGATGGCTGCGCAGGAACGCCGCCAGCGCCCGCGGCAGGTGTTCCGAGAGACCTGACGTATTGGCGAGCAGCAGGACATTGGCCTTGGCGCCGCTGGCGAAGGCCGCGAGATCGCCGCGCATCGCCTCGACATTATGGATCACGATCCTGGCATGATCGAGCAGGCTCTCGCCGGCAGCGGTCAATTCGATGCCGCGCCGGCCGCGCTTCAAGAGCTCGACGCCGACAGCCTCTTCTAATCCCTTGATCCGCGCACTGGCCGAGGCAAGCGCAAGATGCGAGGCGACCGCGCCGCGCGTGATGCTGCGCGCATCCGCCACCGCGATGAAGAGCTGCAGGTCGACCAGGTCGAAGCGCATGGCGATCCACTCCTGCCTTCGCCATAGCCGAAGGCTTGATCTGTAACCTCCAGATTGTGCCGATGTCAGGGATCGGTCAATGTCGCGCCATGTCCGATCCCGTTCTCTTCTTCATCGCCGCGACGTTTCTGCTCGCGGGTTTCATCAAAGGCGTTATCGGGCTCGGCCTGCCGACGGTATCGATGGGCCTGCTCGCGGTGGCAATGCCGCCGGCGCGCGCACTGGCGATCATGATCGTGCCTGCACTGCTGACCAACATCTGGCAGACCTTCGTCGGCGCCTATTTATGGGACATCGTCAAGCGGCTGTGGCCGTTGATGCTCGGCACCCTGCTCGGCATCTGGCTCAATGCCGGCTCGCTGACCGGCCCCTATGCACGCTACGCCACCGTCGCGCTCGGTGTGCTCCTGGTGATCTATGCGATCGTCGGCCTGCGCAAACTCACCGTCACGGTGACACGCAGTAAGGAGAAATGGGTGGGCGGCGCGGTCGGCCTGGTCACCGGCCTGATCTGCGCGGCTACCGGCGTGCAGGTGATTCCGTCGATGCCGTTCCTCCAGGCGATCGGCATGGAGAAGGACGAACTGGTGCAGGCGCTCGGCGTGTTCTTCACGGTCGCAACCGTCGGGCTCGGCTTCAATCTCACCAGCGAGGGACTGTTGAATCAATCGACGGCGCTGCCGGGCGGCGTGGCGCTCGCCTGCGCGTTCGGCGGCATGTATGTCGGACAGGCGGTGCGCTTTCGCCTGGAGCCGCAGGCTTTCCGGCGCTGGTTCCTGATCGCGATGATGCTGCTCGGGATCTATCTCGCGGTCAGCACGATCTACAGCATCGCGCGCGCCTAGAGTCCGGCTCTGATGGAATCAGGACCGGACTCCAGGTTTTGTTTTGACGCGTTTTCTTGACGCGAACCGATATCCACTTCGCTCGAAAACGCTCTACATCTGCAGCGTCGCGACGCGGATGCCGAGATAGATAAAAAGGCCGCCGAGCGCGCGGTTGATCCAGGGCAGGATCCGGCTGGACCTTCGGATGCGGCCGGCGGCGCGCGCCGCCAATGCCGCCACGCCGAGGCACCATGCCGTGCCGTTGCCGACGAAGATCAGCCCGAGCAGCAGGAAGGCCGCCGCTTTGTGAGGTGAATCCGCGGCGACGAACTGGGGCAGGAAGGCGAGGAAGAACAACGCCACCTTCGGATTGAGCACATTGGTGAGCGCACCCTGCCAGAACACCTGTCGCAGCGATGGCACATCATCGGAGCATGTTGTGCGGCCGGTCGCGTCGAACGCGTGCGGGCACGACAACAGCAACTTGGCGCCAAGAAAGCCGAGATAGGCAGCGCCGATCCACTTCACCAAGGCGAAGGCGGAAGATGACGCCATCAGCAGCGCCGAGAGGCCGATCGCTGCGCCGAACACGTGAACCAGGCAGCCGCCGCCAATTCCGATCGCGGCCGCAGCACCGCCTCGCCAGCCGATCTGCAGGCTGCGGCCGACGATATAGGCCGTATCAGGTCCCGGCGTGATGTTGAGCAGCAGCCCGGAGAGGATGAAGAGCCAGAGGTCGTGGATGCCGAGCATGACCCGCCATCATCCGAACAGCGGGGTGCCCGGCACGAAGGCGTCGAACGCGGCCCAGAATTGCGAGCGGTAGCGATCCTGCTCCTGCAGGATCTCATGCTTCGAGCCGGCAATGACGAGATGCGAACCGGCGCGCAGATGATAGGCGAATTCCTCGATCGCAGGCGTCGAAACAACGGTGTCGTTGCTGGCGCCCAGCATCAGGATCGGCTGGCGAATCCGCGACGGATAATGCGTGGCGCGGAAGGTGTGCATGGCGCTGAAGGCGGCATCCGCCCAGGCCACCGTCGGGGCGGCAATGCCCAGCGTCGGATCCTCCTCGAGGATCGCGGCGTTGCGGGCATAGCGCACGGGATCGCTGGTCACGGGATTGTTGACGAACGGCGCCAGCCCGACCAGGTCGTCGCTGCCGCCGGGGACATAACGGGTGCCTTGTCCCGCAAGGCGCAGCACGCGCAGCAGCGCGCGCGCCGGCAACGAAGTGCGATGCCCCGGCAGATCGATCATCGGCGCCGTCAGCACCATGCGGTCGAACCAGCGCTTGCCGGCATAGGCGACGCGCAGCAGCACCGCGCCGCCCATCGAATGCCCCAGCGCAAAGAATGGCGGCGGACAGTCCGGCAGCATCACCTGCTGCACGAAGGTTTCGATGTCGATCTCGTAATCGGAGAAGCGGCGGACATAGCCCTTGCGCGGGTCGCGCAGGCGGCGCGACGAATGGCCCTGCCCGCGCCAGTCGATCATCGCCACCGCGAAACCGCGGTCGCGCAGATCGCGCACGGTCTCGAAATATTTTTCCATCGACTCGCCGCGCCCGGTGAACACGCAGACGGTGCCCTTGCGCCCCGCAGGCGGCGCCCAGCGCGCAAAGCGCAGCTCGGCGCCGTCGGGCGTCTTGATCGTGCCGCTGACGGCATCCTCCGGAACGGGATTGGCGGGAATCGAGACGAGGGTCATGGCTGGGAGCGGATAGGCAAAAGGCGCCGAAAATCAAGGGCCTGTGCAGCAAAAACGGCGTATTCCGGCCCCTTGAACACCCTTTGCCCCCTCCCATATCATCTTCGTGCAGGCCGCTACCAGCATCTCGGGCGTCGAGCCCTCGAACCGAAATGCTCAAGGCTGCACAGGACGAAAGCCCGGCCCGATGGCGGGCGGGCTCATTGCAACAGTCGCTCAATGGAGGACTATCATGCGGACCTACGACCTTACCCCCTTCTATCGTTCCACCGTCGGCTTTGACCGCCTTTTCTCCCTGCTCGATCAGGTGACTTCGGACGGCACCCCCGGCTATCCGCCCTATAATATCGAGCGTACCGGCGATAACGCCTATCGCATTACCGTTGCGGTATCCGGCTTCTCGCAGAATGAGCTTTCGATCGTCGCGAAGGAAAATACGCTGACGATCAAGGGCGAAAAGACCGCAGGCGAGAACGGCAAGGATAAATCCGAGGTGCTGTATCGCGGCATCGCGGCCCGCGCCTTCGAGCGCGTATTCCAGCTTGCCGATTTCGTGCAGGTGAAGAATGCCTCGCTGGAGCACGGCCTGCTCCATGTCGACCTCGTGCGCGAGATCCCCGAGGCCAAGAAGCCCCGCAACATTCCGATCGGCAGCGGCGCTCCTGCCCCGCAGGTGGTCGACGGCTCGGCTGACAAGGCTGCGGCCTAACCAAGCCCGATCAGCAGGTATTGGCTGAGACGGCAACGCCCCGGGAAACCGGGGCGTTTTGTTTTGAGGCTTCTCTCTGTCATTCCGGGGCGGCTCGCAGAGCCGAACCCGGAATCTCGAGATTCTCAGGTGCGCAATTGCGCACCCAT
>DASZTN010000180.1:0-33556 GCA_035547995.1 Bradyrhizobium sp. | reverse complement strand
CTGATCATCGACGGCATTCTGATGATCCGCGATTCGAAAAGCCCGGCGCTGGTCCGCGAAATGCTGCTGGCCTATCTGCCGGAGAAGCATCGCCACGAAGAGGGTGAACCGGTCCCGGCATAACCAGCCGATTCCGATCCGGGAACAATCGCGATGGCCAAGAAGAAACGCGGCGATGCGCATGGCGGAGGGCACGGCTGGTTCGTGACCTTTGCCGATCTCATGGGCCTGATGATGAGCTTCTTCGTGATGCTCGTCGCGTTCTCCACCATGGACAACAACAAGCTCAAGATCGTGGCGGGCTCAATGCGCGAGGCCTTCGGCGTGCAGGCCGAAAAGCGCTATGCCGGCATCATCGAATCCGACGGCATACCGACTAAGCCGAAGCTCAAGCACGTCGCGCATATCAATCCCGAAGAGGCCTCCAACACCCCGACGCCGGATCAGCATGACCATGACGTCACCGAGGGCGAGCGGCTCGACAAGGACCGCGAGTTCGCGCTGGCCTCGGCGTCGCTGCGGCAGGCGCTGCAGGACATGCCGGAACTGACCGAAATCTCCAAGCACATCATGTTCGAGGAAACCAAAGAGGGCCTCAATCTCGAGATTGTCGACCAGGACGGCCGTTCGATGTTTCCCGACGGCTCCAAGGTTCCCTACGACAGGACGCGCCAGCTGATCGAAAAACTCGCCGGCCCGCTCAAGGCAACGCCGCTGCGCATCTCGATCGTGGGTCACACCTCCTCAGGCTTCGTGCCGACGCGAAGCGATTATGGCGCGTTCGATTTGTCGGCCGACCGGGCCAATGCGGTTCGCCAGATTCTCGAACGGGAAGGCCTGCCGCCATCGCATATCTATGAGGTCTCGGGGAGGGCAGATACCCAGCCGCTATTCCCCGACGATCCGTCGCTCGCCGCAAACCGCCGCGTCACCATCACGCTGATGCGTGAAGATCCGGCAGTACCGCCTGACCTGAAGCCATAGGCGCGCTACTATATTACCCTGCATGTTGCAAGGCCGACATTGGTCGTCGGTTGACAGGCTTGGCAGAAGCGTCGATAGCCGGTCTCCATCAGATCAACCGATCGAGCATCTTCGCAATCGTAATGGCTCTCGGCGTCACAACCATCGATGCCCAGGAAAACCCGGTCACCGCAAGCTTCTGGGCGCTTGCGCTCGGCAGCATCGGTGTCGTGTTCGGCGACATCGGAACCTCGCCGCTCTACGCGTTCCGTGAAGCGGTCGCCGCCGCCGCACATGGACAGCCGATCACCCGGGATATCGTGCTTGGGGTTCTGTCGCTGATCCTGTGGGCGCTCTTCATCGTCGTCACCGCCAAATATGTTCTGTTGCTGCTGCGTGCCGACAACAATGGCGAAGGCGGAACGTTGTCGCTGATGGCGCTGGGCCAGCGCGCGTTCGGGCGGCGAAGCTGGCCACTGCTGGCGCTGGGCGTGATCGGCGCATCGATGTTCATCGGCGATTCCATGATCACGCCGGCGATCTCGGTGCTTTCCGCCGTCGAAGGCCTGAAGCTCGCAACGCCCGCGCTGGACCCCTATGTGGTCGCACTGACGATTCTCATCCTGGTCGTGCTGTTCTCGGTCCAGAGCAGCGGCACGGCCCGGGTGGCCTCCGCTTTCGGACCGGTCATGGTGGTCTGGTTCGGCAGCCTCGCGGCGATGGGGGTGACCAATATCAGCGACGACCCGTCAGTGCTCGCTGCAATCAATCCATGGTACGGCATCAGCTTCCTGCTGTCGCATGGAACCGTCGGACTGGTGACGCTTGGTGCGGTTTTTCTCGCGGTCACCGGCGGCGAGGCGCTCTATGCGGATCTGGGTCATTTCGGGCGCAAGCCGATCCAGGCCGGATGGCTTTGCTTCGTGCTGCCCGCGCTGCTGATCAATTATTTCGGCCAGGGCGCGCTGGTGCTGGCTAATCCGGCTGCGATCGAGAATTCATTTTATCGGATGGTGCCGAAGATCCTGCTTTTGCCGCTGGTCGTGCTGGCCACCGTAGCCACGGTGATCGCGAGCCAGGCCGTGATCACCGGCGCCTATTCGCTGACCCGACAGGCCGTGCAACTCGGCCTGCTGCCGCGTTTCGAGGTCCGCTACACCTCCGAAATCCATGCCGGCCAGATTTATCTGCCGCGCGTCAACCGGCTGCTGCTGACGGGTGTACTGCTGCTGGTGCTTCTGTTCCGCACATCCAGCGGACTGGCCTCCGCCTATGGCATTGCCGTCTCCACGACCATGGTCGCCGACGGCATCATGGGTTTCATCGTGATCTGGAAGCTGTGGCATTGGCGCCCGGCCGCGGCTGCAGCGCTGATCCTGCCGTTCGTGGTTGTCGACACCATGTTCTTCAGTGCGAACCTCCTGAAGCTTTTCGAGGGCGCCTGGGTGCCGCTGCTGTTCGGGCTCAGCATGGCGATCACGATCTGGACTTGGCGCAGGGGCACCGCGATCCTGCTCGCCAAGACACGGCGCACCGAGGTTCCGCTCAAGGAGCTGATCGCAACCCTCGAAAAGCGTCCGCCTCATATCGTCACGGGAACCGCGGTCTTTCTCACCAGCGATCCGGATTTCGTGCCGACGGCGCTGCTGCACAACCTCAAGCACAACAAGGTGCTGCACGAGCACAACGTGATCCTGACCATCGAAACCGCGCAGACTCCCCGGGTCGGCTCGGTCGATCGGGTGCTGATGGAAAAGATCAGCGACCGGTTTTCGACCGTCCGGTTGCGCTTCGGCTTCATGGAATCGCCGAATGTCCCGAAAGCGCTGGTGATCGCGCGTAAGCTCGGCTGGCAGTTCGACATCATGTCGACGTCGTTTTTCGTATCGCGGCGTTCGTTGAAGCCGTCAGCGCAGTCGGGAATGCCGCAATGGCAGGATCACTTGTTCATCGCCCTGAGCCGCTCGGCGAACGATGCCACCGATTATTTCCAGATTCCGACTGGCAGAGTGGTTGAAGTAGGCACCCAGGTTACTATTTAGTCTTATCGTCAGCTGCACCTATGCGTTTTTCGCATGACATGGGCCCGAAATCGGGCTAGGGCATGCTCCGAGCGCGGGACTATAAGCCGCGGCGCTTTGCTATTGTGCAGTGAAGCATTTTCGAGGCCCCCATTCTCATGACGAGTGATGTCGCAGCCCCCGCCGCGGAGACGTCGGCGGTAAACGGCCATGGCGATGCGCATTCCACGGCGAGCTTCAAGGCGTTGATGCTCGGCAGCATCGGTGTCGTCTATGGCGATATTGGTACCAGTCCGCTGTACGCGCTGCGCGAGGCCGTCGTCGCCGCCAGCGGCGGGAACGTCGCCGGCGTGACGTCAGCAGCCGTGTTTGGCGTTCTGTCGCTGATCCTGTGGGCGCTGATCGTGGTGGTGACGCTTAAATATGTCGTCATCCTGCTGCGTGCCGACAATAACGGCGAGGGCGGTACGCTGGCGCTGATGGCGCTGGCGCAACGCGCCGTGACCCGCGCGGCCGCCACCATCGTCCTGCTCGGCATCATCAGCGGCGCCTTGTTCTATGGCGACGCTGTCATTACGCCAGCACTGTCGGTGCTTTCAGCGATCGAGGGCATCAAGCTCGTCACTGTGACGTTCGATCCCTATGTCGTGCCGATCACGGTCGTGATTCTGCTCGCTCTGTTTGCGGTCCAGTCACGCGGCACCGCGCGTGTCGCTGCTTTCTTCGGCCCGATCATGACGGTATGGTTCGCCGTGCTGGCGATCGGGGCCATTACTCCGATCATGCGCCATCCCGAGGTGCTTTTCGCGCTCAATCCGATCTACGCCGTCTCGTTCATGCTCCATCACGGCATCATCGGATTCGTGACGCTGGGCGCCGTATTTCTTGCTGTCACCGGCGCCGAGGCGCTCTATGCCGACCTCGGCCATTTCGGCAAACGTCCGATCCAGACCGCATGGCTGTGCATTGTGCTGCCGTCGCTGGCGCTGAATTATCTGGGGCAGGGCGCGCTCTTGATCGCCAATCCTCACGCGGTCGAGAACCCGTTCTTCCTGATGTTCCCGGCTTGGGCCTTGCTGCCGATGGTCTCATTGGCGACGGTTGCGACCGTGATTGCGAGCCAGGCCGTGATCACCGGCGCCTATTCGCTGACGCGGCAGGCGATCCAGCTCGGGCTGTTGCCGCGGTTCGAAATTCGCCACACCTCCGAGGCCCACTCGGGCCAGATCTTCATTCCGCGCATCAATATGCTGCTGCTGGTCGCGGTGATGCTGCTGGTCCTGATGTTCCGCTCATCCAGCGCGCTGGCCTCGGCCTATGGCATCTCGGTGACCGGCACCATGGTGGTGACGGGCATGATGGGCTTCGTCGTCATCTGGAAGGTCTGGCGCTGGTCGCCGATTGCGGCGGCAGCTTTGATCGCACCGTTTTTATTCCTCGATCTCACCTTCCTGGCCGCAAATCTTCTCAAAGTGTTTGAAGGCGGATGGGTGCCGCTGGCACTCGGTTCCATCGTGATGCTGCTGATGTATACATGGCGGCGCGGCAGCCGGCTATTGTTCGAAAAATCGCGTAAGTTGGAATTTCCGCTGGCCGATCTGGTGGCAATGCTGGAGAAGCGGCCGCCGCAGCGCGTCCCCGGCACCGCAGTGTTCCTGACCAGCGATCCCCTGAGTGCGCCGACCGCGCTGATGCACAGCCTGAAGCACTACAAGGTGCTGCACGAGAAGAACGTCATTCTCACTATCGAGACCGCGCCGACGCCCCGTATCGATCCATCCGAGCGGGTCAGGCTGGAAGAGATCAGCAAGACCTTCTCCAAAGTGACGCTGCGGTTCGGCTTCATGGAATCGCCCAACGTGCCGAAGACACTGGCGATCGCCCGCAAGCTCGGCTGGCATTTCGACATCATGTCGACCTCGTTCTTCCTGTCGCGGCGGGCACTGAAGCCGGCCGCGCATTCCGGCATGCCGCGTTGGCAGGATCACCTTTTCATTGCGCTGAGCCGGACCGCCAATGACGCGACCGACTATTTCCAGATCCCCACGGGCCGCGTGGTCGAGGTCGGAACGCAGGTCACGATCTAATTTGATCCCGGGCCGATTGATCCCCTGCCAAGCCGTTCACGGCGCTTGATTTTCACCGCGTGAGGGGCGACTTTGGCGGCCGAACGAGGGGTAGCCGCGTCGCCGGATCTACTCGTCAAAATTGATCGTTTGGGAGAATGAGCGTGGCTGACCACAAGGTGGAAGATCTGACACCGCAGGACGTATCAGAGGGTATCGAGCAAGGACGCTATCTGCTGGTGGACGTCCGCGAGCCGAATGAAGTTGCTGCGGAGGCCTATCCAAGCGGTGTGGTTGTTCCGCTTTCGACCTTTGATCCGAAAAATATTCCCGATCCGCACGGCAAAGAGGTGGTCTTTGCCTGCCGTTCGGGCAAGCGCTCGGTGACGGCGTCGCTGGCCGCACAAGCCGCGGGACTGCCCTACAACAAGCACCTGGCGGGGGGTATGCTGGGCTGGAAGCAAGCAGGCCTGCCGACCAGGACCGGCGGCTGATCGCTCCATGACGTCACTGAACAAGGTCTTCGGCGACCTTCCTGTCACCATTTTCGAGGCCATGTCGCAACTCGCGCGCGACAACGATGCCATCAATCTCGGCCAGGGCTTTCCCGACGATCCGGGACCGGAGGACATCCGCCGCGTGGCCGCGGATGCGGTGCTGAACGGTTACAACCAATATCCCTCGATGATGGGGATTCCCGAACTGCGCCAGGCGATATCAGCGCATTACCGGCGCTGGCATAAGCTCGATCTCGATCCGATGGCCGAGGTGATGGTGACGTCGGGCGGCACCGAGGCGCTGACCTCGGCCATTCTTGCCGTCGTCGAGCCCGGCGACGAGGTGATCGTGTTCCAGCCGGTCTACGATTCCTATCTGCCGATCATTCGCCAGGCTGGCGGCATTCCGCGCCTCTTGCGCCTGGAGCCGCCGCATTGGCGGCTGTCTGAGGAGATGCTTAAGGCGGCGTTCAACCACAAGACCAAGGCGGTTCTGTTCAACAATCCGCTCAATCCCGCCGCGGTGGTGTATCCGCGCGAAGATCTGGAATTGCTGGCGCGGTTTTGCCAGGAGTTCGACACGATCGCGATCTGCGACGAAGTCTGGGAGCATGTCGTCTTCGACGGCCGCGAGCACATTCCGCTGATCACCAGTCCCGGGATGCGTGATCGCACCATCAAGGTCGGCTCCGCCGGCAAGATCTTTTCGCTGACGGGATGGAAGATCGGCTTTGTCTGCGCCGCGCCGCCGCTGCTCCGCGTGGCGGCCAAGGTGCACCAGTTTCTCACCTTCACCACCGCACCGAACCTTCAGGTCGCGGTCGCCTATGGCCTCGGCAAGCCGGCCGAATATTTCTACGAGATGCGCAAGGATCTGGCGCGCAGCCGCGACCGCCTGACGAAGGGACTGCAGAGCCTCGGCTTTCCGGTACTGCAGTCGCAGGGCACTTATTTCCTGACCGTCGATCTGTCGCCGCTTGGTCTCAACGAGAGCGATGAAGCGTTCTGCCGGCGCATCGTCACCGACTACAAGGTGGCGGCGATTCCAGTATCAGCCTTCTATGAAAAGGACGCGGTCAGCTCGGTGGTCCGCTTCTGCTTCGCCAAGAAGGATGCCACCATCGACACCGCACTGGAGCGGCTGTCGGATGCGATCCACCGCCGCTAGCTAATCAGAAGGTGATGATCATGCCTCGATCGCATTGCGTCCATGGCTGTGCTGTCGCCGCGATCGTCATGATGCTGTCGGCCATCGCGCCGCCTGCCAGGCCGCAGGAGCGCGTGGTCAATTTCTACAACTGGTCTAACTATATCGCGCCGGGCGTGCTGGACGACTTCACCAAGCAAACCGGGATCAAGGTAGTCTACGACACCTTCGACGCCAACGAGACGCTGGAGACCAGGCTGCTGGCGGGAAAATCCGGTTACGATCTCGTCGTTCCCACCGGCTATTTCCTGCAGCGCCAGATCACCGCGCATGTGTTTCAGAAGCTCGACAAGTCCAAGCTGCCTAATCTCACCAATGCCTGGCCGATGGTGACCGCACGGCTCGCGGCCTACGATCCCGGCAACGTCTATGCCGCCAATTACATGTGGGGCACGACCGGCATCGGCTACAACGTCAAGGCGGTGCAGAGCATTCTCGGGCCGGATGCCAAGATCGACAGCTGGGACATTGTCTTCAAGCCGGAGAATCTGGCCAAGTTCAAGGATTGCGGCGTCCATATGCTGGATTCCGCTGACGATATCTTTCCGGCGGCGCTGAACTATCTCGGCCTTGATCCCAATTCGACCAAGCAGGCGGACCTGGAAAAGGCCGCGGACCTCGTGCTCAAGATCAGGCCCTATGTCCGCAAATTTCATTCATCGGAGTATCTGAACGCGTTGGCGACCGGCGAGATCTGTCTCGTCGTGGGCTGGTCCGGCGACATCATGCAGGCGCGCAGCCGTGCTGCGGAAGCCAAGAGCGGTGTCGAGATCGGTTATTCGATCCCGAAAGAGGGCGCACAGATGTTCTTCGACAATCTCGCGATTCCGGCAGACGCGGATCATGTCGATGAAGCCTATCAGCTGATCAACTATCTCTACCGGCCTGAGGTCGCCGCAAGGAATTCAAACTTCCTCTCCTACGCCAACGGCAATCTGGCGAGCCAGAAGCTGATCGATCCGAAGATACTCAATGACAAGAGCATCTATCCGGACGAAGCGATGCAGAAGAAGCTGTTCACCATCAGCGCGCGCGATCCGGCGACCCAGCGCATCATCAATCGGCTGTGGACCAGGGTGAAGACGGGACGGTAGCGCCCGCAGCGTGCATTGGAGTGCTCAAGATTCACGTAGGGGCATGGGCGCGCCGGCGGCTGCGATGCCATATATCGCTCAATGACAAACAATCTCACGAAGGTATGAAGCCGAAAGGCCGGATCAATCGAGCGAGATCGACGTTTTAGTTCTGACTGTGCGGGGCATCCGGCTCAAGATCGGGGAGGTCGCGATGGCAACGACGTCTGTCACCGGCACGCGACGGGATTTTCTTTATGTTGCGACAGCTACGGTCGGAACGATCGGCCTCATTGCAGCTGCGGTGCCGATCATCGACCAGATGGAGCCGGACGCATCGACGTTGGCCGCCGGCGGACCGGTCGATTTCGATCTGAGCAAGCTTCAGCCGGGCCAGCAGGCGGTTGTTCGCTGGCGTTCGCGCCCGATATTCATCACGCATCGGCCTCCCGAAGCCATCAAGATGCTTCAAGATCCGAAACTGCTGGCGCGGTTGTCCGATGCGGATTCGAGCGCACGCCAGCAGCCGCCCTATGCCGACAACTGGCACCGTTCAGTGAAGCCGGAATATGGCATCCTGGTTGGGATCTGCACCCACCTCGGATGCATTCCGATGTTTTATCCCGATCCAAGCAACAATCTGCCGACGGCGGACTGGATGGGCGGATATTTTTGTCCATGCCACGGCTCGAAATATGATCTGGCCGGCCGCGTGTTCAACGGCGTACCGGCGCCCTATAATCTGCCGGTGCCACCTTATCGGTTGATCAACGACACAATGGTGAGGATCGGCGAAAATCCGCCCAACGTGACCTGGGATTTCTCGTCAATCGTACAGATCTGACAAGGCGCCTTTTTTCCGGAGGTTGGCGCTACCGCCAGCGGCGATGCAGCCACAGCCATTGCTCCGGATGTTCGCGGATCCAGCCCTCGATCACTGAAGTGATCGCCTGGGTCGTTCCCTGAACATCAATTCTGCCGGCAGCGTCCCGCACCGGCTTGATCTCCTCGGTGACCTCGGCGCGGAATCTGTGGCCGGGCAGGCGAATGATCCGCACCCCGTGGACCGGACACTCCACCTGCCGCAGCAGCCTTGCCAAGGTCGGATTGGCCCGGGTCTTGCGGCCGAAAAAGGTCACCTCGACGCCGCCGGTCCAGTACTGGTCGACCAGCATCGCGACATGCTCGCCGCGCTGTAGCGCGTCCGCCAGCTTGAACGGCGCGTCGCGGCCGGCCGGCACCAGTGTGCCCATCTTCACCGCGCGTATTTCCTGGATGACGCGATCGGCGGAAGCGCTGTTTGGCCGGCGATACAGGATGGTGGCGTTGAGCCCGTGGGCGACTGCGGCCACTGCCGGCAGTTCCCAATTGCCGAGATGGCTGGCAAAGATCAGCGCCGGCTTGCCGTCGAGCCGCAGCTGGTGAAACAGCTCGAGGCTGCGCGGGGGCACTTCGATGCGGCCGAGCTCCGGGTGGGCCTCGTCGAAATCCCAGACCCGGTCCAGATGGGCGAATTCGGCGCCGACGCGGCCGAGATTGTCCCAGACACCGGCAAGGATTGCCTCGATTTCTTCAGGTGACTTCTCGGGAAAGGCGGCGGTCAGATTGGCGCGCCCGATCCGTTGCTCACGCAGCAGGGGAGCGATGCCGCGGGTGAGGCGGCCAAACAGGTTGGCGGTCTTGATCGGGTCGAAATAGCGCGTGGTGCGCAGCATGCCGACGGTCAAGGCGCCGACGACGGCGCCGCTGAGCGGCTTGGCAGCCTCACGGAGGCGGGCCTTGCTGCGAGCGAGCAGGGGACGCATCAGAAGAAGTCAGTGCGGGTTACGACGGAAGACTCTGCATCTTCGACCCATCGCTGCATGCAAATGCGCCGAGCGTCACTTGTTTCAGTCATATCTGCCGGCGACATCGGAGCGACGGCGGTCAGGCCGGTTCTCGCGTCAAAATCAGCGAGGCATTCTGCCCGCCAAACCCGAACGAATTCGACATCACGGCAGTGACACGGGCGTCACGGGCCTTGTTGCCGACGACGTCGAACAGAATGGTCGGGTCGGGCGTGTCATAATTGATCGTCGGCGGAATCCGCTGGTGTTCCAGCGTCAGCAGCGAGAACACCGCTTCGACCGCGCCGGCGGCCGAGATGGTGTGGCCGACCATCGACTTGTTGGAAGACACCGGAATCTTCTTGGCGTGTTCGCCGAACACCGAGGAAATCGCGTGATATTCCATCTTGTCGTTTTCCGGCGTTGCGGTGCCGTGGGCGTTGATGTGATCAATCTGCTCGGCCACCATGCCGGCGTCGGCCAGGGTCTTTCGCACGCAGCCGATGATCGGCTTGCCGTCGGGGCTGGAGCGGGTGCGATGGAACGAGTCGGTCAGTTCGCCGCAGCCGGCCAGAACGCCGAGGATCTGCGCGCCGCGGGCGACTGCGGCATCGTAGCTCTCCAGCACCAGGGCGCCGGCGCCTTCAGCCATCACGAAGCCGTCGCGGTTCTTGGAGAACGGCTTGGATGCCGCTTGAGGCGGATCGTTCTGGGTTGATAGCGCGGACAAGAGAGAGAAGCGGACCACGGCTTCCGGATTGACCGAACCGTCGGTCGCGACGCACAGCGCCGCATCGGTTTCGCCGCGGCGGATGGCTTCGACGCCGAGCTGGATCGAGGTTGCGCCGGACGCGCAGGCGGTCGACAGCGAAATCGGCGATCCCTTGGTGCCGAAGGTCTCCGCGAGATTGGTTGCTACCGACCCGAAAGTGAAGCGATGGTGATAGGCGGTGTATTCTCCGTTGCCACACACGCGGAGCAGATCGCTGTAGTCCAGCTCCTGCTTTGCGGCAGCCTGGGCCAATTCCCGCCGCTGCGGCCATTCAAGCTCGACCGGCGCTACGGCGAGAAATAGCGGTCCTGGAAAATCGCCTTTGCTGCCGATGCCGGATTGCTCGACCGCCTCCTCGGCGGCCATTTCCGCCAGGCGCTGCGACAGCGCTGGCGAGCAGAAGAACGGGTCGACTTTGACGAAATCCACCGTTCCCGCCATCGTGGTTTTCAGGCCATCGATCGGGAAACGCGAGATGGTCCGGATGCCGGATTCACCGGCGGTCAGCTTCGCCCAATTATCGGTTTTTCCGGCGCCGAGCGAGGTCACCACGCCCATACCGGTAACGACAACGATCGGCCTTCCGAATTTGTCGCGTGATGCTGTCATGATGTCCCCCGCCGGCTACGCCGCGTTGCTCACTTGATCGCTTCGATCAGGGCCATGCCTTCGCCGCGCCAGTGGCTCGCCCCGATCACTACAATCTGGGCAGGCGGCTTGGACATTTCAATCTCCATGCCCGAAGAGTCGTTTGGCGGAAACAGGGCGCCGCGCGAAATCGACAGTGCGGCCAGCGCCAGTGCGAGGGGGAATTGGGCCTCCATTGTGTGGCCGAACGCCGTGCCGATCGCCCGTACCGCAAAATCGGGATGTTCGGACAGAAATGCCCGTTCCTCCGCCGTCACCGGCTCCGCGCCGGTTGCGGCGGTGATGATGGCTCCACCGCTATCGATCTTGCCGAGTTGCGACCACAGCTTTTCAAGCGTCGCCTTGACGTCGCCCGGCTGCCGGCGCCGCGACATGTCGCCCACGACGTTGGTCAGGCGCGCAAAGGGCTTCGCGCCGCGTGCTTGCGCGTGCGCCCGGGATTCGATCACCAGGAAAGCTCCGCCCGAGCCGAGCGCGAAGCCGGCCTTTTCCTGGCGAGCCCAAACCGGAGTGTGTTTGTCCTTGAGATTGTAGCCGCCGAATTCGTAAAGCAGCAAAAGATCCTTGCGTTCGGCATTATGCGAGCCGCCGATCAGGGCAATATCGCTCTGCCCGGCGGCAATCCGCGCCAGTGCGTTCCGCGCCGCATCGACACCGGCAACTTCCTCGCCCATGAAGGTGCGCGAGGTTCCGGACACGCCATGGACGATGGCGATATTGCCGGCGAGCAGGTTTGAAAGCTGGGCAAGGAACAGAGTTGGACGCAGGTCGCTCATCAGGCGTTCATTGATGAAACCCGGGGCCGAATTACCCTGCGCCTGCGCGGTTATGACTGCCGAGTCGACCTTGAGATCGCGCTCGCCGCCGCCGGCGGCGATGATCATGTCCATCCGCCCCAGGATTTCCTTGTTGCCCTTGACGCCGGCGGAATCCAGCGCAAGCCCTGCGGCATAGGTACCGATGCGCTGCCAGGCTTCCATCTGGCGCTGATCACCCTTCTTGGGGATCTGCGTGTCGAAATTGACCGGCGACCAGGGATGAACCACATGCGGGGCAAAGCTCTGCTCGTCGGCATTGACCCGCCGCTGGTTGAGCGCGTCCCAGGTCGCTTCCAGCCCTTCGCCCAGCGAGGTGGCGAGCCCGATGCCGGTGATCCAGACTTCCGTTGGCGCGGATGTCGCAGATGAAGTCTCAGTCATTCGAAATGGCCTGTTGCGGAAAGCCGATGCGCTTGGCTACGGCATCCATATGTCCGCGCAACTCCGCATTGGGGAAGGGGACATGGCTGAAGGTAAGTGTTGAATTGCTTCTCAGCTTGCCGCCGACTTTGATCTTGGCATCGGTAATCGCATAGCCGGAGCCCTCATATACCATGCTGGCGTCGATCGTGAGCAGTTCGCCCGGCGCCACGAAGCCTCGCATCTTGGCTTCCTTGACCGCAGCCAGAAACGGCATGCGTTCGAATTTGAGCAGCGCAGTCAATAGCCAGCCCGAGGTCTGCGCCATGGATTCGATCAGCAACACGCCGGGCATGATCGGATAGCCCGGGAAATGGCCTTCGAAGATGGTGTTCTGCTCGGGAACCTGGGCCTCGACCGTGATGGTCTTCGCGCCCAGGTTGAGGTCGATGATCCGGTCGATCAGCTGAAAATATTCGAGGCGCATGGCAGGCGGTTAAGTGCCCGCATTCTTGGCCGCGACCAACTCGTCGATGCGCGCGCACAGGTTTTTCAGGACGAAATACTGCTCGGTGGTCGCCTTGCCGTCATTGACCTCCTGGGTCCACTTTTCCAGTGGCAATTTGATCCCGAACGCCTTGTCGATGGCGAAGGCGATGTCGAGAAAATCAAGGCTATCGATCCCCAGATCGTCGATGGCGTGGCTCTCCGGCGTGATCGTGTCGCGCGGGATGTCGCAGGTTTCAGCGATAATCGTGGCGACCTGATCGAATGTGGATGGCATCACTAAACCTTTGATATATCGGTGATAATTTATGGCGATCACGTGACGGCCGGACATCGCGCCCCCGGAATGTCCGACCCGCCGCCTGGAGTCGACAGCCCGTATATCGGAGCGCCGCCCTGAGTTCAATGGATGGCCGCTACTGGGCTGGAGCAGAAGGGGATAACGCCGGTTCCAGCTTTGAGCCGCCTGGAGCTGCATTCTGATTCCATCAGGACCCGGCACCAGGTTTTTTCTTTGACGTGTCCTCTTCCCGCGGACCAGGATTCCCCCGATCGAGCCCCTGGGCATGATTTCGCTCTCGAAAACACTCTAAATCGATGGGGCCGATGTAATGTGGATGCAATCGCGCCGTCCCAGCAATACGCAGTCCTGGGTCTGTCGCAAATCGGCGATGCTTGCGACCAGCCAGATTCCGATCGCGGTCAGGGCAACAACGAAAGCAAAGCCGGCGATGTTGGCCAGAATGCGCTGGCGGAAATCATCCGGCTTCTCGCGCGGCTGCTCGTAACGGGACAGATCGTTCGGCTCCGGTGCTTCCCGCTGCTTCGATGGCTTCGGGCCTTGCTGCCAGCCTTGCGTTCGGATCGCGTTGCGCGGCCGGAATTGGAGCACGCGATGCTCTTCCTCATCCGCTATAATGGGTCGCTGCGGCTTCACCGGTGCCGGCTCCGTGACTGGCCTGAATCTAATTAACATGACCGCCAAGCGGGTCCTAGAAAATAACGCCCGTCCGCCGAACTATCGAGATCACATCCAGGATGACGAAAAGACCTAGCCGGGCACGGTGTGGTGAAACTTGCCGTAGTCGATTCTGAGGCGGCCATCGTCCATCTCGGTCAGGATGTCGGCATAGCGATGTCCGAACAGAATGTCGGGATGTTCATACGACTTTCGTCCGTGGACGCTTTGCGCTGCAACAACATCATACCCCGACACCACCACGACAAGCGTGACGCTCGATGCTTCGAGGTCATCGGCGGTTTGTCCGTATAGCGGGCTTTCCTCGTCGATGATGTGATAGAGCGTCCAGCTCAATGCCAGGGCAGGGTGCTCGCTGCGCACCAGCGGCAACTCGTAAAATCTTCGAAACGAGCGCCCTTCCTGACTCTCGACGTTCTTCAAAAGCCACAACTTGGCGGTGGCATTGCCGATGATGTTGTGACGCTCGTTGGCGAAACGCACCATCAGGGTCTGCCTGCCGTCATGGTTTGAAACCACCGGATTGTCAGCGAACAACAGCCGGGCGCTGGGACGCGAGAAGCGGGCGAAGATCAGTCCGGTCATCAGCGACATCGAGAAGATGCCCGTGAACAGCTCCACCGCGGCGATGAAGTGCCCGTAATGGGTCTGCGGATGCATATCGCCATAGCCGGCGGTCGAAAGCGTCTCGATGCTGAAATAGAGATAATCGATGTAAGCTCCGCCCGGCACGTTGGCGACCGGATGGTCTCCAATCCAGTAAAACAACGCGAAAATTGCATTGAAGATAATAAAGACCAGTGCGGCGCCGGCGACAAAGGCGGGCCAGGAGGCGGTCATGCAGCGATGGCTGATATCGGCCCAGAAGCTCAGGCGCAGGCCCTCGGCGACGATCTCGCGACTGCCAAGTTGTACGATCCGCGTCTTCGATGTTTGTTCGCTGGGGTCTCTGATCATGTTGGAATGGGAAAGCCTTGGGGGACGTAAAGACGTTTGATCGACCTTGCCATCATGGCATAATCGTGCCGATTTAAGCGGCCTTGTTAGCTAGACATCGTTGGTTAGATATCGTTGTTAGACATGGGGTGCCAGCCATGGCCAATACGCGTGAACCGATCCTGGAGCCGGTGCCGATCCTCTCACTTCGTCCGACCCAGATGACCGTCGGAATGAGAGAGGTCAAGGAAAAGCGTAAGCGCTGGCGTGAGCACAAATCGAAGAAGAAGCAGGAAGAGCTGCTCGGAAAGCACATGATCCCGGTCGTGCTCGGCCCCGACAGCAAATACTACGTCGTCGACCATCACCATCTGGCCCGCGCGCTGCATGACGAGGGCGTGAAAGACATTCTCGTCACCGTCATCGGCGATCTCACGATGGTGCAGCGCGACGCATTCTGGGGCGTGATGGACAACAAGAGATGGGTCTATCCGTACGACGCCAAGGGTGAACGCCGGCACTTCCGCGACCTGCCCAAATCGGTGACAGACCTCAAGGACGATCCGTTTCGAAGCCTCGCCGGCGAGTTGCGCCGCGTCGGCGGCTTTGCCAAGGATACGACGCCGTTCAGCGAATTCCTGTGGGCGGACTTCCTGCGCCGGAACATGTCGCGCAAAAGCGTCGAGAACAATTTCGAGCAGGCGATCGAGGAAGCGCTCGCTTTGGGCAAGAGCAAGGATGCGATCTATTTGCCCGGCTGGTGCGGTCCGGCGGACGATTAAGCCCTGATGAAATCAGAACCCGGGTTCTACCTTGTTGTTTGACGCATCCCGCGCCTACTTCGGCAGCCGGCCCATCATGTAGAATTCGTCATTGGGACGCATGGAGGTGACGTTGGCCATGCGGTTCGACAGCGCAAAGAAGGCCGCGACCGCCGCGATGTCCCAGATGTCATCGTTGCTGAAGCCGTGACGTGCGACCTCGGCAAAATCCGCTTCGGAAATCCTGTTGGCCTCGGCGCTGACCTTCATCGCGAAGTCCAGCATCGCGCGCTGGCGCGGCGTGATGTCGGCCTTGCGATAGTTGACTGCGATCTGATCTGCGATCAGGGGATTCTTCGCCCGGATACGCAGGATCGCACCATGCGCGATCACGCAATAATGGCACTGGTTGGCGCTGCTGGTGGCAACCACGATCATCTCGCGCTCGGCCTTGGTCAGCCCGCTCTCCTTCTCCATCAGTGCGTCATGATAGGCAAAGAAGGCGCGGAATTCGTCGGGACGATAGGCGAGCGTCAGGAATACGTTCGGGACGAAGCCGGACTTTTCCTGCACGGCAAGGATACGGGTGCGGATATCCTCCGGCAGCGTGTCGATGGCGGGTACGGGAAAGCGCTCGGCAATGTTCGTCATGGCAAGGTTCCACCTGATGCGGCCTCGTTGGCGGCCGGCCGCGACCATATCGCGTTTTCGAGCGCGGTGGATACTGTCTGCGCCGAAGAAAACGCGGACTTGCCTCAAAGCGAGGCCCGGATGCCATCAGCGCAGCGGCTTTTTCAGTAGCGAAAAGCGATCGGGATCGAGCCCCATCGATGGCTGCAGCATCGGCGCTTCCACCGTACGCGGCGGGCGGTCGTTGAAACCGGGATCGCTGGGAACATCACGGCTCGAGGTGGCGCCGCGCCAGCGCTCCAGCACGGCACTGACGAAGTGAGTGTCATGGCCGGCGGTGATCGACGGCGCCGTCGCAATCGTGGCTTCGCTGCGCGGCAATTGATGCGCGGGAACTTCCTTGAAACGCAGCCGGGTCGGCAGCGCCACGCCTTCGCCGAAGGCCAACACTTCGCGGGTGCCGAGCGAGGGCACGAACGACAGCAGGTTGGCAGCGGCATCGGAGACGGCCGAGCGCAGCAGCGACTGGTCGCGCTCATTGGCAAGCCGCATCGTGAAGAGGGTGTTGCACTGGGAAATGATGGTGGCGTCGAGTTCGGCCGGCCGTTGCGTGACCAGCCCGAGATAGACGCCGTATTTACGGCCTTCCTTGGCGATCCGCGAGACCGCCCGGCGGGTCGGACCGAAACCGATCTTGCGGTCGGCGGAGGCATAGCGGTGGGCTTCTTCGCAGACGAACAGCAGCGGAGAAACGCCATCGCTCCACAGGCCGAAATCGAACGCCATTCGGCACAGCACCGACACCACGGAATCGATCACTTCGGCAGGGAAGCCGGCAAGCTGCATGACCGTCATCGGCTTGCCGTTGGCGGGCAGGCGGAACAGATGGCTGATCACTTCCGCCATGGTGTCGCCGCCGACATTGGCGTTGTCGAACATGAATCCATAGCGCGGATCGTTGCGAACGGTCTCGATGCGGGAGATCAGCTTGTGATAGATGATGCGGGAAGAGCGGTTCTCGAGTTTGCCCATGCGCTCGTCGATCAGCGAAATCAGATCGACCAGCCGATAAGGCACCGGCGTATCGACGGTGTACCCGACGCTCTTCGCATCGGTGCGTTTCAGTCCCAACCGATCGCTGTTCTGGTACTGGGTATAGATGCCTTTCGCCATCGGGATGACTTCGGCGAGAATGTCGAGCTCTTCGGGAACGCCGGGACGGCCGCCGAACAGCACGTCGACGATTTCCTCGAAGTTGAACAGCCAGAACGGGAGCTTCAGGTTGCGCGGGTTGAGCACCAGCGCACGATTGCCGAAGCAGCGGCCATATTCGTTGTGAACGTCGAGCAGGAAGATGCGCAGGTTCGGCCGGGACTTGAGGATCTCGTTCAGAAGCAGCGACACGCCGGTGGATTTGCCGACGCCGGTCGAGCCGAGCACTGCGAAATGCTTGGAAAGCATTTCCTCGATGTCGACATAGGCAATGACCGACGGATCCTGCTGCAGGGTGCCGACATTGATCTGGTCCGATCCCGAAGGCGCGTAGACCGTACGCAGTTCCTGATTGGTGATCAGTTCGACGGCATCGCCGATCGTCGGATAATTGGTAACGCCGCGCTGGAATTTGGGCCGCTCTGCCGGACCGAGGATCTCGCCGAGCAGATCGACCGAGGCGCTGGCGACATAGCTGTCCGACGTCGGCAGATTCTCGCAGGATATTTCGGTGATCATGGCGACGATCGTGGACGTGGCGCCACGGAGGCTGACAAAGCGGCCGACCGTCGCCCGGATTTCCGAAAGCGCCATCCGGCTGGTCATCAGAAGTCCGACCCGCGCGAGCGAGCCGCGCACCGAAATCACACGTCCGAAAGCAGTCACTGTCGTTGAGCCCGTCATGAGAAGGCGCGCCCGCAACGCGCCGTGGTAACCGCAGACTATGCGGGAGGGGGCTGCACAAACGGTTAAACCAAAGGGGTCGACCTTGCGTAAAATCTGCGACATCTTGGCCGCTTGGGCCGATTCCACGCTCTTCGGCAGACAGTTTAATGGAGGATCCGATCGGTTCAGCCCTGCTTTTGCGGCCAGAGGAGCGCCTTAACGGCTGGTTTACCATCTTCCGGGACGACCGGCTGAAGCCCGAGGCGCTCGATCCTAATGCAATATCCGCCCAACAGGCCGAACCGGCCGCCAGCGCAAGGCAAGCTGAAACACTCCTCGCGCGTTATTCGCCGGCCATGGTCCGGAACGTGATCGAATAGCGGGGCGCTTCGACCGCGGGAATGCTGTGCTCCCATTGGCTCCGCGAAGCGCCCGACATCATGTAGATCGAGCGCGGCTCGGCCTCGAGCGTAAAACGCTGCCACTTGTCGTCCGAAGGCCGACGGAAGCGGAAACGGCACGCCGAGCCAAGGGACAGGCCAAAGATCCTCTCGAAATGCGGCTTGTCGCGATGCCAGCCGATACCGACGCCGGTATCGTATTCGGTGCAGAGAACCTGGCGGATGCGCGTCGAGGGGCCGCCGAACGCCTCGACCTTTTCGGTGATCGGCCCGAGCCACGCCGGAACAGGCGAGGCCTCCTCGAGGCGGCGCAGTGAATAATCGTAGCGAAACCCGAACGAGGCGACCCGGCGCTTGCCCTCATACTGGCCGAACTGGAACGGCTGCAGCGGCAGCGCCGCGACATGCGCAATCAGCTCCTGCTCGGCTTCGGGAGAGACGAAGTCGGGCAGGTAACGCAGCCCCTCAGGCGCGGACGCTTTTCCAGCAAAAAGGCTGAGCTGCTCGGACAGGGCGCCAATCCTTCGACAGATATGGAAGTGTTCCCAATATAGGAGGCCGGGGCGGCCGATGAAGACGGCGGCGGCTGCACGGCTCGTTTAGAACGAGTTCGCCAGCGCAATCTCGGCCTGCAGCGCCTCGATCCGGCGCGCCGCCTCGTCAAAGCTCAGCTCAAGGGCATACTGACCCGGCTGATAGGCCTCCTCGGCAAGGCTTCTTAACCTCAACGCCTGGGCCCGGGTCATTTGCCCCTCGACGCGCCGCTGCAGCCCACCATATCTCATTGTCGCCATTGTCATCGCCAGTCTCCTGTGTCGCTAAGTCCCAGCTTGACTATATGTTCCTTTTTTGTTCTAATAAACCATGGATAACAGATTTAATGAAATAGGTCGGAAGATCAGTGCCTTGCGGGCAGAAATGCTTGCCACGGAGGCGTCCATCCGTGATCTGATCAGCCGCGATCTGGACTGCACGGATTTGTCGCTCCGCCTGATGGCGATGCGGGCCGATCTGGCCGCGCTGGTTGGCCGCTGGAAAGAAGCAGGCGGCGGTGACCGGCTGCCTGCAACGCCGGAGGGCGTGAGGCGTGGGGCGCGCCCCGGCAGTCGCGGGAAGCGGCTGCGGTAGCTTGAGGGCATGGGCCTTGATGGGTGGTCCAGATAGGCGGGCGGTCGTGGTAACTGGTCTTGGTAACTAGCCTTGGTAACTAGCCTTTGGGAACTTGTTGACGCCGGGGCCTCACTCGGCGAATCCTGTCGAATGCGCAAGCGCGACATGAAGGGCGGCGAATGTCGCTGCTGCTAAACCGGGAGGTCGCGTCATGATGCCAAGCGAACTTTCAGCCTCCGAGATGGATAACCGGATCGCGATCCTGCGCGACAATATCCGCCAACTGATCGAGCAGGCGGCGGCACAATCAGGAGCAGGCGACGACGCAAGAATTTCCGACCGGATCGCTGACCAGACGAAGGAGCTGGAGGAGCTGATCGCGGCGAGAGACGCGCTCCGCGAGAAGTAATTGGCCGGCGCAGGCGCGCTGACCGGAAGCTGCTAACAGGACGTTCCGATGACCTTGCCGATCGCGGCAATCTCTTGCGGCGCCGCCGGTCCAGTGAAGGTCAACGCCAGTTCGTCAACACCCGCGGCCTTGTAGCGCCGGGCAAGCCCCAGGCATTCTTCCGCCGTTCCGTAGACCGAAAATGCCGTGGCGTAACGTTGGTCGAGGACGTCAGCCGGATCCTCGCCGCGATTGATGCGGTCGGCAGCCACGGCAAATTCCGCTTCATCGATTGCAGTCCCCAGCAGAAGTGCCTGCTTCGCCGAGGCGACTTTCTGCCCGAGCGCCCAGAAGCGCGGCACCATTTCGCCGACGATGCGCTTGGCATCCCTGAGCGCTATATCGGATGAGGCGTTCACGACGCATGGCATGTATTGGACGACCCGGCCGGCCGTTTCGCCGGAATGCGCGGAATGCATCAACTCCGCCGAGCGCCCCGCATAGGCGGCCGAGCACATGTTGGATACCAACAGCCCGTCGGCGGCTTCGCCGGCCAGCTTGATGGTCAGATTGCCCCGGCCGGCCAGGAAGATCGGAATGCCCGGCCGCGGTCTGCAATCGAGCTTGATCTTCTTGGCGGAGAAGCGCTGGCCGACATGATTGACCTCTTCGCCGTTCAATAGCCCGCGCAGGATGACGAGGCAGTCGCGAAGGGCGGGGACCGGCTTTTCGGCATCGATTCCCATCTTGGTGGAAGCGGAGAGGATGCCGGCGCCGATGCTGATGCTGGCGCGTCCGTTCGACAGTTCATCGAACGCGCCGATTTCCATCGCCATCATGGTCGGATGGCGGTTGAATGGATTGAAGACGCCGGCGTGAATGTGAATGCGGCTGGTCGCAACTGCGCAAGCCGCGGCCGCCGGCCAGATGCCTCTGGCAAAGGCATTTTCCGCAAACCAGACGCCGGACAATCCGGCCTTGTCGGCGGCAATCGCCAACTCGACGCATTCGCGTGGCGCAATCGAACCATCCAGCCGCAAGCTGATCCTGGGAATATCCGTCATCACGATCGCACGTTCGTTTTGGGGTTGAGGTTCGATGCCTTCGCCTGCTGGATCAATCTCCAGATGCGCGAGGGCGATAGTGGCAGATCCCGCGGCTCGACCGACATCGACCGGAGCGCCGCCGCGACGGCGTTCGCGATCACGCCCCCGACCGCGATCAACCCGCCTTCGCCGGCGCCCTTGGCGCCCAGCGGGTTGTTCGGGCAGGGCCGCAGGCCGAGCGAGATGCCGCGGATATTGGGAAAGTCGGTTGCGGTCGGCAGAAGATAATCGGCAAGCGAGCCGGTCAGCAACTGTCCATTCTCGTCATATTGCAGATGTTCGAGAAAGGTGCTGCCCAGTCCCTGAACGATGGCGCCGAGAATCTGGCCATGCAGCGTCGCCGGATTGATGATGCGGCCGACATCGTCCACGGTCATGTAGTCGAGCAGTTCGACATGTCCGGTGCCGGGATCGACCGAGACATGCCCTGCATGGGTGCCATAGCTGTAGGTCAGCTTGCGGTTCTCGAATTGCCGTTCGACCTGAAGTCCTGCAAAGGATGCAAGCTCGATCGATTTACTGCCGTGGCGAACGTATCCGTCGGAGACCGTGACATCTCCGGGCTCGCAGCCGAAATGCTTGGCGCCGTTTTCCCGCAGCAGCGCAAAAAGGGCTTCTGCCGCCAGCAGAATGGCCGAACCTCCCATCACGGTCGAGCGCGAATGGAACGATCCAAAGCCCTGCGTTACCAGCGTGGTCGATCCGTGCAGCAGCTTTATTCGTTCGATCGGCAGCGAAAGCGCGTCGGCGGCGACCTGACTCAAGATGGTCTGGAGGCCTTGCCCCAGCGCGGTCGAGCCGACCGCGACGGTGACCGAACCGTCCGCTTCGACCGTCATCTTTGCGTTTTCGAAGGTGCCGCCGGCGCCGCCCTCGACGAAATTGCCGACCGCAATCCCGTGGTAACGGCCGTCGATCAACTGGCCCTGCAGCTTCTTCTTCTCGTTCCAGCCGAATTCGTCGAGGCAGCGCTGCATGACGATGCCGTAGGCGCCGTTGTCGAGCTCGGTCTGCCAGCTGCGGTCGAGACCTTCCATGGTGGCGAGGGGACGCGGCAGCTGGTCTTCCGGGATCAGGTTCTTCAGCCGCAGTTCGGCGGGATCGAGGCCGAGATCATTGGCCGCCATGTCGAGCAGCCGCTCGCAGAAGAAGCTCGCCTCATAGCGGCCCGGACCGCGATAGGTGCCGGTCGGCGTCTTGCTGGTCAAATAGGAATGGGCGTCGATCGAGATGTTCGGGATGAGATAGGGGCCTGAGACGAACTGGACCACGTTGCGCGGCGTGGTGAAGCCGTTGGTTCTGACATAGGCGCCGAGATCGATGTCGACGCGGCCACGGATGCCGATCACCGTGCCATCGCTGCGGCAGGCGATTTCCAGGTCCGCATACATCTCGCGGGCATGGTTCATCGCCATCAGGTGTTCGCGGCGGTCCTCGACCCAGCGGACCTTGCCGCCGACATGGCGTGCAGCGAAGGGAATGAGGAAGTCCTCGGGATAGAATTCGCCGCGCGCACCGAAACCGCCGCCGACATCGACTTCCATCAGGTCGACCTGCGACAATTCCAGCTTCAGCATTTCGGCGACGACGCGGCGGTTGAAGAACGGCACCTTGGTCGCGCCGCTAACCACCATGCGCTGATGCTCCGGATCCCATTCCGCCAGCAGGCCGCGCGTTTCCATCGGCGAGGCGGTATGGCGCTGGACGCTGAATTTTTCCCTGCGCCTGTAATCGGCCGTGGCGAAAGCGGCATCCGCATCGCCCATCCGCGCAAAAAACGAGGTCGCCAGGTTGGTGGTTGTATTCTCGAACAGAAGCGTCTGGTCGCTGGCTGCGATTTCGTAGGTTGCCAGTGCCGGCAGTTCGTCGATCTCAAGTTCGATCAGTTCGGCGGCATCCTCGGCGATGCATTGTTCCGAGGCGACGATGACGGCGACGGGTTCGCCGACATAGCGGACCTTTTCGCTCGCGATCGCCGGCTGCCGATAGGGCTCGCCCTCCGGCTTGCCATGCTGCCTGACCGGGATGATCGGAACTTCGCCGATCTCGGCCGCGGTGATGACCGAGGCGACCCCCGGCAATGACCGCGCTGCCGTGGCCCCGATCTTCCTGATCCGCCCATGTGCAATCGGGCTGCGCAGGATCACGGCGTAGAGCAGGTCGTCGGGCTTGAGGTCGCCGACATAGGTGCCGGCGCCCGCAAGCAGGCGCAAATCCTCGATCCGGTCGAGCGGGCTGCCGATATAGGCGTTGGACCTGGTCATGCCGAAGGTCCGCTTCGGGAATAGCTCGCGCGCGCGTCCATCACTGCTTCGACGATTTGGACGTAGCCGGTGCAGCGGCAGATATTTCCGGCGAGCACATCGCGGATTCGCTCTTCATCCGCATCCGGTTCTTCCTTGAGCAGGGCGTGCATGGTCGTGAGGATGCCCGGCGTGCAGAAGCCGCACTGGACCGCGTGATGTCTGCGGAACGAAGCCTGCAGTGCCGATAGCTCGCCGCTGTGAGCCAGCCCTTCGACCGTCATGATCTCGCTGCCCGCCGCCTGTACCGCAAGCATCAGGCAGGACCGCACCGCAACTCCGTCGACAATCACGGTGCATGCGCCGCAAACACCATGCTCGCAGCCGACATGCGTTCCGGTGAGGCGGGCGATATCGCGCAAGGCATCGGCAAGCGTCATCCGCGACGACGCGTTCAGCGTCTTCTTCACGCCATTGATGGTGAGGGTGACCGGAACCGATGTCATCAGCTTGCCCGTTCGGCTGCGTCGACCAGCGCGCGCTTGATCAGGGTTTCAAGCAGGGCCCGGCGATAGTCGGAATCGGCGTGGATGTCGCTCCTTATCTCGATGTCGCGAACGCCCAGCGCGGCGGCTTGTTCGAAACGCTGTGCCGTCGCCCTGCCATCTTGAAGAAATTGCTCCGCTTCGCCCAGCCGCAGCGGCGTATCGCCGATGCCGAATGCGCCGATATGAGGCGAGCGGATGTGCTCGTCCGCATCCTTGTCGAAGAAAATGATTGCGCCCGCCATGGCAAAGTCGCCCCGGCGACGGGCGAATTCCTGGAAACCGTAACTGCGCGATTTCGGCCAGGGCGGAAGCCGCAAGGATGTGATGATTTCGTCCGGCGCGAGCGCGGTGACCAGCGGCGACAGGAAGAACTGATCTGCCGGCAGCGACCTCCTGCCGGCAGGACCGGCGATCTCGATCGTGGCCTCGCACGCAACCGCAAGCGCCGGCAGTTCGGAAGCCGGATCGCCATGCGCCAGGCTTCCGCCTACGGTGCCGCGATTTCGTATCGCGTAATGGGCAATGTGTCTGACCGCGGTTGCGAGCAGGGGATGAGCGGCTGGCAAACGGGCATCATGCTCAATATCGCGCCAGCGTACCTTGGCACCGAGCTCGACGCCGTCTTCGGTCACGGCAATTCGATCGAGCCCCGGAACGGATTTGAGATCGATCAGGATACTGCAGGACGCCAGGCGGAACGCCAGCATCGGCATCAGGCTCTGCCCGCCGCTCAACAGCTTGGCATCGGCGCCGTGTGTCTGCAGAAGCGTGATGGCTTCGTCGAGCGACTGCGGCGTCAGATAGCTGAGAGAGGGAAATTTCACGTCAGGCGCATTCCCGGCTGTGCAGCACAGACCATGATCGCGGTGTACCAATAATCAGAACAGTGTTTCGATTCACAATGGCATCGCGGATTTCGGGTGTCAATTTTCCTTCTTTGTTGACATGGTGCGCGCCGCAGCTCAATTTATTGAAACGACGTTCCATTAATTAGAACAGTCTGCTGAGAGGTTGGAATGATGCTGGCGAATGTTCCGCGGCTTAAGGCGCTGATGAAAAAGGACGGCTTCGACGCCGTGATTGCGACCTGCGCGGAGAACGTAACCTATCTCAGCGGTTTTTGGGCGATGTCGCAGTGGGTCCGGCGCGGTCCGCAGGCCTATGTGCTGTTTGCCGGCGAGGCCCATGAACCCTGTATCGTCGTCAACTCGGGTCTGCTCGATCTCGTTCCGGACCAGAAGCCGTGGATCACCGATATCCGCAGATATGGCTATTTCCAGATCGATACCGACGCCTCCGCGCAACTCGACGAGGCCGACCAGCTTCAGCAGCGTCTGTTCTCGAGCAAGGCCTACAAGGATTCGGTGGACGCGCTGGTCAGCGCGATGAAGGAGCGGGGCATCGTCCGCGGCACGGTCGGCATCGATGAAATGGGCATCACCCCCCAATGCATGGACCAGTTGCGGACCGCGCTTCCCGACGTGAAGTTCGCGCGCTGCTTCTCGCTGTTCGAGCGGGTTCGCGCCATCAAGACCGCGGAAGAGATCAATATCCTGAGGCATGCCGCGCGCGTCACCGAAGGGGCGATCGATGCCGCGCTGTCGATCGCGAAGGAGGGCGTGACCGAACGGGAGATGCTGCGCAGGTTCAATGCCCATCTCGCCGAGAACGATACGGCGCCGGTAGTCGGCTGTATCGGTTTTGGTAATCGCAGCGCGATGAGCAATGTGCAGCCGTCGGACCGGAAGCTGAAGCAGGGCGATCTGATCCGCTTCGACGTCGGCGGACGTTATCGTCACTACCGTTCCGACATGTCCCGCGGGGCGGCGCTGGGCGATCCCGGCGAGAAGGTCCGGAAATATTACGCGGCAGTCGAAAAGGGCGTGCTGCGCGGATACGACATCATCAAGCCCGGCCTGAAAGTCGCCGACCTCTTCAAGGAGGTCGTCGCCACCGTTCAGCGCGAAGGCATCCCGCATTTTGCCCGCAGCCATGTCGGACACGGCATCGGCGTCGATGGATATGATCCGCCGAACATCGCCGAAAGCTCGATCGATGTTCTCGAAGAGGACATGGTGATCTGCGTCGAAACACCCTATTACGAGCTCGGCTTCGCGGGGCTGCAGGTCGAGGACATGGTCAGGGTGACCAAGGATGGCGCCGAGTCGCTGATGTCCCTGCCCACCGGGTTAAGAATTCTTTAGGCGCTTTCGCCGACCTACAGCCATCCTGACCAACGAGGAGTGCGCGAGCCATGAAGTTCTCGATCTGCCTTTCCACCGGATATGAAGGCCTCGTCTATCCCGTGAACTTCTGCTCGCCCCAGGACCTGGTTCGTCAGGGGCAGCTTGCCGAAAAGCTCGGATATGATTCGGTATGGGGCAACGATCACATCACCCCGCCGAATTATGTGCGCGAGCACTTCAAGGATTCGCCGAATTTCTACGACGTCCTGATCACGCTGGCGATGATTGCGCAGGCGACGACCAAGCTTCGGGTCGGCACCGCGCTGCTCGTGATGCCGAACCGCGAGCCGGTCTACCTGACCAAGCAGGTCGCGACGATCGACCAGATGTCCGGCGGCCGCTTCATGCTCGCGGTTGGCCTTGGCGCCTATCGGGAGGAATTCGAGTCCTGGGTCGGTTGCCGTTATCCGCGTCCGCACCGCGGCGACATGATGGAAGAGGGACTTCAGATCTTCCATAATCTGACGACCGAAAAAGTGTCGTCCTTCAAGGGCAAATACTACTCCTACCAGAACATCGAGATGTTCCCGAAGCCGCTGCAGAGCCCGTTTCCGCTCTATATCGGCGGTCATAACCTCAAGGCGGTCGAGCGGGCGGCCGAAATCGGGCAGGGGTGGCTGCCCGGTTGGCGGCCATTCCACGAGGTCGCCGAGCGCATCCAGGCGCTGCATAAGCATGCCGAGGCGGCTGGACGTGATCCGAAGGAGATCGAGATCGCGCCGCAATTCTCGCTGCTGGTCGGCAAGACCCAGGAAGCGGCCGAACAGACCTATATGAAGAGCGGCCTCGTCGCGCATCGCGTTTCGCTTGCGCATACCGGCCGCGATCCGGCCTATCAGGTGACCGCAAACCTGGTCGGCTCGCCGCAATCGATCATCGAGAAAATCTATCAGCTCAAGGCCATGGGCGTCGACCATTGCGCGGCGATGGCGGTTGCCGTCAACACGCAGGAAGAGCTGCTCGAGCAGATGCACTGGTTCGCCGAAGAGGTGATGCCGCATATCAAGTGAGCCGGCACGCCGTTCGCCGGTCTGACGCTGCGCAATAGCCGGCAGGCGATCGTTATATCCGGCATCCAAGGAACGCCAGTCTTGCTTCAATTCGACTCTGTGCTCCGTGACATCCCGACGCCGGCGCTGGTCGTCGATCTGGCGGCGCTCAAGCGCAACATCGAGAAGATGGCCGCCATCGCAAGGCGCGCGGGCGTCGGCCTGCGGCCGCATGCCAAGACCCACAAATCGGTCGAGATCGCGCGTTTGCAGATGCAAGCCGGGGCTATCGGCATCGCCTGTGCCACGGTCACCGAAGCGGAAATGTTTGCATCGGCTGGCCTGCCAAATCTGCTGCTGACGGCGCCGGTCGCCGATCCCGGCAAATTCGCGCGGCTGGCGGCGCTCAACAGCAGAAGCCCGCTCACGATCACGGTCGATCATATCGACCAGGTTCGGGCCGTTGCCGAAATGGTCGCGCCCGGCCATCCACCGCTCGCGGTCCTCGTCGACACCGATGTCGGACAGGCGCGCACCGGAGTAACGGATATCGCCGAGGGCGTGGCGCTGGCCCGCGCCATCGCTTCTTGTCCGCAATTGCGCTTCGCAGGCATTCAGGGCTTTGCCGGCAATGCCCAGCACATTGCCGAACCCCGCGCCCGGCGCGCGGCGGCCGAGAAGGCCTCCGCCATGCTCAGGGATTTTACCGCTGCTTTGGCGGAGGTGGATCTTCGTCCTGAAATCATCACCGGAAGCGGAACGGGAACGCATGGCGCGGACAGCGCCGGTCCTTACAATGAACTTCAGGTCGGATCCTACATCTTCATGGATGCGGATTATTCGCGCATCGTCGACGAGGCAGGCTCAGGGCCGCCGTTCGAGCCGAGCCTGTTCGTGATGGCGACCGTGGTCTCGGTCAACCGTCCCAATGAGGTCACGGTCGATGCCGGGACCAAGGCGCTCGCGACCAACGGGCCGCCGCCATGCAGAATGCTCGGCGTCGCCGCCGGCGCGGTCTATCGCTTCGCCGGTGATGAGCACGGGATTCTCTCGCTTCCGGAAGGAGCGCAGCGGCCTTCGCTCGGCCAGCGGATATTGCTTGGTGCAAGCCATTGCGATCCGACCGTCAACCTTCATGCCGGCTATCACATCGTCGATGGCGCCAGGACGCAGATCTGGCCGATCGCGGCGCGCTATGGCTGGCGCGAGGCGTCAGCCTGAGTGATCCCGAATAGCTGAGATGTCGGATCGCGCGCTGCTCAACTGAAGATGCGCATGATCCGCGATCTCGGCGGTTCATGCGCATCCTGATCCTGTTGCGGCGTCCTGTTTATTGCTTCGGGATTTTCGCGGCCTTGATCGCCGCTTCCCATCTCGGCCTCTCGGCCTTGAAGAACGCCGCCAGTTCTTCCGGCGTGCCGCCGACCGGATCCGACCCAAGCTTCTTTATCTTGTCGGAGACTTCCGGGAGATGCACGACCCGGTCGCATTCGCGCCCGACCAGATGGACGATGTCCTGTGGCGTGTTTGCCGGCATCACCAGCGCGTTCCAGGGACTCAGCTCGTAACCCTTGAGCACCGTGTTGATCGGGGGAACGTTGGGCAGGGCATCAACCGGATCCTTGGTCGATACGCCAAGCGCAATCAACTGGCCCGACTTGATGAACGGCAGGATGGGGCCGAGATTGTCGATGGTGAAGCCGACACGACCGGCGACCAGATCCGTCACGGATTCCGAGGTGCCCTTGTAAGGCACCGCTGTCGTATCCAGTCCCGCCATTTCGGCAAACAGCGCGCCGCCCAGATGGCTGGTGGTGCCGATCCCGGCCGTGGCGTACTGAATCTTTCCCGGATTAGCTTTGATCTTGTCGATCAATTGCTGGATCGTCTTAACGCCCAGCGACGGATGGACGACAAGCACGTTTGGCACCCGTGCCGGCAGACAGACCGGCGCGAAGGCGGTGTCCGGATTGTATCCGAGATGTTCGAAGATGAATTGGTTGACGACGAAGGAAGCTGGTGCATTGAGCAGCATCCTGTAGCCGTCGGGCGGGCTGGTGGCGACGTATTCAGCGCCGATATTGGTTCCGGCTCCAGGCTTGTCGACGACGATCACCGGCTGCTTCAACGACTTCTGCATCTGGTCGGCGATCAGCCGTGCGATGGTGTCGGTGTTTCCGCCGGCGGTGAAGGGTACAACAATCTGAATTGGCCGATCGGGATAATCGCCGGCGTGAAGCGGCGCCGCGGCGCCCAGCAAGATGGATGACAGCGCGATTACAGTTCCCGCGCGTCTCGCTCGCTTTCGACTCGAACGTGACACGCATTTCCTAAACAACAACATATCCGGCCTTTCTCAAATCCGCACCAGGGTGCGATCGAATGCAGCCTCGACAGAGCAAATCATGGGCCAACCGACGGGTTGAACATGGTCATTTCAGCATGTGCCATATATCGGCACAGCGTTCTAATTAATGCTGGCATGGCAGGGGAAGGGGTGTCAAATGCGGGTGCGGCGCGGCCATCGTGTCAGATGGCCGCAGCGTCGCCACCATGGACCGTTTGCGAACTTATGCGGCAGTGCGGCGCAGATTTAGGCGTAAGCTGCATCGCCGAAGAGTTGATGCCCGGCGGGATCGGTCGCGAATGGCCGGAGCGAACCGCTCGTCCCGATTCGAAGCCGGGCTCGGAGGCGCGTGTCATCAACGCGTATCATCAATCTGTACGAGCTAGCGCATCTTTCGGCTTAGTTTGGCGGGAGCCTCTCGTCGGCGAATCGGCGCTCCCAGCTTCAACGAGGCGTTCTGCGCGGCCTCGTAGACGTGATCGGCGATCTTGGTGCGGTCATCCGGTTTCATCAGCGCGGCGGGGACGGCGCCGCTGATGACGGCGATCGCCGTTCCGCTGAAGTCGCGGACAACGGTGCCGGCAGAAAAGAAGCCGTAGCGATTTTCCTCCTCGCTGATCGCCACACCGGTCCGGCGAATGGTCTCGATCTCCTTGAGCAGTTGCGGCACCGAGATCTGCGTTCTCGGCGTCAGGCGCGGCAAGGGGCGGGCGGTCAGAATGTTCTTGATCCTGGCATCGTCCATCTCCGCCAGCAGTGCCTTGCCCATCGCGGTCGAATGCAGATAGGTCTGCGAACCCGGCCGGTGGGTTACCGCAACAGGGCCCTCGCTTTGCACCGTCGCCAGGTAAACCACCATGTTTTCGCGCAGCACACCGAGAAATCCGGTGATGTGGAGGCTCGCGAGGTGGTAGAGTTCGGGCATCGCCGCGGAATAGAGATTGTTCTGCTCGACGAAGGCGCTGCCGACGCGAAACGCGCGATGACCGATCTTGTAGCGGCCGTTGCTCTCGATCTGCTCGAGAAATCCGGCCTTGGTCAGCGTGTTGATCAGCCGTTGCACGTTGCTCGGCGCCACGTCGATGCGCCGCGCGATATCGCGCACGCCGAGCGGTTCGGCGGAATCGGCCAGCAGGTTGAGCAGCTCGATGGCGCGCGTAACAGATTGATTTTCTCCGCTGCCTACGGCAATCCGGCCCACGGGCAATCTCCTGGGATTTAAGGCGGCGAGGCACCAGCCCTCGCGACGCTGACTTGACAGTCCAGGGTGAAACGGTTCTCTTTCCAAGATTAATTGGAACGATGTGCCGATATTTGGCACGCCTTGGCCTCCCTGTCAAACGGCATGGAGCGCCCTGCCGGGAGTTTGCATGGCGAAGGTCGCGGGGCTTCGATGTTTGCGCTGCAACGCGTCTTTCGGCGCGCGGGATTATGTCGGCGATTGCCCGAAATGCCATGACGAGGCGCCAAGCAATCTGGTCGTCGCATATGACGGTGGCGCCGCGTTCCGTCCCAGGCCGAGGCCATCAGGCGCCGGGGGCGGATTGTGGCGCTACGGCGACCTGCTGCCGGTCTCGCGCCAGGAGGCCGTCAGCCTTGGCGAAGGCGGCAGCCCGCTGCACCGGCTCTCGTCCCTGGGCAAGAAGCTCGGACTGGACGGATTGTTTGGCAAGGACGAAACCCGCAGCCCGACATGGTCGTTCAAGGATCGGCTGGCCTGCGTCGCGGTTTCCACGGCGAAGAAATTGGGTGCGCCGGCCGTGGTGTCGAGTTCGACCGGAAATGCCGGCGCCGCCGTCGCCGCCTATGCGGCCAGGGCCGGTCTTCCCTGCGTTGTCTTTACCGCCAGCGGTGCGGTCGGCCCGCTGTTGACCCAGATGCGGGTTTACGGCGCGACCGTGGTTTCGCTGGCGCGGAAGGATCAGCGCTGGCCATTGATGCGCTACGCGGTGGAGCAGTTCGGCTGGTTTCCGACTTCGCCGTTTTTCGGTCCGGTGGTGGGCAGCAATCCCTATGGCATCGAAGGCTACAAGACGCTGGCTTATGAAGTCGCGGAAGCCATGGACTGGCGGGTGCCGGATTGCTGCGTGCTGCCGGTCTGCTATGGCGATGCGCTGATCGGCATGTGGCGCGGGTTCGAGGAGATGCTGGCGCTCGGCTGGACCGACCGGATGCCACGCATGATGGCCGCGGAGATCTATGGCTCGCTCGGAGCGGCGCTGCGCAGCGGTGGCGACGCACTGCCGGACATGCCGATGACGCACGATACGCTCGCCAAATCGACCACCGCAACGCGCAGCACGTTTCAGGCGCTCTATGTGCTGCGGAAGTCGGGCGGCGCCGCCACGACCGTCGGCAACGACGCGATCCTCGAATGGCAGGCGAAGCTGGCGCGGCTGGAAGGGCTCTATGTCGAACCGGCATCGGCCGGAGCCATTGCCGCCGTCGCGCAGTTGAAAGCGGCCGGTCAAATTGATGTCAATGAGACCGTGGTAACCTTGCTGACTGCCTCCGGCCTGAAAGATCCGCAGGCTACCGCTGCCGCGCAAGGCGAACTGCCCACCGTGGACGGCAATGTCGAAGCTGTGTTCTCCAGTCTGCGCAAAGCGGTGCCGGCTGCATTCGGGGACACATGCGGCACGTGAGCGGAGCGATGAGTTGACCGGCGACGTTGTCGTTTCCGATCATGACCGGGAAATGTATCGTTTCTGCATCGAAAGCGATTTCAAATGCGGTCGATCGGACCTTTCGATTGATCGCCACAGATCGGTAGTGATAGAATTCGTCACTGACATCGGGAGAGACCGGCTTGTCCGGCGCCGAAGGAGCAACCGCCCCGGAAACTCTCAGGCACACGAACCGTGTCGGGATTAAATCTGGAAAGCGATGCCGCGCGCATCCGCCGACGGGATAACATTCTCAGGCAAAGAGACAGATGGGGCACCAAGGCTTGTTGCGAGCTGGGAGTGCCTGATGTCCGCACGTCTGCCCACGATTTCCCCATCCGATTTGCTCTGCCGGGCACCGCGCGCGCGGCATGGAGGCGGCGATCTGCCGATCGGCGTGCTTGATCTTTTCAAGATCGGCATCGGACCATCCTCCTCGCATACGATGGGTCCGATGAGGGCTGCGGCGGCGTTCGTCGATCGCCTGTCGCCTCAGCTGCTCAACGACGTAAACCTGATATCAGTGACCTTGTTCGGTTCGCTCGCCTGGACCGGCCTGGGGCATGCCACCGACAAGGCGCTGATGCTCGGGCTTAGCGGACATCAGCCCGATCAGGTCGATCCCGACGATGCGGAAAGGCTGATCCGGCAAATCCGCTCCGAACAAAGGATCGTCCTGCCGCCCGGTCATGAGATCGGCTTCGATCCGGAACGAGATATCCGGTTCGATAAAGCAAAGCTGTTTCCCCGGCATCCCAATGCGATGCGGTTCGAGGCCTATGATGGAACCGGGCAGAGCCTGCGTGCTGAAACCTGGTTTTCGATCGGTGGCGGCTTTGTCGAACTCGAAGGAGAGGGCGGGCGCGGCGGAGCGCCGTCATCCGTTGCCGGATTCGACTTTCATACCGCGGACGAGCTGCTTGACCTTTGCCGCGTCCATCAATGCGCGATTGCGGACATTGCGCTGGCCAATGAGTGCGCCCGCCGCAGCGAGCCTGATACGATCGAGGCGATCGATCGCATCGTTCGGGTCATGATGGATTGCATCGATCGCGGTCTCGCCCAGAGCGGCGAACTGCCGGGGGCGCTGCGGGTGAAGCGGCGGGCGAGGGCTCTGTTCCAGCGGCTGACGCAGTCCGCGGGCGCCAATGTGCGCTCGGTCAGCGAGCCCTTCGACTATATCTCGGCATTTGCGATTGCGGTGAACGAGGAAAATGCCGCCGGCGGCAGAGTGGTGACGGCGCCGACCAATGGCGCCGCCGGCGTCGTGCCGGCTGTCTTGCGTCATTACCGCGACTTCTGCACCGGCGCCGATCAAGCCGGCATGCGCATCTTCATGCTCACGGCGACGGCGATCGGCGGCATCATCAAGCGCAACGCCTCGATCTCGGGAGCTGAAGTCGGATGCCAGGGCGAGGTCGGCTCGGCGGCAGCGATGGCGAGCGCGGGGCTTGCGGCGGCCTTGGGCGCGACCAACGCGCAAATCGAGAACGCCGCCGAAATTGCCATTGAGCATCATTTGGGCATGACTTGCGATCCCGTCGGCGGGCTTGTGCAGATTCCCTGCATC
>DASZTN010000179.1:0-54267 GCA_035547995.1 Bradyrhizobium sp. | reverse complement strand
GCGCGGCGATGTCTCACAACCGTCAAGCACGGTGAACGGCGCATTGCGGACCCCGCGACGATTTGTTCAGATTGCGCTTCACAAATTGCGCGTATTTCCGATCGGTCGGCGATCAGCAAGCGCAGCAAGCGGAGGGCGGATGAGTTAGTTAGAGCGTAATCCGCCATTCGTCTCGGGCGTCGGCGTGCGCTTCGCTAACCCGCCCCGCGCACGTCACTCCGATTGCCGCGCGTCGGCTTCACGGTCCATGAATTAGGTGGAGCCAGTCGGCTCGGGCCTGTGCCGCGGTTGATCGGCATCACCTTCTTGGGATCGAGCCAGCGTTCGATCCGATCAGCCCAATGCCGCATCAGCTTCGTGCGCGAGCCGATCAGCGCAAGCGGTCCGTGCTTCTTATAGAGCCCTTCCACGGTCGAATTATCGAGATGTGCGAGCTGCAGCTCGACGACATCGCCATCCCATGCCTTGGCGCCCTTGATCTCTTCGTGGTGAGAAAGGGTCGAGAAGGTGGTCCGGAATCCGTGGGCGCAATGATCAGTCCTGGTGTCGATGCCAAGCAGCCGCAAGCGCTTGTTGAGCGTGTTGTTCGATAGCGGGGCATCCTTCGAGCAGGAAAACGCGTGCCGGCGATGGCCGGTCAGCTTCTGCACGCTGCGCAGGATTGCCAGTGCCTGCCGTGACAAAGGCACGACATGGTCCCAACCGGTCTTCATTTTGGCGGCTGGAATAGTCCGGCGTTCGGCATCCCAATCGACCTCGCTCTACTCCATTTCATTTAACCATGCCGGGGCGGGGAATGGTCAGCGCATCGAAGCGCAAGGCAAGGCCGACAACGTCACCAAACCTCGCTCTCATCCACGGTGCGCTGATGAGCTTGAAGACGCGCGTCACGTCACGCAGTTCGATGACGCCGGGACGCGGCGTCGAAATGTTGGCAATCATCTGCCATTCAGGTTGCGGAATGGATAGGTTGCGGAATGGATTGTAGCCGTCGTCTTGAACGTTTGTTCGCCCGATACCAACAAAAATGCCAACAAACCGGACGGCTGCGGTGAACTTGTTTTCAGCGCACCGTAAAATTTCCTGAAATTCTGGAATCAAACTAACGGTTTAAGTCGTTGTTATTTTTGGTGTCTTCGGCTTGGTGCCCCTGGCCGGAATCGAACCAGCACTCCTTGCGGAACTCGATTTTGAGTCGAGCGCGTCTACCAGTTCCGCCACAGGGGCTCTCGGTCGCCCAGCCCGGAGGCGGAGGTCGCGAAGCCGGCGGAATATAGCGGGCAGACAGTTCCGGTCAACCCGACTGTCCATGGCGGCGGCCGATTTCCCGGCGAGTGATTCAGCCTTGGGGCGCGGTGGATTAAAAGAGCCGCGAAGCGGCATCAATATATTCCCGGACACCCCAGTGTGATCATGGCCGCCTCGACAGCACCGGCCGGACCGCGATAGGAGCTTTAACGCGTTTTCGAGCGAAGTGGATACCGGTTCGTGTAAAGAAAACGCGTCAGAACAAAGGGCCCGAGCAAACAGGAGATCCACGTGGCGATCGAGGCTACCGCTAACCCCTCCCGGACCCACCTCAGCGGCAACCCGGCGCTGGCGGCGTCGCTCGCCGTCACCATCATCGCCGCGGCTACGCTGGCGGGCGCATGGTTCTTTCAGCTCGTGCTTGAAATCCTGCCCTGTCCGCTCTGCCTGGAGCAGCGCTACGCCTATTATCTGGCCGTCCCGCTCGGCGCGCTGGTGGCGATTGCCGCGGCGAGGGGCGCGTCACGGCCGCTATTGCTGACGGGGCTTGCCATCCTCGCCCTGGCTACGCTCGGCAATGCCGTCCTCGGCGCCTATCACGCCGGGGTCGAGTGGCATTTCTTTCAAGGACCCACCGATTGCACCGGCCCGGTCGGCAATCTCGGCAGCGCCGGCAATCTCCTGGAGCGGCTGGATACGGTGAAGGTGATCCGGTGCGACGAGGTGCAATGGCGCTTCCTCGGCCTCTCGCTTGCCGGCTACAACGTGCTGATCTCGCTGTTGATGGCCGCGATCGCGCTGTGGGGGATCGGGCGTACCGTCCGCAAGTGAGAAGCTCTCGCATGTGTGAGAGCGCGAGCGGTCTTAAGTAAAACCTACACATGTGTGTCATTGAGGCTCCCTATCGGTCTCCGCGCACGACTCAAAATTTTTTTGAGAGGCGAGGGGAAAACGATGAGAAATCGAAAGCTGAGAAGGATTTTGCTATCTACAGCCGCGCTGATCGCTGTCGCGGCCACCGTCACATCAACCGCTTCGATGGCCGGCAAGAGCCTCGCCTCGAGCGCCCCGGCCAGCAGTGCGGACGCGCTGCCGACCAAGACCCCGATCAAGCATCTCGTGGTCGTCTTCAATGAGAATCGTTCGTTCGATCATTATTTCGGCACCTATCCGAACGCGCTGAATGTGGACGGCGAGCCGGCTTTCGTGGCCGCCAAGAACACGCCAGCCAGCATCAACAATCTGCTTTCGACTCCGGGCCTGCTCGACAACAATCCCAATCTGAACCCGGCCAACGGTGCGGCCGCTTCCAACCCGTTCCGTCTCGATCGCACCCAGGCCAATACGGCCGACCAGAATCACGGCTACACGCCCGAGCAGCAGGCTTATGACGGCGGCAAGAACGACCTCTTCCCGCTGGATGTGGGTAAGGGCAGCACCGGCGGCGCCGGCGGCTTCGGCACCAACGCCCAGGTGATGGGCTATTTCGACGGCAACACCGTCACCGCTCTCTGGAATTATGCGCAGAATTTCGCGATGAGCGACAATGCCTGGAACGACCATTTCGGTCCGTCGACGCCCGGCGCGCTCAACATGTTCGCCGGCCAGACCAACGGCTTCACGATCCCTGTCGGCGTTCCTCCCGGCACGCCTCCCTCGGCGGTCGGTCAGCTCCTGCTGCAAGCCGACGCCGGAGTCCCGAACAGCGATGGCAGCTTCACGCTCATTGGCGATATCGACCCCGCCGGCGATGTGTGCTCGAGCCCGAGCGTGCAGGTCCAGATGACGGCCAAGAACATCGGCGACCTGCTGAACACTGCGAACATTCAGTGGGGATCGTTCGTCGGTGGCTTCAACCTGCAAGCCGTCAATCCCAACGGCAGCACCGGCTGTCACCGCAGCACCGTCAGCCCGGTCACCGGCGGCTCTGCCGGCGACTATGTCCCGCATCACATGTGGTTCCAGTACTATGCGTCGACGTCGAATCCAACCCACGCCCGTCCCAGTTCGGCAAGGGCGATCGGCTATACGATGGTGCCGGGCACTCAAACGATCGATCCGGCCAACCATGCCTACGACCTCAACGACTTCTTCACAGCGGTCGGATCGGGCAATTACCCGGCCGTTTCCTTCATCAAGATGCAGTCCTACCAGGACTCTCATCCCGGCAATTCCAATCCGCTCGACGAGCAGACCGGATTGGTCAACCTGATCAATTTCCTCCAGCAGCAGCCGGATTGGGATTCCACGGCCGTGATCATCACCTATGACGATTCGGACGGCTGGTACGACCACGCCTCTGCCCCGATTTCGCGTGCATCGTTCTCGCCGGCGGATGTGCTGAACGGCACCGGCAATTGCGGGACCCCGGGCCAAACTCCCGAGCCCACCGGCCTCAGCGGTCAGCCCGTCGCTGGTCGCTGCGGCCCGGGCACGCGTCTGCCGTTCCTGGTGATCTCGCCCTATGCGAAGAAGAACTACGTCAGCCACGTGCAGATCACGCAGGCCTCGATCCCGCGCTTCATCGAGGACAACTGGCTGAAGGGTCAGCGCATCGGTGGCGGCTCCTTCGACGCCACTACTGGTTCGATCGACGACATGTTCAACTTCAACACGGCCAACGCGACGCCACTGATCCTGGATCCGACTTCCGGCTCCGTCGTGACCAAGATCACGAGCAAGAACTAAGCTGAATCAGCACGTTCAATCGCATAATCGTGTGGTTCCCCGGCGCCGGCCGTCTTGCCGGCGCCGTTTTCGTTGATTGAAAATTGCTGGTCGCCGAAGCGCTGCCTTGCGCGGCGGTATTCTCCATCCATTACGAAATTATGTCGGAGCGACGACATTGCACTGTTGCGATGAAAGGCTGATGCGTCGAAGGTTGCAATCCCCAAGCGAGTTGAAATCAAAACGACATACGTCCGTCATTGGCGTTCCGTAACGATTGCGCGCTTCAACTCTTTTCCGTTGGGGGAAAAATGCGAGACCGAAAATTGAAAACGATTTTGTTGTCCACTGCTGCGCTGCTTGCCGTTGCGGTTGCTGCGACTTCGATGGGCCCTGTTATTGCGGCCAACAACGCGAAGTCGGGCCAGAACGCCGGCGTCGATCCGGACACGCTGACGACCAAGTATCCGATCAAGCACCTCGTGGTGGTGTTCCAGGAGAACCGCTCGTTCGACCACTATTTCGGCACTTACCCGAATGCGCTGAACGTCGACGGCGAGCCGGCTTTCAAGGCCGCCAAGGCCACGCAAACCGATATCAACAATCTGCTGTCGAATCCGGCTTTGCTCGACAACAATCCCAACCTGAATCCGGCCAACGGTGCGGGCGCCAGCAACCCGTTCCGTCTCGATCGCACGCAGGCCAATACGGCCGACCAGAGCCATTCCTACACGCCTGAGCAGAAGGCCTATGATGGCGGCAAGGTTGACCTCTTCCCGTCGAACGTTGGTAAGGGTACTAGCGGCGGCGCCGGTGCGTTTGGCACAACCGGGCAAGTGATGGGCTATTTCGACGGTAACACCGTCACCGCTCTCTGGAATTACGCCCAGAACTACGCGATGAGCGACAATGCCTATGGTGACCAGTTTGGCCCGTCGACTCCCGGCGCGGTCAACATGTTCGCCGGCAATACCAACGGTTTTGTGCAAACCGTAGGCAGCGGCAGCTTGCTCGCTGACGGTTCGGGCGGCTTCACCTTGACCGGCGATATCGATCCGAGCGGCGACGTCTGCTCAAGCACGAGCAGCCAGGCCATGTCGACCGCCAAGAACATCGGCGACCTCCTGAATGCTGCGAGCGTTCCGTGGGGCAATTTCTACGGCGGCTTCAACCTGCAGACCATCAATGCCAACGGCTCGACCGGCTGTCACCGTACCACCGTTGCCCAGGTCACTGGTACCCAGACGGACTACGTGCCGCACCATGCCTGGTCCCAGTACTTCGCCTCGACGGCCAACCCGACCCATGCCCGTCCGACCTCGACCAAGGCAATCGGCTACACCATCGTGCCGGGCACCAAGAAGGTTGATCCGGCCAATCATGCCTATGATCTGAACGATTTCTTCACGGCGGTTGGATCGGGCAACTTCCCGGCGGTGTCCTTCATCAAGATGCAGTCCTATCAGGACGCTCACCCCGGCAACTCCGATCCGCTCGATGAGCAGACCGGCATTGTTAACCTGGTCAACTTCCTGCAGCAGCAGCCTGACTGGGATTCCACCGCCGTCATTATCGCCTATGACGACTCCGACGGCTGGTACGACCACGTTCTCGCTCCGACGACAAGTCCGTCGTTCTCGTCTTCGGACGCCTTGAACGGTGCGGGTCTCTGCGGCGCCGTCGGTGCCACCGAGCCGACCGGTGTCAATGGTCTGCCGGTCGCGGGTCGCTGCGGTCCCGGTACGCGCCAGCCGTTCCTGGTGATTTCGCCCTACGCCAAGAAGAACTATGTCAGCCACGTGCGGATCACCCAGGCCTCGATCCCGCAATTCATCGAGGACAACTGGCTGAACGGTCAGCGTATCGGCGGCGGCTCGTTCGATGCCACGACCGGTTCGATCGTGGACATGTTCAACTTCAACAAGAAGAACAGTGTCGCGCTCCTCCTCGATCCGTCGACCGGCACCGTGGACGACAAGTCCAAGAACAAGAACTGAGCCAGTCAAGCATGTTCAATCGCACTATCGTGTGGTTCCTCGGCGCCGGCCTTCTGGCCGGCGTCGTCTTCGCGGCAGAACCGAAAGATTTGCCCGGCGAAAACCCGAATCCAATTCATCTGATCCGCCCTCCCGTTCAGCCCTTCTCCGCCATGGCGAAGCTCGGCAAGGACCTGTTTTTCGATACGAGCCTGTCATCGTCAGGCAAGATAGCCTGCGCATCGTGTCACAGTCCCGAGCACGCCTACGGTCCGCCCAACGATGCATCGGTGATGCTCGGCGGCCCAGACCTGAAGCGGCAGGGCGTCCGGGCCGTTCCGTCGCTGACTTACCTCAATCAGCAGCCTGAATTCAGCATCGGCCCCGATGATCCGTTAAACGAGAATGTGAATCTGAATCAGCAGGCCCAGGCCGGCATAACTGCGATACGCGCCCAGAAGATTGCAACGCAGACGGCGCAAAGCGCCAATATCGTTCCGCAGGGAGGCCTGTTCTGGGACGGCCGCGCCAACACCCTTCAGATCCAGGCGCAGTTTCCTCTTCTCGACCCGCGCGAGATGGACGGCGGCAGCATTGAGATCGTCGCCGGGAAGCTTCGTAAAGCGCCCTATGCCCATAAGTTTGTGGGATTGTTCGGCCCGAACATTTTGAGCGACTCAAAACTGCTGGTTGCCGAGGCGATGTTTGCCATCGGGCGCTATCAGGTCGAGGAGCCGAGCTTCCATCCCTATACCAGCAAGTATGATTACTGGCTGGAGGGCAAGGCCCGCCTGAGCGAGGCCGAGATGCGCGGGCTTCGTCTGTTCAACGACCCGGACAAGGCCAATTGCGGCGGCTGCCATACCGCGCAACCAACCCGAGATGGCTATCCGCCGCACTTCACCGACTTTCAGTATGAAGCGCTTGGCGTGCCGCGCAACCTTGCGCTCGCCGATACCAAGGACCCGAACTATTTCGACCTTGGGGTCTGCGGACCGATCCGCAAGGACATTGCCGAGCAGACGCAATTCTGCGGCATGTTCAAGACGCCGAGCTTGCGCAACACCGCCTTGCGTCACGCCTACTTCCACAACGGGGTGTTTCACACGCTGCAGCAGGTGATGGATTTCTACAATTTCCGCGACACGAATCCGGAGAAGGTCTATCCGGTCGGTGCTGACGGCAAGGCGCAGAAATACAATGACATCCCGGTGCAGTATCAGGCCAATGTCGATGTCGCCGATCCGCCCTTCAACCGCCATCCCGGCGAGACGCCGGCGATGACGGCGCAGGACGAAGCCGACATCATCGCGTTCCTGCAAACCCTGAATGATGGCTACAAGCCGGAAGACTAGTCCGCAGCGCTGTGGCCATTGCTATGTTTAGAAGATCGCTGATCTCCCCTTGGTTTTCCTTACTGCGACAATCGAAGCGTGTGACTGCAGTCGCAGTCAGTCGCTCTCGCTGGCTTTCACGACTGTCAACGATTGCACCTTATTGACGCCGTCGATGATCGCAAGGCTGAGCGCCCACGCAACACGCTGGGTTGCCCAGTCGCTGTCGTGAAGCCTGCTGTCATCTGCTGGATCAACCATCCGGTCGAACGAGACCCCCTCGACCTTATGTAAACCTTCCATAAAAGCAAAGCGGCGGAACACATTGACGCTGGCGTCGCGCGCCAATTCGCCGATTGCCTCGACCATTGCAATCGCTTTGTCTTTCTTCGATGCAGTCAGTACCGCCGGTACATATTGAAGATCCATCAAGATGACGTCCGCTTGCGTCTGCTCGCGTAGTTTCACGAGTCCCTCTCGGATGGCTTTTGTTGTTTGGTCGAATGTCGGTGGCTTCTGATCTGCGGGTTGCCAGATCGCATTTGTTCCGACCTGCCAGATTACCAGATCGGGTTTCGAAGCGATGACGTCCGCATCAAACCGTTGAAGCTCAACGGGAGCTTCCTGGCCGCTGATCCCCTTGTTGAGCATCGCGATATTGGTCGTCAGGTATTTGTTCTGTAGGAATGACAGCAGCCGACCAGGATAGGCCGGGATGTTACCTTCGCCCGCAGTCGTCGACGAACCGATCGCAACGACTGTGGCATGCCCTGCTTCAAGGCTCCGCGCAAAATGCGTCAGGCCATACTCAAATGGAATCGGCAAAACCGGGATCTGTGAAGGGTCATTGTCCATGATGAGAACCTATTGTGATGGAAAAACATCGTAAGATCGAATGACAGCGTACACGGAGTTGGCAGACGGCCCGTCGAGATAGCCGCAGTCGTCAGAGGTTATTGACGACCACCCTTCGGTTCAATTTCTGAGCCACATAATCCAAACGAAACCTGCTACACGCATGCAATTTTTGCTTGACGGCCATTGCGGGGGTTTTATCATTTCTTAGCTAATGTTCGCTCGCGCGTCTAACGCGAGCGCCTTTTGAGCGTCGTTTCCGCATAATTCAATTCATATACGGACTTAGCTTTTTATCTGGCCCAGCAGGGCCGTCAAATCGAAAAGCGAAATTAGAACCTTCGACGCAGTCGGCTGCGTCAAAGAAAGCTCGTTCTCAATATTCTCGCGCGGAGAAAAATGATGGGCCAAAGCGTTGTTGGTGGCTGGCTAGCGCAGGAAGCTTTTGTCGGCAGACGGCGAGCCGTCAGCTAGCGGAATTCGTTACCGAAAATCAAACCGAAAGGCGACCTTGTTCGAAGGTGCGAGGCGCACGTTGGTCGCTATGCATCTCTGATGTCAGGCGACCGATCAGGCGATTTCATTCGCGCCAACTAGCAGCAAGGCTGGGCACCCTTCTTGGGTCAATCAACCTTACGTTCGAGCCAAACAAACGAGGGAAGGCTTCGAGATAGACTTTACAATCACAACATTAGGAGAATGTCACATGGACCAGACGACTGACCAGCATTTTCCCAGCGAAACACCTGCACCTGTTCCCGCGCCGGCCTCTCGGTATCCAGAAGGGCTACGCGCGTTGTTCTCCGTGTTCGCCTATCACGGTCGCCCTCTACGGGGCTTGATGTCAACGTCGAAATCACCGAACTTCCAAGGCCGCTTTGGACGCATGTTTCGCTCTCTGCCTGCCGGAAGCTACGGCAAAACTGATCAGGAGAGCCGTCAGGCTTTGATGTCGTTAGGCGCTGCCATGACCTCTCGCTTTGAGCCGCCCAAGGACGGTTTTGATGGCGAAGAAAGCGGCATCCCTGCGCTTTACACCTATTTTGGTCAATTCATCGATCACGATATTACTTTTGATCCGATGACAACGCTGATCCAACATAGCGACCCTGACGCTCTCACCGACTTCCGCACGCCTGCGCTTGACCTTGATAACGTCTATGGCCGAGGCCCCGGCGATCAGCCCTATCTGTATGAGAGCGACGGTCTTAGGTTCGTGCTCGGCGAGCAGCTTGACAATGGTGCGCTTGATCTTCCGCGTAACAATGCAACTCCACGACGCGCGCTTATTGGAGATCCGCGCAACGACGAAAACAGTATCGTTTCTCAATTCCAGGCGCTGATGCTCCGCTTTCATAATCGTATCGCCGATGAAAACAAAAGTCTCGATCTCCCATCATTGCAAAAGATCGTGCGCTGGCACTACCAGTGGGTGATCACCCATGACTTTCTGCCTCGCATCATTTCTGCGCACGTCCTCGACGAATTGAAATCCGGCGGCAGGTACGACCAAAGCAAGCTCAAATTCTATCACTGGAAGAACGAGCCGTTTATGCCTGTCGAATTCTCAGTGGCAGCCTATCGTCTCGGTCATTCCATGATTCGTCCCGGCTATCGCTTAAACGACAACGACGCGACGCTGCTGCCTATTTTCCCCATTCCGGAGACGGTCCCGGGCGCGCCAAAAGGCGGGATATCTCCGGGTCTTGCCGGCTTTGAAGCGATGGCCAAGAACCGCGGTATTGATTGGGGCCGGTTCATCGATATTGGAGAAGCACGCGCCTATGGAGGCGATCCTGATGAAATCGACCCACCGACCGCGGACATGAAAAAACGGCTACAGTTTGCTTATCGCATCGATACTTCGGTGGTAACGCCACTTTCCGTTCTGCCATATATAGTTGCGTCGGATCCCCCTCCGTCACTAGCCCAGCGCAACCTTCTTCGAGGTTTCGAAGTCGGCCTGCCTACCGGTCAGAACGTTGCCAAAGCCATGGGCCTATCCCCGCTCAAGGATGAGCACATCGTCATCGGAAAGGCGGTCGACAAGCCGGCAGACGACGATGTCCTCGGATCTATCGCCGACCTAAAACAGTTTTCCATGTTCCGGGGAAACTGCCCGCTATGGACATATATACTCGCTGAAGCGGCCCGGACCAGGGCCCCGGTTAATATCCCCGTCACGCCCGCAACTACAATCCAGACACCCCAGCTTGGCGATGTCGGAGGTCGTATTGTCGCGGAAGTTTTCCTCGGCATGTTGTTCGGGGACAATGACTCTTATCTGAGTGCTGATCCGGAATGGACCCCAAATCTTGCTCGAGAAGGTCAGTTCGCCCTTCGCGATTTGGTTACGTACGCGTTGGGACAATAAGGCATCTCGGACCAAACCCAAGCTTCAATCGGCGAGCAATCTCAGCATCCGTCCCATTTGCGGATGTTGAGATCTCTTGGGAAAGCGGATCCAAGCTTATCAGGGCGCTTCATTACTTTCTGGTACATTCGCCGATGTGATACAGCAACTTATAGCGTCGGCGCGCAGCGAAACTTAGTGGGGTGGTTTGGAAGTTCTTTTCACTTTTGCCGCGGAACTTTCAAGAGAACTTCTGAACCAAAGGACACTAGAATCATAGTTTCTGTCCTTTCGAATCCGAAGTTCGCTCCGGTGGCTGCCGCGGAGGCGGCGAATTTCGGATTCGGGACGCCAGTGCCTTCCCGGTTCTGATGCAATCAGAACCGGCTCCAGGGTTTGTGTTGACGGGTTTTCGTCACGCGAACCGGTCTTCCGGTCTGCTCGAAACGCTTCAGTCGTCCACATCCTCCTGGGTCCGTCCGAACAGATGGACGATGCCGGGCAGCGAGATCGAGACGAACAGAAAGCGCGCCAGATGGTGTGCGCCGACGAAAATCGGGTCGATATGCAGGGTCAGCGCCAGCGCCATCATGGCGTCCATCGCGCCCGGCGCGAAGGCGACCACGATGTCGGAAAGATGCACATGGGTGGTCAGCGCGATCATCGTGACGAAGATCGCAGAAATCAGGATCGCTACCGCGAACGACCCCAGCGCCGCGTTGACATGGCTGAGCAGGGTCTTGAGCTTCATCCGTGCAAAGCGTGCGCCGATCACCGCGCCGATGCCGACCAGCGACAGGCCGCGCAGCCATGGCGGCAATCCGCCTTCGACAAGGCCGGAGGCATGCAGCAGGCTCGATCCGATCATGGCACCGAACATCCAGCTCGCCGGGAATTTGATCAGCCGGAGCAGCAGCGCCACCGCCACCGCCGCGGCGATCAGTTCGGCCAGTTCGATCGGCGAGGCGACGCCAAACGGCGCGGTCGGCGGAGCGGCGGTGTTCAGCCCGGTCAGTGCCAGCAGCAGCGGCAGCGCCGCGGTGAGGATGATCACCCGCAGGGTCTGCACCACGGCGATCGCGGCGACATCGGCGCGCTTCTCGACGGCGAGAATGGCGATTTGCGACAGCGCACCGGGGCTTCCGGCCAGGAAGGCCGATGTCTGGTCCCAGCGGTGGACGCGTTGCAGGTACAGGCTGCTGGCGAAGGTCGAGCAGAAGGTGGCGAGTGCCAGGAGCGCAATCGTTACCGGGTAGGCGCCGACATGCCGCAGCAGCTCGCGCGATGCCAGCGATCCCAGCGCGACGCCGAGCAGCACCAGCACCGATTGGGTGACGATCGGCGGCACCCAGAGCGGCCGTCCGGCGATCGCCGCAGCGCCCACGGCGATCATGGCGCCCGAAATCAATCCGCCGGGAAGCTGCGCCCACAGAAACAGTCCGCCACCGGCAGCAGCAAGCGCCAGCGTTTCAAGCGTGTTGAAGACCCTGGCGCGGCTGGAAATGGCAGACGCGGTCACTGCTGGGATTCGGCTCACGCCGCTTTATCTCAAATCCCGGTAATGGGCACAAATACGCTTACGCAAACGCAGCAATGCGTTTGCGACGGCGTTTTCGAGCAAAGGCCGGTCCCTGACTTGGATAGCGGGGTGTAGCTGCCGGTTTGCGCAAGTAAAATGCGTCAGAACCAGAGCCCAGGGTCCGGTCTGATTCAATCAGAATCGGACCTTGGAACGCTGTCATGAAAGGTCTCCCCTTCCGAAAGGGAGATGTCAGATCAAGCGCGGTTACTTCGCGCCCTTGGCGGCGTCACCGGCGTTGGTTTTCTGCGCCCTGACGCAGTCCTTGCGGAATTTCTTGCGCGCCTTGCCATGAAGGCCCTTGGCGTCCGCTTCCTTCGAGCATTCCAGCGAGGCAGCGGAGCGCGGCTTCTTGGTCATCGTGGTTGCTGCGGACGGGGTCGAGGTAGCCGGCGCGGTCGAAGGCGCAGGCGTTTGCGCAAGAGCAGAGCCCATCAGGAAAAGGGAGGCGACAGCGGTCGCGGCTATGCGGGAGGAAAGGGTCATCATGGGATCACCTCTGGTTGAAGGGAGGCGCAAGGTCGGCTCGCGATGATGAACCTTGGATGAATGAAGCAGCTACAATGCAATTTTGCCGGCACGATATTTTGGTCGCGAAACGGCTTGCTTCCGTTGTCACGCGCTATTGCCGCGCTAGGATGGACTCCTTTCGATTGTAATGCCCTGAGGAGACCAACAATGACCGTTCGAGCAAAATTCTTACTGTGCGCCGTTGCCATGTCAGGCCTTGCTTTTGCAGCCATGTCGCCGGCGCAGGCCCTGACCATGCAGGAATGCAGTGCAAAATACAAAGAAGCCAAGGCGGCAGGAACCCTCAATGGCCAGAAGTGGAATGACTTCCGCAAGGCACAATGCGGCGCGGAAGCGACCGCCGCTCCGGCACCTGCAGCAACCGAGGCCAAAACCGCTCCGGCCCCAAGCCCGGCGGCGGCGCCGGCGGCCCCGGTCGCGGTAGGCAATGCCGTATTCCCCTCGGCGATCGATCCGAAATATGCCCAGGAGAGCCCCGGCAAGGCACGGCTGCACACTTGTGTGGAGCAGTACAAGGCCAACAAGGCCTCTAACGGCAATGGCGGCTTGAAGTGGATCCAGAAGGGTGGCGGTTACTACAGCGAATGCAACAAGCACCTGAAGGGACCCGCCTGATCAGGCCTTGACAGACGCGGGCGACACATTGTTGTCATGCCCGCGTTTCTCATCTGCTGATCGCGTTTCGAGCATGATCGCCCCGGAAGGCCGCTACCGAATTTTCCGGATCTTGCTTGGACGGCGCGCCGGCGCAAACGAGGCTCCGGCGTGATCCTATCGACGATGCAAGATGTACTGGGCCTGATTTCCGGGGCCCTCGTTGGGTTTTCGCTCGGCCTCGTCGGCGGCGGCGGCTCGATCCTCGCCGTGCCGCTGATGGTTTATGTGGTCGGCGTGTCCGATGCGCATCTGGCGATCGGCACCAGCGCCATTGCGGTGGCCGCCAATGCCGCCTTCAACCTGTCGAACCACGCGCGCGGCGGCACCGTGCGCTGGTCCTGCGCGCTGCCCTTCGCGGCGGCGGGAATGGTCGGCGCCTTCATCGGATCGATTTTCGGCAAGATGCTGGACGGCCAGCGGCTGCTGGCGCTGTTCGCGATGGTGATGCTGGTGATCGCCGCCCTGATGCTGAAGGCGCGGTCACGGGAAGGCCTGGCGGATGTGAAGGTGAGCTGGGCCAATTTGCCCGCCATCATCGGCCTTGGGCTCGCGACCGGGACGCTCTCCGGCTTTTTCGGCATCGGCGGCGGCTTTCTGATTGTGCCGGCGCTGATGCTCGCCACCGGCATGTCGATCATGAATGCGGTCTCCTCATCACTGGTCGCGGTGACCGCGTTCGGCCTGACGACAGCGGCGAGCTATGCCTATTCCGGCCTGGTTTCCTGGCAGCTGGCGGGATTGTTCATCGTCGGCGGTGTCGCCGGCGGCGTGATCGGCACCGGCTCGGCGCGTTTCCTGGCGGCGCGGCGGGGCGCACTCAACGTCGTATTCGCCGCCATCATCGTTGCGGTGGCGATTTATATGCTGGTGCGTAACTTATCGCCGTCGTGATGCGTATATTCATGGCACCACGCCTCACACCGGCCGGGAGGCCAGACATGAACCTGCTAACTCCGCCTATCCAGCCCAAGCCGGCAACAACCAGGCGCCAGGCCTTGGCATTTTTGAGCGCCGGCTCGGTCGCGCTGGGCGCGGCGGCGATGCCACGAGTGGCCTCGGCCGAGACCGACAACGTGCTGACCGAAGCACTGGTGCTGCACGATCCCGATATTCCGGTGGCGGGCAATCCGAACGGCGACGTCACCATCGTCGAATATTTCGATTATGAATGCCCGTATTGCCGCAAGCTGGAGCCGGAGCTCAGGCAGGTCGTGCATGATGACGGCAAGGTGCGGCTGATCTGGAAGGACTGGCCCATCCTCGGGCCGATGTCGATCGTCGCGACGCGGATGGTGCTGGCGAGCCGCTATCAGAACAAGTTCATCCAGGCGCATGATGCGTTGATGGCGCTCAACTCACGGCTGACGGAGCCGCGTATCACCGAGACGCTGGCCGGAGCGGGCGTCGACATGGATCGTCTCAACCGTGATCTCGCTGCCAACGAGGCGTCGATCAAGGCGATCGTGATGCGCAACAACGAGCAGGCCACGGCCTTTGGCTTCAAGGGAACGCCATCCTTCATCGTCGGTAAGTTCCGCGTGCCCGGCATCCTGACCATGGAGGAATTTGGCCAAGTTATCGCCGATGCGCGAAAGGCCGCGGCAGCAAAGAGGAAATAAGTCCACACTAACTAAAACGCCCCCGTCGACGGCGGAGGCGTTTGGCGAAGCGGCGAGGAATTATCGCGACGACAATCTGATCCAGTCTTCGTGGGCGCGCGCCTTCACCGCCTTCCAGTCGTTGGAGGCGACGTCCCAGTTGACGATGGTGCGATGGTCCTGTGCGACTTCGCCGTTAGCAACCGATGAGGTCGCCATCGAATCGTAGATGTAAACGCCGCCGACGACCAGAACCGCGCCCAGAATTATTCCCAGAAACGTCTGCATGACGAACCCTCCAGTGGCGGTTGGACAACGCCCGGCGGATAAGGATGGTTCCGGGTTGCAATCCGTCGGCCATGGAACTCACAAAGGCTTGAAACCCGGCCTTCCCATTAAGCCGCACCATTGAGCTCAATCTCCATTGAGCCAATTCAGCATCGCCGGATTGATTTCGCGCGGATAGCTGTGGCTGAGATCCTCGATCTCGCGATAGGTGACATCGGCGCCGGCTGCACTCAGGGCCTCGCGGGTTCGCCGCGCGATCTCGACGGGAAACATCCAGTCGAGCCGGCCATGTACGAGATAGATCGGTAAGTCTCGCATGCGCTGTGCATCGGCCATTTCCGCCATCAGCGGATGGAAGGTCGAGGCGACGGGGGCAAGATGCGTAAATGGCGAAGTGCTTCCGAGCCCGGTGACGTAGCAGAACGTGCCGCCATCGCTCATGCCGGTAAGAAGCAGGCGGGTGCCGTCGACGTTCCAGCGTGTTCGCACCTGATCGAGTATACGCATCAGGTTCGGCGTATCGGCGTCTTCGCCCATCAAGGCCCAGGTGCGGCCGGTCGCGGTGGGAGCGACCAGAATGGCGCCGAAGCTGCGGGCATCGCGCAACCAGCTCCAGAGAAAGCGGCGGCCATTGCCGCTGCCGCCATGCAGCGCCATCACCAAAGGCCAGCTTTGCTCGGGCGAATAGTATTCCGGTACGTAGAGCGAAAAGCCGCCGCGGCTGCCCGGTTCATTGTCCTCATGGAGAATGCCGGTGTCCGGTCGCGGCGGCTCGGCAAGCCTGGCCAGCAGGCCGGCATCCTCGCGCAAGGCGGGATCGGTGAAGAAGCTGCTCACCGGCGGAAACCTGGCTGCGAGCGGATAGAGCGCTTCCTCTGCGCGCGGGGCGTGGCGCAGCGCGCGCAGCACCGCAATGAATTCGCCATGACCTTGCCGCACCGCGTGCAGCCCGTCGAATGCCGCGAGCACGGAATCACCGGCCGATTCCAGCGCGGTCCTTACATCGGCGAATCCTTCCGGCCATTGTGCCAGCCGGGGAAGGACAGCGCGCAGCTCTCGGTCCGGCGTGCCGGCGGCTTCCATGACGCGGTCGAATTCCAGCGGATTGAGATAGCGGGCGATGAAGGCCAGCGACTCCAGCGATTGCAGCAAAGGCGGAAGCAAGGCGACGATGTCGTCGACCACGGCCTCGCTCATTGCCGCTCTCCCCGCAGAAGTGCTGCCGCGTTCAATGCAGCCGCGGCGCCTTCAGCATCTTGGCGCGATCGGTGGACGCCAGCACCACGTCGAAGGTTACGCCTTCATGATAGACGGTGAGCGGCACATCGACGCCGGCGGAGCCGAGCGACCACAGCTTTCGGTAAAATTGCGTCTGGCTGGAGACGTGCTCGCCATCGACCGCGAGGATCACGTCGCCGGCCTTGAGTTCGGCGCGCGCTGCCGGTCCCTTCGCGGAGACGCCGACGACCACCACCCTGTTCTCGATCTCCGCCGAATACATTCCGAGCCATGGCCGCGCCGGCCGATTGACACGGCCCAGTTTGCGCAGGTCGTCGAGCACCGGTTTCAGGAGATCGATCGGTACGACCATGTTGACATGTTCGCTCTTGCCGCCGCTCTCGCGTTCAAGCTGAAGCGAGCCGATACCGATCAGCTCGCCGCGTTCGGAAATCAATCCGGCGCCGCCCCAGTTGGGATGGGAAGGGTAAGTGAACAGCGCCTCGTCCAGGAGATATTCCCAATAGCCGGCGAACTCCTGCTTGGCGGCGATCTGGCTGGCGACCGATCGGGTGCGTCCGCCAGCGCCGCCCAGTACCACTTTATCGCCGACACGAGCGGCGGCCGAGGAGCCGAGCGGCAACGGATCGACGTCGAGATGACCGAGCGCCTGCACCAGGCCGAACCCGGTCTCGAAATCGAAACCGAGCGTATGACCCTGCATCACGCGGCCATCGCCAAGATGCAGCCACACCGCTTCGGCCTCGGTGATCAGGTAGCCGATGGTCAGCACCAATCCGTCATCGATTACGACCCCATTGCCGGCCCGTTCGGTGCCGAGGTTATCGGCACTGAAGGCGTCGGCTGGAACGATGGAGTGCAGGCCGACGATGGAGGAAAGCACACGATCAAGGTCGAAACTGTAATCGCTGGGGTCAGGCTGATATGCTGCCGGTACTTTCCACTCAGTCAAGGACGGCATGCAGGCTCTCCTGTTCGATCGGGCACGAAGCGGCAGCGCAAAAAGTGCCGCCGCGCGCCTTATTTTGTCATTCGCAGCCCCGATTTCAACAGTCGAAGCCGGATCATTGGTCGACAACGCCGTAGGTGACGCCGAGCAGAACACCCATTGCCGCTTCTATTCCCGGACAGGCATGAACCGGATGCGGCGTGACGTGGCGATTGCCGCCGAAAACCGGGCACACGTCGGTAATGCCGCCGCGCAGGTCCTCCTGCATTGCCTGGATGATGCTGATATAGATCTTGTCGCCGGGATTGACCTGCACGGGATTTTTGGTCCCAAGCGTATGTGCCTTGACGGCGGTACGCCAGACTGCATCCGGTGTCGGCGCCATCTGCATCTCCTGCTCCAGCGCCGGCTGGATCACTTCCTGGGCGCGGACGAATTCGTCGCTCTGCGTACTCTTCTTCAGTTTGCCCTGCAGCGCCAGGAAAGTCGACGATCTCTGCCAGGCCTTTACGGTGGAGTTCAGGTTGCCGTTTATCGTCGGCAACATGCCCATCATCGCACCGATGATGACGCGCGCCAGCAAATCATTATCGGCAGGATTCGGGAACGCCTCGAAGAAGGCTCGCGACAGCACGCCCTGCGGCTGCTTGCCGGTGGCGCGCATCGAGGCCACCAGTTTTCCGACGGCTTCGCGAAGCATCTGACCGGTCCGCTCGCCGAGCATGGTCAGGACGATGTCCGGATCGGGGTGGAAAATATAGGCCGAAGGATAGGTATAATCGGCCGGGCAGCGCGCCGGCGGCAGCACGTTGGAGAGTGAAAATCCACCCGCCTTTACGAATTCGCCGTCGGGAACGTCGAACCATTGCTTGCAGATCGCGGCGAGAACGGTGTCCGAAATATTCTGGATATCGAAGGCCGCCGGATCCGGCAGAGCCTTCAGCGCCGTGCGTGTCTCCTGCAACGCGATATCGAATGCCTCGCGCCGGGTGAGGGCCATGATGGCCGCGTTCGCCTTGGTCGATTGCGCCTCATATTCTGGACCCCAATCCAGTCCGAGATAGATCGGCCCGATGCTGTTCGACGAGCGCTCATTGTAGCCTTTGACGGAATAATTTTCATCGGCGTTGAGAAATACCTGCATCACCAGCTCTTTGCTGGTGACGACTACGCCGTCGGCGGTGCGCGTGACGCCGCCTTCCGGATTGACGGTCCAGGCTGCGGCCGCTTTGGCGTGGCTGCTGGTGAGCTGATCGAGCGTCATGCCCCAGATCGCGCTGAGGCCCTTGACCTGCGTTCGCGCAATGCTGCTCAGGGTGCTGAAAAGATCCGGTCCATTGGTATCCGATGCCATGATTTCTCCTTGCAAAATTGATCGGGCAGCGCCCGCGCGGTCATGAATGCGATCAATCGTCTTGGCGTCAAAGCAGCAATCAGCGCCGTAAAGTCCAGAGCGGGACGACTTTGTGTTCGAAAAGTCAGCCTGCTTTATCTTTTTATTTGGAGCATGATCCCTGCGCAAACGCGTTCCGCGTTTGTCGCCAGGAAAAACCGGTGCCCACTTCCGGATCATGCTCCAGCGCAGCGCGAAATGAACTGATTTGGTTCTGAAGCGATCCCGCCGGAGTTTGCAAGCTGGGATTGATCTTTGCAACGCAAATTGCTGTTGCGCAATCGCGTGTCATACAATCGCAATGTTCAAATCAGTTTGGCCAGCAATGCGCGGGCGTTGCGCACATCGCGGGTTGTCTCGCCGCCCTCGATCCTGGCCAGGATAGGCTCCAGCAAGGTTCGAGGATCGTTGTCGGAATGGGTATCGATCCACAGCCTGGCGAGGTCGGTCGCCGCGCGCAGCTCGAGCAAACGGGCTTCCTGCCGCCGTGCGATCTCGATCGCCTTGGCGAAGCAGGCCTCCGCGCGCACCCAGTCCGGTTGAGGCAGTTTGAGTGCGATCTGCCCGTTCAGCCGATGCATATCGGCGAGCCAGTAACCCTCGCCGGATTGCTCGACGAAGACGAATGCTTCCCTCAGGGCCGCTTCGGCTCCGGCCAGGTCTCCGCCGACCATCAGGGCTTCGGCGAGATTGGAGATCAGGATGGAATTGCCGGTATTGCTGCCTGACCTGCGCACCGCTTCAAGGGCGGTATGGATGAAAGCGATATTGGTTTCGTTCGGCTCGCGCACGGCCCGGGCATAGGCATGGTGAAGGCCGCCCAGCAGGCGGATTTGTTCAACCTTCTTTTCCACGCAATAGGCGACAAGCTCGGCGCTGTAGCGTTCCAGCCCTTCGAGGTCCGCCAGCACCGCCATCGGCCAGGTGCGGCCGCAAAAAATGACGGTTGCGACCGAAGGAGGGTGCGGATGACCTTCAAGCTCGGCCTGCACCTTGTTGCTGATCTCGGCGGCGCTGTCGAGCAGGCCGAGCGAGAGCCGGACCAGCACCTCGAAGCAGAGCACCGCGAGACTCGGATCCCAGCCGAACCGGTAGCTCAGCGCCCGCTGCCGCTTGGGGTCACGGTATTGGCCGCTCTTCTGCAGGCTCGCCAGCGCGTCGCGATTCTGCCCGGCATAGAACTGCAGCGTGCCGAGCAAGCGGTAGCCGATCATGTAATAGGTCGGCTCGTCGAGCCGTTCGGCGATTTCAATGATCTGACGCGCCAGATCGAAGGCCGGCACCATGCGCGCCCGCAGCGTGTTGCCGGTGCAGAGCCCGTACAGGATGGAGACGCGCTGCAGATCCGTGCCGACGCCCCTGTCCAGCACCTGTTTCGCCTCGGTCAGCGCTTCGAAGGTTTCCGAGGCCGACATGCTTTTGAGCGGTACCAGCGCGTTGGCGCGGGCCACCAGCAGCGCCAGTTCGAGCGAGTCGCGGGACGCTCCGGGGGCGATCCGGGGAATCTGCGCAAGGCCGGCGCTGGCGTGATGTTCTGCTTCCACCGGCGCCGATTGTGACAGCGCCTGTTCGGCCGCGGCCAGCCAGTAACAGGCAGCCGGTTCGGCGAGGCCGGCTTCGGTGAAGTGGTGGGCGATGACGGCCGGCACCGATTCTTCGGTCGCATCACGCAGCTTCAGCGCCTCGGCGATATCGGCGTGAATGCGCTGTCGCCGGCCGCGCAAAAGCGAAACATAGGCCGTGTCCTGCACCAGCGCGTGCTTGAAAATATAGCTCGTCATCGGCGCCGTGCCGCGCTCATAGATCAGCTCGGCTTCCATGAGCTGATGCAGCGCGTCCTGCAGCGCCTGTCCCTTGATCGGGGATACCGCTTCCAGCAGACCGTGGGAGAATTCCCGGCCGATCGCAGCCCCGATCTGTGCTATCTCCTTGATCGGCGACAGCCGATCCAGCCGCGCGGTCAGCGAATCGTGCAGGGTCGAGGGGATGGCGAGCGGTGTCAGCGCGGCTGCAAGCACATAGGCGCCGTTCTCCTCGCGAAGCAGGCCCGACTCAAGCACACTCTTGGTGAGCTCTTCGACGAATAGCGGCACGCCATCGGTCTTCTCCACGATCTGGTCGCGCACCTCGGCCGGCAATGCTCTGTGAGCGGTGATCTGGTCGATCATCGAGAGCACGTGATTCCGCCCGAAGCGGTGGAGCGAAAGCGCCGCGACATTGGCGCGATCGAGCCAGGGGGGCGCCACGAATTCAGGACGGAAGGTCAATACGATCAGCACCGGCAGACGCTCGGTGCGTTCGATCAGGCGGCCGAGCAGCTCCAGCGAGGTGGGATCCATCCAGTGCGTGTCTTCAATGAACATCAGGAGCGGCACGGTTTCGGCGATCGCGACCACCACCGCGATCATCGCAGCTATGGTCCGCTCCTTGACCTCGTTGGGAGGCATGTCGAGCGCCGGATAGCGTCCCGCGGTCGGAATCGCCAGTAGCGAGGCGAGATAGGGCACGATGTCGCCGGGATCGAGGCGGCTGCGGGAGATCATCATTTCCAGCTTCTGCAGCCGGGCGGACGGCGTTTCGCCGCTGACAAAGCCGGCACCGCGCCAGATCTGGCCAATGACGGGATAGAACGCGTCGTTGATGTGGTGCGGCGAGCATTGATAGCGCAGCACCATCAGCGTTTCGTCGCCGATATGCTCGCGCACGACCGCCAGAACGCGGGACTTGCCGATGCCGGCTTCACCCGACAGCAATGCGACCTGGCCCTGTCCGGCCTTTGCCAGCCGCCAGCGCTCCATCAGGATACCGACTTCGTGCTCGCGGCCGACAAAGGGGGTCAAGGCCTCCGAACGCGCGGCTTCGAACCGGGTGACGCTCTCGATTTCCCGCACCACCGACCAGGCGGGTACCGGGGCCTTGAAACCCTTGAGCTGATGCAGCCCGAGACTCTTCAGCTCAAAAGCCCGGCGCAAAAGCCGTCGCGTCGATTCGGAGACCACGACGGTGTCGGGCTCGGCAAGGGCCTGCAGCCGTGACGCCAGATTCGGCGTGTCGCCAACGACGCCGCGCTCGCGCGCATCGCCTTCGCCGATCAGTTCGCCGACGATGACAAGGCCCGTCGCAATGCCGATCCGCACCTTCAGCTCGACACCGCGCTCGCAGCGCAGCTGGCGCAGCGCCGTTACCAGCGCAAGCGCCGCCCGCACGGCGCGCTCGGCGTCATCTTCATGGGCTCGCGGATAGCCGAAATAGACCGTTGCACCATCGCCCAGCCAGCGCGCGACATGACCGTCGAAGCGTATGACGGCGGCCGCGACGGTGCGCTGGAATGCGCGCATCAGGTCGGCCATGTCCTCGGGATCGAGCTGTGCCGTCAGCGCTGTCGAGTCGACGAGATCGCAGAACATGATGGTCAGTTGCCGCCGGTCGGCGGCGTCCTGCGGCTTTGACTCGGCGGTCTGTTCGCGGATCGCGCGCAGAATCTTCAACCGATGCCCGAGCGCGACCCCCAGTTCCTGGAGGTGGTGATCGGTCAGTTCGGTCAGGACGTCCGCGTCGATCTGATTTTCCCGGAAAACGGCCTGGTATTGACCCAGGCCGAGACCGTTCAGCCAAGCTCCGATATCCATGTAAACTGGACCCCAGCTACGACAGGATCGATGATGGGCCGGAGCAAAGTAGCTGTCCAGAACTGCGCGCTATCAAGGCTGGCATTTTAATCATTTTTGAATTCCGGGCGCCAATTCCTGGCCGCGCTCCCGTAAAGGGACCGCAGTAACACTCCATACTAATATTATTTTTCGCAGCAAAGGGCACTGCGCGAAATTACGTGGGGGCCGTGGTCTTCGCCCCCACAGCTATTTTCCGCGTCAGAGCGTCTTCAGATATTCAAGAAGCGCCTTTTTGTCGGAATCGCTCAATTGGGTGCCGAATTCATGGCCGCAATTGCTGTTGCCGGAGCTCAGGTCGCTGCAGCCGGTGGTATTGACCGTGTAGTCGAACTGGCTCTGTTCGACAGCGAGGCCGACATTGACCGGATCGTAGGCAGGGCCGATCTTGAACTGCTTGACGCGTTGTGCCGCAGGCTTGAGCAGTTCGGCCAGCGTCGGCACCGAGCCGTTATGCAGGTAAGGCGCCGCCGCCCAGATCCCTTCCAGCACCCGCGCCTCATAAGCCCCTTTGGCGGGCAGCGGCGTCGCCGGAGCAATCACGTTCGGGATGATCTGACCCTGCACGCGCAGCTCGGGCAGGGGATTCGAGGAGGGCTGTAGCGGAGGATGGAAGGCGCCCTGCAGGTCGCGGAGCGGCAGCGGAGGCTTGGCGAATTTGAGCTGTGGCGCGCTGCTGGGAGCCGCCGATGAAGCCGGCTTTGCCACCCCGCCAGCCGGACTTGGTGAAGCGGCGGTGCGCAGCGCCTGCTCTGCGATTGAGCCGAGCACCGAAACCGCGAGGATATTGAATGCCTGATCGGTGTCGCCCAGCGGCTTGGTCAGGAATGGGACGAACGCGCCCTTGAGCACGCCGGTATTCCTGCCGGACCATGCCAGGATGTCGTGGGCATGGGTATCGGTCCCGACATTGTCGATCGGCGTCGCCCAGGTCTGCTGGAGCGGAAAACGCAATTTGCCGGGCGTGATGCCATGGCAGCCGACACAGCCACCGTCGGCCTGCGAGCGCAGATAGACCTCGCGCCCCTTCTCCGCGAGTTCGGTGTCGATCGGCCAGGGCCATTTGGGCGGACCGATCTTCTTGACCAGATTCTCCAGCTTGCCTAGTCCGTCAAAATTCGCCGAATTGTTGTTGAGGAAATTGACGATCACGCCGTCATTGGTCGGCTGGAATACACCGAACACGCCGAAGACCTCGCCGAGGTTGCGCGAAAGCGCCAGCACGTCGTTGCCATTGTCGGCGAAGCCGGTCCATTGCGTATGATCCTGGATCGGTGCATTCCAGATGAAGGGATAGCGCACCGGCGCATCCGCTTTCTGGATGTTATCGGCGATGAGGAAGGTCGGCGCAGGCCCGAGGTCCAATCCGGTCAGCCGGTTATAGATCATGCCGACGGCGTCGAGCCGTGACGGCCCCCAGCCCGGCGTCGGCAGCGCCCGCGTCATCAGGGTATGGTAACGCTGATACCAGGTGTCGACGTCCTTGCGCAGGTCGGCGACATCATCGGCATCCGGCGTCGTGGTATTCAGGACCGCCGATGCAAAACCGTTGAACGCCGCGTCGCTCGCGAGCACCTGTCCGACCGCGGCATCGAGGTCGGAGAGGAAGCTCTGGAAATCGACGATCGCCGGGCCGCCGTCGATGCGATAGGCCTCGCCATTCGCGGTGATCTGACGCGTGTGGCAGGCCGAACAGGTCATGCCGACCACCTGGAGCCCGGCGGCGCCTGATGCGGTAAAGCCGACCGGAAGACCGTTGCTGCTGGCGGGATTGGGAAGGTAGCCGTACCGGGCGAGGCTGCCGTCGAGAAAAGGCTGGCCGTTCGGCTGCTTCAGCGCCTGCAGCCAGGAGAGCGGAATCATCCGGGAGCCTTGATCGCGGGTGTAGAAATCATCCCGCGTGGCCTGCGTCCAGCTTGGGCCTTGATCGGTGAAAACAGGATCCGCGGCCCGGGCCGCAATGCCGGAAAAAAACACAGCAACGAGAGCAAGCAAAATGGCGCGCATCGCCGTTCCCCCAAACCAATCTCTAATTGTATTAAAGCACAATTACGCGCGCGCTGTAATCGCGGGCAATCATGAGATACAAAAGATTGTCACGGCAGCCAGAAAACCTCAACGATTTCGGCGCCTGTGGAAGACATAAGATTGTCACGTGGGAATTCATAAAGGCGCGCCGGCGGCGAATCAGTCGCTTGCCCGCGCTTTTTACGCCGCGCGTTGGCAGCCGCGTTGTCCGGCTGCGGCTCAAGACGAGGTCGAGTTTACCGAGGCGCGGAAACGAAGGATCGACAGGGCCAGAAACAACGCACCGATGCCGCCGACCGCGAGAAACTCCGGCCACACGACGTCCAGGCCCGCTCCCCGGTACAGGATGGCCTGAGCGAAGGAGACGAAGTGGGTAGACGGCGAAGCCTGCATGATGGTGACGAGCCAGGGAGGCATGCTCTCCAGCGGGGTCGCGGCACCGGACAGGATGTTCATCGGCGTAGCGACCAGCATGTAGAGCAGGCCGAGTTGCGGCATCGACCTCGCCACCGTGCCGAGAAACAGGCCAAGACCCGTTGCGAAGAACAGGTAGAGGACTGCGCCGAACATGAACAGCGGGATCGAGCCGGCAATTGGAATCTTCAGAAGCATCCGGACGATCAGATAGAGCGACAGGCCGACCGCGACCGCGATAACGAAAGTGTTGGCCCAGATCTTCGACATTGCGATCTCGAACGGGCTGAGCGGCATCACCAGCAGATGCTCCATGGTGCCGTGTTCGCGCTCTCGCACCAGAGCCGCGCCGGCCAGAATGATCGCCAGCATGGTGACGCTGTTGATGATGCCCATCACGCTGGAAAACCAGGCGGTCATCACATTCGGATTGAAGGCGATCCGGATCGCCAGATTGGCCGGCGACAGCGGCGTGGATTCGTTGCGCGACAGAAACTGGGCAATTTCGGTCGAGATGATCTGTTGGATGTAGTTTGCCCCCAATCCGGCCTGTATCATCGCCGTGGCGTCGATATTGACCTGCAATCCCGGCTGGCGTTCGGCCAGCACGTCGCGCTCGAAATTCGGCGGGATATCGATGATGAAGGTATACTTGCCGGCATTCATCAGATGCTCGATCTCGCTTTCCTCGACCAGCACCGGCGGCTTGAAATAGGGCATGAGAAACGCGTGGATGATCCGTCGCGACAATTCCGAATGGTCCTCGTCCACGACGCCGAGCGATGCGTGGTACAGCTCCTGGGAGTTGCTTTGCGCCTGGCTGATCACGGCCAGCGAGAACGAGTAGACCACGAAGGCCAGCAGCACCCAGTCGGTGAAGAAGCTGCGCAGCTCCTTGGTACCCAGCCAGAATATGTTTGAAAGCGACCGCATTGTTGCCTCATCGCTCCTGCTTGCGAAGCAGCAGAAGGCTTAGCAACGTCAGAATCGGAACGAACACGGTCAGCGTCAGCAAGCTCGATCCCAGATCCTGAAATCCGAGCCCCTTGGTGAAGGTGCCGACGCTGATCGGACGGTAATAGCTCATGGGAAAGCCGTAACCGATGATCTGCGCCGTGCCGGAGAGGGACGATACCGGCGTTCTCATTCCGGAAAATTCCGAGGCCGGCAGCAGGGTGAGAATGGCCGTTCCGAACAGGGCGGCGATCTGCGTCGTGCAGAAGGTGGAAATGAACATTCCATAGCCCGTCGTGGTGAACACGAAGATGATCGTGCCGATCAGGAGCACCAGAAAGCTGCCCTTCAGCGGTACGTTGAACACGAAGATCGCCATCGCGAACATGATGAAGAAGTTGATCATCGCGACGGCGACGTAAGGCAGCTGCTTGCCGAGCAGAAATTCCAACCGGGTCACCGGCGTGACGTAGAGGTTGGTGATCGAGCCGAGCTCTTTCTCGCGGACGACGGCAAGCGCCATCAGGATGCCGGGAAACAGCGCGAGCATCATCGCGATGGTCGAGGGCACCATGGCATAGATGCTGTCGAAGTCCTGATTGTATTTGAACCTGACCTCGATATCGGCGGGCGAGGCGGCGGCCGGCTGCATGGTCTTCACCATGGGATCGGCAAGATAGAGCTGGTGCATGCCCTCCAGGTAGCCGCGGATCGTTTCGGCGCGAAACGGCATCGCGCCATCGATCCAGGCCGATACCCAGGCGGGACGTCCGCGCTTGAGATCCAATCCGAAGTTCGGCGGGATTTCGATGCTGACGTCGATATCTCCGCTCTTCAATCGGCGGTCCAGCTCCGCGTAGTTGGCAAGCGGTGGCCGCTCGGTGAAATAGGGTGAACCTCGCAGCTCCTCGAGATAGGCGCGGCTCTCTGGAGTCTGATCGCGGTCGAGAACGGCAAAAGTCAGATTGTTTACATCGGTCGAAATGCCGACCCCGAACACGATCATCAACAAGGTGGTCCCGAACAGGGCGAACATCAGCCGGATGGGATCGCGCAACAGCTCCAGGCCTTCGCGGATGGTGTAGGCGAACAGGCGCTGGAAACTGAAAAAGCTGGGCAGGCTCGCCGGCCTCGGTGCGGCGGGAGCTTCGTTGGCCTGAATGAGCGTCGACGCGGCGACTGCGGCCGGGGTCTCCTGTTCGAGGAAGCTGATGAAGGCGTCTTCGAGGTTCTTCGCTCCCCTGGCCTTGATCAATCCGGCCGGAGTGTCGGTCGCAAGCACGCGGCCTTCATGCATCAGCGACAGCCGGTCGCAGCGCGCCGCCTCGTTCATGAAATGCGTCGAGACGAAGATCGTGATGCCCTGATTGCGTGACAGGTCGATGAGCAGCTCCCAGAATTGATCGCGCGCGACCGGATCAACGCCGGAGGTCGGCTCGTCCAGGATCAACAGCTCCGGCCCGTGAACGATGGCGACCGCAAGCGACAGCCGCTGTCTGATCCCGAGCGGGAGTGAGGAGGCGAGATCGTCGAGATAGTCGGCGAGGTCGCACTTCTGGACCAGCTCATCGATGCGAGCCTTGGCGAAGGCGGGCGCCAGATGGAACAGACGCGCATGCAGCGTCAGGTTCTGGCGAACCGTCAGCTCGCCATAGAGCGAGAAGGATTGCGACATGTAGCCGACCCTGCGGCGCGCATCGAGATCGCCGGCTTGCAGCGCCTTGCCGAAAATCAGCGCCTGGCCTTCGGTCGGCGGCAGCAGTCCCGTCAGCATCTTCATCGTGGTCGTCTTGCCCGACCCGTTCGAGCCGACGAAGCCGAAGATCTCGCCTTGCCGGATCGTGAAGCTGACCCGATCGACCGCGGTGAAGTCGCCGAACCTGCAGGTCAGGTCCTTCGCCACGATGACCGGCTCGGTGCCGGCGGCGAGCGGACCGTGCTGCTCGATGCGCCTGGCGCGCTGCCGCTCCGGGAGCAGGGCGACGAAGGCATCCTCGATCGAGCCGGTCCCGGTTTGGCGTTTCAGATCGGCCGGCGTGCCGGTTGCGAGGATCTTGCCGCCGTTCATGGCGATCAGCCAGTCGAAACGCTCCGCCTCTTCCATATAGGCGGTCGCCACGATCACGCTCATCCCTTCCCGGCGGGCGCGGATACGGTCGATGAGATCCCAGAACTGCCGGCGCGACAGCGGATCGACGCCGGTCGTCGGCTCATCGAGGATCAAAAGATCGGGATCGTGGATCAGGGAGCAGCAGAGCCCGAGCTTCTGCCGCATTCCGCCTGACAGCTTCTTGGCAGGGCGGTCGGCGAAGGGGGCAAGTCCGGTGCTTTCCAACAGCTCCTTGATGCGCCACTCGCGCTCCTCGCGCGACTGTCCGAACAGCCTGGAGAAAAACTCGATGTTCTCCTTCACGCTGAGATCGGGATAGAGATTCTTGCCCAGGCCCTGCGGCATGTAGGCGATGCGAGGGCATATCGACGCGCGCGCAACCGCATCGGTAATGTTGGTGCCGAGAACAACGGCCCCGCCGTCCTGAATCTCGCGGGCGCCGGCCAGGATCGCCAGCAGCGAAGATTTTCCGACGCCGTCGGGGCCGACGACGGCGATGAGGCGGCCGCCGGGGAGTTCGATCGAGACATGATCGAGCGCGGTGACTTTGCCATAGCTCTGACAGAGGTCCTCGACGATCGCGACCGGCTCGTCGCTGGCGTTCATGGCGTGCCCTGCAGATTCTTGGGCCACTGGACCGATGGATCCCAGCGGATATAGGTGACGCCGGGAAGTCCGCTTCTGATCGCGTCGCTATGGGCGTTCAGCCTGTCCTGATCGATGCGCACCCGGATGCGGAACATCAGCTTGTCGCGCTCGGTCTGGGTCTCGACGGTCTTCGGTGTGAATTGCGACTGGCTGGCGACGAAGAACACCTTGGCGGGAATCGGATGATCGGGATAAGCATCGAGCACGATGCGGGCGTCAGCACCGATCTTGACCTTGCCCGCCTGCTCGGTCGGCAAATAGATGTCCATGTAGACGTAGGAAAAATCGAGCATGGTGAAGACCTTTCCGCCGACTGGCAGGACTTCGCCGATATTGCTCTCGCGATACTGGATACGGCCCCATTTCGGGGCCACCAGCGTGTTGTCGGCGATCTCCACCTTGTAGAATCCGGCGTCATGCTCGGCGGCATCCAGCGCATGCTGCGCCTCCAGCAGCCTGGCCTTGGTCGCGTTGAGCCCCGCGATCGCGCCATCGAGCGCCTGCTTTCGTTGATCGGCGATCTCCTGCGTGGTCCAGCCGTTCTTCAACAGATAGGTGGCGCGATCCATTTCCTGCTGTGCCAGGGTCTGCTGGGTTTGCTGTTGCACGAGGTTGGCTTTGGCTTCGTCTATCGCCTGTTGCGCCTGGCGCGCCTGGGCCTCTGACTTGGAGAGCGACTGCTCGATATCGCGCGTGTCCATGCGGGCAACGACCTGGCCGGGCTGCACCATCTCGCCGATATCGGTCATCAGCTCCAGAACGCGGCCGGCATATTTGGTGTCGATATCGACCTCGTCGGCCTCGATACGGCCATTGCCAAAGCTGATCCCGACCGGCAGGGGCTGCTGCATTCGCTTCCACACGTAGTAGCCGCCACCGCCGGCAGCGGCCAGCACCACAAGCAGTGCCGCGGTGATCCGCCAGAACCGCCGCCGCTTGCCATGATGCACGACCATCGGCACCTGGGCTTGTGGTGCAGAAGCATGTTGGGTTTCGACCTGGACAACTGAACGGGACGCAGATTGGTCGGATACCTGCGTTGCTTCGACAGCCTGGTCTTTCTGGTCTTGCATGGTCGTATCCAAAATGTCCGGAGGCATGTTGATATCGCACCGCGGCACGACCGACCTGTTGACCTAACTCAAATCCTGCTGCGCCCGCGCGGGAAAGTCGCATTCAAGCCCTGGTTGCGAGAAATCCGGACGATCAGTCCGGATCTGGCGATGATGGGACGGGGAGGCCGCGAGCAAAGGTGATCGATACAGCTGACACATCCCTGGCAGGATGAGTGTTCCGAGCGGCAGAATTCCGGGATGGATCAGATCATCGTTTGGCAGCGTTGATGAAGTAATGCCGCCATCTCATCCGCGAGCTTGATGTGCATCAAGATCGATTCGTTCGAAGCCTGGTGCTTCGGCTGAGGCGCTCTATCTGCCGACGGCTTGATCTCCATCAACCGCCGTATCGGCTTTCGGTGTCTAGTGCGAATGGAGGTCAAGATGCGTATATTCCCTGTGATGATGTTTGTCGCTGCCTCGGCAGTCGTGTTTCCGCGTGATTCATTCGCAGCCGATGGGCTGCCGAATTTCGATATCACCCGTAACTGCAAGGCCGAAACCGCCGATACTTCCGGTATCGGGGAGACGCTGGCGTCCTGCACAAGTGATGAGCAGCGAGCGAAGGACTGGTTGTCCCAGCAGTGGACGGGATTTTCGAAACAAGACAAGGCCGAGTGCATTCGTGAGACGAGCATCGGCGACACGCCAAGCTATGTCGAACTCCAGATCTGTCTCCAAATATCGGCTGATAAGCCGCATATCGAGAACAGCCAATGATGGCGCTGACCGGATCGAGTTGAACCTGAAAACGGCGCGGGCCGTTTATTGGCTGGCGACGTTGCCGATGGAACCGAAAGAGACTTCATGGAAAAGAGATTTATGGAGAAGAGTAATGACCGAGCATCCTTACGATGGAGCCGAAGGGCGGCCACTGCTTGACCTGATCATCAAGGGCATGTCGGTCGTCGACCGCGACGGCACGCTGGTTGGAACCGTCGACAAGGTCGAAGGGGGCCATCTGAAGGTCCTCGAGTCTCCACGACACGAGCACCGATACATCACCCCCGACTGGATCGTTGCGGTCGACGACCGGGTCCGACTGAACCGGTCTATCGATGAGGCAAAACGTCTGTGGGCCACGGAGCCTTATGCAAAGCGACATAATCCCGGCTAGGGTCCGCCGAGTGGGCCTCGCCTCGGAGACCACAAAGCGATGTGGTTCAGTGCACGCCCGAGAAGGCAGGGCAATCGCATATGGGAAAAGAACCTGTTCGGCGGCTTCCTTGCCGTCCGTCCTTCGAGACGCCCGCCTGTGGCGGGGCTCCTCAAGGATGAGGGTCTTTTTTCGGCAAAATCTTTAGAACCTCATGGTGAGGGTGCGGCGAAGCCGCACGTCTCGAACCATGAGGCCCGATACTATCACGGTCAAAAAAACCATATGCGATTGCTCTGCCTGAGAAGGGGGGCAGATGCCGACACGTCCGTCGGATTTTGGCAATCGAGTTTCGATGAATGCGGCCCTTACTGCCGGCCTAAGTTCAGATTGACGTTCGTAAGCATCGCCAGGCACTCTGCTTCAAGACCTTCCGCATGCAATCGCCGTGCGAGCTTAAGCGCTGTTTCAATGTTTTTCTCTGCTTCTCTTGTCGCCTGCTCAATGGATTGGAGCGTGGGCTGATGATGCAGCCGGGCGGCCGAGGATTCCGGCTTGCTCCCGACGGGCGTTCCGTTTGCGCGTGCCTCGTTCAACAGCGATTCGACATGATTGATCTCGGCCTCGCACGATCCTGACTGGGCTGCGGCCTGCTTGCGATTGGCGCTCGTGGCGGACGACATACGCAAGCTCGAAATGTAGGCCTGGACCTGTCTGATCTGAAAATCGAACAGTTCGGGATTGGGCATGCCAGCCGGATTGCTGATGTTCCGGTGAGTTGTCGTCAGAAACGTCCTTATGGCCTCCGGGCTGCTCCGGCGCGAAATCGCCTCGAACGAGGGCGCCGGCGGCTCCAGGATGGGATCGATCAGCTGGTCAGGGCCGACGACATGGCAGCTTGAGCAGATGAGGAGCGATAGCGAGTGACCATTCTGTGCGTCATCGGCCGTACTTGCCAGTTGCTGCGCCTGCGCCTGCGGCAACGCCGAACATGAGGCAATTACCAGGAAAGCTCGGAATAGCGCGCGCATCACATGCCTCTTCACCGACAGCCCGAACACGAAATTCGCAACCTGAATGCACGAAAGAGCGGATGCGGGGTTTGATCATGATCAACACTTCCGCGAGACCGGCCGAAAGCACCGAACGGGCTAGGCTTGCCCCGCCGCTTCCAGCACGGACCGCCGAATGAGGGTTTCGAACATCGGAAGCTTGTAACGGTTCAGCGGATGGGCGCCGTCGAAAGCGGAATGGGCTGCAGGGCTTCAGCGCGATTTGTCGAAACGCAATCGGTCGATGCCGGCTTCAGCGTTGAAGATTCGGCATCGGTCGAGGCTATCTCCAGACCCGGAGTGGCGACCGGCGGGTGCTGGAAAAGACCAGCACGCAGCTCCCAGCACGCCGCCATCTGCGCTTATGGATCGAGCTCGGTATCCCAGTACAAATAATCGAGCCAGCTGTCGTGCAGATAGTTCGGCGGAAACAATCGGCCGTTGCGATGCAATTGATGCACGGTCGGCGCAAACGGGGCCTGCTTGGGAAACATCCGCGCCTGCTGCGGCGTCATGTTGCCCTTGCGCAGATTGCACGGCGAGCATGCCGCGACGACATTTTCCCAGGTGGTCTGTCCACCCTTGCTGCGTGGGATGATGTGATCGAAGGTCAGATCGTCGCCGGACAGGCAATATTGACAGACGAACCGGTCGCGCAGGAAGACGTTGAACCGGGTGAAGGCGGGATGGGTGGTCGGTTTGACGAAGGATTTTAGGGAGACGACGCTGGGGAGCCGGATTTCGAAGGAGGGGCTGCGCACCGCGCGGTCGTAATACTCGACGATGTTGACCCGGTCGAGGAATACCGCCTTGATCGCGTCCTGCCACGACCAGAGGGACAGCGGATAGTAGCTCAGCGGCCGGAAGTCCGCGTTCAGCACCAGCACCGGCCAACCACCTTGCGAGACATGTGCGTTCAAATAACGCTCCTGGCTCCCGATTTGGCTGCGAAGCAGCTTGACGATCACATACTACAGGCAGCGTGACGGGATTGTGAAGAGCGTTCACGGCCTTATACGAAGTTGCGCCGAATCGGCCCGGATTGCGTGATTGGCCGGAAGCCCGCTAAAGCAAGGGCGGAACGGCCGCTTCCGGCCGCCCCACGGACGGACTGAAATGGCCAACAAGTTGCATTATTTCGAGGCTCCGCAACGGCTGCGGGCATTCGTCCGTGCCCATGAAACCAGCCTGGTCGTGCTGGCGGCCCTGGTCGGGCTCATAGGCGGGCTGGTGGTGGCGGCGATGAGCGCGGCGGTCGAGGTCCTTCACGTTCTGTTGTTCAACCTCGAAATGGGGGACCGTCTTTCCAGCCAGTTCAGGATCGAGCCTTGGCGGGCGCTCGTGGTGCCGAGCATCGGCGGCCTGCTGCTCGGCATGGCTTTTCTGTGGCTGGCGAAACGACGGCCTGCGCGCGAGATCGACCCGATCGAGGCCAATGCGCTGCATGGCGGACGGATGTCGTTCCGCGGCAGCGTGATCGTGGCCCTGCAGACCATCTGGTCCAGCGGCGTCGGCGCCTCGGTCGGGCTCGAGGCGGGATATACCCAGATGGCGAGCGGGCTTGCGGCATCGCTCGGCCGCGGCTTCCATCTGCGCCGCGCCGATCAGCGCATCATGGTCGGCTGCGGTGCGGCGGCGGCGATCGCCGGCGCGTTCAATGCGCCGCTTGCCGGCGCCTTCTATGCCTTCGAGCTGGTGATCGGGGGATATACGCCGGCCAGCCTCACGCCGGTCGGCGTCGCCGCGGTCACCGGCTATTTCGTCGCCCATGCTTTCACCGAATTGTCGATTGGTGTCGGCGCCGGTCCGGTCGGCGATGTGCTGGGCCGCGATCTCGCGGTAGCCGCCCTGCTCGGGGTTTTGTCGGCACTGTTCGGCATCGCCATCATGCGCGGCGTGGCGCTGTGCGAGGTGCTGTTGTCGAAGAGCCGCCTGTGGTCGCCGTTGCGGCCGGCGATCGGCGGCCTCGCCGTGGGACTGCTTGCTCTGCTGTCGCCGCAAGTTATGTCGTCGGGTCACGGCGCGCTGCATTTCGCCGGCTTCATTTCCATTCCACTCACCGTCGTCGCCACGATGTTCGCATTGAAGACGATCGCCTCCATCATTTCGCTCGGCACCGGCTTTCGCGGCGGATTGTTCTTCGCTACGCTGTTTCTCGGCGCGCTGGGCGGTCATCTGTTCGCTGGCTGCATCGATCTGATCTGGCCCGGGCTCAAGCTCAGCCCGAATGTCTACGCCATTATCGGCATGAGCGCGCTGTCGGCATCGGTAATCGGCGGGCCGCTGACCATGTCCTTCATAGCGCTGGAATCGACCGGCAATCTCTGGCTCACCACCGCGGTGCTGGTCTCGGTCATGATCTCCGGCCAACTCACCCGCGAGCTGTTCGGCTACTCCTTCGCGACCTGGCGACTGCATCTGCGCGGCGAAACCATCCGCAGCGCGGCGGATGTCGGCTGGATCCGCGACCTCACGGTGCGGCGGCTGATGCGCACCGATATCAATACCGTCAATGCCAGCATGCCGATTAAGGAATTTCGCCGCCAATTCCCGCTGGGCTCGCAAAACCAGGTCGTCGCGATCGATCGCGAGGGTCACTATCTCGGACTAGTGATGGTCCCCGAAGCGCATGCACCCGAGCTCGAGATGGCAAAATGCGTCCGCGACATCCTGCATTACCAGAGCGTGGTGTTGAATCCGCTGATGAATATCCAGGAGGCGATCGCTGTGTTCGACACCGCGGAAGCCGAAACGCTGGCGGTGGTCGAGGCTGACGGGGAGCACAAGCCGATCGGCATTCTCAGCGAGTCCCATGCCGTGCGCCGTTACGCCGAAGAGTCCGAGCAGCGGCGGCGCGAGGTGATCGGCGACGTCTGATGCATGACGGCTTTTTCTAAAGCGCGTTGGCCGCCTGTCTGTTGGTTCCACCTGCCAAAAAATTAGTCTGTTGATACCAGTGAGCTGGTGCTGGGAAACCAAAGCGCGCCGGCGACGTTGTCCTGTCACTTCCGACAACCGATGCTTCACTCACCACACAGGGGACAGCTATGGACCATGTGCTGAACGATCGTCTGCGCGGAACTGAATTGGATGTGCTCGCTGCCGCACTGAGCAACGGTCTTATCCTTGTCAGCGCGAACGGCGAGATTGTCTGGATGGACGAAAAGACACGCCGTCGCGTGAATGGTCGATTGCAGAGCCTCGATCTGCCGATTCGCAGGTCCGATAGCTACTGCGTCGACTGCTTTATTGCGGCCGTCCAAGTCACCATCAACGGAAAGCCGCTGATGGTGTGCGCCATCCAGCAAACCAAAGGGCAGAAGGAGCTTGATCCCGATGTGATTGCGGTGATTGAGTCGGTGATCGCCGACGCCTCACGCGCAATTGCCGAGAAGCTCGGTGCGCTGCACCAGGCGACTCGATCGCATCCGCCGTCGGCCGATCTGGAGCTTCTCACGCAGCGCGAGCGTGAGGTCCTGGCGCTCATCTGCGAGGGCCGGACCGATGCCGATATGAGCCTGGCACTGGGCTTGTCGCCGAACACCGTTCGCAATCACATCGCCTCCTTGTTTCGCAAGATCGGTGTAAATCGGCGAAGCGCCGCGATCATCTGGGCGCGCGAGCGTGCAATCACCGGCCGTGACGCATTCCCTGAAAAACGTAGCAAACGTCCGGACTCGAAGGACAGGAAGGCGGTCTACTAGTAGGGTGGTATTTTTTGATCTCTTGCGGGAAACTTAACCGTATTGTTCCCTGAACCCACCATCATCTCGACCTTGCGAGGGTGAGGCATGGCCTGAACGTCGTGACGTCCGCCAGGCTGACCGTCCCGTTTGCGAGAGGATCGACCTTTAACGCTGACAGGGCGATAGCCGTGTGACCAACTCCGTCCTTCGCCTCTACATTTCCGGCAACTCTGCTATATCGCGTCGCGCGGAGCAAAACCTCCATCATTTGCGGAAGCTGATCGAGCCTCTGGGCTGGACGGCCGAGATCATCGACGTCCTCGCCCAGCCCGAACTTGCCGAGCGAGGAGACATCCTGGCAACGCCCACTCTCTCCTATGAGGATCCGGTGCGCCCGCGCCGCATCGTCGGCGATCTCAGCGACACACAGAGAGTTCTCGACTTCCTGGGGATCGAACTGAAGAGGGACACCGTATGACGAAGCAGGACCTCGACAGCGCCGCGGTACTTGAACGAGTCAAAACCGGCGTCAATGCATTCGACGAGCTGGTTATGGGCGGCTTGCCGCGTGCGCGCACCACGGTCGTCAGCGGCACGCCGGGCAGCGGAAAGACCGTATTCGCGACTCAATTTATTGCCCATGGCATCACGACTTACGGCGAGAATGGTGTGCTTGTCACGTTCGAGGAGCCGGCGGCGGATATCGAAGCCAACATGCGCAGCTTTGGCTGGGAGCTTGCGAAATGGCGCCGCGAAAACCGGCTGGCATTTGTCGATGCCAGCCCGCCAACGAGTGACGAACTGGTTGTCGGAGATTTTGATCTTGCCGGCCTGCTGGCGCGGATCCAGCATGCGGTGAAAGTCGCCGGCGCCAAGCGCGTCGTCCTCGATTCCATTACGCAACTCTTCGATCACTTCATTGGCGATCCGAAAATCCTGCGCCGCGAGCTATTCCGCATTGGCAGCGTCCTGAAAAAGGAAGGGCTGACCGTGCTCATGACCGCTGAGCGCAACAGCGAGTACGGTGAAATCACGCGGCATCGTCTGGAGGAGTTCGTCGCCGATAATGTCGTTATCCTTCGCAATGTGCTTTACCGCGAGAAGCGCCGCCGCACGATCGAGGTGCTTAAGATGCGCGGAAGCCATCATGCGGAAGGCGAAGCGCCGTTCACCTTGTTGGAGAAGCAGGGCGTCGTGGCGGTGCCGCTGTCCTCCTTGCGGCTGGAACAGCAATCGAGCATGGTCCGGGTGACGAGCGGCAATACCGCCATCGACGAGATGTGCGGCGGCGGCTTTTTCCGCGACAGCGTGACGCTGGTCAGCGGCGCCACCGGCACGGGCAAAACCCTGCTGGTGACGAATTTCCTTGCCGGCGGCGTGGCTGCGGGCGAGAAGGCGTTGCTGTTCGGCTATGAGGAAAGCAAGGGACAGCTTTTTCGTAACGCCATCGGCTGGGGCGTCGATTTCGCGCAGATGGAAGCGGAGGGAAAGCTCAAGGTCATCTGCCTTTATCCCGAAGCCCAGGGTCTGCCCGATCATTTGCTGACCATTCAGACCCTCGTTGACGAATTTCAGCCCAATCGGATTGCCGTCGACAGCCTTTCGGCACTCGAAAGAATCGCTTCCGACATCGGCTTTCGCGAGTTCCTGATCAGCCTTACATCCTTCATCAAGAAGCGGGAGATCGCCGGCTTATGCACGGCGACCAGCAAGTCTTTGATCGGCGGCGAGAGCGTGAGCGAGCAGCATATATCCACCTTGACCGATTCGATCATCCTGCTGCGCTATATCCAGGAGAAGGAGACGATGCATCGCGGCCTGATGGTGTTGAAGATGCGCGGGAGCGAGCATGCCAAAGAGATTCGACGGTTCTCAATCGACAGCGCCGGAATGCATCTCGGAGAACCATTCAACGAAGCACCGAACGTTTTCACCGGCGACGGCGCCGCTTCGGATGATTGAAGTGCAGGCCATGCGCGTCGCGTCGCAGGTCGGTGCTGAAGCCTCGTCGGTTTTGATTGAACCGGAACCGGTCTTTAGGTTGTCGGTTTGACGCGTTTTCCTAACGCGAATCGGTCTCCACCTCGCTCGAAAACGCCATAGAACGAACACATGCCGAACTCCTTCCCGGGCAACAGCATCGACCATACAGAAATCAGTTTTCTCATCGAGAAGAACGCCGATGGGGTCATTGTGGTCGATGAAGACGGTGCCGTGCTGTTCGCCAATCCGGCGGCGGAGCAGCTATTCGCTCGCCCGGCGGAGGAACTGATCGGCTATCCGATCGGCATTCCATTCCTGGTCGGCGAAACGACCGAAATTGCGCTGCATCAGCCCGGCGGCGATCAGGTCGACGTCGAGGTGCGGGTGGTCGAAACCACATGGAATCATCGCCCTGCGCGCCTTGCAAGCCTGCGCGATATCTCCCAGCGCAAGGCCATGGACGAGCGGCTCCGGCATTCGGCCAAAATGGAGGCGGTGGGACAACTCACGGCGGGGATCGCTCATGATTTCAACAATCTGCTCACCGTGGTTCTGGGCAATATCGAAAATGCGCGGCGGCGAACAGAAATGGCGGACCCGGGGCTGGCGCGGGCGCTCGAGAATGCCATGCATGGCGCGCGCCGCGCCGCGATGCTGACCGAACGGCTGCTTGCCTTCGCGCGGCGCAAACCTCTTGAACCCAGGGTGTTCGATCCGAACGCGCTCGTATCCGGAATGTCCGATCTACTGCAGCGTACACTCGGCGAAACCATCCGCATTCAAACAGTGCTCGCCACCGGCATCTGGAGCGTGGACGCCGATCCGACGGAACTCGAGGCGGCGATCCTGAACCTTGCGGTCAATGCGCGAGACGCGATGCCCTCCGGCGGCGATCTGACGATCGAGACCGGCAACGAGGGTCTGGACGCAGCCTACGCCGCTGCCAACCTCGACGCGACCGTCGGACCCCATGTGCGCATCACGGTTGCGGATACCGGAAACGGGATGGCGCCTGATGTGATCAATCGGGTTTTCGAGCCGTTCTTCACGACGAAGGCCGATGGCCGAGGGACCGGCCTGGGGCTTAGTCAGGTCTATGGCTTTATCACGCAGAGCGGCGGCCATGTGAGGATTCACAGTGAGCTTGGTTCGGGTACGTCGGTGCACCTTTATTTGCCCAGGGCGGAACAGGGCCGGGTGGCCGAATGGGCCAACAGTGCGGCGCCGGCCGATACCGCGCAAATCCCGCGGAGCCGGCCAGGCGAGACGATCCTGGTCGTCGAGGACGACGAGGATGTCCGCAGCTATGCGGTCGGGAGTCTGCGCGAGCTCGGCTATGCGGTGCTGGAGGCCGCTGATGCCGGATCCGCAGTCGAGATCCTCGAGCGTGGATCGCGGGTCGATCTCTTGTTCACCGATCTCGGTCTTCCGGGCGGCTTCGATGGGCGAGCCCTGGCGGACCACGCGCGGGGACTTCGAGAGCCGCCAAGGATTCTGATTACGACAGCCTATGCCGGCTCGTCATTGATCCACGATGGCCGCCTCGATTCGGGCGTCGAATTGCTCAACAAGCCATTTTCATTTGCGGCGCTGGCGACCCGCATCCGGCAGGTGCTCGACCAAGATGGCCGTCGCGGTCCGCCCTGCCTTCTCGTCGTCGAAGATGAAGTGCTGTTGCGCATGTTTGTCGTCGACACGCTTTCGGAGGCCGGATGCCAGGCCGAAGAGGCCGGCAGCTTTCGTGAGGCGATGGCCAAGATGCGGGACCGCGCGGGGATGTTTGCAGGAGCCGTTGTCGATCTTGGCCTGCCGGACAGGCCCGGGGATGAATTGGTCGCGGAAATACGCGCGCTGCGGCCCGATCTGCCCATCATCCTCGCGACCGGATTTTCCGATGAGGTGATTGGTCGACGCTTCGCGCCGGACGGACGCCTTCAATATCTTGCAAAACCATTCGACCCAAAGAAACTCACTGCCATGCTTCGTGACTTTGAAATTCTGCCTGGTAACGTCAAATGAAGTATTTTCCTTGCAGCGGCGGCGCGAAGTCGTCGGCGGCGTCTGAAGCCCGTTCGATTCTGAGTGCGTCAGAACCGGGCTTGATCGCGTGACAGCTTTAGTTGATCGTCGAGCCGTCATTGCGATGAGCAAAGCGACGAAGCAATCCAGAGTTTTTCTGTCTTCAATTCCCGTCATCCACCGCCATGATCCGCTGGCGCAGCGCAAGACGGACGAGCTCGATGTCGGAGGCGACGCCAAGCTTGGCGCGGATCAGATAGCGCGTATTGGCCGCAGTCTTGGCGCTGATATGCAGGGTTTCGGCGATGTCCTCGATGGATTTTCCACCTAGCAGCATTTGCAGGATCTCGAATTCCCGCGGGCTCAGCGTGTCGAGCGCCGAGGGCTCGCCGGCGAGACGGTTGATGGCCAGCTCATGATCGATGTCGGGGCTGAGCGCGATTCGTCCAGCCATCACTTCGGCAATGGCGCGCAACAGCGCATCCGGCGGATTGCTTTTGGTCACGAAGCCGCGGGCACCCGCCTTGATGGCCTGAACCGCGTAGGCCGCGCTCTGATGCATGGTGAATACCAGGATGCGTGCCGACCCGTCCCATTGCCGGATGCGCCGGATCGCCTCCACCCCGCCAATGCCGGGCATCGTTATGTCCATGATGATGAGATCCGGCCGGGTCTCCTTGTAGACGCGATAGGCATCCGCCCCATTGCCGGCCTCGGCGACCACGCGCAGGCGGTCCTGCTTCTGCAGCAGCGAGCGATAGCCCTCGCGCACGATCGCATGGTCGTCCGCCAGCAACACCCGGGTGAAATTTTCCGCGCCCGGCATGGTCATTGCTCCGGTCCGATCGTCGGAATGGTCGCAACCAGCCTGGCGCCGCGCTCCGCGTGCCGTTCGAAGCACAGCGTCCCGCCCAGCGAAGCGACCCGCTCCTGCATGCCGAGCAGCCCCATGCCCGGTTTCGGCGGCAGATCGCCGCCCACGGTCTCGCCATCGTCCTCGACGCTCAGGATGATGTCAGCCTGCCGTGCCTCGATGCGCAGCTGCACATGCCGGGCATGGGCGTGCTTGGCGGCGTTGGTGATCGCTTCCTGGGCGATGCGATAGAGGCTGACGCAGACGCTTTGCGGCAAGCCGTCGACCCGGCCGATGATATCAATATCAAACCGCGTGCGGCCCTTCTCGAAGCTGTTCCAGCTCGCAACCAGGCTTTCCACGCTCAGGGCGAGGCCGTGTTCCTCGATGTCGGGCGGACGCAGGCGAATCAGCGCGCCGCGCAGCGCCGACATCATGCCCGAGGTGGTGCGCAGGATGCCGCGACATTCTTCGTGAAGCGACGGGCAGTCGCGCTGCGCGGTATGGGCGGCAGCGGCGGCCTGCGCGGCGATCGCGGTGAGCGACTGGCCGAATTCGTCGTGCAATTCGCGGGCAAGATGGCGCCGTTCATCGTCCTGCACGGCGATGAGCTGCCGTGTCAGCGCATTGCGTTCGGCAAGCGCCGCCTCCAGCTTTTGCGCCAGCGTGTTGAAGACGTCGGAAATGGCGGAGAGTTCGGCAAGGTCGAAATCGGGCAGGCGCGCGGAAAGATCGTTCGCGGCAAGCTGTCTCAAGCCGTCACGGATGATGTGCGTTGGCCGGAGCGCACGCGCCAGCGCGGCATAGACTGCAAGGCAGAGCCCGGCAAGGGCGAAAGCCATCACGGACAGCAGGCGGCTGGTCGCGCGCCAGCTCTCGGCGATCTGCGCAGCGGGATCGAGCAGCGCGCTCGCCTCCCCCTGCACCTCGCCGCCGAGCGAGAGCGGCTTCGAGACCGGTTCGCCGGGATGGAAGATGGCGCGATAGAGCGCCGCATAGCTTTCAGGCGCGGCCACCTCGTCACCGAGGGTGCCGTTGCAGATGCCCTGCCGAAAGGCTCCGGATTTGTCCTGATAGGCGACGCAGAGCCCGGGTTCCATCAAGGGCGCCGCGACCCGCTGCAGATCCGGCGTTCGGTCCGAGGACAGCGAGTACCACTGCGCCTGAGCCTGCTGCAGGGAAATATCCCTGGCGACGGTTTCGGCAATCCTGCTCACCTTGGCCCTGGCGAGGCGGTCGCTGTCGAACAAGGCATAGGCGGCAACCGTGATAAAACAAATCGCCGCAAGCGCCGCGACGCGCAACGCCAGTCGCAGCTTCAGATCGATGGCGCGGCCGCGGCCCGCCATGAAATCAGGGGCCTGCTGCAAGCTCTGCTCCGTTCTGTCCGCATTTATAGCGTTTTCGAGCGAAGTGGACACCGGTTTGCGTAAAGAAAACGCGTCAAAACAGGAATCCAAAGCGTAGGTCTGGTTCAATCAGAGCCGAAAGGGCTTAGAAGCAAACCCGGTGAGGAAGAAGAGCTGCAAGCCAGGATCGGGCATTTCACCCGGTCAATCCGGGGACAATCTCCGTTTCGCGTGTGAGGCGGATAGGGTGAGGTGAAGACAGGCAGTTTCCTCTCAGCCTGTTCGAGGTGCATCCATGCGCATTGTTGCTTCGATCCTGGCCTCAGCCATCCTTGTTGCGAACGTCGCGGTCGCCGCGGAAGACAAGCCGGCGCAGGGGCCGATCCGGCTGGCGGTGTTTCCCTTCGAACTGGAGGATTTCAGCGCCGCTGCAGCCTATATTCCGCCCGACGATGTCGACCGCGAGCAATTGCGGCTTTCGACCGAAGAAGCCCGCCGGCTGATCGCGGCATCGGGACGCTATCAGCTGGTCGATGTCGGCTCAGTCACCGAAGAGGCGGCGAAAGCCGGCAAATTGCACGATTGCAACGGTTGCGAAGCCAAGATCGCCGCCGGGCTTCACGCCGATCAATCGCTGATCGGGATCGTCACCCGTATCAGCCGCACCGATTATGCGGTAACCTATAAAATCCGCGACGCGCAATCCGGCGCGCTTGTCGATGTCGAGCAGACCGATTTGCGCGCCGGCGCCAATTCGGCCTGGAGCCGCGGCGCGCGCTGGCTGATCGAGCGCCGCTTGCTGGAAAGATCGAATTAGAGTTCCATGAAACGACCGATTAAAAGCCCATCGTTCGGTGTTGCCCTGATCGGCGCCGCGTTGCTCTGTGGCGGTCTGGATCTCCAAGGCCGGGCGCAGGAGGATACGCCGGCGATGGCCGTTGCCGAGATCCAGTATATCGACACTTCGGGCGAGCCCGTCGATCAGAGCGCCGATCATTTCCGGCGCCTGCGTCAATTCGAGGCCTCGCTGCGCACCGATCTGGCGGCGAGTGGAAAAATAAAAACCGTTTCCCTCGATTGTCCGGCAAACGCCTGCTCGGTTGGCGATATCGATGCAACCCAACTGCTCGACAAGGCCAAAGCGGCCGGCGCAGCCTATCTGCTGATCGGCAGCGTTCATAAGCAGAGCACGCTGATCCAATGGGCGAAATTCGACATCATTGATGTGAAAGCGCGTAACGTCGTATTCAATCGTCTCGTGACGTTCCGTGGCGATAACGACAAGGCCTGGAGCCACGCGGAATCCTTCGTAGTCCAGGAAATCCTGGACCATAAGGAAAATTAAGCGGTGGACGCTCAGCGTCCGCGCGGCAGCAGGCCTTCCTCGATCGCCTTGATCTGCAGCGCCAGATATTTCGAGTTGATCCGGCATTGCGCCAGGCTGCCGGCGATGAACCACAGGCCGGGCTGGGGAGTGCGCGTATACATGTTGCGTAATTCCTGTCCCTCGCCATAGCCCCAGATCGGGCCGATACGGTCCGCGACCTCTTCGCCGAACAGTTTGCGCACCAGATGCTCCTGCGGCTTGTAGCCGGTCGCCAGCACGATCAGATCGGCAGGCAGCATGGTGCCATCCTTCATGCCCACGCCGCCCGTGACGAAGCTCTCGATATCGGCAAATTGCTTGAGGCGGATGGCGCCAGAGGCGACGAGATCGGAACAGCCGACGTTGAAATAGTAGCCGCCGCCGCGGGTCAGATATTTGAACTGCCAGCCGGTGCCGTCGTCACCGAAATCGAGCTTGAACCCGACGCGCGCCAGGCGATCGAGCAAGGGCTGGTCGAATTTTTTCGACTGCTCGGTCAACAGGACATGGCTGCGCCGGGCCAGGGTCAGCGGCATCGAGGTGGCGATCAAATCGTTATCCTCGAGCGTCCCCTCGTTGTAGATGGCATAGGCGAGCTGTGCCGACGGCTCGATATTGGTGATGAGCGTCGATGAACGCTGCACCAGCGTCACCTCGGCGCCGCTTGAATGGAGATCCTGGGCGATGTCGTGGCCGCTATTGCCGGTGCCGATGACGATCGCTCTTTTTCCTTTCCAATTCTCGCCATCGTCATACTGGCTGGAATGGAGGACTGTTCCTGCAAAGTTTTTCAGGCCCGGAATCTCGGGTCGGTTCGGGATGCCGGAAACACCGGTCGCCATCACCACATGACGGGGATGCATGGTCCGTCTGGTGCCGTCGCTTCGGCGCAGCTTCACGCTCCAGCGTCCCTCATCTTCGTCATAGGCGCCGCTCTCGAATTCGGTGCCGGTCCAGAAATTGAGCTCCATGGCATCGACATAGGATTCGAACCAGTTGGCGAGCTTGTCCTTCGGGATATAGAGCGGCCAGTTCGGCGGGAATGGCATATAGGGCAGGTGATTGACCTGCACCTGGTTGTGCAGCGTCAGCGCGTGATAGCGCTTGCGCCAATTGTCGCCGATGCGCGCCTCGCGATCCACGATCAGCGCATCGACCTTGAGCTGCTTCAGCCGCGCCGCGATCGAAAGGCCGGCCTGCCCGCCGCCGACCACCAGCACATCGGGCTCGCGGTTCTCATATCGCACGGCTTCCTTGCGCTGATCGAGCCAGTTTGGTCCTCTGAAGTCGCGCGAATAGGCCTGGCCGCGGGGCCGCGAAGCACCCTGCTGCTCTTCGAAGCCCTTGAGTTCGTCGAGCGCTGTCAGCAATGTCCATGCCTTCGGACGATTGCAATCGGCTTCATCGGGAATCAGCCGTAACAGACCGCTGCCGCGTCCGAGCGCGGTCTCGAACTTGAAGATTGCTTCGATGCAGCTGGTCCCGGCCCGGGTGACGCGACGCGGAGCGGCGCGATCGGGATCGATCCGGAAGCGGGAAGGCGCGGCGCGCCCGGCATGGATCTTCAGCTCTTTCAGGATGGCTTGCCGGCCATTGACGGTCTGCAGGTTCCAGCTCAGCGCCAGCACATCGCGCCAGAAACTGTCGGGATGAAACAGGCTCGTCAGCGGGCTGTCATCGGGCGCGGCCAGAGCGCCTTCGAATCGTGCCAGCCAGTCCTCGGCCGTGACCGAGATGTCCTCCGTCTTGTCGAGCATGCGCGACCTCTTATAGCGATCGGGCCTTGGGTGGCCATCTTGTTCGCAAGCGTTTCCTCTTGTCAGGAGGCTACACGCTTTGCGGCCGCGCCAAAAGCGGATCAGTCCAGCAAGGACAGCATGTGGCCCTGATCAGGCGGAATACGGCCCGCCAGCGTGTCGAGATAGGTTCGCCTCACCGCCTCCGGTCCGCGACCTTCCGTCACCGTCAGGCAGCGCTGCAGCATCGGGGTGAAGCCGACCCAGGCGGCGCCCAATCGTTTCTCGATGCCGCCGGGGCCCCACTCCTTGGCGCGTTTGCGGATCTGGTCGGGCGCGAAGAACCATTCCGGAGCAGCGCCCGGCAATTTCGGTTCATCGCGGGTCAAGCTCTGATGGGTGAGCCCGATACGGGCAGAATATTTCATCTGGTTGCCGAAGTGCCGGTGCAGGCTGGCGCGCAATTCGCTGCTACCGGCCATATCGACGAAGGCGACCGGCTCGTCCATCGGCAGCGATGTCACCTCGTCATAGGTCACGGCCTCGTGGTAGCAGCCGAGCGATTTGACGAATTCGATGTTCTTCGCAGAGGTGAGACCGATCACCCGGATATCCTGGCGCCGGGCATGCAGGAGATGGGCGAGACCGAACGCGGTCTTGCTGGAGGCCGAGGACAGGAGCACGCTCTTCGCGCCGTGGAAGCCGCTTTCCGCCAGATGGTCATCGACCAGAAACGATAGCATGAACAACGGCCGCAGCAGTGCCTGCTCGTCGCCCTGCCGTCCGGCGAAGGCCGGATCGCCGGCGACACGGGCATAGGCGTTATAGACCGGCGCCACCCCTTGCCGATGCGCCGCGGCATCGCGGAGAGTCCGCTTATTGACGTCGGAGGCTTCGATCAGGAGATGCGTTGCCATCGGGAAATAGCCGAACAGCCGTTCGCCCTCCGCGATGCCGGGATGACGCGAGGCGACGACATCGCCAAAACCCCACACCGGAATGCTGCCGAAGCCTTTCGGCGCCGGAAACAGCTGCCAGTATTTCATCTCGTCGCCGAGCATCGCATAGGTGATGTTGTTGGCGGTGAAGGCGAAGCGGTCGACCTTGACCAGCAGGGCTTCGGCCGGCAGTGCGGCCGGGCCGGGCAGCTCCGTCTCGATTGATTTGCATTGCTGCAGGTCATCGCGCGCGACGACGAAGTCGGTCGATTTCATGTTTGCACTCCCGGCTTTTTGCTCGGGCGAATTTTTGCTGCGGCCGATGACCGTTTTGCGACCTGCGATTTGTTTAAAACGCTGTTCGGCTTCTGCTCGCTGGCGATGATGCCTTCGCGCTTCTTCAGGGCCCTGTAATAGCTCCACCAGATGTGTGCGGCGGCGCCGCGCAGCGGCCGCCACGGCTCTGCCAGCGGCGCCATCTCTTTCGGCGTCGGACGCGTCTTCAGTCCAAGTCCGATTCTGATCGCTTCCTGCACCGCGAGATCGCCGGCGGGCCAGGCATCGCCATGCCCAAGACAGAACAGCAGATAGATGTCGGCGGTCCACGGACCGATGCCGGGCAGCGCGGTCAGCGTGTTGTGCGCGACATCGGCATCCTCGTTGGCCAGCACGTCAAGGTTCAGCCGTTCCTCGGCGAGCGCACGCGCAATGTTCTTCAGCGTCTTGATCTTGGCTGCCGACAGTCCGAGCCGGCCGAGCCGGTCGGCGCGAGCCTTGCGCAGACTGTCATGGTCGAACGGATCGAACGCCGCGCTCAAGCGGGACCAGATCGCCGCGGCGCTGGCGGTCGACAATTGCTGCCCGGTGATGATATGCGCAAGCCCGGCAAAGCCCGGCTCGCGCCGCCGCAGCGCCGGCATGCCGGTGATCTCGAAGATCGGCCTGAGGCGCGGGTCCTGCCCGAGCAGCGCGCGGACGGCTTGTTCGAGGTCGGCCTGGGTGTCGAGGTGGATCATCATTGCCAACAGCCATCACTTCGCCGAATCGTCATGGGCGGGCTTGACCCGCATATCCATCTCCCATCGTAACAGACTCTCGAACGATGGATCGCCGGATCAAGTCCGGCCATGAGAGAGGTCGAAACATCGGATGGCTCCACCCGTTTTCCGTTTTGCCCCGAGCCCGAACGGCTATTTGCATCTCGGCCATGCCTATTCGGCGCTATTGAACTTCGACTTGGCGCGCCGCAGCGGCGGAACATTTCTGCTGCGCATCGAGGACATCGATGTGACGCGATGCAGGCCGGAATTCGAGGACGCGATCTATGAAGATCTGGCCTGGCTCGGTATCTCCTGGGAGCAGCCGGTGCGGCGGCAATCCGCGCATTTCTCCGATTATCGGGAAGCGGTGGAGAAATTGTCGGCGATGGGGCTGGTCTATCCGAGCTTCGAGAGCCGCGCCGAGATCGCAAAATTGGTCGCGGAGCGGCAGAAAACCGGCCCCTGGCCGCGCGATCCCGACGGCGCGCCGCTCTATCCGGGTACGGCCAAATCGTTGAGCGCCGGGCAGCGGGCGAAGTTGTTCGAATCCGGGACACCCTATGCGCTGCGGCTGGATATGGAGGCGGCAGCCCGCCTGGCCGGCGATCTCGCCTGGGACGAGCGAGGCAAGGGACCGGAAGGAGAAGCCGGCATCATCGCCGCCCAGCCGCTCGCCTGGGGGGATATCGTCCTGGCACGGAAGGAGACGCCGACCAGCTATCATCTTTCCGTGGTGATCGATGACGCGCTGCAGGGGGTGACCCAGGTGGTGCGGGGCCAGGACCTGTTCTGGTCGACCAGCGTCCACCGTCTGTTGCAGCAATTGCTCGGCCTGCCGGCACCGGTCTATCGCCACCACCGGCTGATCCTCGATTCCGTCGGCCAAAAGCTGTCAAAATCGACGGCTGCAACAGGCCTGCGCGAACTGTGCGCCGCGGGCGCCACGCCGGCCGACATTCGTCGGCTCGTCGGGCTGGCTTAGGCGGTTCTCGGTTGAGGAGGCAGCCTCTCTAGGGTCCCGAATCCGAAGTTCGCAATCTCTGCGGCGACCACCGGAGCGAACTTCGGATTCGATCAGGACACCAGAAAAACAAAACTATGATTCTAGTGTGATTTTGGTTCGGAAGTTCTCTTGGAGGTCGCGCGGCAAAAGGGAGGAGAACTTCTGAACCACCACACTGGACGTGACTCTCCGCAGCCGGCCTGCCATGCTGGCCCGGGGCGGTTCGGGGGAATCATGGCGTCTGCATCACGCGCTCAGCGTACCAAGCGGCCGCCGAAAAGGCGGGCGACGAAAAAGCGCACTCCAGCCGCGGCGGCGGGAAAGCGCAAGCGTGCGTCCCGTGTGTCCAAGGAAACCGCTCCCGGCATCGTCGAATTGGCGCTGGCCGTCTTCGCCCATGAGGTCCGTACGCCGCTGACCGGTATCCTGGCCATCAGCGACCTTCTGGCCACCTCCGATCTCGGCGAGCGCGAGCGGCGCTGGGTCGACACCATCAAGGCGGGGGCCGAACATCTCGCCAGCCTCGCCACCCTGTTCGTCGACGCCGCCAAAACCGCCCATGGCGATGCCGGCATTCGCCACGACCTGTTCGACCTGCGGGCGCTGGCCCGCAATGCCGGGGATTCGCTGGCCGGCCGCGCGGCGGCAAAGGGGCTGCAATGGTCGGTCGACATCTCCGAAAAGCTGCCGGCGCTGGTAATGGGCGATCCGGTCCGGCTGCGCGCGGCGCTGGAGAACCTGGTCGATAACGCGGTGAAGTTCACCGAACATGGCGGCGTCGCGCTGACCGCCTCGCCGGTGCGCGGCGCCAGGGGCAAGGTCGGCGTCGCCTTTGCGGTTTCCGACAGCGGCATCGGACTGACGATGGCCGAAATCAGGCGGCTGTTCCGCCCGTTCTCCCAGGCCAATGTCAGCATCGCCTCGCGCTTCGGTGGCGCCGGTCTTGGATTGTCGTCGGTGAAGCAGCTGGCGCGCGGGATGGGCGGCGACATCGCCATTGCACCGAGGCGAGGCGGTGGCACGACCTTTACGTTGACGGTGATGCTCGATCCCGCCAAGGCGGCCGGCAGCGGCACTGATGCCGATGAGCCGTCGGCGTCGATGCCGGCATTGCGGATTCTCGGCGTCGAGGACAATCCGTTCGGCCGCGTCGTCCTCAACACCATCCTGACCGAGCTCGGCCATCAGGCCGAATTCATCGGCAAGGGCGAGGAGGCCGTGGAACGGATCGCGCGCGGCGATTTCGACGCGGTGCTGATGGACATGATGTTGCCGGGCATCGACGGCATCGAAGCGATCAGGCGGATACGCGAGCTGGACTCGCCGCTCGGGCATATTCCGGTGATCGGCGTATCGGGCCGCGGCGAAGACGAGGCGGCGGCGCGAGCGGCCGGCGCCGACGCCTTTCTGGTCAAGCCTGTGAGTCCGAGGGCTTTAGCGACTGCGCTGCTTGAAGCGACACGCCGCGGGGCAGCCGCGACTTGATGATGGCGGCGTTGAGCTCGCCGCCATAGACGAAGATCGCGGCGATGAAATACAGAAATACCAGCGCGATGATGACAGACGCGAGGCCTGCATACATCGTGACATAGCGGTTGGCGAAGCGGGCGAGATACTGACCGAACACGATGCCTGAAATCATCGATGCCACCATGGTGAAGATGATGCCCGGCAGGATCTGGAGAAAGGTGCGGCGTCCCGCCGGAAGCCAGGCATGGAGCACGAACAGCGCCACGGTCAGCGCCATGATGGTGATGCCGTAGCGGGCAAGGTTGACGATATGCTCGTTGGTTTCGATGACCAGCGGCAGGTGCCGCCGCAACGCCTCGATGATCAGCGGCCCGAGCACGATCAGGAACGCCATCGCCAGCGAGGTGACCGCGGCCAGCAGCGTATAGCCGATCGATTCCAGCCGCAGCCAGTACCATCGCCGCTGCTCGATGACGGCATAGGCGCGGTTGAGCGCAACCCTCAAGGCTTCGACGCCGTTGGAGGCGAAATAGACGGCGAGCAGCGCGCCGATGGTCAGCGCGTCGCCGCGGGTCGTCGTCAGCACTTCGTGGATCTGACTCGAGATCTGGTCGGCGACCTGCGTGGGCCAGGTCTGCAGCAATAGTCCCGCGGCCTGATCGGCGAGCTCCTTTGAACCGAAGAAGCCCGCCAGCGAGGTCAGCACGATCAGGAACGGGAATAGCGCCATCAGGGTGGACAGCGCGATATGGCTGGCGATGGCCCAGCCATCGTCGGCGAGAAACGTGTAGAAGGCATCCATCGCGACCAGATAGACGTAACGGACTTGCTTCACGTTTCACCTGCACCGGGAAAGCGGCCAGCATCCCGAATCCGAAATCACTGGATCGCTACATTCGGATATAATCGGCCCAAAAGCCAGATTGTTGCAGTCCGCATCCGCATTCCAGTGATGACGGAGCGCCCGGCGCGGTGTTATGAAGGTTCGATGACTGCATTCCTGAGCAAGTTGATCCTTCCCCTCGCCCTTGGCGCCGTCACCTTTGTGCTGCTGCTTGGCCTGGTCAACATGATGCGCGGCGGCTCGCCGAACCGGTCGCAGAAGCTGATGCAATGGCGGGTGCTGTTGCAATTCATCGCGATCGTGCTCACCATGCTGACCGTCTGGGTGATGGGGCATTAACGTATCGTCCGTGCCGCGAAGGCCGCGGCCGGCGATCGCAATTACGACGCTGCGAGGCCCCGGCGCGCAAGCGCCGCTGATCTAAAAAGCACTTCGCCGCAACGGCTATTGGCAGTAGCGGTCGATTAAGACTGGAGCCGGAGATGGTCGTCCTCAACCGCATCTACACACGAACCGGCGACGATGGCACAACCGCGCTCGGCAATGGCGAGCGGCGGCCGAAATATGATCTGCGCATCGCCGCTTACGGAACCGTCGATGAGACCAACGCCGCCATCGGCCTTGTGCGCCTGCATCTGGCTGACGAGGCCGAACTCGATGCGATGCTGGGCCTGATCCAGAACGATCTGTTCGATCTCGGCGCGGATCTCGCGGTGCCACAGCGCGAAGGCAAGGCCGAACGTCTGCGAATGCTGACAAGCCAGGTCGAACGGCTCGAACGCGACATCGACACGTTGAACGGGCCCTTAGCGCCGCTGACCTCCTTCATACTGCCCGGCGGCACGCCGGCAGCGGCGCATCTGCACCTCGCCCGCACCATATGCCGCCGGGCGGAACGGATGATCGTGGAACTTGCGGCTGAGCCCGATGAGCCGGTCAGCGATGCTGCGATTCATTATATGAATCGCCTGTCGGATTTTTTGTTTGTCGCCAGCCGCTCGGTGAACAATAAGGGGGCAGGGGACGTGCTCTGGGTGCCCGGCCAGAACCGCTGATGGGGAATGAGGGCCGGCGGCGATTTTTGGCCCCGGCGCGTTGACCGGGCTTGTTGACCGGACTTGGCGGGACCTTTAGGTTCCGCGCCCGAGCCGTCAAATAAGAAGTTCAAATAAGAAGTAATGAAATAATCAATCACGTTAAGTGAAAACCTGAAATTCAAGCGAAAGAGGATCGATGAAGGTTCTGGTTCCGGTGAAGCGGGTGGTCGACTACAACGTCAAAGTCCGCGTCAAAAGCGACGGGTCTGGCGTGGAACTCGCCAACGTCAAGATGTCGATGAATCCGTTCGACGAAATCGCGGTCGAGGAAGCGTTGCGGCTGAGGGAAGCCGGCAAGGCAACCGAAATCGTCGTGGTGTCGATCGGGCCGGCGCAGGCGTCGGAAACCATCCGCACCGCTCTCGCGATGGGCGCCGACCGCGGTATTCTGGTGAAGGCGGAAGGCACCGTCGAGCCGCTGGCCGTCGCGAAAATCCTGAAAGCGGTCGTCGACGAAGAGAAGCCCGGCCTGGTGATCCTCGGCAAACAGGCGATCGACGACGATTCCAACCAGACCGGCCAGATGCTGGCCGCGCTGCTCGGCTGGTCGCAGGCGACCTTTGCTTCCAAGCTCGAAGTCGACGGTTCCGATTTCAAGGTGACGCGCGAAGTCGATGGCGGCTTGCAGACCGTCAAATTGAAGGGACCTGCGATCGTCACCACCGACCTGCGGCTGAACGAGCCGCGCTATGCCAGCCTTCCCAACATCATGAAGGCCAAGAAGAAGCCGATCGCCGAGAAGGCCGCCGCCGATTATGGCGTCGATCTTACCCCGCATCTTGAAATCCTCAAGACATCCGAGCCGCCGGGCCGCAAGGGAGGCGTCAAGGTCAAGGACGTCGCCGAGCTGGTATCGAAACTCAAGAACGAAGCCGGGGTGCTCTGATGACGACGTTGCTGATTGCTGAACACGAACACGGTGCGCTGAAGGATGCCACCAACAAGGCGCTGACCGCCGCCAGCCAGTTGGGCAGCGAGGTCCATGTCCTGGTTGCCGGCGGCGAGGGCACCAGGGCTGCGGCCGAAGCCGCTTCCAAGCTTGCCGGCGTGAAGAAAGTGCTGGTCGCCGAGGGCGAGGCCTATTCGCACGATCTCGCCGAGCCGCTGGCCGCGCTGATCGTGGCGCTGGCGCCGTCCTATGACGCCTTCGTGGCGCCCGCGACCTCCCGCTTCAAGAACGTGATGCCGCGCGTCGCCGCGCTGCTCGACGTCATGCAGGTGTCGGAGATCATCAAGGTGGTTTCGCCTGATACCTTCGAGCGTCCGATCTATGCCGGCAACGCAATCCAGACGGTGAAATCGAAGGACGCCAAGAAGGTGATCACGGTGCGGACCTCGACCTTCGCCGCGGCGGGCGAAGGCGGCAGCGCGGCGATCGAGAATGCGGCCTCGGTGGCCGATCCCGGTCTTTCCAGCTTTGTCGGCGAGGAGGTTGCCAAGAGCGACCGTCCCGAACTGACCTCGGCCAAGATCATCGTGTCGGGCGGCCGCGCCATGCAGAGCCGTGAGAATTTCACCAAATATATCGAGCCGCTGGCGGACAGGCTCGGCGCCGGCGTCGGCGCCTCGCGTGCCGCCGTCGATGCCGGTTACGCACCGAACGACTGGCAGGTCGGTCAGACCGGCAAGGTGGTGGCGCCGGAACTCTACGTCGCCATCGGCATCTCCGGTGCGATCCAGCATCTCGCCGGCATGAAGGATTCCAAGGTGATCGTCGCGATCAACAAGGACGAGGATGCTCCGATCTTCCAGGTCGCCGATTATGGCCTGGTCGCCGATCTCTATCAGGTGGTTCCCGAACTGACAGAAGCGATCGGAAAGCTCGGAAAATAACTGAAGACACCGGCCGGAAGAGTAAGCTCCGGCCGGTGTTGTCTTTTGAGGGCAGGTGCGATGTGCGCGCCGTTCCGGTGGATGGCAAGATGACGGTGATGATCAAAAAGGTCGGCGTGATCGGCTCGGGCCAGATGGGCAATGGCATCGCGCATGTAGCGGGCCTGGCCGGGCTCGACGTGGTGCTGAACGATATCTCCGCCGACCGCCTGAAGTCGGCGATGGCTACCATCAACGGCAACCTGTCGCGTCAGGTCGCCAAGAAGACCATCAGCGAAGAAGACCGCAAGCGGGCGCTGGCCAAGATCTCTCTATCGGAAACCATCGATGAGCTTGCCGACTGCGATCTCGTGATCGAGACCGCGATCGAGAAGGAAGAGGTCAAGCGCAAGATCTTTCATGATCTCTGCGCGGTGCTGAAACCCGAAGCGATCATCGCCTCGGACACCTCGTCGATTTCGATCACCCGGCTCGCCGCTTCCACCGACCGCCCGGAGCGCTTCATCGGCATTCATTTCATGAATCCGGTGCCGGTGATGGAGCTGGTCGAACTGATCCGCGGCATCGCCACCGATGATGCCACCTTCGAGGCGGCAAAGGAATTCGTCGGCAAGCTCGGCAAGCAGGTCGCGGTGTCAGAGGATTTCCCGGCCTTCATCGTCAACCGCATCCTGCTGCCGATGATCAACGAGGCGATCTATACGCTGTATGAAGGCGTCGGCAATGTCGAGGCCATCGATGTGGCGATGAAGCTCGGCGCCCATCATCCGATGGGGCCGCTGGAACTTGCCGATTTCATCGGCCTCGATACCTGTCTTTCGATCATGCAGGTGCTGCATGAAGGCCTCGCCGATTCGAAGTACCGGCCCTGTCCGCTGCTGGTGAAATATGTCGAAGCCGGCTGGCTCGGGCGCAAAACCCAGCGCGGGTTCTACGACTATCGCGGCGACAAGCCGGTGCCGACCCGCTGATCGCCAGCTGATCCTCGCTCCAGCATTCGTTAACGGTTGCGGGGTAGGGTGCGCTCCAGTTTCCGGAGTATCGCGTATGGATATGAGTTTGGTTGCGGCCGTCATGATGATGCAGGCGGGGAACACGCAGACCCAGATCGCGACCTCCGTCATGAAATCGAACATGGACGCGGAAAAAAACTCGGTCGAGACGCTGCTCGGCATCCCGTCCGCGCCATCGACCGCCAATCTCGGCCCCGGCATCGGCGGCAATCTCAACATCTCCGCCTGAGATAGCTCGCGCTCCCAAATGCGTTTTCCTCACGCGACCCGATAGCCGCCCCGGAT
>DASZTN010000178.1:0-82095 GCA_035547995.1 Bradyrhizobium sp. | reverse complement strand
CTGTTGCCTTATCTCGACTTCGATCTCGGCGCCTGCATCAATTATGCGCGGCGGGTGAACCCCAACATCCATATCCTGACAGTATCGGCTCGCAGCGGCGAAGGATTGCCCGCCTTCTACGGCTGGATCGAAGCGCGCGCGGCAGGTGCACGCCGGGAGGCGATCCATGCCACGGGTTGAGGCGCTGCCCCATGCCGCGCAAAGCAAGGAGCGATCGCCGCAACGGCTGAAAATTCGTGTCAGAGGCGCAGTCCAGGGCGTCGGCTTCCGTCCGTTCGTCCACCGGCTGGCTCACCGTTACAAGCTCTCCGGCTTCGTGCTCAACGATGGCGATGGCGTCCTGCTGGAAATCGAGGGCCGGACTCTCGATGCCTTTGTCGCCGACTTGACTGAGCAGCATCCGCCTTTGGCTCATATAGACGAGCTCGAGGTGGCGGCGCTGTCAGCCGAGGGCAGCCGGGCCTTCGAGATTCGCGAGAGCATCTCGGACGCCGTGCGTACCCGGATCATTCCGGATGCCGCCACCTGCGAGGCCTGTCTGGAGGACCTGTTCAATCCCGCCAGCCGGTTTCATCTTTATCCCTTCGTCACCTGCACCCATTGCGGCCCGCGCTTCACCATCACACATCGCCTGCCTTACGACCGCGCGCAAACCTCGATGGCGGCCTTTCCTCTCTGCGCAGCCTGCAAAGGTGACTATGACGATATCTCAAGCCGCCGTTTCCATGCGGAGGCCATCGCCTGCTCCGCCTGCGGACCGCGCCTCAGTCATCCGGTAGCGGCGATTGCTGCGGCGGTGAGAGAGGGCCGCATCATTGCCTTGAAGGGGATCGGCGGCTTCCACCTGATCTGCGACGCCGGCAATGAGGCTGCCGTGGCCGAGCTCAGGCGGCGCAAGGCGCGCGAAGAAAAGCCGTTCGCGGTCATGGTGGCGAACGAAGCTTCGGTCGATCGAATCGCAGCGCCGACAGCGATGGAACGCACATTGCTTTCACGCAGCGAACGGCCAATCGTGCTAATGCGGCATCGCGCCGGGCTCGCGCCTTCCGTTGCACCGGGACTCGCATCGGTCGGGGTGATGCTTCCTTATGCGCCGGTCCATCATCTGCTGTTCCATGCCCTGGCGGGCAGTCCGGATAACCGCGACTGGCGTATCCGGTCTGCTGCTATGGCGCTGGTCGCGACCAGCGCCAATCTTTGCGGCGAGCCGCTGGTGGTCGACGACGAGGATGCAAAGCACAGGCTTGCCGGCATCGCCGATCTCATCGTCACCCATGACAGGCCGATCCTGGCCCCGGCCGACGATTCCGTGATGTCCATCATCGACGGCGCGCCGACTTATCTGCGCCGGTCGCGCGGCTCCGTTCCAGAACCGATCGATCTCGGCCGGGACGGTCCCAACGTTCTCGGCGTCGGTGCGCATCTCAAGACAACCGTCACGGTCACACGCGGCCGCGAGGCTTTCGTCTCACAGCATATCGGCGACCTCGACAACGCCGCGACGATCCGCTTCCACGCGGAGACGGCGCGCCATCTGCTCGACATTCTCGGCGTCACGCCGGAAGCGGTTGCCTGCGACCTGCATCCTGACTTCCATTCAACCCGCTTTGCCGAGGCGAGCGGCCTGCCCGTGATTGCCGCTCAGCATCATGCCGCCCATCTTGCCTCCATCGCCGCCGAACACCGGATTGCCGGGCCCGCGCTCGGTCTCGCGCTCGATGGCTATGGTCGCGGCGATGACGGCGAGGCCTGGGGCGGCGAACTCATGCTTCTGGATGGACCTCGCTGGCAACGGCTTGGCCATCTCTTTCCCTTGGCAATGCCCGGCGGCGACCGGGCCGCACGCGAACCCTGGCGCATGGGCGTCGCCGCCCTCGCCTCTCTCGGAGAGATCGATTCTGCTATCCGCGCATTTTCGGATGTTCCGCTCGCCGTGCCACTCGCAGGAAATCTGGCAGATGGACCGACAATGCCGACGACCACCAGCATGGGCCGCCTGTTCGATGGCGCCGCGGCGCTGCTCGGGCTGCGCACCCATCAAGGCTATGAGGGACAGGCGGCGATGGAGCTGGAGGCGCTGGTCCACAGCCCGCAGGCGCTGCCGGGCGGCTATCGGCTGATCGGCGATACGCTGGACTTCCGCCCGCTGCTCAAAAGTCTCATTGGGCTGCGCCAGGATCCGCGCACCGGTGCCGAGCTGTTTCATGGCACGCTGATCGAAGGCCTCGCTGCCTGGACGGCAACAGCTGCATCGCGGCTCGGGCTGACCAACGTAGCGCTCGGCGGCGGCTGCTTCATGAACCGCGTGCTGGCGGAAGGACTCGCCGACACGCTCCGGTGTCGAGGATTAACTCCCCTTCTGCCGCGCACAGTGCCTGCCAATGATGGCGGACTGTCGCTCGGCCAGGCGAGCCTGGCGCGGCTGGCGCTCACCAACGACATCACAAGCGGAAAGGACAGCGCATGTGTCTTGCCATTCCCGTCCGCGTGAACGCCATTTTGCCTGACAAGATGGCACGGGTAACACTGAGCGGCGTCTCCATGGACGTTTCCGTCGCCCTGCTCGAAGACATCGAAGTAGGCGACTACGTCATCGTCCATGTCGGTTATGCCCTGGCTCGCATCGATCCCGAGGAAGCGGAGCGCACCCTCGCGCTGATGCGCGACGGCAACGTCATCGGCCGGCCAGAATTGGCGGAGGTCACCCCATGAAATATATCGACGAATATCGCGATGGCCGGATCGCCCGCACGCTTGCCGATCAGATCACCGAGGAAGTGAAGCTCGAGCGCAGCTACCGCTTCATGGAATTTTGCGGCGGCCATACGCACGCGATCTCCCGCTTCGGCATCACCGATCTCCTGCCAGCCAATGTGAGGATGATCCACGGTCCCGGCTGTCCGGTCTGCGTGCTGCCGGTCGGGCGCATCGACATGGCGATCCAGCTTGCCGCGCGGCCGGAGGTGACGCTGTGCACCTATGGCGATCTGATGCGCGTGCCCGGCTCGCACGGCACCTCGCTGCTCAAGGCCAAGGCCGCGGGCGCCGACATCCGTATCGTCTATTCGACGCTCGATGCGATCCGCATCGCCGAGGCCGAGCCGCAGCGCGAGATCGTGTTCTTTGCGGTCGGTTTCGAGACGACAACGCCGCCGACTGCGCTCGCGATCCGGCTTGCCATCGCAAGGGGCTTGACGAATTTCAGCGTGTTCTGCAATCACGTCCTGACGCCGCCAGCGATCCAGACCATCCTGGATACTCCCGACGTGGAGACGCTCACCCACGTGCGGCTCGACGGCTTCATCGGACCCTCGCATGTCAGCGCCGTCATCGGCACCAAACCTTACGACTTCTTCGCCAAAAATTTCGGCAAGCCGGTCGTAGTGACCGGATTCGAGCCGCTCGATGTGTTGCAGGCGATCCTGATGCTGGTGCGCCAGGTCAATGACAACAGGCACGAGGTCGAAAACCAGTATGTCCGAGCCGTGACGCGCGATGGAAACCGGATCGCACAGGATCAGACCGCCGAAATCTTCGAACTGCGCGACAGCTTCGAATGGCGCGGCCTCGGCACCGTGGCCTATAGCGGGCTGCGGTTGAAGGAGGCTTATGCATCGTTCGACGCCGAGCGCCGCTTCGAACTCGAAGACACCAGAGGTCGCGACAACCCGGCCTGCGAATGTGGCGATATCCTGCGTGGAGTGAAAACGCCGGCCGAATGCAAACTGTTCGGCACGGTATGCACGCCCGACACACCGATGGGCGCCTGCATGGTATCTTCGGAGGGCGCATGCGCGGCGCACTGGACCTACGGCCGATTCCGTGACCTCGCACGGAGGGTCGCATGAGCCCGAAAGCCTATCGCCGCCGTCTCGATATCAAAAACGGCCGCGTCGACCTGTCGCACGGTTCGGGCGGCCGCGCGATGGCACAGCTCATTGCCGATATCTTCCACGAAGCCCTCGACAATGAATGGCTGCGCCGCGGCAACGATCAGGCGGCATTCGATGTCTCCGCCGGCCGCATGGTGATGACGACGGACGGCTATGTCGTCTCGCCGCTGTTCTTTCCGGGCGGCGATATCGGCTCGCTCGCGGTACACGGGACCATCAACGACATCGCGGTCGGCGGTGCGCAGCCGCTCTATCTTTCGGCAAGCTTCATCATCGAGGAAGGATTTCCGCTGGCGGATCTCAAGCGTATCGCTGACAGCATGGGCGCAGCCGCGCGCGCTGCCGGCGTTTCGGTCGTGACCGGCGACACCAAGGTGGTCGAACGCGGCAAGGCCGACGGCGTCTTCATCTCGACCACCGGTATTGGCCGCGTTCTAAACGGCCTGGACCTTTCCGCCGAAAAGGCTCGTCCAGGAGACTGCGTGATCCTGTCGGGCACGATCGGCGACCACGGCGTCGCTGTCATGTCGAAGCGACAGAACCTCGCCTTCGACACCGATCTGATCTCGGATTCCGCGCCGCTCCACGGCCTTGTGGCGGCGATGGTCGAGGCCGGCGGCGAAGGCTTGCGCGTCATGCGCGATCCGACCCGCGGCGGCCTTGCCGCAACGCTCAATGAGCTTGCCGATCAATCGAAGGTTGGCATCCGAATTGACGAGGATACGGTGCCGGTAAAACCTCAGGTCGCCGCCGCCTGTGAACTGCTCGGGCTCGACCCGCTCTATGTGGCAAACGAAGGCAAGCTGGTGGCGATCGTTGCGCCGGAACTGGCGGAACGCGTCGTCACGACGATGCGCGCACAGCCGCTCGGGCGTGACGCGGCGATCATCGGTGAAGTGATCGAGGACACTCAACATTTTGTGCAGATGACGACCGGGTTCGGCGGTGGGCGTATGGTTGACTGGCTGTCGGGCGAACAGCTTCCGCGCATCTGTTAAGATCTACCGATACACGTCCCAAAGCGTGCCAGAATGAGGCGAGCATGAATAGCGAGAAAAAGCTGTCGCCCTACGACGTCGCACTTCTGACGCCGGCCGAGATGGGCGTTGCGGATCGCGAGGCGATGGCGAGTGGCGTCAGCGGTCCCGTGCTCATGGAAGCCGCCGGACGTGCCGTCGCCGACGCGGTGCAGGCACGCTGGTCGAAACGGCCGGTAGCGGTGTTGTGCGGCCCGGGCAACAATGGCGGCGACGGCTTTACGGCGGCTCGTCATCTGGCTGCGGCCGGATGGCCGGTTCGCCTGACGCTGCTCGGCGCCCGCGACCATCTCGTCGGTGACGCGGCGTATCACGCCGCGCTATGGCAGGGCGAAATCGAGCCCTTCTCGCCCAGCTTCCTCGAGGGAGCCGGTGTTGTCGTCGATGCCATTTTCGGGGCCGGGTTGTCGCGGCCGATCGAGGGGGCCGCGGCGGAGATGATCGAGGCGCTGAAGCAGCGAAAGACCCCGACCTGCGCAATCGATGTGCCAAGCGGACTGGATGGCGGCACCGGTGAGATACGCGGCACGGCAGCGCCCGCCGACGTGACTGTCACCTTCTTCCGCAAGAAACCCGGCCATCTGCTGTTTCCAGGACGCCGGTTCTGCGGAGCTTTGGTGCTCGCCGACATCGGCACTCCGGAAAAGGTCCTATCGGACATCAAGCCGAAGACGTTCGAAAACGGCCCTGCCCTCTGGCTCGACGGTTACCCATGGCCAGCAACCGAAGGACATAAATATCGCCGCGGCCATGCCCTCGTGCTTGGCGGAGAAACCATTACGGGCGCTGCCCGTCTCACCGCGCTTGGAGCGCTGCGCGTTGGCGCCGGTCTGGTGACGCTGGCCGCGCCAGCGCCGAGTTGGCCGGTCTATGCGACGGCACTTATCAGCGTCATCGTCCGCAGCTTCAATGGCATCGAGGGGTTCAATGCGCTGCTTGCCGATCAGCGCAAGAATGCGATCGCGATTGGACCTGGCGCTGGCGTTGGAGTAACCACCAAACAACTGGCGCTGGCCGCGCTCGCGACCAAACGAGCGGTAGTCCTCGATGCGGACGCGTTGACCTCCTTTGCGCAGGCTCCAGGGTCACTATTCCAGGCGGTGCTCGGTCCCTGTGTCCTCACCCCTCACGAAGGCGAGTTCGTGCGCCTGTTCGAAGTCGGCGGCAACAAGCTCGCACGCGCACGGCATGCAGCCAAGAGAAGCAATGCCGTGGTGTTGCTCAAGGGCCCGGACACCGTGATAGCGGCGCCGGACGGCCGGGCCGCGATCAATGTCAACGCGCCGCCGGAGCTTGCAACCGGCGGAACCGGCGATGTTCTCACCGGTCTTGTGGCCGGCCTTCTGGCCCAGGGCATGGATGCCTTCAACGCCGCGGCCGCTGCAGCCTGGCTGCATGGAGAAGCCGCCAAGCTGATCGGGCTCGGCCTGATTGCGGAAGATCTGCCTCACGTCTTACCTGAAGTGCTGCAGCACCTTAAGGACAAAAGCGAGTTGCCCGGTCTCCTTCCATCGGAAGCGGCGAGCTGATCATGGTTGGAGATAAGGCGAGCCGGCGGCCTTTTCAGATATTTTTCCAGATATTTCTGACCACCGCCGACCGCTCTTTGATGCCAACTTCCTCTTGACCTAGATCAAGGGCAGTTCCTCCCAGCCTGTATTCTACGCCTCCGCACCGGAACAGGAGGCAGTCATGTCGATAAGGCACGCGCTCGATAAAGTCGGCGGCCTCAGAAGCACCATGCGCGTTCTCCCGCCCGGAGCAGAACTCTACCGGCAAGGCGAAAAATGCGGCACCTACTTCATTGTCGCGAGTGGCTGGATCGCGCTCTCGACACTCGTCGATGATGGCGGATGTCAAATCCTCGATTTTGCCGTTCCTGGCGCATTCCTGGGATTTCCCTTTTTGTCGAATATGGCCAGGTGCCATTCCGCCCGGTGCATTACCGCTGTCCGGGTTTTTTGTTATCCGGAGCCCCAACTCGATCATGTCCTTGTACAGAACGCCAAGCTTGCGATCCTTCTCTGCCGGCAGATCGTTCTCGACGAATGGCGGGCTCATAATCATCTGGTCAATTTGGGTCTGCGCAGCGCGCGCGAACGAATCGCCCATCTCCTGCTGGAGCTTTATATCCGCCTACGCGGTCGCACGCCGAACAAGGGCGATGTCATCCGCATTCCCTTGACCCAAGGACATATCGGCCAAGCCGTCGGCCTCACCGGCGTACATGTCAGCCGCACATTGCGCACGCTCCGCGAACAGGGGATCGCGCAATTCGTCAAGCAAGATCTCGAAATTCTCGACCCGAACGCGCTCGTACGGACCGCCGGTTTTCCGGATTTGGTCCCCGAAACCACTTTAACGCTCGATCGCCTGCACGCGCCCAATAGCGAGCGATTTGCTGCCCTCTCCGAGGCTGCAACGCTCGCCTATCAGTAGCCTTTACTTTCCGGCGTCATTGGCGCACCTCGAACCGAGGAGATTACCTCCTCGGCGCAGCCGTGCCTTGCATCAGGTGATCGCCGATAGAATGGCAACGCGGCGGAGAATCCCCATCAGTACGTCCGCGCAAAGTCACCTTCCTGCTTGATCTCGCTGAAGATGGGAAATCGTGCCGTCCAGGCTTGCGCCTTCGATTTCGTCAGCGCGTTGAGGCGCTCAATCACATTGACGCCGTCCCTTCGCAGGCTCGCCGCAACGGCAACACGATCCGGAAAATAGTTGCGCACGGCATGGAGCCAGATGGTGCGGCCAGCCAGAAAGCCGCCGGCCCCGGCGGCATAGGCGAAGTCCAGCACGCGTTCGAACTTTTCCGTCGCCGCACCGCCCGACAACAGCACCCATGGAATATTCCGCTCACGGCAGATATCACCAATGGCATCGAATTCCTTCTGCGCAGCCTTGGCTGCCTCGCTGCCATCGCGCGGCGGCAAGCTGTTCGCGGCGAGCGGGCTTTCGAGCTTCAAGAGGTCGACCCCATATTCGGGCTTGGCGAATTCGTGCACGCTGCCGATCACCAGCTCAGGCAATTTGCCCGGCGATTCCACATAGTCGGCAGTGTGGTTGGCGCTGCCGAGAAACGGATAGACCAGCAGCTCCAGCACATAGGGAATGTCGAAACGCGCGCATTCCTCGCCGATCTCCCGGACAAAGCGCTTCTGGTGCTCGTTGATCGCAGGATCAGCGTCGGGCCGGTACCAGGCGAGCACCTTCACTGCATCGGCCCCCATCGCGCGGATCTTCTCCACGCTCCAATTGGAAATCGCTCGCGATTTGCGGCCGCCGGTGGTTTCCTCGACGCGATGTTCCTCAAGCGTCATGATCAGGCCGCAGCGTGGCGGCAAGAGATCGATCGCCGCGGGAACCGCAAAATTGGGATCGAACAGCATCGAGCTGCAATAAGGCGCCAGCGTCTCCACCAGGAGGCGTTTTGCTGCCGTCACGTCGGCATATTCGACCTGATCCTTGGCGATGCCTTTCGCCTGCGCGATCGCTTCGAATAAAGGCGGCCGCTGGTCGAGGGCGACCATGCGAAAGTGACCATCCGCATCGGCAAGACGTGCAAGCCCGCGGTTCTTTCCGATTGTTCTCATTGGTTCGTCCTCATGAAAGCAAGACAATCATCGATCGAAGGAATGCCGGTACGACCGCCGGAATGCACGCATTTCATCGCGGCAGTGGCGGAAGCGAATGCCATGGCGGTTGCTACATCGAGCCCGGCGCCGACCGCAAAGGCATAAGCGCCGTGGAACACGTCCCCCGCCCCCGTGGTATCGATCGCCTCGACTGGGTAGGCCGGCTGCGTTTTCAACGCACCGTCCTCGTACCAGCTGACACCGTTATGGCCTCGGGTGACCGCGACGATGCGGCAACCAAATCGCGCAAGACTCGCCAGCGATGCGTCGCTGGCCGAGCCAACAAAGCCTGCAAGCGCGGGCTCGGAGAATACGGCGTGATCGGTGAGCGGAAGCAGCCGCTCGAATATCTCCGCATCCGCAACGTCACCGTCGAGGATGGTGGGAATGCCGAGGGCGCGCGCCTGCCCAAAGAGCGCAGCGGCGCCTTCCACCCAGCGCGGATCGGCAAGCACGGCGGACGCGCCGTCAATCTCCCACAGCGGAAGCCAGCCGGCATCCTCGGGAAAGCGGCCGCGGAAATTCACGATCTGTCGTTCGCCGGACTTGTCGACGATGACGCCGGAGACCGACGAGCGACCGTCCTTGAACAGCCGGAAATTCTCGACGCCGATGCGCTCGGCTGCCAGGGCCGACCGCATCTCGTGCCCTGCGGCATCATCGCCGCCGCGTCCCCAGAACGTGGCGGTGCCGCCGAGGCGCGCAATCGCAACGGCTGCATTTGCAGCCATCCCACCGCCGAGCGTCGCATGATCAACGCTTCTGATCTTCTCGCTTTCACCCGAAAACAGGCGATCGACACGCCAGATCTGGTCGAGCGCCGACAGGCCGAGGCAAATCACCTTGATACGCCTGGCATTCGGCGCCAGGCCGGCCAACGCGGCTGGTTCCTTCAGATGATCGTTCCGCCTCACCGCAGCACCTCGCCACTCGCACTGTCGAACAGGTGCGTTCGCCCCGGCTGCGGACGAAGGCTGAGACGATCGCCGACCCTTGGCCGCAGCGAAGGATCGACCCGCGCAATCGCCGAGGTCCCGGTCAGATCGAAATGAATCAGGGTGTCCGAGCCGAGCGGCTCGACCAGCTTGATCTGGACTGGAATCCCCTCGGCTCCCTCGGTAGCCACGGCAAAATGCTCAGGCCGGACTCCGAGCACGCCTTTTCCGGTCTGGCGCAGCAGGCGATGGCTTTCCGGGTCAAGCGGCGCCGCAGCTCCGTCCTGCGAGAACACCACCCGATCACCCCGCAATTCGACGGAGAAGAAGTTCATCGCCGGAGAGCCGATGAACCCGGCTACGAATTGATTGGACGGGCGCTCGTAGACCGCCTCCGGGGTGTCGTATTGCTGCACGATACCGTTTTGCAGCACGACGATGCGATCGGCCATCGTCATCGCCTCGATCTGGTCATGCGTGACGAAGATCATCGTCGTCTTGAGCTGCTGCGACAGTGCCTTGATCTCAGCCCTCACCTGCCCGCGCAGCTTGGCATCGAGATTGGACAGCGGCTCGTCGAACAGAAAGGCCTTCGGATTGCGGACGATGGCACGTCCCATCGCAACGCGCTGGCGCTGGCCGCCGGACAATTCCTTCGGCTTGCGGTCGAGATAGGGCTCGATATGCAGCAAGGCGGCAGCACGTTTCACCCGCGCATCGATCTCGGCCTTCGGCGTGCCGCGAAGCTCCAGCGCAAACGACATGTTCTCGTAAACGCGCATATGCGGGTAAAGCGCATAATCCTGAAACACCATAGCGATGTCGCGCTGCGCTGCCGGCACGCCATTGACGCGATGATCACCGATATAGAGATCGCCCGAGGTGATCGGCTCGAGGCCCGCGACGATCCTGAGCAGGGTCGACTTGCCGCAGCCGGACGGGCCGACAAAGACCACGAACTCGTGATCGGCAATCTCGAGATTGAGATCGGGAATGACGGTGTAGTTACCGTACCGCTTGACCAGGTTACGGATGGAGATCGAGGCCATGATCTGCTAGTCCAGCGCCAGCACCGGCTTGATCAATTCGCCCCTGGCGAAGCGCGCAAAATTCTCCGGCAAGGCCGGAAGACCGAATTCGCCGTCCACAAGCACCCGGTACTCGTTCTTGTATCGACGCAGCAACTCGACATTCGGTTCGAAATCGGAAACCGGAAAATAGAAGGTTCGGATCATGTAGAAATCCTTGCGCCGAAATACCTTGCCCTCCTCGATCGTCCAGGGCGCGGCGTTCTCTCCGACCAGCACCAGGGCCCCGCGCGGCAATACCAGTTCAATGCCGAGATTGCGGGCCGCATGCGCGCCCGAACACTCCATGATCAGCGCAAAACGTTTCGAGGTATCGCCTACCGGGTGCGCCACGGCGCCGAAGGATTGGGCGATGCTCAGGCGCGTTGTGTTCGGATCGGCCACGTGAATGTCGCTGTAGCCGAGGCTGCGGAGCGCCAGCACCACGCCCAGTCCGACCGGCCCTGCTCCCATCACCAGAACCGGGCCCGCTTCATGTGGCGGCACGATCCGGCTGACGAACCGCACCGCATGGCCGGATGTGCCGATGACGTCGAGCAGCAGCGGCGCGAGGCTGTCTTCGATATCGTCCGGCACCGGCAGCAGACAATTCTCCGGCACCGGCACATATTCGGCATAGCCGCCCGGCCGATTCCAGCCGATCAGGCTCGATACCTCCAGGCACATCTGCGTATCGCCGCGATTGCAGGCGGCGCAGCGGCCGCAATGCAGCGGAATATAGATCGCGCAGCGCTTGCCGTGCATCGGATGACCGGGCTGCTCGACGATGCCGAAGATTTCATGGCCCGCGGTGAACTCCGCGCCCTTGTGCCATAGCTTGAAATCGGATCCGCACAGCGCCGTACGCGACACACGCACCAGCACCTCGCCGTCGGCAACTTCAGGCATCGCGACACGCTCGATGGTGATGCGATCATCGCCGTGGAACACGGCGGCCTGCATGATCGAATTGGAACGCAGAGAGACATTCATTTAGGGCACCTAACCTTTTACTGCGCCAAGCGTCAGTCCGGAGACCAGCCAGCGCTGGACAAGCGCCGCCAGAACGAGCGGCGGCAGCGCAATCAAAGTTGCCGCCGCCATCAGCGCCCCCCATTCCGTCGATCCTTCGCCGACGAAATTAAAGGCGGCTGCAATCAGCGTTTTGGTGTCGCCGTTCGACAGCACCAGCGCGAACAGGAAATAATTCCAGGAGAACACGAAAGCCAAAATGGCTGCGACCGCAATTCCGGAACCGACCAGCGGCAAGGCGATCCGCCACAGGATACGTGTGACGCTGCAGCCATCAACCTGAGCCGCCTCGAACACGCTGCGCGGGATATTGTCGAAGGACGGCAACAGGATCCAGATCACGATCGGCAGCGTGATCACCGCGTGACTGAGAATCAGCGCGGTGTAGGAGCCGATCAGATCGACCTGCCGGAACATGACGTACCATGGCAGCAGGAACAGCGTGCCTGGCGCCATCCGTGCCGCCAGCGTCAGGATCGCCGGCCAGGAAATACGCGTCCAGGAAACCGCGAACGCTGCCGGGATACCGAAGATCAACCCGAGCCCCGCCGATCCGATCGTCACGATGAGGCTGTTCACCGCATAGGAAAAGAACGGAGTGGTCCGGATCAGCTGCGTGTAGTTCTCGATCGTCGGCGAGAAGATCAGCGTCGGCGGATAGGCCGTGACCTCGAAGGAGGGCTTGAAGGACGACAAGACCATCCAGACCACCGGGGCCAGGATGATGAAGCAGGCGATCACGAGCTGCACCGTATTCAAAATCCGGATCGCACGATCGTCCATTCGGCTATCGGCCATGGCTTCGCCTCACCACGCTACCGCGCTGCGCAGGCGATTGAATGCCAGCACGGCGCCGAACACGATCGCGGTCAGCGTCAGCATCAGCGCCGAGGCATAGCCGATGTTGAAGAACTCGAAACCGACCCGGAAGCCATAGATGTTGAGCGTGTTCGAGGCATTGCCGGGGCCGCCCTGTGTCGTGATGTAGATGATGTCGAAGAAGCGCAGCAGATCGACGCTGCGCAGGATCGTGGCGGTGACGATCGTCGGCAGCAGCAACGGCAGGGTGATGCGCTGGAACGTCTTGAACGGCGAAGCGCCGTCGATTTGCGCGGCCTCATAGACGCTCGGCGGCAAGGATTGCAGCCCACCCAGCACGATCAGCGCGACATAGGGCGCCCATTGCCAGGTATCGATCAGCGCGATGGTCGGGATCACCCAGGTCGGCGAAGCCAGCCAGTCCGACGGCGGCAGACCGAACGAGGTGAGAATGTAGTTCGCCGCGCCCAGAGAAGGATCGAGGATCACGAGCCACATCATGCCGGCCACCACCGGCGGCATCAGGAAGGGCGAGATGAACAGCGAGCGCACGATGCCCGGCAGGCGCTTGGCATGAAACAACACCAGCGCCAGCCAGATGCCGAAAAAGAGCTGCAACGCCAGCGACAGCACATAAAGTGCGAACGTCACCCACAGCCCGTTCCAGAACTCATTGTCGAAGGCCAGCTTGGTGTAGTTGGATAGGCCCGCGAAGGACTGCTGGCCGGTCGACGAAAAGCTCTGGAAAGAAAGCCAAACCGTATAGATCACCGGAAAGGCAATCATCCCGACGGTGAACAGCACCGCCGGCGCTGACAGTGCAGTCAGCTCCAGCTTTTGCCGATCTTTCGTCAATGTTGCCGCGGCGTCAGACACGTGGTTTTTCCAATGATGAGCCGGCCGCGCCTGACGGCGCGACCAGCATCCACAACATCATTTCTGCGCGATCAGGGCATCAAGCGCCTTGTCTGCGTCGGCGCAGGCTTGGTCGACCGTCTTCTGCTTCAGGATCAGATCCTGCACCGCCTGCCCGATGAACTCGCGCGATTCCGGATTGGCCACGATGGGATAGCCGACCTCGGAGGAACCCTTCGCCGCCAATACATCGAGTGCGGCCTGCCACTCCTTGCGCACCGGCTGTTCCTCGATCCACTTGCGATAATCCGGATCTTTGGCAACGGACGAGCGCGGCGGCGCAATACCCTGCACGGCCATCAGCTTCTGGACCGCGGGGCTCGTCGCCCATTGCACGAAATACCAGGCGGCATCCGGCTGCTTGCTATAGGCCGAGACCGCCATGCCCCAGCCGATTGCGGTCGGCACCTGCCCGCCATCGCCGGCCGGGAACGGGATCACGGCAGTATCCTTCAGGCGCTCACCGCCTTCCATCACCGTGCGCAGTTCGTTCGACGCCTCGAACGACATCGCGGCACGGCCGGCACGATAGAGCGCGGAAATCTGCGGGAAGCTGTAGTTGACGACACCGGGCGGACCATAGTCGCGCAACAGCCGGCTATAGGTATCGAGCGCCTGCTTGTCCTTGGGCGAGCACAACGCGGACTTGCCATTCACCATGTAGCTGCCGCCCATATTGTGCAACACGTTGCTAAAAGTGTAGGGCAGCGCCGGTTTCAAGCCGCGCGAGACGAAGGGCGTGATGCTGGGATCGCATGCCTTGATTTTCTTTGCGGCGGCCTCGACGTCGGCGATCGTCTTCGGCTGATCGACGCCGCACTTCTTGAAAATGTCGGTGCGGTAATAAAGGACCGGACCTTCGATGTTCATCGGCATGCTGGTGAGCTTGCCGCCATAGGTCGCAGCTTTCAGCAGCGCCTGGCTCAGGCCCGGATAATCATAGTCGCCTGCGACGGCATTCCTGGTCATCGGCGTCAGGTCGGCGTACCAGCCGGAAGCCGCGAACTGCTCGCCCTCGCGCGAGGGCAGCGTCATGAAGACGTCGACTTCGTCGCTGTGCGCATTCATTACGGTGACGAGCCGCTGGCGCATCTGCTGCTCCTGATAGCCATCGACCTTGAGAGTCATCCCCGTGAGCTTCTCGAAATCGGCCTTGTGGGTCAGCAACGCCTGCGAAACCGGATTGTTGTTGGCCAGAAAATGGATGGTCTTGCCCTGGAATTTCTTCCAGTCGAAATCAGCGGCGCGCGCCGCCGAGGCGGCAGCGGTGACGGCGAGAATTGGCAACACTACGCCCGCCGCAAACATCCTGGCTTTCATTGAACTCCTCCCTGACCGCCGGTCCGCCTTGCTTCGGCGGAGCCATTCTTGAAAACGGTTACACCGTAAGCCTCAGATCATCCCTGTCAAGAGAATCGACAAATCCAATGTCATAGTTCAATATGATGAGAGCAGTAGCTGATCGAGCGGCTACAAATTTGTAACGTTACATTGGACCAGAATGATTTCGCCGACGTTCCGATCGTCGAAACAGGGCATTCGCGCGGTGGCCGCGCGAGCCGGTGTCTCGACCGCGTCGGTTTCACGCGCGATCAATAATCCGGAAGCGGTCAGTGCGTCCTTACGGGCGCGCATCGCTCAGGCCATTGAGGCGGTCGGCTATATCCCGCACGCACCGGCGCGCATCCTGTCATCGCGACGCTCGCGCACGCTGGGTGCAATCGTGCCGACCATCGACAACACCATGTTCGCACGCGGCATCGCCTCGCTGCAGAAATATCTCTCCTCGGTCGGCTATATGCTGTTTCTGACGACCAGCAACTACGATCTTGAGATCGAACTGCAACAGGCGCGCAATCTCGTCGGTCGAGGCGTGGACGGATTGGTGCTGCGCGGCGACTGTCACCACGATTCTCTGCGCAAGATGCTTGCCGACAACGCCGTGCCATACATCAATGTCGGCATCTATCAGCCCGACCGTCCCTATCCGTGCGTGGGCACGGACAATGAAGCGGCCGCGCATCGCGCCGCCACGCATGTGATCGAACTTGGCCATCGCCGCGTCGGGATCGTCTCTGCGCTCCAGCGCAACAATGACCGCGCCAGCGCCCGTGTTGCCGGTTTTCGCCGCGCGCTCGCCGAAAGCGGCCTCGAATTGCTGCCGCAATGGCACGTCGAGGTGCCCTACACGCTGGATGACGCACGCGAAGCGGCCCGCTATCTGCTCAGCCTCGAGGAGCGGCCGACCGCGGTGGTGTGCGGCAATGACGTCATCGCCTATGGCGTGCTGCTCGAGGCCGAGCGCAGCGGATTTTCAGTACCCGGAGACCTGTCGGTCGTCGGCTTCGACGATCTCGATTGGAGCCGGCACCTGCGGCCGAGTCTGACCACCATCCACGTTCCGACCGAGGAAACCTGGCAGCGGGCCGGCGAATATCTGGTCCGGCATCTTGCTGGAGAACAGGCCATCATGCATCACGAAGTCGATTATTCGCTGCTCGTCCGCGAATCGACGGCTCCGCCATCACGGTCCCCAAAACGATACAGGCAACATCAATGAACGCATCCTTCTCTCTGGCACCCGGATTTCATGCGGTCGTGATCGGCGGCGCCGGCGATATCGGAGCCGCGATCGCCAATCTGTTTTGCGATCTCGGGGCGACGGTCACTGCAACCGGCGTCGATGATGGCGACATTGCACGAACGCTGCTCAAGCCGCGGCCGGGACTTGGGATCGAGCCGCTCGACGTCACCAACGATGAGGCCGTCGCGTCCTTCGCGCACCGGCACGAGCGCGTCGATGCGCTGATCAACTGTGCCGGCATCCTGGCGCGTGACAAGGAATACGAGATCGATACCTTCACCAAGGTGCTCGATGTCAATCTCGTCGGCACGTTTCGCACCTGTTCGGCGTTTCGCCCTGCCCTCGCCAAGAGCAAGGGCTCGATCGTCAACATCGCCTCGATGAACGCCACCCTGGCGCTGCCCCGCATCCCCGCCTATTGCGCCAGCAAGGGCGGCGTCGTGATGCTGACCAAGGCGCTGGCGCTGGCCTGGGCGGAAGAAGGCATCAGGGTCAATGCCGTCGCCCCCGGTTATATCGAGACCGCAATCAATGCCGCTGGCCGCTCCGATCTTGCGCATTATCAACGCATTGCCGACCGCACGGCCTTCAAGCGGTGGGGAAAGCCGGAAGACATTGCCGGCGCCGTCGCCTTCCTCTGCATGCCGGCCTCGCAATATGCGACCGGCACCGTGGTCGCGGTGGATGGCGGCTTTCTCGCAGGCTGATGGTGCATCCGATCGTCCGGAAGTCGTCCGGTTGACGACAACACTTGGTCAGTGAAACCAACGAACAACTCGCCCCGGGCAGCGCCGTGCTGCGATCTACGTGGTGGGGCTGACCGACGCACCACATCGCTCGGACAACCGCGATAGGGGCCATATATTCTGCAGTCTCACTTCATCGGGAGAATAACGCAGTCGAGCGCAACGCATCCCTTGTTGCCCTCCATCACGGCGAGCGGGTTTATCTCGACCTCCGAGATGTGACTGGCGTGCTCAGCGATAAACCGCGATACTGCGCTGACCGTTCGTGCGACCGCATCGATATCCGCCGCCGGAGCGCCGCGAAATCCAGCGAGGAGTTTCGCAACCTGTGTCCGCGCGATCGCCTGCAAGGCACCATCTATGTCGAGTGGCGCAATGCTGACAGCGATATCCTTGTAGAGTTCAACCTGAATACCTCCAGCACCGACCGCAACGAGGGGCCCGAAATCCGGATCGACGCGAGCTCCAACGAACATCTCGCAGACGCTCGAAAGTTTTCGCTGCACCAGGAAACCCAGGAGCTTTCCATCGAGCCGATCCGCAGCACGCAGCATCTGCGCTACCTCTCTTTGCACGTCTTCAGTGCTGTTCAGACCGACCTTGACGAGCCCGGAATCCGACTTGTGGATGACGTTTTCGACGATTCCCTTCAGCACCACCGGAAAACCGATGGCTTCCGCTGCGGCGACGGCCTCCTCTGCAGAGCCCACGAAACGTTCTGGCGGTCCGGCGATGCCATATTCCTTCAGAGTTTCGCGCGCTTCGTGCTCGGCGGCGAGCCGCCCCTGCGGCAGCGAGTCCAACCGCGCTGTTATCGGCCCGGATGGCACCGGCGATGGCAACGGCGACGTCGACCATTTGACATAGTTCGCGACCGCGCCGAGGCCGACGCGGGTGCCGCGCAGGTAAGGCACGGCCAGCCTATCGGCAGTTTCCTGCAACAAGGAATGCGGCTGGTCCGAAACGTTCGACAGCGCAACCAGCGGGGTGTTTGCAGCGGCCGCCCCCTTTCCTACAGCCTCGAGCAACCGCGCATACCGTCCCGCCTGCTGGGATCCAAGCCCGCTCGGCGCATCCTGTAAGAGGATCAACGCGCCGACATCATCCTGCGAAGCTATTGCCTCTGCGCAGCGCTGAGCAATTGTGGGATCATAAAGTCCTGCCCAGGTGAGATCGAGCGGATTGGAAAGATGAGCGAAAGGAGGCATCAACTGCTTGACGGTGTGTTTTGCCGCACCAAGCGGGGCGAACGTTACACCAAGATCCTCGGCTGCATCCAGCACGAGCGCGATTTCGCCGCCGGAAAGTGAAAGGCCGCCGAGCTGCCTGCTGCGCGGCTTCAACCCGATTGTCGACGCGAGCAACGCTGTCTCGATGAGATCATCGAGCGAATGCACTTGAATGGCTCCCGCTGCAGCCAGCGCCGCATCGCAAGCCTCGTCGCTGCCGGCAATTGCCCCGGTGTGCGCCATGACCGCGCCTTTGCCCGATTGAGAACGGCCGCTCTTGAAGACGATGACGGGCTTGCCGGCGATGCGCGCCCGCCTTAGCGCCTGCACGAAAGCGGTAGGCTTCTTTATTTGCTCGGCGAAGACCAGAATAGTGTTGACGGCCGGATCATCGATAACAGCGTCGATATAGTCGGCGGCCGCCGTTACGGCTTCGTTTCCGGTGGTGATGAGATAACTGAGACCGAGACCACGCGCGGAGTTGAGCAGCGCAATTCCGACCGATCCGCTCTGTACGATCGCAGCGATACCACCCCGCTTTACCGTGTCAGGCAGCGACGTGCCAAAAAGTGCAGCGTTACCCCGGAAATTGATCAGGCCGAGACAATTGGGGCCGCAAACGGCGATGCCGCTCGCGGCGCAGATTGCACTAAGTTCATGTTGCGCGGTGAGCCCCTCCTCTGTCTCGCCAAACCCACTGGACAGGATGGCAAGCGCGCCGACGCCTTTTTTGTCCGCGGCCCTGGCGATGTTCAAGACAGCGTCAGCCGCCACGGCCACGAATACGGCGTCGATCTGGTCCGGAATCTCCTCGAGGGAGGCGAATGTTCGCCGGCCAAATAGCTCGGGCGATCTCGGATTTACCAGATCGATACGGCCTGTGAATCCGACATATTCCAGTGCCTTGAAGGCATTGTAGCCGGGCCCGACCTTCTCTGAAGCTCCGACGATGGCGATCGATCGCGGATTGAGCAGGCTGTCGACACCCATCAGAGCGCCTTGAAGTTCGGCTTGCGCTTTTCGGAGAACGCCTTCGGTCCCTCGTGGGCGTCGGGATGAGCGAAGACCTTCTCACATATCTCGTTCTCAAAGGCGACCATATCCTTCCAGGTTTCGCGAGAGTTGAACCGGATGGCATCGCGTGTCGCGCGTATCGCCGTTGGCGAAGCTGACGCGATCCGCTCCGCGACCGCCAGAGCCTCCTTCTCGAGATCGGCACGTTTGACGACCCGCGTCACAAGCCCGAATTCCCGGGCTGTTTCGGCACCGAAGTTCTCTCCGAGCAAGAGAATGTCGAGCGCCCGGCAGCGCCCGACATAGCGCGGCAGTCGCGTAAGCCCCATCCCCCAGCTCGGCACCATACCGATGTAAGCGTCCCCGGCACGAAAAACGGTGTTGTCTGCGGCCAGCCGAATGTCGCATGCCCAGCCGATCGCCGTGCCACCGCCAATGCAGTAGCCATGGATTGCCGCAACGATGGGAACCGGAAAAGCCTCGATCCGATCCAACGTACGGCGTCCGAGAGTGCGGAAGGCGGCGGACGCTTCAGGGCTTCCAAAATCCTTCTCTTCGCGCAGATCGCCGCCGGCACAGAAGGCCTTCTCACCGGCGCCGGCGAGGATCACGCAACGGATGGCGGCGTCCTGCTCGACCTCATCAAGCCGCGCATGCAGTGCGTTCATTAGCCTGGTGGACGCGGCGTTTACCGGCGGATTATCGAGGGTGATGGTTGCTATGGAGCCTTCTTTCTTGAGCCGAACAAGCGCTTCCTTCATATCCCAGACTTTCCCATCTTTGCTGTAGTGGCTTCGATTGCACTTCTTGAGGAGCTGGGCAGCGCAAGAACTTGCAAGGCCAGCCGGCCGGCCGCCTGTGTGGCGAGCAAGCCCGTCAGACTGGAATTCCGGTTAGCCGCGTATTCCCATCTGCGTCCTGACGATTGCAGGGACGAGCGCACCTGCACGCCAATTCCTCGTGCTTTACTTGACACCTTTGCAAGCCGGCACTGTTATGGGCCCGGTCGTCACCTTATACGGTCCCGGCAGGTAGCAATGGCCATACTTGTTGAACAGCTTGTCGAGCGAGCCATCGGCCTTCATATCGTTCAGGGCCTTTTCGACGGCATGGGCGACTTCAATATTTCCGAATGCCAGCGCTTCGACGTGCGGCTGATAGCCGCTCAAAGCAATTCGAAAGAAATCGGTACCTTTGTCGCGGTAGTAGATGGCCTGCTCAGTGCCAACGAAAACGCCGTCCACCTGGCCTGCAGCCAGCGCCTGCAGAACATCTGCATAGGTGTCGAACGTCCGCACATCGATCGCGGGCTTTCCGGCCTTAACCAATTCTTCGCTGGCGGTTTTCGCAGCTTGATAGTCGACCGTACCAAGCTCGGTGCCGAACCGCTTACCTGAGAAGTATTCCGGCCCCTTGATATCATCCGTGTTCTTCTTCTGCACCAGCAAGGCCAGCGTGGTAGCGCCATAGGGTATCATGAACACCTGGCTCGCACGTTCCGGGGTGTAGAACATGAAGCTGTTGATCATGTCTACACGCCCCTCCTTGGCGAGCGGAATCATCGTCGCGAACTGGGTGGAATGGAGCTCCTGCTTGAGGCACAGACGTTCGGCGATCGCATCGCCGAGTTCGGGATCGAGACCCACGATGTTGCCCGAATCGTCGATGTACTGCACCGGCGCAACCGTCGGGTTGATCGCGGAAATGAGGTATCCCGCTCGCGCGAGCGGCGGATGGGACAGGGTCGGAGTGCAAGCTGCCTGCGCCTGGACGCTGGAGACGAACGAGAGCGCCAATCCGAAAGTGACCGTGACCGTACTTAACACTCGCCGCATGAATATGCTCCTTGTGGGTAAAGCCGATTGAAGATTGACGGATAGTTCTGAATGGCCGGTCGTACTCGTTATGGATAGCCCCGGAGAGGCAGAGCACTTCAGGCAGCCCGATTACGGTCGAAGCGACCGTCGTAATAGATCAGCGGCTCGACGGCGGCATCGGCCATTTGGACCGCCACGGCGCGACCGATCAGGACCGTATGGGTCTGTACGGTCATCGTGGTCATCAGCCGGCAATCGAAGTTCGCGAGCGCCCCTCGGCAGATAGGAGCGCCCGTCTCTAATCTCCCCCAGTCACTGCCCTCAAAACGTGCGTCCCTCAGTTCGGAAGAACTGAAGCGACGCGCGATATCCACCTGTTGTTCGGCGAGCACATTGACCGAGAACACCTGCGTACGAAGCAATGCGTCATGGCTTGAGGTTGATTTGTTCACACAGACAAGCAGACAGGGCGTGGGATCGAGCGCGACGGAGCTGACGGAGGTCGCGAGAAAACCTTTGGGCCCATCCTCGTCCGCCGTCGCCACGATTGAAACACCCGACGCCAGCCGGCGCATGCCAAGCCTGAAGTCACTGCGCAGATCCATGCCTCTGTCCCCCAATTGCTGCGCCTGCCAATATTTGGTGCTGGCTACTGAACCGTCACGCTTGCATAGCTGCTTGCCGGTCGCTTGAGGCCGAGATTTTCGCGCAGGGTCTGGCCCTCATATTCTGTGCGAAACAAACCTCGGTTTTGCAGCCTTGGGATGACGTGCTCGATGAATTCGTCCAGTCCCGCCGGCAGATGAGGCGGCTGAATGAGATAGCCGTCCACCGCGCGGTTGACGAACCAGCGCTCCATTTGATCGGCAATGTCGTCTGCGGTCCCAACAACCGTACGCTGCCCCCGCGCACTGCCGTATTTCTCGTACATCTGCCGGACCGTCAGTCTCTCCCTGAAGAGGTATGAGAAGCGCGGGTTCGACTGCCTGTCTTCCGGAGAAATAATTCCGTCCGGAAGAGGCTTGTCGATCTCGACATCCGAAAGATCCACCCCCCCGAGGGCGTTCGAAAGCAATTCCTTACCGACATCCGGATGGATGAGCGATTGGAAATAGCACTCCTTCTCGACTGCTTCTTCGCGAGTTCGTCCGACGATAGGATTGAGTCCAGGCATGATGATGACGTCACGCGATGTGCGACCGTGCTGCAAAGCGTTTTCCTTGAGTTCGCGATAGAATGCCTGCCCTTTTTCGAGATCATGCAGGGGTGTGAAAATGACCTCAGCAATTTGTGCTGCAAGATCCTTGCCAACATCGGATGCGCTTGCCTGAAAAAGAACGGGATGACCTTGCGGCGGCCGGGCAACGTTGAGCGGACCACGCACAGAAAAGTGGTTACCCTTGTGATTCAGGAAGTGAAGTTTTGATGGTTCGAAATAGCGACCGGACGCGCGATCGCGTACAAAGGCATCATCATCGTAGCTGTCCCAAAGGCGCTTTACGATCTGCACGAATTCTGCGGCTCTATCGTAGCGCTCATTGTGCGCTATGTGCTGGTCGCGACCGAAATTAAAGGCTTCGGACGCATTTGAGGACGTAACGACGTTCCAGCCTGCCCGCCCCCCACTTATGTGGTCGAGGGAGGCGAACTTGCGCGCGATGTGATAAGGCTCGTTGTAGCTCGTCGTCGCCGTCGACACGAGACCAATACGCGTTGTAACCGCAGCCAGCGCCGACAACAGCGTCAGCGGCTCGAAATAGGCCATGTATTGCGGCCAACGCGAAAGCCCTTCGAGGTTTCCGTCGCGCGTGGCAACCGCGTCGGCCAGGAAGACAAGATCGAATTTTGCCTTCTCGGCAGTTTGCGCCAAACGCACATAATGCGCAAAATTGGTGCCGGCATCGATTTGGGCGCCCTCATGACGCCACGCCGCAACATGATGACCGGTCGGATGGAAAAACGCGCCAAGCTTGAGGAAACGCTGCCGCTGCCAATCTGACATATGGTCCTCTCTTAAGTCCTGACCTTTGCGGCAAGTCGGAATTTCTTTAGCTGCGCTCGGGCTCCAGCGCGGCGCTCTTGGATGGCCGTCCCGTCATTTGACAGAAGCGCGCGGCGTTCTCGACATGCTGGCGGATCAGATACTGGACCATCGCCGCATCGCGTCGACTCAAGGCCTCGACGACGCCCCCGATCTCCTCGAAGCTCTCCTGTATGCGGAGGGCAGAGATCGCGCCCGCACGACGAATCCACTGAACCTTGTCGCGCAGACCGGTCAGGGTATCGGCGATGAGCTCGTTGCCTCCCAGGCGATACAGCAAAGCATGAACTTCTTCGTCAAGCTGAAGAGCGAGGTCTATGTCGCCCGCCAGAACTTTTGGCCGCGCTATCGCGAATTTCTGTTGGAGGAGTTCGAGTTCTTCCGCGGCGACGCGCCCGACAGCCCGTCCGGCGCAATGGGCTTCCAACAGCGAGCGAAGTTCGGTGAGTTCCTGAATCTCACGCTCAGATAAGGCGCGGACAAACGTACCGCTCTGAGGTGAAATCTCTACCCAGCCCTCACTTTCAAGCTTCAAGAGCGCGGTTCGGATCGGCGACCGCCCAAGACCAAATTCGTCGGCGAGCTTCGTTTCCGACAGCCGTTCGCCCGGCTCATAGGTCAGGTCAGTGATGCGCGCCTTGATCTGGGTGTAGGCCAGGAACGGCGAGCGGATTACTTTTTTCATCATCGAATCCGGCAGAATGGGTGACTGTTGTTTCCAAATTAGAGGCGCGCTGCCTATTGGTCAAGCAACTAGTCAACTACATGCCTATTTATCTACCTTCCTACATAACTTGACAGTCAGTTATTTTGCCGACAGCATTCGGCAGGTGGGCCGCCGGAACGCTCCAAGCAAAAAGGGAACCAGCACGCATGTGGGACTGGGGGACGTTCCTTCATTATATTTACAGCCCTTACCTTCTTACCGGCGCCGCGATTTCGCTCGGTATCTCCGCCGCCGCCATGCTGATCGGTCTGGTGTTAGGGCTCATTGCCGCACTCATGCGGATGTCCAGCCGGTGGTGGATCAGGCAGCCGGCTTCACTTTACGTCTGGCTGTTTCGGGGGACGCCCGTCCTCGTTCAACTGATCATCATTTATACCGGCCTGCCGCAGATCGGGATCTCGTTCGGTGTTGTCGCTTCGGCGCTCATCGGGCTTGGGGTCAATGAAGGCGCCTATTTGGCAGAGATCATCCGAGCCGGCATCGAGTCGGTGCCAAAGGGACAGTTCGAAGCAGCCCGTGCAGTGGGAATGACGTGGCCGAAGACGATGCGAATCGTCGTCTTCCCCCAAGCGTTCCGCATTATCCTTCCGCCGCTCGGCAACGCGTTCAACGGCTTGATGAAGACCTCTTCGCTGGCTTCAGCCATCTCGATGGAGGAGTTGCTTCGTCGCACCGAATTGCTCGTACAAGTCAAGTTCAAGGTTCTCGAGCTGTTCTGCGTCGCAGCCCTTTATTACCTGGTGCTGACGACGCTGTGGGGCTTCGTCCAGAGCTGGCTCGAGGCACGAGCATCCCGCGCGGTCACATCGCGGTTTCAGACGCCATCGGTCGCAGCAAAGCCCATCAACATCGATAATGCGGTTCTTTCCCATGACGCGTCCTGAGCAGGTGTCGCCGCCGTCGACGCGTCCGATTGTCATCGAAGCGCGGGGAATACATAAATCTTTCGGTCCACTCCAGGTCCTGAACAATATCGATCTTGTCGTCCGGCGAGGCGAAGTCGTCGTTATCATCGGGCCGAGCGGGAGTGGAAAAAGCACCCTCCTGCGCACCTTGAATTTCCTCGATGCGCCAGACCGGGGCCAGGTGTCGATCAACGGCTCTCTGCTCGGATCGACCATGCGTGACGGAAAAGCAGTGCCCGTGTCCGATGCCAGGATTTCCACGCAACGACGCCAGATCGGCATGGTGTTTCAACAGTTCAATCTATTTGGCCATATGAACGCTCTCGACAATGTTCGATGCGGTCCAGTCCACGTCCTCGGGCGTCGGCCCGACCAGGCGGCAGCGGATGCCCGCCGGCTCCTGGCACTCGTCGGCTTGTCGGACAAAGAGGCCACGTATCCCGCTGCTCTTTCGGGCGGACAGCAACAGCGCGTGGCGATCGCACGTGCTCTCGCGATGGAGCCGTCAGCCATGCTGTTCGATGAGCCGACATCAGCGCTCGATCCGGAGATGGTCAACGAAGTTCTGAACGTCATGCTGGACCTGGCTGCCAAAGGCATGACGATGGTGATCGTAACCCACGAAATACGCTTTGCGTTGAGAGCGGCCGACCGAATTCTCTTCATGGAGAACGGCCGTATCGTCGAGGAAGGTTGTCCGGCGAGCATGAAGGACTCCCCCAAGCACGAACGCACCCGGCGCTTTCTCAGCAAACTCACCGCAGAGGCGTGAAGTCGTGCGGCTCATGCTCTCCGTCGCGCACCATGGTTGGCATCCTGCTGCTTGGCGGGTGAGCGAGACCCCTCCCTTTCATCCGCAATCGTTGCTCGATGTCGCCATTCGCGCGGAGCGAGCGAATTTCCACGCGGTCGTTTTTGGCATCCCGAATCCGCAGTTCAAAACACCCGGCGATGGGACTGCCGCAAGCCTGCGCTTCGATGCTCTTACTCTCATGGGCGCGGCTATCGGGACCACGACACGGATCGGACTGTGCGGATATTGGCCGCTCGATGTCGCCGAACCGTTTCACGTGGCGCGAGTCATGGCCAGTCTCGACCATCTCTCCGGAGGCCGGGTCGGCTGGGTCGCGGGACTGGCGGGACGGGAAAGTTTACGTGCCGACTATGCATATATGGCACTGCTTGGAGATGCGGAGGCGGCTCAACGCTCGGCCGAGTTCATTTCGGTGGTGCGTGGGCTTTGGGATAGCTGGGATGACCAAGCCTATATCGCCGATCAAACAAGCGGATTGTTCGTCGATCCCGACCACGTCCACCCCATCATGCACAGTGGATCATACTTCACTGTGCGAGGCCCATTGAACGTACCCCGGCCGATCCAGGGCCATCCGGTAGTTATGCTCCACGATCAGGGCTTCAATGCCTTGCGCGAGGCGGTACTGCCGCTCGTCGATATCCTCCTCTGCGATACCAAGAGCCGCAATGAGATGGCGACATTTCACGCCGATCTGCAATCGCGGTATTCGCGATCATCTCGTTCCTCGCCACCGCTGATCATCAAGAGCGCCATGCCGATCCTGGCTCGCACTGAACGGGAGGCGCTGCAACGCGCCGAAGAACTTGCCGCACTCGGATCGGATTCTTCGTCATTCTTCGTCGGCACGCCGGCCGGTCTCGCTGAAGAACTCGCCAATTGGCTCGATGCCGGTGCATGCGACGGCTTCGATCTTCGGCCAGCGGTCAATACACGCGATCTCGATTTAATCATCGAAGCAACTATGTCACCGCTGCTCGCTGCTTCCTTACGCGCCCCCGACCGGCGCTCTACGTTGCGCCGCGATCTGCAAATCGCGAGCCCCGCCTAGCGGCGCTCACAACGAACTTACAACATGGCGAAGAAGCTTCATTTCGGCTTGTTTATCTATCCAGGTGGCCACCACCTCGCAGGCTGGCGCCATCCGTCGGTGGCGGCAAACGAGATCCTTACGGTCGAATATTATAAGCGTGCTGCCGTAGCCGCGGAACGGGGTCTCTTTGACCTCTATTTCGTAGGCGACATGCTGGCGGCCCGAGAGAGAGAGGGCCGGATCGTTGCCGAAGGCGCACTCAACAATATCGATTCGATCTCTATCGACTCGGCGATTGCCGGCGCAACGCGCCACATTGGCGTGGTCGCCACCCTTTCGACCACGTATAACGAGCCCTACGCGATAGCCGAGCGCTTTGCTTCCCTCGACCACCTTAGCGGAGGGCGCGCCGGCTGGAACATCGTCACAACGGCCAATGACGATGCCGCGCTTAACTTTAGCCGCAAGAGCCACATGGAGAAGAGACTTCGCTATCAGCGTGCGGAGGAGTTTGTCGAGATCTGTACAAAGCTGTGGGACAGCTGGGCCGAGGACGCACTCGTCGGAGACCGTGACAGCGGCTGTTTTGCCGACGTGCGCAAGATCAGACCGATCGACCACATTGGAGAGTTCTTTTCCGTAAAGAATCCGCTCACCCTGCCCCGTCCGCCCCAAGGATGGCCCGTGCTCGTGCAGGCGGGCGGCTCGCCGGCCGGGATCGAATTTGCCGCACGCGTCGCCGAAGTCATATTCACAGCGCAGACCAAGCTCGAAGAGGCGCTGGCATTTCGTGAAGCGGTACAGACACGGATGCCAAATCATGGACGTGATCCTGCAAGCCTGCGCATCCTGCCCGGTTTGATGCCGATCATCGGCGATACGGAAAAATCCGCCTTGCGCAAGGAGGAGGAGCTTAACGATCTTCTTCATCCGGCGGTTGGCGTCTGGATGCTGAGCGAACAGCTCAAATTCCGCCTTTACGACCTTCCAGCCGACGCCAAGCTTCCGACCCCGGATATCCGTGCGTCAGGCAAGGATTTTACCCCTCGCGTGATAAGTCTTCTCGACAGGGCCGACGCCGAGAACCTCTCGATCCGCGAGTGTGGCCGGCTGGTTGCGGCAACGCGCTCCCACGGTTCCATAGTCGGCACGCCAGAGCAAATCGCGGATCATATTGCGACCTGGTTCGAAGCAGGCGCCGCCGACGGCTTCAACATCATGCCCCCCTATTTTCCCAGCGAGCTGGACGTTTTCGTCGACCACGTCATTCCGATCTTGCAACGCCGTCGTCTCTTCCGCACCGCTTACGAAGGGATAACGTTGCGCGACCATCTTGGCCTCGCGCGTCCAATAAGATCGTGAAGGACGAGATTTCAGACACGTGTAGGTACTCGTCAAATACAGGAGGTAGCCACATGAAAAATAAAGACGGCAAAATGAGGCTTTGCCTCTTCTGGTTTCCCCCTGGTTCGCATCCGGGTGGGTGGCGGATGCCGGATGCGATCCCGACATCGGAAAGCACCTTTCAGGACTATCTCGAAGTGGCACGGCTTGCCGAAGCTGCAAAGATCGATGCGATCTTCTTTGCGGATACCGCCGCCGTCCAACCTGTGGATCTGATTGAAAAGAAAGATCCAAAGGCCGGTCTCGTTTATCGCGGCGCCGCGGGCCTCGAACCGATGTCATTGCTTCCAGCTCTCGCGGCTGCAACCACGCGAATTGGCCTCATCGCAACCGCTACAACCACCTACAACGAACCTTACCATATTGCGCGCCGGTTCGCGACCATCGATCAGATCAGCGGCGGTCGAGGAGGATGGAATCTCGTCACGTCCCAAACAGAAGCCGAGGCTCAGAATTTTGGGCACGACACCCACATGGAGCATGACGCGCGCTATGAGCGCGCCGAGGAATTTTTCGACGTGGTGGCCGGTCTATGGGATAGCTGGGCGGACCACGCCTGCATCTACGACAAGACAACCGCGCAGTGTTTCGATCCGACCAAGGTCAGAGTGCTCAATCACTCCGGTAAGCACTTCAAGGTCCGGGGACCGCTGAATGTGCTCAGATCTCCGCAAGGCCGCCCTATCGTCGTTCAGGCGGGCGCTTCAGGACCTGGCAAAACTCTGGCCGCCCGTATCGCCGATTGCGTCTTCACGGCCCAATCAAAACTGTCAGACGGAAAGGCCTTCTATGATGAGGTGAAATCGAAAGCGGTTCAGTTTGGACGTGAGCCGGATGAAATCAGAGTCATGCCCGGCATCCTGCCAATCATCGGACGCACGGATGAGGAGGCCCAGGAATTGCGCGCCGAGCTCCTCGCCAATATCACCGATGACCAAGCCATGCGCTCCATGTATCGGGTGGCCGGCGGACTTGATTTACGGCAATTTCCAAAGGACGGCCCATTTCCGGAACTGCCGCTCAGCAATGGAGCGCAAGGCCGTCAAAAGCTGCTCATCGAAATGGCGCGTCGTGAGAATCTCTCGCTGATCCAGGCTGGCCGCCGCTTTGCCGAAGGCCAGGCGCACCATGTGGTTTGTGGCAGTTCAAAGACGGTTGCCGACCTTATGCAAAATTGGTTCGAACAAGGCGCCTGTGACGGCTTTGCCTTGATGCCGAGTTATTTCCCTCGCGGCGTTCGAGATATTGCCGAACAACTTGTGCCGGAACTTCAAAGACGCGGTCTGTTTCGCACCGACTATGAAGGGCGGACGCTTCGAGACAATCTCGGCCTGTCGCGCCCTAGAAGTCAATTCGATGGCTAGGGCCTCGCCGTCGGTGAGATCGATGCCATCCGTCGGCGCCGCCTCCGGATGACGCGTGAGATTTACGTCGGCGGGGCTGAAGGCGGCGCCGACGATGCCACCAGCGAAGCAGAAGCTCAAAACTGGTGCTGCGGGAGATGACTGATCTCCTGACGGAATAGGCGCTGCGACCACAAAACGACATGCGAACCTCCGTTCGCGGCGCAAAGGCGCACCATCAAGGGTCAAGCCTTCTTCGCTGCCGCCGCGGCATAGCTGTCGGTCCAGAAATCCTTCGTCGTGGGCGCCGGATTACCGGTCTGCGTCGCGAACTTCACCAATGCCGCGATCGATTGGGCGGACAGATGACCATCGCCGCTCACGCCATCGGCAAGCGAATTGACCGATGCACGAATGATGGACGGATCGACCTTGCTGAAAAATTTCGCCGTAATCTTGTCGGCGACACCGTTCGGATCGTCATGGATGGCGCTGGCCGCAGCATTCATCGCCCGCAATGATCGAACGATCGCCGCCTGCATCGGCGGCGAGACGTCGGCTCGAGCGGCGAGCACAAGGCTTGGAAGGACACCTGATCCGGCGATCTCCTTCGCCGGATGTACCAGAACCGTCCCATAGCCTTTGCTGGCGGCAATTACGCTTTCCGGCGGGCTCAACACGAATGCATCGATACGCCCGGCTTCGAGCGCCGCGCCGAGCGCCGCCGGCGAGCCAACCACTGCCAGCTTGATCGCCTTGGGATCGAGGCCGCCCTGCAGGGCGAGCCATCTGGCAACCCTGTCCTGGGCGCCGCCGAGCGCGCTGACGCCGATAATCGCATTCGCCATGACCCCGATGCGCTTGTCGAGAGGCGCATCCTTGGTCACGCCGACCTTTTGGAGATACTTGTTCGAAACGGTCAAGACATAGGGCAATCTTCCCATCAACGTATAGATGAGCTTGAACGGCTGCCCCTTGGCGACGGCGGCAAGCGCCGAATCGCCTCCGACGGCGGCCAGATCAAGATCGCCGGAATCGACGGCAGCGAGCACGGTCGGATCGCCACCGGGCACCTGGGCAAACTCCATCGCCACATCCTGGGCCGCGAATGTATCGAGCGCGCGGGCCGCGAAGATCTTTACATAGCTGAGCGAATTGGTCGGAAGGCCAATCCTCACCTTGCCTGCCGTATCGCTCCAGCCCCGCGTGGCAAGCAACGGAGTTGCGAGGGCCGAAAGCAAAATCGTGCGACGGTCAATCATTTTACAGCCTCTCAGATGGCGTCTTGAGGAATGTCGTTGGTGGATCGCCGCCAGCGCAACAATCGCCGCTCGAGATGCGAGGCAAGCGCATTCATCGACATCACAAACGCCAGCAGGATGAAGATGCCGGCAAAGACGCCCGCCGGATCGTATGTCGACGAAGAATAGTTGATAAAGAGGCCGAGGCCTGCGACCGATGACGTGAACTCACCAACGATGACACCGATTACGGCATAGGGGATTGCCATGCGCATTCCGAGCAGCAGGTACGGCGCCGAGGCCGGCAGATAGATGTGGCGACCAAGCTGCCTTTCGTTCGCTCCGAGGACCATCGCAAGATTGACCAGGTCCCGATCGATGGAGCGGACGCCCGCATAAACATTATAGAAGACCAGGAAGAAGACCATCGTGCTCGCCAGCATCACCTTCGACCAGATGCCGATACCGAACCAGATGATGAAGAGCGGCGCGAGCGCAATCTTCGGGATGCCGTAGAACGCCATCACATAGGGTTCGACCACACTTGCAAGCCGCGGACGACGACCCAGCGCGTAACCGAGCACCATTCCGCCGAGAACCCCAATGACGTAGGATAGCAGCAGCTCTTTCCCGGTAACGAAAAGGTTCGGCCAGATATCACCGCTGGCAAACAGTTCGAACAAACGCTTTGCGATTTCAGTCGGTTTGCTGACGTAAACCTCGCGGATCAGATGGCCTGATGCAAATTGCCAGACCAGAAGCATCGCGACCCCGGGAGCGACAAAGGCGATCCTGCGCCAGATCTGCGTCCACATTCGATTCGGTGCACGATGAGCAACGGCGCTTGTCAGCATCTGGTCGGTCATGCGGCCTGCCTCCAACTGAGTTCGCTCTGGAATACCGACCAGACGCGCTGATAGGCCTCTGCAAAGCCTGCGACCTCATGCGGCGCGAACACGTTACGCGGGCGAGGAAGATCAATGGGAACTTCGGCAAGAATCCGGGAAGGACGACGGCTCATCACTACGACGCTGTCAGACAGCAATACCGCCTCGGCGATGTCGTGAGTCACGAACAGGATACTGGCCTCCTCGGTAGCCAGCATGTTCTGAAGATCGTGCTGCATCACCATGCGGGTCTGCGCGTCCAATGCACCGAACGGCTCGTCCATCAGGATCGTGTCGGGCTTGTAGACCAGCATGCGCGCAATCGATGCGCGCTTCTGCATGCCTCCGGACAACTGATGAGGGTAATGATTTTCAAAACCCTTCAAATCCACCTTTTCGATGGCAAGCTGCGCCTTGGCCCGGCATTCCGCCGGTTTGACCCTGCGCAGCGCAAGCGGAAACTCGATGTTTTCGATCGTCGTCTTCCACGGCAGCAACTGCGCCTGCTGCGGAACGAATCCGATGGTCTGGTTGACGCCAGAGACAATCGCGCCGTTGTGGCTGACCTGGCCGCGGCTCGGCTTGAGCAGCCCTGCCGCCATCTGCAGCAGCGTGCTTTTTCCGCAGCCGCTGGGGCCGATCACACTAATGAATTTTCTGCGCGGAACGTCGAAGGAAATATCGTTGATGACCGTGAGGACGGAATCGCCCGCCGGGGCCGCAAAACTCTGCCTGATCGCCTTGAAGCTCAGTGCGCTTGGCGTGTCCTGCTCTGTCATCGTTGTTGTCCGCTGGTTGTATGCTCCGATTGGTGCTTAATTCATGCGTCGAAACGAAAACGGACTCATCTGGTCGGCGGTTCGGCCATGCGGGTCCCAATTGGCCCAACCGTCCCAAATTCGTTCGCCCGCCTGCTGGGCCTGAACCCGCAGCACACCAAAATCGACATTCGGGATGCGGCCCCCTTCCATGCGGACGACGCCATCGACGATGACAGTGTCGACATCGTCGCCGATACCGCAATCGACAAGGCTCTTGATCGGATCGCGGACCGGTCCCATCCGCAACGAATCCCTTCCCGTCATGTCGACGATGACGATGTCGGCACGCGCGCCGACCGCAAGGCGACCGAGATCAACGCGACCGACCGATCGCGCCCCGCCAAGGGTCGCCGCCTCGAAGACTTCTGCCGCAGTGGCAGCTTTCAGGTTGCGGCTGGCGACCTTGCCGAAATAAGACGCATTGCGCATCTGGAGCACCATGTCACGAGGATAGGTATCCGTCCCCAATGCAATATTTACGCCTGCCTGCTTGTAACGTTGCCAGTTGTCGAGAAAACGCCCACGCCGCGCCACGTTGACTGGGCAATGCGATATCGAGCAGTGGTGATGACCCATGATGTCGAGATCGCGCCCGCCCGAATAATTGATGAGCGGATTATCGGCGGTGAAATTGCCGTGCCCGATGTTAAGCGTGCTCGACATCAGTCCGACGTGCTCAAGAAGCTCGACAGACGTCATCTGATGCTCGCGAATGATGTCGAACACTTCAAGAATATTGTAAGCCGCGTGGATTGCGACCGGAAGCTTGCGCTCCTTCGCTTCGCGGGCCGCGGCGCGTAGCAGATCGATCGTGCAGGTTTCGATCTCCCGCGGAACCAGGATGCCACGGACGCGATCGTTACAGGCCCCGCTCTTCTTCTCGATGAAATCGAGCGCGAGTTCGAATTCGCGTTCGCCCGCGGCTTCATCGATGACACGGACCAATTTTCCGTCCGCACCGCCAACCCAGCGGCCGCTATCGAAACCAGGACCGAGATAGGCGCGGATACCGAGCTCCTCGACCTGCCCCAGCAGCGCTTCCTGCACCTTGAGCTGACTACCGAATTCGACGAATGTGGTGATGCCGTTGCGGAGCAGCTCCGCGACCGTAAAGCGCGCGTTGAATGCCAGCTCCTCGGCCGCCGAACGATCGTCCGGCCGGACGTAGCGTGGATCGCCGCCGACCCGGGTGCCCTCTTTCGCGACACTGATTTCCAGAAACGGCTGACCAAAATAATCAGGGCGGCCGACATCCGAAATCAGGCGATGCGAAGCACGATGCCCCGAGTGGACATGCGTGTCGATAAAGCCGGGGATGACTAGGCGGTCGCGCGCATCGATCTCCTTGTCGACTCGACCTGTAAACTTCTCACCGACAAAAAGGATGGTGTTGCCTTCGTAAACCAACTCTGCATTACGCCAGAGCGTATGGCCCCGGTCGTCGTTACCCACCAACCATCCGCAGGAAATGCGCGTCCGCATCATGCAATCACCACCATATCGCGACGCACGTAACCCGCGGATCATTTCAATCATGCAGCAACGATAGACGGCATGCACGTCTCGAAAGGATGCGCTTCATCGTGCGCTGAGATCGTCAGTATACCTCATATCTCGCCGGGACCACGTCCAAACGTTGAGCACGATGGTGGAATTTGAAGCAGGGGATTGCACGACGACGAAGCAAAATGGCACGCTCGCAAGTCGAATGATTGAGGCCTTGCGACCACTTCCGGATCAGAGCGCACCCGGCCCATTCAATAAATTGCTCTGCTCCGCCGAAGCGACAAGGTATTCCATCGTCTTGAGAAATTGAATTCTTTCATGCTTGGGAAGTGCAGCAATCGTGCGCTCATGGGCACGCATCGCTGCCGGTTCCAATCGATCGAGAAGCTCGCAGCCTTCATTGGTGATCGAGACCAACGTCTTGCGTCCATCCTCGGGCGACGGACGTCGCGTCACAAGATTTCGCCCCTCAAGCCGGGCCACGACGTCAGCCACATTCGTGCGGTCGAGCGCAACGCTGCGGGACAGGGTCGCCTGATCGATGGTGCCCATTTGATCGAGTGCGGTCAGGACGCTGTATTGAACAGGTGTCATGCGTTCCGGTGCGCATTCCTCGAGAAAAAGCGCGACATGGATTTGATAGAGGCGCCGGATCAGAAAACCAGGACGCTCCTGCAATCGTGTTCCTCGCCAGCCGTGATTGGTCCTGATCGCTCTTCCTCCCTCTATCGCCACGGCCTGTGTTGGAAGGCCGGCGGAGACAGCATCGACTGCTCTGGACCTGCGGTCTGGTTTGTGTGGAGCGCGCGGAATCTTTTTCATTATTGGTTTACTGATGGGCTGGCATTTCTTATTCGAACGCATCGCTCCGTTGAGTAAAGCATGGCTACCTCAATAATAAGAGAATGGCACGAAAAATGCTAAAGGGCGAGCGTCCGTACTGCGGGCAGTGGTGCGCGTGAAGCGAGTCCATCGACAAGACTGCCGGGGATGAGCGGCAATCATGAGGTAAGCATGAACGGTGCAGAAAGCTTGCTGCGAACGTTGCTGGCAGGTGGAATTGATACCTGCTTTGCAAATCCCGGGACCAGCGAGATGCATTTCGTTGCCGCTCTCGATCGCGCTCCCGGCATGCGTGCCGTGCTCTGCTTGTTCGAAGGCGTGGCGAGCGGCGCCGCCGACGGCTATGCCCGCATGACCGGCCGTCCGGCAGCAACCTTGCTTCATTGCGGTCCGGGCCTTGGATATGCAGTCACCAACTTGCACAACGCGCGCCGCGCGGCGAGCCCGATCGTCAATATCGTGGGAGACCAAGCAACCTATCATCGTCCGCTTGATCCGCCATTGGCATCTGACATTGAGCAACTCGCCCGCCCTTTCTCCCATTGGGTCCGTACCGCAGCCAGCGCCTCAACATTGGGTGCCGATGCAGCCGCAGCCATCGAGTGCGCCCGAACTTCGCCGGGCCGGATTGCGACGCTGGTCGCTCCTTCTGATACCGCATGGGACGAAGGCGGCCAGATAGCCGAGGTCAAGACTCCTGTCCCACCGGCACGTGCCTCACAGCACCAGGTCGACGAGATCGCCCGGCTCCTTCGCAGCCGACAGCCGGTCACTATGCTGCTCACCGGCGCAGCGCTGCGCGATCCTGCTCTTGCGTTCGCACAAGCCATCGCCGACACCAGCGGCTGCAAGCTGATTGCCGAATTCACGAACGGCCGGTATCAGCGCGGCTCGGGCCGTGCAGACGTTCCGCGCATGCCATGGGGACTCGATCACGCGCGTGCCGCTCTTGCGGATACGCGCCATCTCGTCCTTGTGGGCGCTCGAGAACCCGTCGCGTTTTTTGCGCATCCCGGCAAGCCCCGAAGGCTGATCCCGGACGGATGCAATGTACACATCCTAGCCGAGCCCGAACAGGACCTCACGGACGCGTTGGCCCAACTGGCCGATGGCCTGAAGGCGAAGCCGGCCGCACGGGCCGCTCCGTCCCGCCCCTCGGTGCCGGACGGACCGATCACCACGGAAGCCGTGGCGCGCTTGCTGGCGGCTCTGATGCCGGACCAGGCCATTATCGTCGATGAGAGCGTCAGCTTCGGTCGAGGTCTTTTCAACGCAACGATCGGCGCGCCGTCACATGACTGGCTGCATCAAACTGGCGGTGCCATCGGTGGCGGGCCGCCGCTGGCGACCGGGGCTGCTATCGGCGCACCGGGGCGCCGCGTGATCTCGCTTCAGGCGGACGGATCCGCGATGTATACGCCGCAGGCGTTGTGGACCCAGGCGCACGAGCGCCTGGACGTTACGACCATTATCCTGGCGAACCGGAAATATGCCGTGTTGAGAGGCGAACTCGATGCGGTCGGCGCTCAGCCGGGGCCCGTCGCCTTGAGCATGCTTGACATCGGCCGTCCCGATCTCGATTTCGTCAAACTCGCAGGGACGATGGGCGTTGAAGCGGCCCGCGCGGAGACCCTCTCCCAACTCGCAGACCTCCTGCGCAACTCGTGCGCAAGAAGCGGTCCCTTTTTAATCGAACTCCTCATCTGAGCGGCCTTGGCGAAGGCCAGTTCGAAGAAGCGCGGGTTCGTGTCGCCGCGCGATCTGCTCTCGCCGCCGACCCCGCTAGTCGTTATCGGCTGCGGCGGAGGTGATCAGATAGATCGGGCTTGACCAGGCCTGATGACCATCTTCCAGGGTCAAGACTACGTAGAGCGGGTTATCACTTTCCTTCCGCAACGGTAGCTTCCGCTTCAGCGAGATGCGCTGCCGCTCGGCGGCGGCCGGCGGTAATCTTTCGATCGAAACTGCGCGATCGAGCTTCCCGCAATCGAGCAGATGTGGCTCGGCTTTGATGTCCGCAAAAGCTCCTTCCAGCACACCATGTGGCGTGGTTACTTGGTAGCGTCCCTGCCCGGCATGGCTCACCACGAATTCGACGCCTGCGAAGTTGCCTGTCGTAATCGACGCCCAGGTCACCGATCGCGGATCGACAAGCTTGGGCTGCTTGTCCGGGTTGAAGAAATTCACCGGACGGATCGCAACGATCTCAGTGCCCTCGATGCGCAGCTCGCCATCCCAGTTCGTCTGCCGGAAGCGGCCACGATATTCCGCCCCCGACCATCGAAGCAGAAAGCGGTCTCCAGCGGCCTCATCGCCGCCGGGACGAAGTGTCTCGACAGTCTCAAGGCCGTTGCGGAGTTCGATCGAAATCACCGGGCTCGGCGAAACGACGTCCACCGTCAAAGCGGCTTCAGCAGCCGCGGTGGTGACGATATCACCCATCAGCGCCGTGGTCGCCGCTACACCTTTGGCGCCAGGCAATCTCGGATCATCGACGAATACACAGCCGCCCTCGAACTCAGCGGTGATCGCAAGGCTCAGACGAGTTCCGGTCGTCGCATAGTGCCGCCGCTGCCGCATCGCCCGAAACAGAGCGTCGCGGCTGAGCTCGGGAACGAGGAAACAGGTCAGCCCGCCCAACGCACCGAATTGGGAAGCTCCGGGCGCTTCCGCGCCAGGACGCCCCTTGTGTCCGTCACTGTTGGCGACGACGCCGACGCGGTAGCCGAGCCGAAGCGCATCCTTCAGCAGCCATTCGAACGTTCCCCAACTCGAATGCACCTCGACCGACCGCTCGAGCGCAGCGTCATGGGCATATTCAATATCTGCATATCGCCCGCCGCAATGCGCCCAACATACGACATCCTCTTGATTGCGCTTCAATGCCTCGAATAACAGGCGGGCATCATGGCAGTCGGTGGCGACATCCGACAGATCCGGAACCAGCGCATGCGAGGAGCGGCGGATCGTTCGATCCTTGAGCCGGAAAAAGACGTTCCGGTCGCCGCCGAGTGCCGTATTTCCCGACCATTCATAGCCATGGATGGTCAGGAACCGCCCGGGTTCATTGAACCGCTCCAGGGTATCGTTGAGCTCGGCCCAGAACTGCGGCGTGATCTGGAAGTCGTTACCTTGATGGCCGATCGCATCGAGGAATGCGGCGTTGCGAGCAAACAGGCAGTAATCGACGACGGAGCCGGAGCCGATCGTTTCCCCGCTTTGTGCGTGAAGATCGGCCCAGCATGATATTTGTCCGTCTCTTGTCGTCATAATTGGATTCGAACGTACCAACTCGTGCCCGTTCCCCTCAGCAACGATGATTTCGGTGGACGCCACGGCGTCGAGCACCAGCCCGTCGACCCGGAAGGCCGTCGCGCCGGCCGGGACTGTCACCGTCTCCGGCAATCCTCCGATCGCCACGTCACTGGAAAGCCTGAGGATCACCGGGCCGGCAGAAGTCGGATTGCCCCAGCGATCGTCGGCCCGGATCGAGAGCGAGAACGGCTCGCCGACGCGGCGCAAGGTGGGCGCAACGGCGTGCCAGCGGACGGGCGGCCCGGGCACGATCGCACAGGTCGGCTGGTGGACCAGATGAACGAAAGAACCGGTAGCAATCGGGTCGACCAGCACCTGAAATTCGTAGAACGGGTCGACGAAGGTCTGCATGCGCAGGCCCGGCGAGCCGCCACTGCGATCGCCGAAACGCACAGTGACGGTATCGCCCTCCCGCAGGAAGCCCTGCACTACCCGGACGACGATGGTCCTATCCCACGGCCTTGTGTTGAGCTTGAAATCATAGCGCACATCGAGAACGGCGGCATTGCTCGCCTCGACCGAGACGTAGTTCGCCGCTTTCGGGTCAGTGAACTGGGGCGCGCCCTGATCGGTCGCGAAGCGAAAGCAGATGCGGATCGAACCGGTGTCGTCGATGCCGAAGCGCCCGGCGGTATAGACCAGCGTGATCGACGCATAGTCGCCACACAGGAACGGTCCTTGCGGCGTGATCACGGCAGTCCCGGCAAGCGCTGGATCGATAAAAGACGGCGGCGCCCAGTTGCGCGTGGCCGGGCGCGGCTGCGCCGGCATGATCGGGACTTCCTTGGTCATCGCTGCATTCCCCAGCGCCGAACGCTGTATCGCTCGATGGTCGCGAATACCACGGCCTCGACGAAGAGACCGAGGATGATGACGGTGAGCAGGCCCGCGAACACCGCCGGCGTTTCGAGCGAGTTGCGGTTTTCGAAGATGAACCAGCCGAGGCCGCCCGAACGCGAGGTCGCGCCGAAGACGAGTTCGGCCGCGATCAATGTGCGCCATGCGAAGGCCCAGCCGATCTTCAATCCGCTCAGGATCGATGGAAATGCCGCGGGCACCAGAATGCCGACGATATAGCGCAGCCCGGTCAGGCCGAAATTCTGACCCGCCATTCGAGTGGTCTCGCTCACCGAGCGAAAGCCGGTATGGGTGTTGAGCGCCACCGCCCACAGCACCGAATGGACGATCACGAAGATGATGCTTTGCGGCCCGATGCCGAACCATAGCAGCGCCAGCGGCAATAGCGCGATCGCCGGCAGCGGATTGAACATCGCCGTCAGCAGCGACAGCAGATCGTTGCCGAACTGCGTCGACACGGATGCTGATACCAACAGCCCGGCTAGGAAAACGCCGATCACATATCCGGTCACCAGGACCTCGAGCGAGAACAATGCACGCTGGATCAGCGGACCATGTACGGTCGCATCCCAGAGCGCACCGAGCGTCGCGCTGAAGCTCGGCAACATCAATTCGTTGTCGAGGTGGACCGCATAAACCTGCCAGATCACGGCAAGGCCGATCAGGATCAGGGTCTTTCGGAAGGCCGCGAATTTCGCGATCTTCTGGAATGGCGTCAGCGTCCGCTTGATCTCGCCGATCGCAGCGATGGATTGCGGCTGGCGTTCATAATCCGGGCGCGGTGCCAGCTGGCGGGCGGGCGCTTTCATGCCATGGCCTTTTGATGCTCGAACAACATGGATTCGATCTTCTCGTGAAGCTCGGCAAAGCGCGGCGAGCCGACGTCGGAGAAGCCTAAGTCGCTCGCGTCGAGTTCCGCGCGAACCTGTCCCGGATGCGGCGACAGCACGAGGATCCGGCTGCCGACGATCAACGCCTCTTCGATCGAATGCGTGACGAACAGCATGGTCACGCCGGTCTGCTCCCACAACCGGAGAACCTCCGCTTGCATGGAACGGCGCGTCAAGGCATCGAGCGCGGCGAAGGGTTCGTCCATCAGCAACAGTTCAGGCTCCATCGCAAGCGCCCGCGCAATCGCGACACGCTGCTTCATACCGCCCGACAGCATGTGCGGATACGCATCGGCAAAGCGTTCCAAGCCGATGGTCGCAAGGCCACGGGAAACCCGCTGCGGAATTTCCGCGCGCTCGAACCGGCGATTGACCTTCATCGGATAGGCGACGTTCTCGGCAACCGTCTTCCAGCCGAGCAGTTGATCGAATTCCTGGAACACCATCATCCGGTCAGGACCGGGCTTTTTCACCTCGCGCTGTCTCAGGCGGATATGCCCCTCGACGGGCTCGACAAACCCGCCGACCGCCTTGAGCAGCGACGATTTTCCGCAACCGGAGGGACCCAGCAGGACGAAACGGTCTCCCTCCTGAACGTCAAAGGAGACGCGCCATGTCGCAGTGATCAGATGGTCTGCGGTTTGATATTGCAGCGTTACGGTATCGACGGACAGAAGCGGAGTCATCAAGCGGCCCCTTCGTGCTTACCGGGCAAAGTGTCCCACGATCATGATCGGATGCGAGGTCTGGCGGGGGACCGCCTCGCCTCCCCTCAGCTCGAGGCCGATGCCGGTATCCGTCGTCCAGGGCCGGTCGAGTGCGACGGTCAGGGCTTCCTCGCCGAGGCCGGTCTGCTCCAGCAGTTCCGATGTCACGGCTATCTGTGCTCCGCCTTGCGGGAGCAGAAACAGTGCCGTGCGATCTGCCATCTTGCAGATGAAGGCCGCTCCCCCTGTGATCTGTACCGGCGTCACCACCGCCGGCCCCTGGCAGTAGGCCGCCATGGCCTCGACGGCCAGGCCGGCGGGCCGCAGGTTACATCGGCGGTCGACAAGGCCGTGACGGACGAAATAGCCGCGGTCGATATCCATGAACGTGTCGAGCATCATCGAGAGCCCGGGATATGCGAGCGAGGCAAGATAGAACGCGACGACCCCGTTCAGAATCGCGGCATCGTCCACGACATTGGTGGCTGGATTGTCGGCGGCGACGCGCAGATGCAGATCGAGGCGGCAGCCGCTTCGCTCCTGCCAGGCCGCAAGTTCCTTGGCCGTCTCCATCATGTCGGTCGACAGACCGATGCGGACGACGAGATGATCGATCTCCCCAGGCTGGAGCGATGCCAACAGCTTCTCGATCTCGCCGAGCTGGTTCGGCCGGTAACCATGCGAAACGAACAGCTCGATGCGGGAACCGATCTTCTTCTCGGCGGCCGACGTTGCAATCGGTGAAACAAGAACCGGACGGCCGAGGGCACGGCGGAATTCGGCGACTTTCGTCGCGTCACGACCAATCTCGTCGGCCGGCAGCACGCATTCGTAACGCTGGAACAGCCCGCGGCGTTGCACGATCAGGTCGAGCGTCTTTCCCTCTGGAATCCCGAACCCGAACACCGTGAAGCGATGGCCGATTGCGACCAGGTCCGCCATGCGCGCACCGATCCGCTCGTCGAGCAAATCCGATAGCGGCACGCGCGCGTGGCGCAAGCCCATTCGCCACAACGCCGCGAGATGATAGTCGTTGCGCGCCTCCTTGCGAAGGAATTCGTCCATCGGACCGTTGTTTGGCAACGCCGTGATTTCCGCCCATGGATGGCGGAGGAACACGCCGAACGGAACGCCGCCCGGCTTTTTTGGATTCGGCAGCTGCAGCGCGGCGGAGCGGACAGCGATGGACGAGCCGGCCTGTGCAGGCTCCAGCGTCTCGCCGTAGCTGCGCAAGTAATGCACGACATGGCCGTCATCATGGACCTCAACGATCGAGAATCCGAGTTTCTCGGCATCGTTGCGGCCGTTCTCGTGGATGGCATCGGTGCGAAAGAATTCGGAATAGTCCTGGCGCACGAACGAGGTCGCCGGCATGACGTAGAATTCCGTGCCCTCGATCCGGTTGTAGAAGATGTTGTGCACGTGGCCGGCGAACACCGCCTCGACCTTATGCTTGCGGATCAGGCCGAGAATGTCGCTGCGCGCCGGCTCGTCGATATTGTCGTAGTTCGAGGGCTCATGCGGATCGAGCACGAACAGCGGATAGTGCATGAACATGAAGATCCGCTGGCTGCCTGCGGAGGCGAGCGTCTGCTCGAGCCAGACCCGCTGCCGCGCCTCAATCGGGGATTTCGAATTCAGCACGGGGTCATTGATGAAGATGAAGCGACAATTGTCGCGATCGAACGAGAAGAAGCTCGGGCCGAAGTTCTGCTCGTGCAACTCGATCCATTCGTCGCGCACCATCTTGGCCGGCATCGCCCGGTTGGGCTTGTCGCCGATATCGTGATTGCCTGGAATGACGTGGAGACGATTATGGAACTGCTGAAAAATCCGCCGCGTCAGATCGACGGCTTCGCCGAAGGTCGACAGCTCCGGCACCGGATGCACGAGGTCGCCGAGATGAACGATGAAATCGGGCCGGTAGCGCTCGATCTCCCGCGAGATCCAGCGGGCCCGGGCGGTCGCAGCCTCATTGACCTTCCACGGCGCGGACTGATCGCCGCTCTCGGGTTTGACATGCGTGTCTCCGATGACGGCGAATGTCATGCGGCAGGTGTCGGGACGAAGCATCATTCTACTCGGCTGAAGAGGGCGATCTGCTCGACGAATCGATGAGATGACGTCAGTCGCCGCTTGCGACGGTGTCGAAGAAATAGTCCTTCCAGGACGCCGGCTTATGCTTGAGCAGGCCGGTCTTCACGATGAAGTTCGCAACCTTCATCGTGCCCTTCGGCTCAAGGGCGAAATTCCATTGCGGTGACGTGATCAAGCCCTCGAGGATGCTGCGATCGGTCTTGTCTCCGGTCACGGCGATGTATTTGTCGATCGCGCCTTTCGGGTCGGCCTTGATGCTCGCAACGGCTTCCTTCTGCGCCGCGATGAAGGCCGCCGTTAGCTTCGGATTCTGCGTCACGAATGACGACTTGGCATAGATCAGGCTGAGCGATGCCGGACCGCCCTGAACCTGGAACGAATCCGTTACCTTGGAGATGCCCGGCATCCGCAGCGCACGGTCCTGGAACGGCGAGTTGGCGACATAACCCGTGATGCCGCCGCTGTGCGTGGTCAGCGCGGCAAACGCCTCCGGATGCGCCATCGCCACCTGAATGTTCTCAAGCGCGTCCCATTTGCCGGTAGCCTGTTCGGCAGCCATCTGCAGCACAATGGCATTGATCGATACCTTCACCGAAGCCACGGCGATACGATCGTCCGGCCCGAAATCCTTGACCGACTTGATCTTCGGGCTGTTGGTCAGGATGTCCATCGGCGAGGCGTTGATGGCCGACAGCGCCCTCACCTTATAGTTCTGCAGAGTCCGGTCCCACAAAACCAGCAGCGGCGCGACGCCTGCCGAGGCGATCTGAATCGAGTCGGAGAGAAGGGCATCATTGAGAGGACCGCCGCCGCCAAGCTGGGCATAGTCGACGGTCAAATCAACACCGGCCTTTTTGGCCTCCTTTTCCCACAACTTGTCATGTTGCATGACGATCAGGGGAAGATATGGAAGCCCGATCTGGGTCGCGACATGGACCTCGGACATTTCGGCCTTGGCCGGCCCGGACAGCAGGGAGAGAACAAAACCGAACGTCAGAACGAGGTGAGGAAGACGTATCATGGCTGATATCTCGCGATTTTTCGTAACGTAAACTAGTCTGCTGGTTAACCAGCACACAAGGTGATATTATGAGCAGACGCAGCCGCGTCATTGGGCAAACTCCGCCATGGGACAAAATGAGAAACGAGATTGAGACCGAATCGACAACCAGCGAGCCACTCGGCGAGCGCGAGAGGCTGCAGTCGTCACAGCTTCCTCTCTACGTTACGCTTGCGCGTTTGCTGACGTCAGACATCGAGAACGGCCGCTGGGCGGCCGGCGAACAGCTCCCGACAATAGCGGTGTTGGCAAAAACCTACGGCGTTGCCCCCGTGACGATCCGCCAGGCCCTTGGCGTTTTGTCCGATGAAGGACTGATCAAGACCATCCAGGGCAAGGGCAGCTTCGTTGCCGATCGACAGCCATCCGAGCTGATCCATCTGGAATCGAGTTGGCGTCATCTGCTGCACACGCTCGACGGCAACGTTGCCGAACTGTTCGAGGTCCGTGACGATGTCGAACTGCCGAAGTCGGCGCTGCAGTTCGGCATAGCCAAGCCTCGCTACCGCTATATGCGGCGTATCCATCGGCGCCGGTCGGCGGCCTACTGCATCATGGAAATGTACCTCGATGCCGACCTCTACAACCGCGATCCGGCGCGTTTCGACGCCGAAATGGTCATTCCGTTGCTGAGCAAACTTGCGGGGCCCGCGCTCAAACGCATGAATCAGACCTTCCGCATTGGATCTGCAAGTCTTGCGACGGCCAAAATGCTGGGCATCCCGCCGGGAGCACCGACCGGCGAAATGACTCGCGTGATCACCGACGTCAACGACGAAGTGCTCTATCTCGGCTCCGCGAGCTATCGCGGCGATCTGGTGGTGTTCAACACGTCAATCGAAGTGCCAAGGCGGTAGCCTGTACATCTGGGATTCTCCGCTATCGCCTGCGTATACATTTCAGCGCTTGGTACGCTGGTGCGTTCGGAGGGCGACCGCATTTGTTGCGATTTCAATCGGATTAAAAGGCCCGTTGCGATCGCCTGCCGAAGTTGCATCATCTTCCAAGTTACATCGCCTTCCAGTCGCCCGACTGTTCGAAGGCGTGCGCCGCGCGATAGATGCTCATTTCGTCGAAGTGCTTTCCGATCAGCATTAGGCCGACCGGAAGTCCGTCGACCATGCCGCAGGGCAGCGACATCGCCGGATGGTGAGTGATGTCGAAAGGCGAGGTATTGGAAATCATCTCCAGTGCGCGAGCAACGTAATCCTCGCGGCTCGCGGTCGGCTCCGGCAATTTGGTCGCCTTCATCGGCGTTGTGGGCATCAGCAGCAGGTCGTAATTGCCGAGGGCCCTGTCATAGGCGGCGGTGAGCCGGCGCGAGATGTTGACGGCCTTGCCGTAGTAGCGCGGGCCGAACTTGTTGTTGACGTAGGTACCGAGCATCATGAACAGCTTGGTGGTCTCCGACAGCGAATCCGCCTGACGCCGCCAGCCGCGGTGGAAGTCCATCATCGAGGTGGCGTAGAGATCCGAGCGGCTCAGCCCATAGCCGTCGCCGAACATCATGGTTGCGGTGAGCCCTTCGGTTCCGATGGGAACCCATATGGCCGGCGCGACGAGATGCATCGGGATCGAGATCTCCTCGACCGCAGCGCCAAGGCTGGCGAACCGCTTCGCCGCAGATTTCACGCTCTCGCTGACGGCCGCTTCAGCGACCGGCTGCATGAAACCTTCCTTGACAATGCCGATCTTCATGCCCTTGACACCTTGGCCGAGCGCCTTGGTGTATTCCTGTACTTTAGGAGCTTTGATGCGCGGATCGTAACCGTCATCACCGGCAAGCACTTCAAGCAGGAGAGCATTGTCTGCGACATTCGCGGTCATCGGACCGGTGTGATCGACAAAAATCTCGATCGGCATGATGCCGGTATACGGCACGAGGCCCCAGGTCGGTTTCATGCCGTAAACGCCGCAAAACGACGACGGCATGCGGATCGAACCACCCTGATCTCCGCCGATCGCCATGTCGACTTCACCGAGCGCGACCACCACGCCGCTTCCCGACGACGAACCGCCGGCCGAATAACCCATCTTATGGGGGTTGTGCACTGCGCCCGTCGAGTTGGTGTGACTACCGCCGGAAAGGCAGAAGTGCTCACAGTGAACCTTGCCCTTGATCTCCGCGCCGGCATCGAGCATGCGCGTAACGATCGTGGCGTCGAAATCAGGTATGTAACCCTCCATGGTCGACGAACCGTTCATCATCGGTACGCCGGCGAGCATGATATTGTCCTTCAACGCGACCGTCTTGCCCTTCAGCTTGCCGCTGTCGGCGCCTTTCACGACCGACTTGCGATACCAGGCGTTGCGTGGATTTTCTTCCGGCGACGGCTGATAGCCCGGCGTGCGCGGGTATTTCACCGGCGGCACCTCGTCGGGCATTGCGCCCACTATGTTGTAGGCTTCGATCGACCCCTGCATCAGGCCACGGAACGACGTGACATCCTCATCGGTCAGGGATAAGCCGCACTGAGCAGCAACGGCACGTAATTCGTTGGGTGTGGGGAGCGTGACGGTCACGGACGTTTCTCCTTGATCTCTTGCTTCACAATGATCCGGCATAGCCGTCGGCAGGTTGGATGGTCGGGGAGACACGGCTCGACGCCTCAGGCGGAAAATCTACTAGAAAATGAAATATTTTCTTTTTCAAGTATTATTTCGACCTATCGCGGCCTGATGTTGGCGGAGCTTTCAGAACCGCTCGAGCAGGTTGAAGTCGAGGCCCGAAGCTTCCGCGAGATAAATCGGCATCGTCGCACTGCCGTCTCGCATGACAATTTCGCCGCGCCCACCGCGGTAGCTGATATTCTTCGCCGCCGGCAGCAACAGCTGCGGTTCGACGGAGCCTGCACGCCCCGCCACTGCTTCGAGAAACTTCAGCCCTTCGTAGTTGGATTGTGCGACCGAGCCGACCGGTGGGGCATGACGACCGAATTCGGCCTGATAGCTGGCGCGAAATCTATCGCCATCGTCTGAAGCGAAATTCGCAAAGTAGCCCGAAGAACAGTACAGATTTTCCGTGTTATCGGCTCCGATCCCGAGCAACACGGTCTCGTCCATGGCACCACAAAAGCGTAGCATCTTGCCGGCCAGGCCGGCTTCAGCGAAAGCACGGTTGAAGGTAATGCTGTTGGTGCCAATCAACGAGATCAGCACCGCGTCGGGCCGAGCCGCCTTGATGCGCGCGATGTGCTCTTCGTGATCATGCATGCCGAGCGGAACGAACTCCTCGCCAACCACGCGGCCGCCGGAAGCTGCGATGTAACGCCTGACCGCGCGATGGGAAAGCCAGGGCCAGACGTAATCGCTGCCGATCAGATACCAGCGTTTGGCGCGCTTGTGCTCAGCGAGCCACTGGATCGCCGGGCGCGATTGTCCGCGCGGCGTTTCGCCGATCGCCATCACCCCCGGGGTGCGTTCGCCCCCCTCGTAAACCGGAGTGTAGATATAGGGCAGCCGGCCGGCGATCACCTTGCGCAGCGCCACGCGCACGGCGCTGATATGAGAGCCGATAACGATATCGCCCTCGTCGTTGTCGACGATGGTTACGGCTTGCTGCGCGACCTCGTCGAGGTCACCGCCGGCATCGCGCACCACCAGTTCAAGCGCGCGTCCGAAAATGCCTCCCCGGCGATTGATCTCCGAGATAGCCAGAATACTTGCATTGATTGCCGCAGGCCCCCAAATGCCGGCAGAGCCGGAGAGCGCAATGAAACTGACGATGCGCAGCTTGCTGCGATCGCGCCGCCCTGCAGGTGGCGGGGGATCGGTGCCATTGAACACGGAGAATGAAGAGGTCCGGCCAGCGTCGAACAGCATTGATGGCGGGAAAGGCAACTCTGCGGCCTTCGTTTCCTGCACGAACGTACCCACGCCCGCCTCCATCCCATCCCTGCTAGCGCTCTTGACGCCGCCTTCACGTCGCGCAACCGCAAGACCTGCACAGAATCTACTCTATAAGATATTGAATATTCAACAATTCCATTGCATATAGATCGGGCATTTGTGCCGAAGATTCGTCCATGATCTTCGCATCCAGGCAATGCATTCCCGACAAGGCATTGCTTACGTGGAATCCCTGCTGACATTTCATCGATCAGAAGTCTTAATCCGTGGCCAAGTCGCAAGCCAAGTCCCAAGAGAAGAACGCCCCCATCACCGAGCATCTCGCCTATCTGCTCGCGCAGGCGAGCCGCGAGATCAATCGCCAGCTCGAGGTCCGACTAAGTCAGGAAGGCGTGCCGGTCGAGCAGTGGCGCATCCTCAAGGTGCTATCCGATGGAAAGGGTCATTCCATGGGCGAACTGGCCGAGGCCGTGCTGCTCAACCATCCGACATTGACCAAGATGATCGACCGCATGGTCTCGAACTCTCTGGTCTATCGCCTGCAGGATCCTGATGATCGTCGCAAGGTCCTGATGTACTGCTCGGACCGTGGCAAGGCGCTGGCGCAACGCCTCAACCTGCTCGCGCAGAGCCAAGAAACCCACATCGCCGAAAACTACGGCAACCGCGCCACCGAGGATCTCAAGCGCCTGTTGGAGAACCTCATCGAACGCGCCGGCTGAGACCTACTGCCGCGCCTCATGTACGGTCGTTGTCGGCCTCGCGATCAATCGTTCGTACATGCCGAACTGACCGGCAGCGAGCACCCTTTCGTTGCTTGCCGCCCGATAAGCGCGGCGCTTCGGCTGCATGTCCTGCTTCGCACCGTACATCATCGGTACTGCTTCAAGGCTGGGAAGAACGTCGGCCAATCGAACCGAAACGAGCTTACGCTCGCGCTCAGATCATCCGAAGCCAACTCTCCCAGCGAGGGTCACCCATCAGATCGCGTGCCCGCATATATTTCCAGATGCCATATTTCTGGTAGTCGAAATCCCAGCCGCTGAGCCTGCGGTTCAGCACCGCCCAGCACGCCCATTTGAAATCCGCCAGCGCGCGGTTGACAATCACCCGCGCAAACATGTCCCGGCGCGCCGAGCCGAAATAGTGCTCCACCAGACCCATCGTCGTGTCTTCCTCGTAGAACATTTCGGCCGATAGCGCGCTCAGCTCGTAGGTCCGCTCGTTGTTGGATGCGAACTCGTAATCGATCATCTTCAGCGACAGCAGCTTTCCGTCGTCATCCTCCTTGACCAGGAAATTGCCGGGCATCGGGTCGTTGAAGCAGACGACCAGATCGAGCCCCGAAGCGAGAAAGGCTTTTTTGGCATCGTTGTAGCGTCGTTCCAGCCAGAACATTTCAGGTGGATACTCCGCATCGTTCGCTCGCCCCTGTTCAATATGCTCGTCGATCATATCGAGCATGGTTTTCGTCAATCTCAAGGCCGGGCTCGCGTGAAGTCCGCGATAGATATCGAGAACCGCGTTGCGAATGGCGGGATTGAAGAAATCCGACGTCGTGCAGGTCCGGTACCCTTCGAGAAACTCGCTTACTTCCAGGCCGTCGGCCGGATCGAAATGAAACACCTCCGGACCGACGCCGATCGCATGCGCGTTGCGCGCGGCCTGATTGGCCGTGATCCGATCGATGAAATTATCCGAGCCCTCGCCCGGCACCTTGACGAAATAACGGCGCGGATGGCCCTCTACCTCCACCAGCCAGTTCTGGTTCAGCAGGCCACCGACCAGCGCGGTATAGCTGATCGATCGTCCTTCCCAGCCTGGAATGCGGGCCGTCGCCCGCTCCAGATTGCGCTCGTGGGTCGTAACGCCTTCGCCCAACCGCCTCTTAATGCTCATGCCGTATTCGCTGTCCTGCGGCGGACCGGTGTCTACGATACAGGATCACCGTCGCCGTTCGTCCGCCCTCCAAAACAGGGCCCGAGCTCCCTTGCCCGCCGCCGCGACTATCGGCGCAATCCGGTTGCAGGAGGATGCCCCCTCCTCCACTTTTCCTTTACCGCGGCGGCGGCAAACCTTCGCGCAGCCCGCAGAGGCGGCTACACCCGTAGCGGACGGCGCCAGGCTGGCGCGAAGACCTGCTGACGGGACGAGATCGGATGAAAGAGCTGGACGACCTGATCGCCGAGTTCGCGCACATCGGAGATACCGGGGATGGCGGCGTCTGCCGGCTGACCGCTACGGCGCTCGACAAAGCCGGGCGCGATCTGTTCGCCAAAGAGATCGCCGCACGAGGCCTTAAGCCTCGCGTAGATGCCATCGGCAACATGTTCGGAATCGCGCGGATCGCGCCCAATTCAATGGATACGGTGTTGGTAGGCTCGCATCTCGATACCCAGCCAACGGGTGGACGCTATGACGGCCCCTACGGCGTTCTTGCCGGCCTGCTTGCCACAAAGGCCGTGCTCGATCGTGCATCGGCCGATCCGGGCCGGGCGCGGCGCAATCTCGCGGTGGTCAACTGGACCAACGAAGAAGGCGCGCGCTTCCAACCCAGCCTGACCGGCAGCTCGGTATTCGCAGGGGTCTATTCTCTGGAGGACGCCTATGCGCTGGCCGACGTCGAGGGAATAAGGCTGGGTGATGCGCTGGAGACGATCGGCTACAAGGGAACGACGCCGCTCGAACTCAATCCCGTGCGCTACGTCGAGCTCCACGTCGAACAGGGCGATCGGCTTGAGCAGGCGGGTGCGGACATCGCAGCGATTTCCGGCGCATGGACGACCCGCAAACTCTCCATCATGTTCGAGGGAGAACCGTCCCATACCGGACCGACGCCGATGGCACGACGCAGGGATGCCATGCGCGCCGCTGCGCGCGCGATCGAGACACTTCACCAAGAGGTCGAACAGGCGAATGCCGGGATCCATGCGGCGGCGGCGAAACTGACGATCTACCCCAACTCGCCTAACGTGGTTGCCTCACGCGTCCGCGTGTGGTTCGAGGTACGACACGAGATCGAGGATGTTGCGCTCGCGATCAGCAATCGCTTTTTGGCGCGGATGGAGAGAGACATCGCGCCGCTCGGCGTGACCGCATCCATCATCACTGACGAACAGCGCGGCACCGCATGGCTCGACGCTGCAGGCGTCGACATCGTTCGGAACACGGCCCAGGAACTTGGCATGAAGGTTCTCACGCTCCAGACAGTCGCAGGCCACGACGCGCTTGCGATCCAGAAGCGGCTTCCCTCCTCGTTGTTTTTTGTGCCGAGCCGCGACGGAATCAGCCACAATCCGCGTGAATACACCTCACCCGAGGCGCTCGAGAGGGGCTACAAGGTGCTGACCGAAATCCTGTGGCGGATGGTCATCGCGCCGTGATTGCAACCTTCTGAACATAAGGAAGCGAGCCAATTTGGAGGCGTCATTCGCCAACTCATGATCCGATCAACGGAATCGGATCATGATCTCATCTCTTTGTTTGAGCATGATCTCCGCGCAAACGCGTTCCGCGTTTGTCGCGAGAGAAAAACCGGTTTCCAATTTTCTGGATCATGCTCTAGCTTCGCTGGCGTGACGCCCGGTGCTGCGTCGCCTGTTCATAGTCGAAGGCCAGCGCCAGCAGATCCACCTCGCTCCACATCGGTCCGACGAAGATCAGATTGAAGGGAGCGCCCGAATCGTAGAAGCCCGCCGGCACCGTCACGCCTGGCAGGCCGGCAATGTTGATCTCGCATACCGTGGTCTCGTGAATGGTCTCCGGGCCGTGCAGCGGTGGAAGCGGATCGCGCATCTGCGGGAACACCAGCGCATCGAGCTTCTCGCGCGCCATCACCTCGTCGAAAATCGCAAGATAGGCTTCGCGGGCGGCGAGGAAGTCCGAAAGGTTCGGCGGCGCCAGCGGGTCTGCCAGCACCGGCGCGAACTGCGGCAACTGATGCATCATATGCAATACGCCGCCTGGCGCGAATGCGTCCTCATCCTTTGTCACGACGGCGAATTCAGCGAAGGTCCGGATCGCCGCCTTGGGACCGAGCCGCTGAAGATAGAGGTGCAGATCGTAAGGCACGGATTCCATGCCGCGTGCGTCGTAATGGTCGAGTCCCTTCACCGGCTGGCCGATGTCGGCAAACCCGCTGCCGGCGAATGGATCGTCCACCAGCGTCGCCCCGCGCGCCTTGAGTTCATTCCGGGCGCGCTCGTACAAACGTGTGGTCTCCGCCGACAAGGGACGATCGCGCCAGCCGGGACCGTAGAGGCCGAGTCGTTTGCCTTTCAAAGCATCCCTGCTCAGCTTCGAGGCATAGCCGCCCTTCGGTCTGCGGCCGATGCCGGCGACAGTCTTGGGGTCTTCTGCAGTGTAGCCCGCCAGCACATCAAGGGTGAGCGCCGCATCACGCACGCATCGCGCGATCGGCCCGACGACGTCGCGGGTGCTGCCGCCGAGCGGAATCACACCGGCGTTCGGTACCAGCGCAAACGTGGGCTTGATACCTACCAGTCCTTGCGCCGACGCAGGATTCTGAATCGAGCCGCCGGTTTCCTCCGCCAACCCGAGAACCGCCATGCTCGAAGCCACGGCAGCCGCGGTGCCTGCGCTGCTCCCGCCCGGCAGCAAGTCGGGCGCTTCGGCGTTGAGTGTGGGGCCCGCCCAACTGTCGTTGGCGTGGCTGCCGGTCGCGCTCAGCACGGGAACGTTGGTCTTTCCGAGAATGACGCAGCCGGCAGCGCGCATGCGGGCCACCACGGGTGAATCGGTGGCCGGGATCAAATCGACCCCGCCAGCCTTCGCACTCAGAAACCGCCAGCCGCCGGTGCTCGGCAGACCGGCAACGTCCATCGTATCCTTGATGACAACCGGAACGCCCGCCAGCGGACCAAGAGCTTCTCCGGCCTGACGCCGCCTGTCGATGGCGCGCGCATCCGCAAGCGCATCCGGATTCATCACGATAATCGCGTTCAGCCGCGGGTTGATGGCTGCGATCCGGCCGAGAAACGCCTGCGTCAGCGCCTCGGATGTCACACCGGAGGCAAATGCCGCTGCGGCTCCTTCCAAAGTCATCTCGACCAGGCTGATCCCGGTTAAGGGAATGGTTGCCATATCATCCACCTCGTCTCGATTGTCTCAATCCATGCCGACAAATTCGTCAATCATCGACCGATCGCGTGCAATCTCGGGCGAGATCTCGCGCATGATTACACCCTTGCGCAGAATCAGAATTCTCCTGGAAAGCGAAGCGATGAAGTTCAAGTTCTGCTCGACCAGCAAAATCGTGAGTTGCTGTTGGCGGCAGAGCGCATCGAGCGTGTCGATAATTTCCTCGATGATCGACGGCTGAATGCCTTCGGTCGGCTCGTCGAGCAGGATAATGCGCGGTGCGCCGCACAGGCATCGCGCCAGGGCCAGGAGTTGCTGTTCACCGCCCGACAACGCACCGCCCGGACGGTCGAGATATTTCTTCAGGCGCGGAAATATCGCCAGGATATTCTCGATCGTCGCTTCCTCCGACGCGGAGTTAAGCAGGCATCCCATGCGCAGATTCTCATATACGCTCAGGGTAGAGAAAATCTCGCGCCCTTGCGGCACGTAACCGATCCCGGCGCGGGCACGGGCGGTCGGCGACCATGCCGTGATGTCGTGTCCATCGAACTGGACGCCTCCGCCGGTCGCAGGCAAATAGCCCATGATGGTCCGCAGCAACGTGGTCTTGCCCATGCCGTTGTGACCGAGAATGCCAACGACCTCGGTAGGAGCGACCGACAGAGACACGCCGCCAAGGATCGGAATACGACCATAGCCGGAGCGGAGATCCGAGACGGTCAGCAACGCGCTCTCAGCGCTTGTCGAAGACATGTTCATGCAGCCTGCTTACCGAGATAGACATCGCGGACCCGCTGATCGGCCAGCACGCGCTCGACATTATCTTCCATCAGAATGCGACCTTGATTGAATACAGTCACGGTCTTGGCGATCATCCGGATAAACGCCATATCGTGCTCGACGACGATCAGCGAATGGGTCTGGTTGATTTCCCTGATCAATTCGGCTGTCCGGTTGACCTCATCATGGGTCATTCCGGCGGCCGGCTCGTCGAGCAGAATCAGTTCCGGCTCTTGTGCCAGCACGGTTGCGATCTCAACCCATTGGCGCTGGCCATGGGCGAGTTGTCCGACGATCAGGTTGGCAATCTCCGTCAGGCGCAGTCGGGACAGCATCTCGTCGACAATCGCGCGGGTCCTGGCGATCGATTTACGCCGCCCCGCCGCAACAAAAATATTCTCGCGCACTGTCAAACCGTTGAAGACATTCGGCACCTGGGTCTTGATACCAATACCGAGCCGCGCGATCTCATGCGGATATGCCCCGGTGATGTCGGTATCACGAAAGCGGATCTCCCCTTCGGTCGGGGTCAGCTGCCCCGTGAGCATTTTGAAAAATGTGCTTTTTCCAGCTCCATTCGGGCCGATCAGACAGCGCAGCTCCACCTCCCCCAGCACAAAATCGACCGATTGCACGGCGGTCACCCCGCCAAACCGCATCGTCGCGCCTTTCGTTTCCAGAAGCGGCCGAACCGTATTCTCCTTCGCTCGCGGCAACTGATCCAGGGAAGGAGCTGCCGCTTCAAGGTTCGACATCAGACGCTCTCTCCTTTTGAGTGTGCTTGCATGGCGGGAGACTTCGCGGGACTTCGCCGTTTCTCACTGGACTCGGTGAGACGAAGCAACAATGAACGAACAACCGGAACGATGCCCTGAGGGACCAGCAGCACGAAAGCGCACAGCACGATCCCAAGACCGAGATTGGAATCAATGAACGTCTGGGTGCCCGCTTCGTTGATCAACCACTGGATCAGCACCGCGCCAACGATCGGTCCGAGAAGCGTGCCGAGGCCCCCCACCAGCACGAAGATGATGACCTGGGCGGACATGGTCAGATTGAAAACGGTTGGGCTAATAAAGCCGCCCCAATTGGCATAGAGGCACCCGGCCAATCCTGCAATGCCGGCCGAAACCATGAAAGCCAGAAGCTTGTAAAGCCGCGGATCGTAACCGATCAACTGCGCTCGCGTCTCGTTTTCGCGGATCGCCACGACGACGCGACCGAATCGGCTGGCCAAAATGGCGCGCAGAATCACGTAGACCAAGATGAGCGCGCCGGTCGAGGCGTACCAGATGCCGTTCGGATCAAGCTGATTGTCGGGCTGGCCCGGCGGATTGAGCGGCGGAATGTTGGGAATTCCATTGAAGCCGCCGAGTTCGGCATCGCCGATATGGTACTGACTTCCCGAGGTCGCATTGACGAGCTGAAATAGGATCACCGAGATCGTCAGCGTGATGACGCCGATATAGGCATCACTGATCCGCCCATAGAACATGAAATAGCCGAGCAGCCCGGCGAACAGCATCGGCAGAACGATCGCCATCAGCACCGGAAGAGTGCTGTCACCGATATTGATCACCGATACGGCATAGACGTACCCGCCAAGCCCGAGAAACACCGCTTGCCCGAACGACAGGATGCCGGCATAGCCCCAGACGAATCCCTGGCTCAGTGCAAAGATCGCCATGACCGCAAAGATCGTCAATTGGACAAGGCCATAGGTGCTCACGATTTGCGGAGCCCCGAACATCACTACCAACCCGACGAGAACCACGGCGACGAATCCGGCCCAGGCACCGGCCGCAGGTTTCGGCGGAGCCGGATCGATCACGGTCATAGACTGCGCCTCAAGAAGCGCCCCGTGATGCCCTGCGGCAGGACGCGAATGAGAAGAATGGCGGTGACAAGGAGAGCGACGTTGCCGATCACCGGAGTGGTCTTGAAGGAGACGAGTTCGTTGATCACGCCAAACAGGCTCGATGCGAGGCCGGTTCCCATGATGATCGCAGGGCCGCCTCCGAGAACGGTGATGAACGCACGTGCGATATAGGCGCTCCCCATGACCGGCGAGATGCCCGAAATCGGCGAAAGCACGCCGCCCGCCAAACCGGCAAGCGCCGAGCCGAGCGCGAATGTCGACATGTAAATGATACCCGGTGACACGCCCATTGCAGATGCCATATTTGGATTCTGCATCGTCGCTCGCAGGATCAGGCCGAACTTGGTCATCCTGAGCAATGCAAACATCGACGCCAGCACCACGACAGCTGCAACGATAATGACGACGCTATACAGACTTGCTCCGTATCGCCCGATTTCGAAACTGCCGGTCGGCGTCGATACGGCACGCACCACGTTGCCGTAAATCGTGGTGACAAGGCCGATCAGGCCGAGGCTGATGCCCCAGGTCGCCAGCATCGTGTCCATCATGCGCCCGTAGAGAAAGCGGACGATCGTCCGCTCGAGAACCAGACCGATCAAGCCGACGACGATGGGCGGCAGGATCAGCATTGCAATCCAGACGTTTACCCCGGCGTCGACGGCCGTGACTGCCGTATAGGCACCCAGCATCATGAATTCACCATGAGCCAGGTTGATGATGCGCATCATGCCGTAGATGACGCCGAGCCCGAGCGTGATGAGCACGAGCGTGGCTATTCCCGCGAGCACATTGAACGCGAGGAGACCCGCGAGGGCCATGCGGCTTCTCCTTAGCTCTTCATACCCGGCGTAAACTGCTTGTTCATTCTCGGATTCTTCACCAGATCGCATGCGCCACCGGTGTCCGCCGGAAACTCGTTCTGGTAGGTCGCGAGAATTTGCCACTTCCGATCCTTCGGACGCGCCAGGTAGGTATTTCGGATCGTGTGGTGAGTTCCAGGGTCCATCGTGACGGTGCCTGTCGGCCCCTGGATCGAGACCTTTGACTCGAGCGCCGCGATCACCTTCTCCCGCTCGACCGAGCCGGCTTTCTTTACTGCCTCGGCCCAGAGCATGATGCCTTCATAGGTTGCGGTATCCAGCTCGCCGAGATCAGTCAGGTCAGCACCGAACTTCTTTTGCATGCCCTTGACGAATCCGACACTCGCGGGGGTGTCGAGATTGTTGTACCAGCCGTAGCAGGTAATGATGCCATTGGTTGTCGACGTATCCATGGCGGTCAGTTCGTCGCCCAGTCCGAACACGCTGGAAGCCATCGGGATTTTCGATTTCATACCGGCGGCATCCCACTGCCGGTAAAAACCGGAATGGTTTGCGCCGACCAGAGCCGACAAGACGAGGTCGGGAGCTGCCTGCTGGATACGGCTGATGGTCGACGAAAAGTTGGTGACGTCGAGCGGAAAGAAATCGGTGTTGGTGATCGACCCGCCGCCGTCCTGCATGAATTTCGTCATCCAGCTCGCGGTGATGTGGCCGTAATTGTAGTCTGCCGCGATGATATAGGCTTTCTTGCCCCAGTTCTTCAGCCCATAGGCGACAATGTGGTTGACAGTCTGGGCTGGCGTGGTTCCGGTGCAGAACACGTTGTGATCGCAGACTCCACCTTCGTACTGCGTGTTATAGAAATACAGGGTTTTCGATCGATCCAGGATCGGCCGGATCGCCTCGCGCGATGCCGACGTAATGCCTCCCTGGAGGACGTCGACCTTCTCCTGCAACGCCAGTTGCTGGGCATATTGCGTGTAAAGCTGCATGGTCGATTGCGTGTCGAACGCAATCAGCTTGATCTGGCGGCCGAGCAATCCCCCGGCGGAATTGATCTGGTCGACTGCGTATTCGGTCGTCTGGATCATCCGCTTGCCTTCGAGACCGACGGCGCCTGATCCGTCGAGCAGGCTTCCCAGCTTGATCGGTTCTGCAGCGAACGCATTCCGCGCCACAAACGGCATCGCCAGCGTCGCCGCGGCACCGGCCTTGAGAAGTTCGCGACGGCTGAATGTGCTGTTAATCATCTGAATCGCTCCGCTGCGCCGGCTTGTCCGAGTTTGAACAGAGCTTCCATCGGCGTTCGCGGCAGAGGAGCAAATGCAATGCCAATCCGCCCGATCAGATGCCGATGCAACCGCTCCGGAATGCTCCCAGATTTCGTAAAACATGTGCCGAAAGTGTACGGCGCGATCCTAATTCGCGCGTGCAAAAAGATCAGTCACACGCAGTCACGTTTCGATGCAATTGAGAAAAAAATGGGCCCCTGCAGCCATGCGGCGGAAGCAAACATTCGAAATGATGCTGCTTTGAATGGCCGAGTGCGAAGCGAGAACGATAAGGCGATGAACATCCGGAACGATCCTCCGATGTCGGTCACATTATCGCGACCGGGCTTCGTTCCGCACCGGGCCGTCAAGCCAGTTCGACAGCTCCGTCCAACGGATCCTGTCGCTCAATATGTCCTGCCCAAGATCAAGCCGCCACGCGATGTCCCGCCGCGAGCGGTCGCCGTCGAGCGTTGCAAGATCGTTCTCGTATCGCCGCAACTCGACCAAGTCCAAAAAAAATCCCTCGTCGACGAGTTTCTGTCCGTAACGGCCAATGACGGCGCACACGTCGTGCAGGCTGTATTCCGGATGATATTGCACGCCCCAGAACAAGCCCCGCCCAAGCCTGATTTCGGCGGCCTGCACTTCACACACAGCATTATAGGCGGTGACTACCGCCCCTTGCGGCAGCCGCGTTACGATATCGCTGTGAATGGCCGGTGCGTCATAGCATAGCGCGCGGCAACGGTGCATCGGATGGCGGCGGCCCGCATCAGTCAGCGTAACCTTGCGCGCGAATGCCACCTCGCGCCCCACCGGATTCAACAACACCTCGCCGCCGGCTGCCACGGCGGCCAATTGCAATCCCCAGCACGAGCCGAAGATCGGAACCCCGCAGGCGAATACCTCGCGAATGAAATCGATCTGCCGTAACGACGCGCTGTCGCGCTCGTAGATATTCAGGGACGACCCCGTAATGGCGACACCATGATAGGATTCGATCGCCTGCGGGATCCGCATGCCTTTGTCCGCCGGCGTGCAGATATCGATGACCGCATCGGGAGCGATGTTGCGCAGAACATCGCGGTAGCTTTCCGCCGCGGTGGCGCCGGCCGTTTCCTTGATCCGGCGACGCCCCGCTTCATCATTGCCGTCCGCGACCAGCAGCCGCAACATCGCTTATTCCTCGAGTTCACCGCGAATGGCGGCAAGGGTCAGCTGCTCAAATTCGGTTTCACTGAGGTGCCTTGGGTTGGCCCCGGCGGTCGGATCGCGAACCGCGTCGGACGCGATCGATTTGGCGTCAACCTCCTTCACGCCCAATTCCGCCAGCGTATGCGGAACTCCGAGCTTGCTGCGAAAATCGAGCAACCAGCGAAGCACCGCATCGAAATCCCGCGCCGGAAGATCGAGGACTCGGGCGATGTTCGGAATCTTGTCAGAGATCGCTTCACGATTCCAGACCAGCACGTAGGGAAAAAGGACTCCGTTGGTCAGGCCATGATGGGTATCGTACCGAGCACCAACCGGGTGAGACACGGAATGGATCGCGCCCAGCCCTTTCTGGAATGCCGTTGCCCCCATCGATGCCGCTGCGAACATGTTGGCTCGCGCTTCCAGATCGCCGCCATCGACGACGGCTTTCGGCAGATAGATGTCGATCAGACGCAGCCCCTCAAGCGCGACGCCATCCGCAAGCGGATGGAAGGCGTTGACACAATAGGCCTCGAAGCAATGCGCGAGCGCATCCATTCCCGTCGCCATGGTGAGAAACGGCGGCAGCCCGACCGCCAGCTCGGGATCTTCGATCGCGACTTTCGGCATCATCAACGGATGGAAGATGATCTTCTTCTCATGAGTGTCTTCCTTGGTGATGACGCCGGCGCGGCCGACCTCCGAGCCCGTGCCTGCGGTCGTCGGCACCGCGATGATCGGCGGGATACCGCTGGTGATCGCACGCGTCCACCAATCGCCGATGTCTTCGAAATCCCACAACGGGCGCGTCTGCGGCACCATGAATGCAATGCATTTGCCAACGTCCAGTGCCGATCCGCCGCCGACTGCGACGACGCCGTCATGGCCGCCGGACTTGAACGCCTCTATTCCGGCGCGCAGATTGCTTTCCGTCGGGTTGCTCCTTACATCCGAAAAGACCGCGGCCGTCAGCGGCGCCTCGCCAAGCTGAGCGACGATCCTGGCGATCATGGGATTCGACGCCAGTCCGCTGTCGGTGACCACAAGCGGCCTGGTGATCCCGTTGGCGCGGCAGATCGCAGCGAGCTCCGCAATGCGCCCCGGGCCGGTGACAACTCGGGTCGGGAAGTTCCAGGCGCTGGTGATGTTGCTAGCCATATCGCCTCTCAATGTACCTGTGCTCGCGAACCATGTTGGCAAAGCGGACTGCCGCCATTGGGCCTCAGATGATCTCGAAATATCGCGCGAGTTCCCAGTCCGTGATCGCCTTGCGGAATTCGCGCTCTTCCCATTGCCTTGTCATGGCATAGTGATCCACGAAGACATCGCCGAACAATTCACGGGCGGCGGATGATGCCAGCAGGCGATCCGCGGCGTCAGAGAGAGAACTCGGCAGCGCGCGCTCGGGCGCATGACGGCACTCGTAGGCATTGCCGGCAATTGGCGCATCCGGCTCGATCCTGTTTTCGATTCCCCACAGCCCCGAACCGAGCGCTGCCGCGATCGCAAGGTACGGGTTGATGTCGGCGGCGGCGATCCGATATTCGACACGCTGGCTCGACGGCGAGCCAGGTATCACCCGCAGCGCGCAAGTGCGATTTTCGATGCCCCATGTTGCGTCGGTAGGGGCCCAGAATCCCGGCACGAGCCGCGAATAACTGTTCACGGTCGAAGCCACCATGGCGAGCAGTTCGGGCATCAGGGCCTGCTGTCCGCCGACGAACCAGCGCATCGTGTCCGACATCTGCCCAGGACGCCCCTCTTCGTAAAACACCGGTTTGCCGTCACCATTGCGAAGCGACAGGTGCAAATGGCCCGATTGACCGGGATAGGCATTCGACCATTTCGCCATGAAGGTGAGCATCTTGCCCTGGCGCTCGGCCAGTACCTTGGTGAAAGTCTTGAACAGGATCGCCCGATCGGACGCGGCGAGCGCGTCTGTGTATTGGATCGCCGCCTCCAGAACGCCGGGCCCGGTCTCGGTATGGAGACCTTCAAGTGGCATGTCCATGTCGGCGCACAGCTTGAGCAATTGATGAGCGAAATCCGATTCGACGGATGATCTCAGCATCGAGTAGCCGAACCATCCGGGCGTCAAATTCTTCAGATCGCGATAATGCTTTTCGCGGACGCTGTGGGGCGTTTCGTCGAATGCGAAGAACTCGAACTCGGCCGCCACCACGGCTCGCAGGTCCATTCTCGAGGCGCGATCGATGACACGGCGCAGCAGGCGCCGCGGACAGAGCGCAGCCGCCGCCCCCTCGAACTCGCCCAGGAAGAACAGCATGCCGTCTTCCATGGGAACATCGCGACAGGTCGAGGGGTCGACCACCGCCGTCGCATCCGGAAATGCGGTATGCCAACCGGTGAACGAAGGCTTGTCGTAGAGCTGATCCTGCGAATCCCAGCCAAAGATCACATCGCAGAACTTGAAACCCGATTCGAGCGCGGCAAAGAATTTCTCCGACGCGAGATATTTTCCGCGAATGACGCCATCGAGGTCGACTACGCCGAGCTTGACATGGGACAGGTCACGCTGCTCCACCAGCGCCCGCGCCTCGGCGGCGGTTCGGACGTCCCTGGCCCTCATCGGAGATGTCTCTCACTGCGGCTGATCGACGCCTCGCGCAATATGTCGTCGCATGCCGCGACGAAAGCATCGGCGTGATCCTTCGCGAAACATAATGGCGGTCTGATCTTCAATGTGCTGCCATAAGGCCCGGCGGCGCCGATCAGAATGCCGCGCTCGCGAAGCCGATTGATCAGCAGGCTTGCGGTGTCGGGAGCCGGCGTGCGGGTCTCCCGATCCGCAATCAGTTCAAGGCCGATGAAGAGACCGGCGCCTCGCACGTCGCCGAATTGAATATGACGATTGCCGATCTCGCGCAGCGCATCCATCAGATACGCGCCGACCTGCGAAGCATTCGCCATCAACCCCTCGTCCTCGATCACCTCCAGGACGGCAAGTCCCGCCGCAGCTGCGACCGGGTTTCCGCCGAAGGTATTGAAATATTTAACCTCGGCAGTGAACCCGTCGAGAAGCTCGGCCCGAGTCACGAGGCCGCCCATTGGAAAGCCGTTGCCCATGGGCTTACCCATGGTGACGAGATCTGGGACGATACCGTGCCGCGCGAATCCCCACATTTCCGAACCGGTTCGGCCAAAGCCCGGCTGCACCTCGTCGGCGATCAGCAACCCGCCATGGTCATGGACCACACGGACAGCCTCGCGGAGGAAGCCGGCGGGATCGGCATAGACTCCATCGCTGGAGAAGATGGTGTCTATCAGCAGACCCGCAAAGCGGATTCCGTTCCGCTCAAAATCGCTGATCGCATTCTGCACCGAGACCGCGAAAGCTGCGCCAACATCCGGCACGTGAGATCGATAGGAGTCCGGCGGCGCAACAACGCGAACATGTGATGGCAGCGGCTTGCCGGGACGGGATGACGGGGAAACGTCGGTCACCGCCGCGGTGTTGCCGTGGTAGGCCGTTTCCGTAACGATGAAGCCGATCCCTCCGGTTGCGATTTGCGCGATGCGAAGTGCGAGATCATTGGCCTCGCTGCCGGTGCAGGTCAGCACCAGCCGGTCGAGAGGGGTGGGAAACGTTGCGAGCAGACGCTCGGCATAGCCATCGACAACATCGCTGAGATAGCGCGTGTGCGTGTTGAGCATGCCGACCTGCCGGCGGATCGCTTCGACCACGCGCGGGTGCGAGTGCCCGACCGACGGAACATTGTTATAGAGATCGAGATAGCGGCGGCCTTCGATGTCATACATCCAGACCCCCTCCGCACGCTCCATGCGCAGAGGCTGCTCATAAAACAGGACCGAGCCGGACCCGAACAATCTCATCCTGCGGTCCACAGCCCGGCGCAGATCGCGGTCCAAAGCCTCAAGCCTGTCGCGGTCGAAGGCATTCAGCGCCAGAATCTCTTTCTCAGTCCGCATTGGCTGCTCTCGACCGTCCGCTGGCTTGTCGCCCCCTACCCTGCACTAATGTGGAATCTCCCACAACCGACAGCTCCCCCCGTCAAAGCCAGCGGCATGAATTACAGGAGATTCAGGCGTACTGACCGCTTGGAGGGCAGAAAAAACCGCGGATTCTGCTCGCCGCTTGCCGGGAGCGCGCCCGCCGGCGCTCAGAACATGGGCAAGGCGCCGCCCAAAAAATGAGGGAAGTGCCACATATATAGTGTAGACATCCACGATCTGATCAGAAAGATTTGGAGAGAGGCCCCCGGGAGCCGTGGCAGGAACAGCGAAAGCGTCGAATGGCGAACGAACGGCTGACAACTGCAGGTCCATTGATCGACAAGGCTCCGCGAAAACCGGAAAGCGACCGCCTGTCGAAACTGGAGCGCCAGAAGCACATCATTTCCCAACTGACCGCCGCGCCCACGCTGCGCGCCTCTGAACTGGCGGCCAGTCTTGGGGTCTCGGGCGAAACCATCCGTCGCGACCTGATGGAGCTTCAGGAGCAAAAGCTCATCAATCGAACCTATGGCGGAGCATCCCGGCCGTTTGCGTTGGAACCGGCCTTGACCGATCGCAAGGCGATCATGACCGCCGAGCGCGAAGCTATTGGTGACGCCGTCGCAGGTCTGATCGGCCCTAATGAAGTTCTCATGCTGGGCGCCGGCGCGACGACATTTCACGTTGCGCGGCGGCTCGCGGCGCGAGCCCACGACATCACCGTCATCGTCAATGACTACGCGCTCGCCGCCGCTCTGTCCGGCAACACGTCTATCCGCGTACTGTGTTGTCCCGGCCGCTATCATCCGAGCGAAGGCTACGTGTTCGGGTCGCAGACGATCGCCAGTATCAACAGTTACGAAGTAAACCGGGCGATCGTCGGCGCCACTGGAATCAGTGCTCGCGGCGTCAACGACGCGGACGACGAAGCCGGCGCGATCTACGGCGCGATGGTCAAGCGCGCCGCGGAATCCATCATCGTCGCCGACCACACCAAATTCGATCAGCGCGCACTGACGGTGTTCGCGCAATGGACCGACATCGACTTTCTCGTCACCGATCAACACCCTGATGGCGCGTTGGCGTCTGCACTCAGAGCTGCGGGGACGGAAGTTATCGTCGCCCCAACGAAGAAAGGCTGAAGCGATGGCATGCTTTTCACCGGTTGCAACACGAGATGATCGCGGTTCAGGCCTTGCCGACGATATGGTACCGGCTCGTCACTTCCGCATCGGGCGACTGCACTTCGAATCCATCCTGTCTGAGCGTCCCTTTACCGGAAACTGGAAACGCGCATCGGACGCCGCGGAGGCCAATTATGTCTTCGTCTTTCCGCTGACCGGTCGGGTGATGTTCAGTCAAGATGGACGCATCGGCATCGTCGGCCCCGACGAATATGTGCTTCTAAGCGAGCTGGCGTTCTACAAGCTGTCGGCGGACGGGCGCACGGATCTGTTGCTGCTTCGCGTCCCGGTCGCCGAGCTGCGCGGCCGGCTGTTGTCGGTCGATGATCACCTCAGCCGGCGCTTCCGGGCCAACGAACAGATGGCGAGACTTCTGAACTGCCTTATCAGGAATGTCGCCCAGCTTTTTGCGGATGCTTCTCCCCCCAATCCGCAGGCCCTGGCCACCGAAGTCATCAGCCTGGCTGCCCTGACCATCAACGCCGAGGATCGCGGCGCCGCAACCGATGTACGCAATGCACGCTATCATTTGCGGCGGCGTATCGTCGAATTCATCGAAAGCCATCTCGGCGATCCGAACCTGTCGCCGAAAAAGATTGCTGCCAGCAGCCGGATCTCGCTGAGCTATCTCTACAGCCTGTTCAATGACAACGACACCACCGTCGGCCAGTTTGTGCAGTCCAAGCGGCTGCAACGCGCTTACGAAATCCTCGTTGCCGATCCCCATGGCCGGCGAACGGTGGCGGAAGTCGCCTACGAGGTCGGCTTCAAAAACGTTTCGCATTTCTCGCGCAGCTTCAGCCGTCACTTCAGGATAGCCCCGCGCGATGCAAGACAGGCCGTTATCCAGGAGCCGCAGCCCGCGATTGTTGCCGACCGGCTCGGACCACTGGTGAGCAATTCATCCTGCAATCTCGGATCTGGCTACTTCGACGGGTCCTATCAGGGCTCGCACAAACGTCGTGTCATCCACGAGCGCGCATGACGACGACTGCATCTTACTCGATGGCCAGTTATGGCACCCGATCTCTGGAGAGAGGCTCTTGACTCCGACCAAGGATGGACTGTCCGCCGGCGAACTGGCGTCTTTTTTTAATGAGCTCGCCGATGCGGCCAGGACAATTGCCCTGAAATATTTCCGGTCGAACCTTGGCTTCGAGCGCAAATCCGATCGCACTCCGGTCACTATCGCCGATCAGAACATCGAGCAGGAACTTCGCCGACGCATCGCCCACCGTTTTCCCGATCACGGCTTGCTCGGTGAAGAATCTGGCGCGACCCCGGGGCGGCGCTACACATGGTATCTGGATCCAATTGACGGAACCAAGAGTTTCATTTCCGGAATGCCGTTGTTCGGGACGTTGGTCGCCCTCGCCGACGAGGAAAGCAACTCTGTGATCGCCGGCATGATCGATGCGCCCGCGATGAACGAGCGATGGTTCGGCACGCCGATCGGTACCACCTTCAACGACGTGGCTGCGCGCGTGAGCCGGGTGAAAACCCTGGACGAAACGCAGATCTATACATCGTCACCGGATTTCTTCTCGCCTGAGGATTGGGAGCGCTACGAGGCGCTGAGCCGCAAGGCGATGTTTCGCCGGTTCGGCGGCGACTGCTATCTCTATGGATTGCTGGCATCGGGATATTGCGATCTCGTCGTCGAAACCTCGCTGAAATCGTTCGACTTCATGGCGCTCATCCCCGTCGTGGAAGGTGCCGGCGGCGTCATCCGCGACTGGCAAGGCCAGCCCCTGACACCTCGCTCCGACGGCCGGGTGATCGCCGCGGCCAACGAGGCACTGCTGGAGCAGGCCTTGGCCATTCTTCAAGCCTGATTGCTGTGTAGCTGCGGAAGCTGTCACACCAGGCGCAGCCAGCTCTCCCAGCGAGGGTCGGACATCACGTCACGCGCGCGCATATACTTCCACACGCCATATTTCTGATAGTCAAAATCCCATTCCTTCAGCCTGCGATTGACGACGGCCCATGACGCCCATTTCAGGTCCGCCAACGCCCGGTTGACAATGACGCGCGCCACCATCCCGGCATCGGCCGATCCAAGATATTGCTCGACCAACTGGGTGGTCGTTTGCTCGTCGAAGAACATTTCCGCGAACAGCACACCGAGTTCGTAGCTGCGTTCGTTGTTGGATGCGAATTCGTAATCGATCAGACGCATCGGCTTCGGCGTTGCGGCTGCCTCGGCGTCAATGAGGAAATTGCCGGGCATCGGATCATTGAAACACGGCACCAAGTCCAGCCCCGAAGCCATGAATGCAGCCTTGGCCTGACTGTAACGGTGCATCAACCAGGGCATGTCGGCGGGAAACGCCGAGCCGAGCTCCCGCCCCTGCTCGATATGCTCTTCGATCATGTCGAAGATGGTCTTGGTCAGCCCAAGCTGCGGACCGGCGTGCAACCGGCGATACAATTCCAGAACGTCCGACTGGATGGCGGGGTCGCCGAAATCAGCATTGGTGCAAGCGCGATATCCTTCGAGGAATTCGCTGACCTCGAGACCATCGCCAGCATCAAAAAAAATCACCTCGGGCGCCAGCCCCATGGCATGCGCATTCCGCGCCGCCTCGTTGGCAGCAATGCGGTCGATGAACATTTCCGACCCTTCGCCGGGTACTTTGACAAAGTAACGTCGGCAATCGCCGGCAACATCGACAAGCCAATTCTGGTTCATCAGGCCGCCGACGAGCGGCATGTATGAGATCGCCTTGCCGCTCCACTGCGGCACCCGCGCCACCGCCGCCTCGAGATTGCGTTCGTGGATGGACAGCGCTTCTCCAAGATTGCGGCGCACGGTCATGACATCCTCCGCAGCAGCTCCCCGAAATGCGGCTCGCGCACGGCCATGCGGCAGCGAAGGAAACGCCAGCTCGCGAACTTGTAGAATTCCATGGTATTGCGAGGAGATTTTGCCGCGAGAAGCGCACCGATCAAGCCCCATCGCAGGTCATCGGCAATGCCATAAACCCGCGCACGGCTGAATGCGCCTTCGTCGAACGAACCGAAGGCGCGGCTATACGCATCGCGCGCTTCTGGCTCCTGCCCGAACGCCTCGACCAGGAAACTGCCGAGATCTTCCAGTGGATCGGCCGTCGTCGCTCTGTCCCAATCCACCAGCCTCACCTCGCCGGCGTCGCTGATCATGATATTCGAGACATTCCCATCGGCGTGAATCGGAACCGCCTTGATCGCAAGTCCTGTAAAAGCCTCGGCAGCGAACCGGATTTCATCGACCATCCATGCGGTGTCGGACGGAATCTGGGCATTCGCCGCCTGCACTGCCGCATAGAAACGTTCGATCTCGTCGAACACCGTTACTCGGCGCGGGAGCGGGGCGCCCTGCTGGAACGCCTGCCGGGCTGTGATGATCGCATCGACGACCCCGGGTTCGAGCATCCGCTCCAATCCGCCGACACGCCAGCCTGCGTTCAAGTCTTCCATGACCAGAATCCCGGCATCAACGTCAGCCGCGAAAATCCTTGGCCCGATTCCCAAGTCGGACGCGCGGCGCGCCGCCTCGAATGCGCAGGGAATGTCGATATACAACGCGGCATCCGTATCCATCGCCTTGATAAAAAGGCTGGCACCATCCCGTTTGCGGACTGCCCGCCAGGGGGCGCCATCAACACCGCGCCAACTTGGAGATGCAAGAACCGGAATGGCTGGCTCCAGTACAATCCCATCCGATTCCCATCCAGCCAACGATCCAATCAATTTCCGGATAACGGCTGACTCGTTTCCAGGCTCACTCATGGCAGTCTTCGGATCTCCACACGGTCGACATCCCTTGCTGATCAGGGCGATGCCGGAGCAGTTTGGTCAACGTACATGCAAAAGGGATGCCCACCGCTCCACCAAGTTTTGCTTGTGCCTGCAATCATCTACCGACAGGCGTCCAACACGTTATGACGGCCGTGGAAGGACGAACCATTGCAAGGAGCGCATGTGGCGACAACGGATGTGATCGGCATGAGCTTGTCCGATATGGCGAAGGCCTATGCTGCGCGCGAGCTCTCACCGGTTGAGGTATTGCGGAGCAATCTCGACCATGCGGACGCCGTCAATTCCTCCATCAATGCGCTGTTCTCATTCAGGCCGGAAGAGGCTGCGGCCCGCGCCCGGGATTCGGAAGTGCGCTGGAAAAAAGCCGAGGCGCTTGGACCGTTGGATGGTGTCCCGGTCACGGTCAAGGACAGCGTTGCGATGGTCGGCTGGCCCTATTTCCATGGTATCGGCGCCAACAGAGCGCTTCCACCATCGAACTACGATTCGCCACCCGCCATCGCACTGCGCGAGGCCGGCGCAGTGATCTTCGCCAAGACCACCATGCCCGATTGCGGACTGATGGCATCCGGCATCAGTTCGCTGCACGGCGTGACACGCAACCCCTGGGGCCTGAGCTGGAATACCGGCGGCTCGTCAGCGGGCGCCGGGGCGTCGCTGGCCGCCGGCGCCGGATATGTCTCGGTCGGAACAGACATTGCGGGATCGATACGCCTGCCGGCATCGCATTGCGGTCTCGTCTCCTTGAAACCGACCCACGGCCGCGTACCGCACCTTCCTGCCGACACGATGCGCATGGCCGGACCGATGGGCCGCAGTGTCGACGATATCGCGCGGATGCTGACCGTGCTGGCCCGCCGGGACGAGCGTGACACCTGGAGTTTTCCAGCCGACGGCACGCGCTACCACGAGGCACTCGGACGCGACATCAAGGGACTTCGGATCGGCGTCCTGCTCGATATGGGATTCGGAGCGAAGCCGGAGCCGGCCGTTCGAACTGCAGTACAGGCTGCTGCGAAGCTTCTCGCCGCGGCCGGAGCGAGTGTCGAACCATTCAAGTCGCCGTTGACCGACGACGCCTACGCGCCCATCGACCTGTTCCTTCAGGTCCGTGGTTTCGTCGAATACAGCGCGTTGCCGCCGCACAGCGATGGTGCCGGCGATATCAATCCCTATGTCCGCGACTGGTGTCGCAATGGCGCCAGGCATTCTGGTCCTGACGTCTATCGTGCCCTGAGCGCGATAGCACGGATGAAAACCAGCCTGCTGGCCGCGTTCGAGGGCTGGGACTACGTCATCGCACCTACGCTTCCGGTCGTGAATTTTCCTGCCGAAGAGCCTGGCGTCTCGCGCGAGAAACCGCTCGAACATACCCTCTTCACCGCGATGTTCAACCAGACCTGCCAGCCGGCCTCGACGGTCTGCATGGCCTTCGATGATCGCCACCTGCCGATCGGCGTTCAGGTCATCGGACATCGATTCGATGACCTTGGCGTGCTTCAGGTAACCAAAGCACTCGAAGAGATGCGGACGCTGACGATGGATTGGCCGTTCCGGCCGCGCACCTGACCCGGCTGGCAGAATATCCCGAAGGACCGGTTCAGGCTGCCTGCTGCGCCGGAGTGCCGTCGAGCAGATGACAGGCGGCCAAGCGGCCCGGCGCGTGCTCGACAAGCTGCGGTGCCTCGACGCGGCAGCGCCCGAAAACTTTCGGGCAACGCGACGCAAAGCTGCAGCCCGCCGGAATGTCGATCGGGCTTGGCGGCTCGCCATCGAGCAGGAAATCGCTGGGATCGAACGGTCTTTCTTCCAATGTCGGCGCAGCGGACAGCAGCGCCTTGGTGTATGGATGCTGGGGATCGAAGAACAGCTCGTTGTTGTCGGCGATTTCGACCATCTCGCCAAGATACATAACGGCGATTCGTGTACACACTTTCCGCACCATGGCGAGATCGTGCGAGATGAATACATAGGTGAGGTCGTTCTTTTCCTGGAGCCTGGAGAACAGGTCGATCAACCGTCCCTGCTCGCGCTGGTCCAGTGCGGACAACGTCTCATCGAGGATCAGCAGCTTGGGATTGAGGATCAGCGCACGCGCGATCGAGATGCGCTGCCGCTCGCCGGTGGACAAGGCGTTCGGCAGCTGATCGTAGAGATCGACAGCCAGGCCAACTTCCGTCATGGCTTTGGTTACGCGGGCGCGAAGTTCGTCCCGCGGCAGCTTCTCACGGATGAGAAGGCTTTCCTCGATCATCCGACCGACAGTGGTTCGCGGCGGCAAGGCATTGTAGGGGTCTTGCAGCAGAAGCTGAAATTCGTTTCGTTTCCTGATCAGCTCGCCCGGCGACAGCATCGCAAGCGACGTCCCGTTCAGGACAATGCTTCCCTGGTCCGGCGCCTCGAGCCAAGCCAGGAGCCGCGTCAATGTCGACTTGCCGCAGCCAGATTCACCGACGATGCCGAAGTTCTCGCGCGGCATGATGTCCAGCGTCACGCCGCGTACTGCCTGCACGTTGCTGTAGGTGTTGAAAGTTCCCCGCTTACGAGCCCGGTAAGTGCGGTGAACGTTCTCGACCTGCATCAGCGGCACGTCGCCTTCCGCGTGGCGGCGAGCCAGAGGCCCCTCGGAGGTCGACCACATCCGCGGCACGCTTGCGATCGCCTTGCGCGTGTAGTCGGTTTTCGGCGCCCTGATCAGATCCGTAAAGTCCTGCTCCTCGATCAGCCGCCCGCCATGCAGCACCGCAGTCCGGCGCCCGAGCTGGCCGAGCGTTGATAATGACGACGACAGGTAGATGGTCGCCATCTTGTGGCGCAGGCAAAGGTCGTGAACCAGTTCCACAATCTGCATCGCGATCGTAACGTCGAGCGGCTGGGTAATGTTATCCGCGATCAGCACGGCGGGCTCGGCGCAGATGGCATCGACGATCATCGCGCGCTGCATCATGCCGCCGGAGAATTTCGACGGATAATCCCAGTAGCGTTCCTTTGGCGATGGAATTCTCACCTCGGCAAGAAGCTGTACCACGCGCTCGCGGCATTCCTTCGCGGTCCACCCCGGACGGACGCACTGCAGCTTTTCTGCGATCTGGCGGCCGACCGGAACGGTCGGATCGAGCGAGCTTTGCGGCTTCGATCCGACATAGGCGATATCACGACCGATCCGGACCTCCTCCGCGCCCTTTCCGAGAAGATCGTTGCCAGCGAACAAGACCCGGCCGGCGCGATAGGACAGGCTTTCCGGAAGCCAGTTTGCCAATGCGCGGCCGAGGATCGACTTTCCCGCACCGCTTTCGCCATAGACTCCGAAAATGTCCGAGGTGTCGAGGCTGAAGCTGATGCCTTCGAGGATCGGCGCTGTTCCCGATCCGACCGGCCCGACGGACAGGTTCTCGACGGTGAGGATGCGGGACAGATCATCCATATCAGAGACCTCCGTAGATCCGGTTGCGGGCCTTTTCCAACGCCGATCCCATCAGATTGATCGAGGTCAGCGCGACGGCCAGGAAGATGCCCGGCATCGTCGCAATCCACCAGGCGTTGATCAGATATTTGCGGGAGTCAGCGATAATGCTCCCGAAGCTCGGCGTCGGCGGCTGAATTCCAAGCCCGAGGAAACCGAGAATGGCCTCGAAAATCATCATCCGCGCGACATCCAGCACGGCGACGAAGGCAATCGGCGGCAGGATGTTCGGCGCCGCATAGAGCAGAAGGATACGCCAGTCGCCCGCGCCGAGCACCCGAAGCCCCCGGACATATTCCTTGCCGCGCTCGGCGACCGCCGCGCTCCGCGCCACGCGCGCGTAGAGCGGCCAGCCCGACAGGGCGAGGACGATGATAATCGTCGACACCTCCGGCCGCGATACTCCCAGGATGGTAATCGCCAGAATGATCATCGGGATAGAGAGCTGCGCATCGGTGATGCGCATGATGATGACATCCCACCATTTTCCCTTGAATCCAGCGCAGAGACCCAGTCCGCACCCGATGATGAAGATCAGCACGACAGTCACCACGCCAACCAGCAACGAGTATTGCAGACCGATCAGGCATCGCATCAGCATGTCGCGGCCGAGTTGATCGGTGCCGAGCGGATGGGTCCAGCTCCAGTGCGGTCCGAGCCACAGCGGCGGAAGGAATCTCTCCCTGACGATCATCTTGGTGGCGCTGATCGGCGAGAACAGCGGGTAGATCAGCGATCCCAGCAGCAGCAGCAGGAACACGAAAAACCCGATCCGGAAGCTCGGCGTCTGCCATGCCGCCAGTAGAATCCGCCGGTTGACCGAACGCACCTTTGCCGGCTTGAGCGCCGGGTCTGCCGCGATCATCGTCGTGACGGCCATGATCAGAGCTCCACGCGCGGATCGATCAGATAAGCGATCAGATCGACGATGATGTTGATGAATACGAACACCGCGCTGGTCGTGATGGCGATCCCCTGGATCACCGGAAAGTCGCGGCCGATCACCGACACGACGGTGAGGTCCCCAAGTCCCGGATAATCGAAAATATATTCGATTACCAGCACACCGCCGATCAGCGTCGACAGCTGAATGCCGAGCAGATTGACCAAGGGGACCCCTGCATTGCGCAAGGCATGCGCATAGACGATACGCCGCCGCGACAGCCCGCGCACTTTCGCCTCATCGATGAACGTCGTCTGCATCACTTCGCCGAGCGAAGTCGTCAGGGTTCGGATGATGAATGGTGAGATTTCGATCGCGAGAACCAGAGCCGGCAGGATCACATAAGAGAACCCCTGATAACCGAGCGCGGGCAGCAGCTTGAGTCTCACGGAGAGGAACAGCATCAGGACGATCGCCAGCCAGAAATTCGGAATCGAGACGAACAGCGACTGCATGCCGAACGCAATGCCGTTCTGCCAACGATCCGGATGCAGCCCGCCGGCTATTCCGACCGGAAACGACAACAGGATCGCAAAGACGAGCGCCATAGCACCGAGCTGCAGCGTATATGGCAGCCGCTCCAGAATGAGGTCGGTCACCGGCGCCATGTCCGATTTGGTCGGGTCGATATACTGGCCGCCGGTCGCGACCATGCCGCTGCGCGGCCGCAGATAGGACTGGCCGAGATCCCCCTCCAGCAGACCGCGCATGTAGCGTCCGTATTGGACGATGATCGGATCGCGCAGTCCCATCTTGGTCGCGACTTTCTCGACCACGTCGGCTGGCGCCATGCCGCCGACGATCAGCCGCACCGGATCGCCAGGCACGACGCGCAACAAGGTGAAAATGATCAGCGACGTGAGAAAAACGATCAAGACGCCTTGTGCGATGCGTTTGACCAGGAATTCGAGGATCAACATCGAAGCCAGAGACCTGTTCTTTGGTCTTGAGACAGGCCGCAAGCCGGAATACCGGCTTGCGGAAAAGCGTCAGGCAAGCGTCGCCTTGGTCATGTCCTGCATGCCGTTGGGATAGATATAAAGTCCTTCGAGCTTCTTGCTGTAGGCGTGAATGAATACCGACGTGAACAGCGAATAGGCTGGCGCCTTGCGGGCGATGGTCGGAAGCGTCTCGGTCTGGATGATCTTTTTTCGCTCTTCGATCGAGGTGGCATTGCGCTCCTTGTCCAGCACGGCGTCGATCTCCTTGTCGACGATGCCAGTGATGCGCTTCGATGACGAATGGAAGTGCGTTCTCAGGACGAGATCCGGCTCCGGCGATCCCGTGCACCAGCCGCAATCGATCATGTTACCCTCGCCGCCGCCAGGCTTGTCGTAGAGCAGGTTGCCCCAGGCTGCGACTTCGAGGGTCTGGAGATTGATCTTGAAACCCTGCTCCTCAAGCATGCCGGTGATGAGCTCGGCATATTCCTTCGTTTTCGGATAGAAGCCGACCGAGGTGTAGTAGGTCAGTTCAGGCAGCCCCTCGCCTTTCGGAAAGCCGGCCTCCGCGAGCAGTTTCTGCGCCTTGTCGGGGTCATATTCCGGATAGTCCGGCACCTCGACATAGCCGAACTTGACCGGGGATATGTGCGCCTTCGAGTAGGTGCCGGAGACACCGAGAATATCGAGCACCTGCTTACGGTCGATCGAGTGGCAGGCGGCAAGCCGCACGCGCATATCGTCGAATGGCTTCTTCGAACACCTGAAGAACAAGTATTTGTTCTCGACCGAAATCGCCTTGTGAATGTTGAAGCGGGAGTCCTTCGAGATTGTTTCGACCTGCTCCTGCTCAAGACGTTCGATGATATCGGCCTCGCCGTTGAGCAGCGACAGGGTCCGGGTCGTGGTATCGCCGACAAAGTGATATTCGACGCCAGGAATTTTGGGCGCGCCGAGGAAAAAATCGTCGTTGGCAGTCAGAACGGTGGTGTCGCCCTTCTGCTCGACATATTTGTAAGGCCCGGTCCCGTTCATCCGAGCCGACAGTTGCGCCTTGTTGGCTACGTCCTTCGCCGCCATGATCGGAAGGAATGAGGAAAGGTAGTAGAAGAGCTGGGCCGGGTATCCTTGTGCCTTGGTATTGAGATGGCAGGTGTGATCGTCAATTACGTCCACACTGACGAGGCCAGGATACCACTGCGCCGGACGGTCGGGCTGGCAACCATATTCATAGGTGGCCTTGACGTCCGCGGCGGTGAACGGCGTGCCGTCGTGGAACTTGACGCCCTTGCGCAGCTTGACCTCCATCGTGAAGGTATCGAGCGGCTTCAATGACTCCGCGAGTTCGAATATGAGCTCGTCAGGTTTTTCCGGACGCATCGGGGCGCGCGTCAGATAGCCGAATACGAAGCCCTCGACGATCAATTGGCCAAGATTGGTGTGGGTCGTGGGGTCCCAGTTTCCGGTGAGAGCTTCGGCGCCGAGAAATCTCAGCGTCTTGCCCTCTGCCGCGAAAGCCGAATTCAGCAGAAAATCGGGATTGACCCGACCGAAACCGAACGCGGCTGCCCCAGCCACGCCGCCAAGCATCAAATCTCTGCGATTCAGCATATCTCTGTCCCTTCTGCTCCAGCGTTCGGAAAGCACTTCGACGCGGATTGTCGTCGCGCACAGCCGTCCTGCGACCTGCAAAGCGTAGACCAAAGCCGAGAGGGAGCTGAATCCTGCTGCTCCACGATTCCGTTGCTTATGCTTCTTTGAAGGGAGAGACGGCTGACGGCAGGGTCAAAACCGTGCAGAGGTCGTCCCGCTGCAGGATGCAATTGCACGGTTGCTGTGCAGCGCACGGATATTGGAAAAGCAGAAAGCGATCGTAGCGCCGGTCAGTGATGGCCGCCAGCAAGCCGGTCGAATTGGACTTTAGTGTGAGCCACGACAGCCATCAGCGCCCGCCCATTCGCGGCGTCATCTCGGATCTCGACGGCGTCGCGTACCGCGGCACGACTCCCATCCGTGACTCGGTAAAAGCCTTCAGGTTCTGGCATAGCCGCGGCATTCCCTATGCTTTCGTCACTAACAATTCGACCAGGTCGGGCAATCAGTTCGCGGAAAAGCTGTCGGGCATGGGTATTCCAGCCTCCGCCGAGCAGGTTTTCAACACGATCACTGCGGCGACGGCCCTGCTCCAGGAGAAATGGCCCAGCTCCACGGCCGTGTTCGCGATCGGCGAAAAGCCCCTCTTCGAATCGATCGAAGCTGCGGGATTCCAGATAACCGAGAACGACCCGCAGGTTGTCGTTCTCGGTTTTGACCATCAGCTCAGCTATGCCAAGCTGCGCGTGGCCGTACGCGCCGCGCTCGCCGGAGCTGCGGTCATCGTGACCAATCCCGATGTCCTGACGCCGGTCGAGAACGGCTACGATCCCTGCGTTGGTGTGCTTTCGGCAGCCGTCTGTGCCGCCGTTCCCACTGCAAAACCGATCGTGGTGGGCAAGCCGCATCCGTTCTTGATCGAACAGGCGCTGGCCCATATCGGAACGAATAGAGACGAGACGATCATGGTCGGCGACCAGATCGCAACGGATATCGTCGCCGGACGACGTGCCGGCGTACGCACCGTGCTCCTGGCCAGCGATGTTCCCTTCAACCGATCCGATGCGGCGCAGCCTGACGAGGTGATCTCGAGCTTGCTCGAACTCACCGGAATCCAAGCGAGGGCAATCGACTGATGAAAAAGACGCCGGCGGCATTCACGCAGATGCAGGCCGACCTCAGCCGCGCGCTGCCCGACTGGGGGCTGTCGCCGCGTGCTGAAGTCTCATTTCTCAGCCATTCCGAGAACACGACGTTCGCCGTTGCCGATCCCGATGCAGATCGACGGCTCGTGCTCCGTGTCCACAGGACCGGCTATCATACCGCCGATGAGATTCTCTCCGAGTTGTCGTGGATTTTGTCGGTGATTGCCGGCCGCATCATCGAGACACCTTGTCCGGTCCCGAACAAATCCGGCCAACTGCTCCACCTCGTCGAGCTTGACGGATTGGCGCGCCATGTCGTCGCCTTCGAGCACATGAGCGGCGAAGCGCCCTCCGAATTCGACAACCTGACGACCTGGTTCAAGACGCTCGGCGCGCTGACGGCGAGACTTCACTTGCACAGCCGGCAATGGATCCGGCCAAGCCAGTTTCGGCGCAAGACATGGGATTTCAACGCCATGCTGGGCTGTCGTCCGCTATGGGGGGACTGGAGAGCCGCCCAGGGACTGACGGACGAAGGCGAGCGGATTCTACGCGCAACCGCAGGGCTTCTCGAACGGCGCCTCGCCGCCTACGGCCAGGACGGCGGGAAATTCGGCCTGATCCATGCCGACCTGCGGCTGGCCAACCTCCTGGTCGATCAGGACCGGCTCGGCATCATCGATTTCGATGATTGCGGCCTGTCCTGGTTTTTTTACGATTTCGCGGCTGCCATCAGCTTTATGGAAGATCAGCCAATCGTGCCTGCATTGCAGGACTCCTGGCTCGATGGATACCGAACGGTGACGAACGTCAGCGCGGACGACGCACGCATGCTCCCCACCTTCATCATGTTGCGGCGGATGCTGCTCACAGCCTGGATTGCGTCGCACTCCGATACAGAGACCGCCTGCGCGCTCGGGCCGGCCTATACCGACCGCACCATCGCGATGGCGGATGATTTTTTACACGCGCCCCCCGGATAGAACCGGCTTCCCCGCCTCTGCCCCGTGCTCCACCGTTCTTGCTCCTTGCCTCCAAACCGCGCCGGAGCATCTGCAAGTTTTTCTCGACCCTGCGATGATCCGGCATCGCAGTGACGATCGCAAAAACATGTCTCCACGCGAGAAGACGGGAGCCGTCCTATGGATATTCAGGCCTATTTCGAGGAATGGTCGCCGCGCGCCGGCGATGTGGTCCGTCTTGCGATCAGCACCTCTCACCGAGCGCTTCGGGCAACCCTCGTCAGGTTGACATCCGGCCCCGGACAGGGCGGCGCTGCCGAAGGGCGCGTAGCGGATTTTTCGACGGTCCTGGACGTGACGGTGCCCGGCCGGCTGCAGCCTACGGCGGTGGGCTCCTACGCGATCTTTCCACTTCCCGCCGAGATCAGCGGCGGAACCATCGGCGTGCATTGCTGGATCTGGCCGACCGTCCCGGAGCGCGAGACCACGCAGACCATCTGGTCGCTCGGGGAAATCTCGCTTGCGGTTGCCGGCTCATGCCTGCAAGTCCGCTCAGGCAAAGCCTGCCTGGCGCAGATTCCGCACGCGATGACCGGCAAGCATTGGTATTCGGTTCTGGTAACCGTCGGCAACGGCTCGGTTTCCATCGATCTGAAGCGGCTCGACGGCAAGGTGAATGCCCATCGCACCGTTTCCGCGCCAGCGGCCGAGCGGCTCTCGTCCCGCACCCTGATGCTCGCGGCGAGCGGTCTTACGGCGGAAGGCTCGCCGATTACGCCATTCAACGGCAAGATCGACTCGCCAACCGTACACCTTGGCGCTCCCATACCCGAGACGGTCGCGTCCTGGCACAGCGGCGAAGCCCGCAGCGCATGGGCGTCATGGAAGCTCGCAGAGAATTTCGATTCTACGACGATCGCGCCCGCATTCGACGGCGGATCTCCCGCGCAACTCTTCAACGGTGCCGAACGCGGCGTCACCGGACGCAATTGGGACGGACGAAGCGACTCTTTCAACGAGGTGCCGGACCAGTACTGCGCGATGCAGTTCCACGATGACGACATGGTCGACGCAGGCTGGTCCTACGACCTTACTTTCAGGCTGCCGGAGACGCTGGCCAGCGGCATCTATGCCATACGCCTCGAGGCCGAGGAGTCGCAAAATCATTTTCCCCTGTTCGTAAGGCCGGCGGACGGCGCCAAGGCACCCATTCTCTTTCTCGTCCCTACCAATACCTATCTCGCATATAGCAACGATCACCTTGCTTCCCTCGATTTCTCCTCGGTGATGCCGCACGACAAGGTGATACCCGCTGACGAGCAATATCTGTTCTCGCATCCGCAGCCGGGGCGCTCCTGCTATGACACCCACTCGGACGGAACACCCGTCCGATATTCCAGCCGGCGGCGGCCGCTGTTCAATGTGAGGCCAGGCTTCCCGAACTGGCTGACCGGCTCCTACCGCCACTTTCCCGTCGACATGTATATCGTCGAGTGGCTCGAGCATCTCGGCGTGTCCTACCACGTCGCAACCGACGAGGATTTCGAGCGCGAAGGACGCGAGCTGATTGATGAATACGCCGTCGTGGTTACCGGCTCGCATCCGGAATACTGGACCCGCAAGGGTCTCGACATCATGGAGAGCTACCTCAATTCGGGCGGCCGACTGATGTATCTGGGCGGCAACGGGTTCTACTGGGTCACGAGCCGCGATCCCGGCAAGCCCTGGGTCATCGAGGTACGCCGCGATAACAGCGGAACGCGCTGCTGGGATGCTCCCTATGGCGAGCGGACGCATGTGACGACGCAAGAAGCCGGCGGCATATGGCGGACGCGCGGACGTGCCCCGAACAAGATGCTGGGCGTCGGCTTCGCATCCGAAGGATGGTCGAAGGGCTGCGGCTACAAAAGGCTTTCCGCCAGCTATGATTCCCCTGCGGCTAAATTCTTCGACGGCGTGAGCGAGCCTGTCGTCGGCGACTACGGATACGTGCTCGACGGTGCGGTCGGCGACGAGGTCGACCGCTTCGACATCGCGCTCGGTAGTCCTGAGCATGCCTACGTTCTCGGAACATCCACCGGGCTCGGCAACGAGTATCAGCTCGTCATCGAGGACTTGACCTTGTCGCTGCCCGACCAGGGCGGAGCCCAGCGTCCAGACCTCGTGAAATCCGATATGGTCCTGTTTCCGATCGACGGTGGCGGAGCGGTATTTTCAGTCGGATCGATCACCTATGGTGGCGCGCTGGCCTGGAACGGTTGCGATAACGGCCTGTCGAAGCTGACCGCCAACATCCTCCGAGCCTTCGCGTCGGATCTGCCCGTTTTCTGATATCCGGCCCGAAATGAGCCTGACCACCGACGATCGAGGATCGCTACCGCATAACCTCGCAGCTTCTGAGGATCGGCTTGCGAGTATGCCAGGCGCGCGCGGCGCTTTCAGATGCCGCGGCGGATCGTCCTTGCTCGTGAGGTCATTCGCGAGATTGGGAAAGATCGCTCCCCCACGATTGCTGTCCGTGGAGGCCACGAACCGCGGCCGGTGACAGGCAGTCTTCAAGGATCTCGGCCAGACTCCGGAATGTTTCGTGGCGTCCTGCCGTGCGGCGCCAGACCAAGCAGATCTGCCGAAACGGCATATCCCCTTCGAACGGCAGAGCCGAAAGCGGAAGACCGCTCAGAATGCCGGCATCCAGCGCCATCTCGGGCAGAAGGGTAACGCCAAGTCCGTTCGCAACCATCTGCACGAGAGTATAAAGGCTGGTGCCCTGGAAGGCGACGTTCCTGCGCGCGCCTTCCAGCGAGCAGGCAGCCAGCGCGTGGTCACGCATGCAATGTCCTTCCTCCAGCAGAAGCAGATCCTCCGCGGCAATGTCGCGCAAGCCGACGGCGCCCGCCTGTACCAGCCGATGGTTGGACGGGCACACCACCCAAAAACGGTCCTGTCCGATTTCCGCGATTTCCACGCCATCGACAGGGTAAGGCAGCGCGAGGATTGCCGCGTCGATTTCGCCCGCGTCGAGTTGCGCCAAAAGTCGCGCTGTCTGCTCCTCTCTGAGATAGAGCTTCAGTTTTGGGAAGGCCTCGCGCAGGCGAGGCATGACACGCGGCACCAGAAAGGGGCCGATCGTCGGAATCACCCCAAGCAATAATGGTCCGGACATGGGAGCCTGGGCCGCCCTGGCGGCATGGGTCAGATCCTCGACATGCCTGAGAACCTCGCGCGCCCGTTCGGCGATCTCCTTTCCGATGGACGTGGGAACCACTGTCCTGCGCGTGCGCTCCAGCAGGCGGACGCCGAGCAGATCTTCCAGTTCCTGGATGCCGGCGCTCAGCGTCGATTGCGTCACAAGGCAGTCCCGCGCCGCTTGGCCGAAATGGCGGCGGTCAGTGACTGCAACCAGAAAACGAAGCTGGCGGAAGGTGGGAGCGGGCATCTGCATGCTCGGATAGTTATTGGAATAATCGATCACTGCGATAGATATTTTGTTCTTTAGCAGATCAATGAAGCGGTTTAAATGTGATTGTGCAATTGCGAAACGCATGTGCGGAAAAGTTGCCGCGTGACCACGGTGGTCACATTCGCAGGTGCGAAAGGGAAAAGGTATGTCTTTGATCGATAAGGAAATTAAGCCATTCAAGGCAACGGCTTACCAGAACGGCAAGTTCATCGAAGTCACCGAGGCAACGCTCAAGGGGAAGTGGTCGGTGATCTTCTTCTATCCGGCCGACTTCACCTTCGTCTGCCCGACGGAACTTGAAGACCTGGCCGACAACTACACGGCCTTCAAGAAACTGGGCGTTGAGATCTACAGCGTCTCCACCGACACGCATTTTTCCCACAAGGCCTGGCACGACACTTCGCCGGCGATCAAAAAGATCCAATATCCGATGGTCGGAGATCCGACCGGCACGATCTCCCGCAATTTCGAAGTGATGATCGAAGAGGTCGGTCTTGCCGACCGCGGCACGTTCGTGGTCGACCCCCAGGGCAAGATCCAGATCGTCGAAATCACCGCCGGCGGCATCGGCCGCGATGCACAGGAGCTCCTTCGGAAGATCAAGGCTGCCCAGTACGTCGCGGCGCATCCGGGCGAGGTCTGCCCGGCGAAGTGGCAGGAGGGTGAACAGACCCTCGCGCCGTCGCTGGAGCTCGTCGGCAAGATCTGACGGCAGCGGATTTTTCCTCCAATCCAGGAATTCGGGCTGGCCGACAGGCCGGCCCGAAACGGGTGTGGTGCCTACGTGCGTCACGTTCCTCCCTGAGCCGCTCATCCGGCCGGATGACGTCAGGAGCTTTCAGAACTTTCCTTGGAGCCGCTAAATGTTGGACGCATCGCTGAAGAATCAGGTCCGGGCCTATTTCGAACGGATCACGCTGCCGATCGAACTCATTCCCTCTCTTGATGACGGCGCGAAGTCGGACGAAATGCGAAGCCTGCTTGAGGAGCTCGCGTCGCTTTCGGACAAGATCACCCTCGCCTCCGATCAGCCCGACAGCCACACGCCGTCGTTCGCCATCCATCGGATCGGGACGGACATCGGCGTGCGCTTCGCCGGATTACCGATGGGGCACGAATTCAATTCGCTGATTCTGGCTTTGCTGCAGGTCGGCGGTCATCCGCCAAAGGAAGCGCCCGAACTCGTCGAGACGATCAAGGGGCTCGACGGCGACTTCAATTTCGAAACGTATTTCTCCCTGTCGTGCCAGAACTGCCCTGACGTCGTGCAGGCGCTCAATGTAATGAGCGTGTTGAACCCGAGGATCAGGCACGTCGCGATCGACGGGGCGCTGTTCCAGGGCGAGGTCGAAAAACGCCAGATCATGGCCGTGCCCTCGGTCTTCCTCAATGGCGAGCCCTTCGCCCAGGGGCGCATGAGTCTTGAAGAGATCGTGGCAAAGCTCGACACAAGCAGTGTCGAGCGTACGGCCCACAAGATCGCCCGGAAGGCCGCATTCGATGTCCTCGTCGTTGGCGGCGGCCCCGCGGGCGCCGCGGCCGCCATTTATGCCGCGCGCAAGGGAATCCGCACTGGCATCGTCGCCGAGCGTCTGGGCGGGCAAGTGCTGGATACGATGGCGATCGAGAATCTGATCTCAGTCCCTCACACCGAAGGACCGAAGCTCGCCGCGTCACTGGAGCAGCAAGTGAAATCCCATGACGTCGATATCATGGCGGCGCAGACCGCCGTGCGTCTGACTCCGGCTGCCGGCCCTGGCGATCCGGTGCAGGTCGAACTGGCGAACGGCGCAGTGCTGAAGTCGCGCACGGTCATCCTGTCGCCCGGCGCAAGCTGGCGGCAGCTGAACGTTCCGGGTGAGGACGAGTACCGCAACAAGGGAGTCGCCTATTGCCCGCATTGCGACGGCCCCCTGTTCAAGGGCAAGCACGTGGCCGTGGTCGGCGGCGGCAACTCCGGAGTGGAAGCCGCGATTGATCTGGCGGGTATCGTTGCGCATGTCACCCTGATCGAGTTCGATGCCAACCTGCGCGCCGATGCCGTGCTGCAGAGCAGGCTCTATTCGCTGCACAACGTGACCGTCGTCACCTCGGCCCGGACATCGGAAATTCACGGCGACGGCCAGAGGGTCACGGGTCTATCCTATGTCAAGCGCAGCAGCGACCAGTCGCATCGTCTGGATCTCGACGGCGTGTTCGTTCAAATCGGCCTCGTGCCCAACACCGACTGGCTGAAAGGCACGGTCGCCATGAACCCGCGCGGTGAGATCGAAATCGATATGCGGGGCCTGACCACGGTGCCCGGCGTGTTTGCCGCCGGCGATGCCACGACGGTACCCTACAAGCAGATCATCGTGGCCATGGGAGAAGGCGCCAAGGCCTCGCTCTCGGCGTTTGATTATCTGATCCGACACACCTCCACGGAGGTGCTTCAGGCCGCGCAATGAGGGTTTGCCGCCATGCCAGCGGCGTCGACACGGAGCTCGGCACGGAAAAGCGCGTGCCGAAAT
>DASZTN010000177.1:0-21454 GCA_035547995.1 Bradyrhizobium sp. | reverse complement strand
CGCACCGAGGACGAGCCGAAGCCGGTGCTGATGAAGACGTTCAAGCTGACCGATATCCAGGCCGACGCCATCCTCAACATGCGCCTGCGCTCCCTGCGCAAGCTCGAGGAAATGGAGATCCGCACCGAGGACAGGAACCTTCGGGGCGAATTGAAGGGCATCAAGAGCCTGCTCGGCTCCGAGACCGAGCAATGGGCGAAGGTCGGCGAGCAGGTCCGCAAGGTGCGCGATATCTTTGGGCCGAAGACGCCGCTCGGCAAGCGCCGTACGCAATTCGCCGATGCGCCGGAGCATGATCTCGCCGCGATCGAAGAGGCCTTTGTCGAGCGCGAGCCGGTCACCGTCGTGGTCTCCGAGAAGGGCTGGGTGCGCACGCTCAAGGGTCACGTCGCCGATCTCTCGGGGCTCGCCTTCAAGACCGACGACAAGCTCGACCACGCCTTCTTTGCCGAAAGCACCTCCAAGCTGCTCCTGTTCGCCACCAATGGCCGCTTCTATTCGCTCGACGTCGCCAAGCTGCCCGGCGGCCGCGGCCATGGCGAGCCGATCCGCATGTTCATCGACCTGGAGCAGGACGCTGCGATCGTGTCGATGTTCGTCAACAAGGGCGAGCGCAAGTTCCTGATCGCCAGCAGCGAGGGCCAGGGCTTCGTCGTCAAGGAAGAGGACTGCGTCAGCAACACCCGCAAGGGCAAGCAGGTGCTCAACGTCGAGATGCCGAACGAGGCCCGGGCGATCGCAACCGTTGCCGGTGATACCGTTGCGGTGATCGGCACCAACCACAAGATGGTGCTGTTCGCGCTCGACCAGGTCCCGGAAATGGCGCGCGGTCGTGGCGTGCGGCTGCAGAAATATTCCAGCGCCTCGCTGTCCGACGTTGCGGTATTCGACTCCAAGACCGGCCTGGTGTGGAAGGATTCCGCCGGCCGGGAGCACGGCATGAGCATGAAAGAACTGTCCGACTGGCGCGGCAACCGTGCCGATGCCGGCCGGCTCGCCCATGGCCTGCCGAAGTCGAACAAATTCGGCAAGGTGGTGGAGTAGGGCAGAGGCATCTCCGCCGCGCGGCTTGCCTTGGAAAGGGTCCGACATCGCTGCGCCTGGAGCGCGGCGATGTGTTGTCAGGTGTGATAGTATCCACCCCGGACTCTACCTATAAGCCTGTTACGAAGCGCTCCTTCTGGAGACGGACCGATGCATTCTCATTCCCTCGACCAGTGGACGCACGACCATGTGTTCCTCGGGGCGCAGCATGCCCATAACGAGCGCCGCACCTGGTTCGTGGTCGCCCTGACCGTGGTCATGATGGTCGGCGAGATCGCCGCCGGCTCGATCTTCGGATCGATGGCGCTGCTCGCCGACGGCTGGCACATGGCCACCCACGCCGCCGCGCTCGGCATTGCCGCGCTGGCCTATATGTTCGCGCGTCAGCACGCCCGCGATGCCCGTTTCAGCTTCGGCACCGGAAAATTCGGCGACCTCGCGGCCTTCTCGAGCGCCCTCATCCTTGGGCTGATTGCGGTCCAGGTCGCCTATGAGAGCGCTTACCGGCTGGTCCATCCGGTTCCGATCGCGTTCAGGGAGGCGATCCCGGTTGCGGTGCTCGGCCTCGCCGTCAACCTCGCCAGCGCCTGGCTGCTCGGCGATGCCCACGATCATCATGATCATCACGGCCATGACCATGCCCATGATCACGGCCATCACCATCATCACGACAACAATCTCCGCGCCGCCTACGTCCACGTGCTGGCGGATGCCGCGACCTCGGTGCTGGCGATCTCGGCCCTGGTGATCGCGATGTATTCGCACTCGACCTGGGCCGATCCGGTGGTCGGCATCGTCGGCAGCGTGGTGATCGGAAGCTGGGCGTTCGGCCTGATCCGCGCGTCCGGCGCGGTGCTGCTCGACGTCAGCGCCGACAAGGATCTCGAAGGGGTGATCCGTAGCCGGCTGGAAACCAAGGGCGACCGCGTCACCGACCTGCATCTGTGGCAGATCGGTCCCGGCCATCGCGCCGCCGTGATCTCGATGGTCTCGGACAATCCGCTGCCGCCGACGACCTACAAGAATCGCCTCAAGGGACTGCGCGACCTGTGTCACGTGACGGTCGAGGTCGAACTATGCCCGCATCATGAGCAGGCCGCGGAATAACGAACGGAGATTCCGTTCAGCGCTGCGGCGTCGTGACGGGCGGCGGCTGCGACGGCGGAGCCTTCTTCGGATTCAGCGTTCCCGCGTAATAGGACACGCCATAAACCAATAGCAGTCCGATCACATAGACCACATAGGCCTGTGGCGGGGTCAGCGCCCACTTCACCAGGCCCTTGAACGTATTGGGATCGGTCTCGTTTTCCATGGGTGGGGTTGTGCGCGAAACGCGCTGCGATTGGAAGCGATAAATGCCGTGATCGTCTATGCGGGGTCGGGCTGCTGACCGAGCGGCCAAAGTGCCAGCAGCGAGGCAAAGCTGAGCGCGGAAGACACGATCAGGATGTGGGCTCCCATGGCGTCGATCAATAGCCCGAATGCCAGCGGCGCCACCGCCTGAGCCATCCGTGCCGGTGCGCCGATGATGCCGAGCCGATAGCCGAAATTTTCCGGGCCGAAGATTGCCAGCGGCAAGGTACCGCGCGCGATGGTGAGAATGCCGTTGCCGGCGCCATGAAAGATCGCGAACGCGCTTGCCGCGCTGCCGCCGCTCAGCGCGAGAATGGCGGCGCCCACCGGATGCGTCAGGCAGGCCAGCCTCGTCGGGACGACCGGATGGTAGCGGCTTAGGAAACCCGCCTCGATGATACGGGCAATCACCTGCGCCGGACCGATCAGCGCGCCCGCCGTCACCGCCTGCACGCTGCTTGCACCGGCGGCCTCCAGGATCCGAGGCAGATGCGCCGCCATCGCGCCGGTGACGCTCAAGGCGGAAGCAAACGAGAACGCCAGCAGGATCATGGCGCGGTCGATCGGAATGCGCGGCTTGATCGGCTGCTCCGTTGCTCTCGCCTCCGGCTTGAAGGCGGGCAGCACCGTTAGATTGATCGGCAGGCCGATCAGGATATGCGCGGCGGCCCACGCAAAGCAGGTCTCGCGCCAGCCGATCCGGTCGAGGCCCAGTGCCGTCAGCGGCCAGCCGATGGTGCTGGCAAAGCCGGCGAACAGGGTGATGCCGGTAATCGAGCCGCGTGCGGCATGGCCGTAGATGCGCCCGAGTGCCGCGAAGGCGGTGTCGTACAATCCGAGCCCCATGCCGATGCCAAGCAGCAGCCAGGCGGCGGCGAGAATCCAGAGCGATGTGGCAAGGCCGAGCAGCGCAAGACCGCTTGCGAGGATCAGGTTGGACAGCGACAGCACCTGCCGGCCGCCGATGCGGTCGATGGTGCGGCCGATCGCCGGGCCGAGCAGCGCCGAAATCACCAGCGAGGCCGAGAATGCACCGAAAATCCAGTTGCTGGAGACGCCGAGGTCGTGCGCGATCGGATCAGCCAGGATGGCCGGCAGATAATAGCTCGATGCCCATGCCAGCGTCTGCGTCGTACCCAGCCCGACGATGATAGGAAACTGGCGAACCGTCATTGGCCCCAAGGCTTTCTTATACTTTCAACAAGGCTTTCTTATAAGGCGGCTCTGGCACGGAGCTTCTTGGCGTCGGCGTCCGTTCGGTTTGATGCTGCCATCTGCGCCCGTCACATAACCGTCGTCAAGTTGACATGCACGTTCTTCCGCTTCCGTGATTTCCGGCCACATGGTGTATCGAACTCTGCTCTCGCCTCAGCCCGTGTCGGCGAGGAAATCGCGCCACCACGTGCTTCCGGAGCGCGGGCCGAAGTCATCGAATTGCTCTATGTCGAAAACGAGCACAGGTTTCAGGCAGCGCCGCGGTTCATGAGCGTTCTTGCTCGCAGAGCCGAGTTGTAAGCCCGGTGTAATAAATCTGATATGGCGCTGGGCTAGTTCCAACCCCGCCTGATCCGGAAATGGGGGACGGATCCGGGCAGCGACGCATACTTCGTCGCGCGAGTTCACCAGAAAATCTTCCCGAGACGAGCCCGAGTGCGTTGCCGCGGAAGCACCGCGGTCGTCAGCGCGCCGGAAAAATCTGGAGAGGGGCATGACAAGAATGAAACAGCAGAGCCACGATCAAGCTGCCGGCGCGCGCCGACCGGCCTTTTCGGTCAGAGCGGCAACCGGTGCGGCAATCCTCATCCTGCTCGCAACCGGCGGCGCCCGCGCGCAATCCGTCACCTTCGAAGGCGCCAAATTCGTCAATCAGGGACTTGTCGGGGTCGCCCGCCTGCCGTCCAACGCCGTCGACCTGTTCGGTGAGACGATCGGCGGAATCGGCTCCGGCATGGCCATGGATCTCGACAGCTGGCACAAGGAGCGGGACGGCAGCTATGCCGGCACGCTCTACATGCTGCCGGACAAAGGCTGGAACACGCAAGGGACGGTCGATTACCGTGGCCGGCTGCATCGCTTCGAGGTGAAGCTCAACCCGTTCTACGGCGCCAGCACCAGCAACCAGAACCAGCTCTCGCTCGATTACAAGAACACCATTCTGTTTCATGAGGTGGGAGGAGTGCCGACGACGGGGCTCGATGCGACGGGCGTCCGGAAGAGCCTGCGCTTTCCTGATTTGCCGATCGCGTCGGATGGCCGGATCACCGTCGACGACGAGGGTGTAGTGCATCCGGGCGACGGCACCGTCTGGGTCAGCGATGAGTATGGCGCGTATGTTTATCACTACACGATGGGTGGCACGCTGCTCGACGTCATCCGTCCGCCCGCGGCGTTCATCCCGATGCGCAAGGATGCGTCCGGCAATCTGGTGGAGAACTTCTCCGCCAACAGCCCGCCGATCGGCCAAACCTACAATACCGGCAATCCCGTCTCCGGCCGCCAGAACAATCAGGGCTTCGAAGGCCTCGCAATGAGCCCGGACCGCAAGACCCTGTTCGTGCTGCTGCAGAGCGCCTTGATCCAGGATCTCAATCCGAGCGACATCAAGCACACGCGGCGCAACACGCGGCTGCTGGCATACGACCTGCGTCATGACGAACCCAAACTCGTCGGCGAGTATGTCGTCCAGCTTCCGCTCTACCAGGATCAGACCACGACCACGCCGAGCCTCCTGATTGCAGCGCAGAGCGAGCTCCACGCGCTCAACGACCACCAGTTCCTGGTGCTTGCTCGCGACAGCAGCGTCGGCGAGAGCTACCCGGCAACGCCGGGGTCGGTCTATCGCAGCATCGATCTGATCGACATCTCGAAGGCGACCAACATCGCCGGGACCGCCTATGACACCGCTACCACTCCGATCGCTCCGAACGGTGTTCTCAACAGCTCGATCACGCCTGCCGCCTATACGAAGTTCCTCGACATCAACGACAACACGCAGCTGAACCGCTTCGGGCTGCACAACGGCGCGCCAGCCAACAGCAATGATCTTTACGAAAAGTGGGAGAGCATCGCCGTCGTGCCGGTCGGCGACCCGAAGGCTTCCCACGACTATTTCCTGTTCGTGGGCAGTGACAACGACTTCATCACGCAGGACGGCCATATGGCCGGGCAGCCTTACAAGGATGCGTCGGGATATAATATCGACACCCTGGTGCTGGTGTATCGCGTGACGCTCCCAACCTACATTGAGCCACAGAACGCCCATGCGGAAGGGAATCGAGATTCCCATGCCGAATGGGATCGACACGGGAGGCACTGATCGTGCGAGGCCCCGGCGGACATCCGTCCGCCGGGTGCTCGCCGCCTCCCATTATGAGGCTCGAACCTTTCGCTTCATGGGATTGCGCGCAATAATGGCGCATGGAACTCAGCTCCCGCCTTCGCCTGATGAACTGGCTCGCCAGCCAGGGCCTCACCGGACTTCCCGAAACCGAATTGCTGCGCGGCTTCTGCGAGCAGTGCCGTACGGAAGGGCTTGATCTATCGCGCGGCCTCGTCTTCATCGATACGCTGCATCCAATTTACGAGGGACGCGGCTTTCGCTGGGGCGATATCCCGAGCAACGAGGGCGATACCTTCCAATACAGGTCGACCAGCGCCGGCGATGCCGCGCTGAACTGGCGTCGCTCCCCATTCTTCCACATGATCGAGCACGGCGATGACGAGATGCTGATCGATCTCGCCGACTGCGCCTCGCTTGATTTCTCGATGATCGGCGAATTGGCCGAAAAGCAGCACCGGCATTTCGTCGCCTTCGTGCACCGCTTCGGAGAGACCGGAACGCTCGGGCAGATGGATTGCCTCTATTCCTACTGGCTGACCCGACGCGATCAGGGCTTTAGCGAACCGGAACTGGCGGCGCTACGTGACCTCGTGCCGGTGCTGGGGCTTGCGATCAAATCGGCCCAGCAGATGGACATCGCGCGGACGCTGGGCCGGGTCTATCTCGGCCGCGACGCCGCCGAGCAGGTGCTGAGCGGGCGGATTTCGCGCGGCGTCACCGAACGGATCAACACGGTGCTATGGTTCTCGGATCTGCGCGGCTCGACCGCAATCAGCGAAAGCATCACGCCCGATGAGATCATCCCGTTCCTGAACGATTACGCGCAGGCCTCCATCGATGCCATCCACGATGCCGGCGGCGATGTGCTCAAGCTGATCGGCGATGGCGTGCTGGCGATGTTTGCCGGCGGCGACATGGCAACGGCAAGAAGGGCGGCGCTGCGGGCCGAGCACCACTTCCGCCGCAACATCAGCGCACTCAATGCACGCCGCTCGGCCGAGGGCCGGCCGATGACGTCAGCCTATGTCGGCCTGCACGTCGGCGAGGTGTTTTACGGCAATATCGGCAGCGAGGACCGGCTCGACTTTACCGTGGTCGGACCGGCGGTCAATGAAGTCAGCCGCATCGCCTCGATGTGCAGCTCGGTCGACCGCGAGCTTCTGACCTCGGCCGACTTCCGAACCGGCCTCGACTCCACCGGCCGCAGCTATCTGGTTTCGACCGGTCGTTACGCGCTGCGCGGCATCGGCCGCGCCGAGGATCTCTACACGCTTGATCCCGTCATTGCGGCCGACGAAGCCGCCGCGGTGCGCTACGAGCACTACCTCGGAAACTGAGTAGAGGCTGCACGCGCCGTGGAATCGACGGGTTGTCCTTCAGAACATGCCGGTAAGTGTTACTCTGACTGCCAACGGCTCAATCGGGTGCAAAACGTAATCCATGACGCCGTTCTGGCAGACGGCGGCGGGCGTGCTCTGTGCGACGAAGCACAAATTGTACAGGCTGTCGGTCTTGATGATGGAACCGTAGGCGTAGGTGATCTGGTTGGCCTTGGTGTTCAAGAGGTTCAGGATATCGAGATGGATGCTCCATCCGTTCTCGTAGCGATAGCCTAAGCGGGCGTTGAAGATGCTGATGGCTGGCGAGCGGAAGGCGTTGTCTTCAGTGAGCGGGCTCTCGCCGAGATAGCGCCAGCGCAAGGTCCCGAAGGGCCCCGTCTTCTCGCCGATCGTGATGCCTGCCGAGGCGATCATCGCCGGCGCATTGGGGATGTAATTGCCCGGCGCATTGCCGATCCGGGCCTCGGGATAGCCCGCGAGCGATGCATAAAGCGCGGCCTGTTCGCTGTCGAAGCCGACGAACCGCGCATGTGTGAGGGCGAGGTCGGCATCCAGGTCGATCCAGGAATTAGGCCGAAAGCGGTTGGTCCATTCGACGCCGTATCGTTGGCTGGGGCGGCTTGCGGAAGTATCGCCGGCATCGCCTTCGAAGATGATCTCCGAAGCCTGATCGAGCACGAACAGACTGACCGAGCTTTCGAGGCCGGACAGCGCCGTCGTGCGCACGCCGATCTCGGCGCCTTTGGTTCGAACCAGCAGAGGCGATGACCCGATCGGGACGGACAGCGCATTCGGATCAGCTACTCGATCGACAGGCTCTTCCGTGATCGTCGCGCCGCGGGCATCGTTGCTGTGCATGCCATAGCCCGCGCCGAAGAAGAATTCAGTCCTGTGGAATGGACCGACGACCATCGTGAATTTCGGACTGCCGATGGCGGAGGCGGCAGATCCCGAATTGTTGGCATCGAAGATCGAATTGACTGACGCCTCGTAATAGTCGCCGCGCCAGCCGATGGTCGTCCGGAGCCAGTCGGTCCAATGCACGGTGTTCTGCGCGTAGATGCCGACACTGCCTTCACCGACCTTGTCGCTGCGGACGTTGGAGAGAAAGCTGCGCTGATACGTATCGGTCAGCCCCAATTTGATATCGTCATAGCGGGTCTGAATGCCGACCGTCGTCTGCATCGGCCGCCCGGCAAATGAACCGTCCAGTGTCCGTGACGCATTCGCGCCCGTCATGACGCGTTCGTCGTGCTGGTGAAACTGGTCGCCCAGCGTCGGGTTCGTCAGGTAGTAGGTGAAGTCGTTGAACAGATCGAGCGTGCTTTTGACGATATAGGCATTCGCCTTCCACGATCCGGCATCGTCGGTGCCGGCAATGCGCCCCGACAGCGCGAACCGGTCCGTGTTTCCGCCGTCGGTCGGGTCTTCCGATCCATAGAGACCGATCTGGTCCGAGGTGATGGCACGCAGCGGCACCTGATCGGTCGAACTCCATTTGTTGGAATAGGCCATTCCCGTTACCGAGAAGCCGTCGAGAGCAGTGCCTTGCGTATAGCGGATAAGGCCGTTGATCTTCCGCATGCCGTCCGGGTTGACCCACGGTCCATCATATTGTCCGACTTCACCGGCAAACAGCAGATTGCCGTTACCCATCTTGGCGGAGTCCATGCCAAAAAATCTCTGATAGCCGAAGCTTCCGGCCGTCAGTTCCGCGATCGCCTTGGGCACGCTGTCGATCAGGCCGATATGCAGATTTCCGGCGGAGCCAAAATCACCCTCGTCGGCATAGTAGGGGCCCTTGCGAACATCGAGCGTGTTGACGGTCTCGGGCATCAGCCAGTTCAGGTCGGCATAGCCCTGGCCATGCGCATGGGTGCGCATGTTGACCGGCATGTCGTCAACCCAGATCGCCATGTCGGTGCCGTGGTCCAGATTGTATCCGCGCAGGAAATACTGGTTGGCTTTTCCTTCGCCGCTGTGCTGCGTCACGATCAGGCCGGGAACGGCTTCCAGTACTTCGCCCGGGCGCGTCACCGGACGTGCATTGAGTTCCTGTCCGGTAAAGACGGTCTGGCTCGCCATGCTGGGCGGCGTTAGCGGCCCCGAGCCGACGTTGGGCGCGCCAGTGCCGCCGATCTCCGCGACCGGTTGCGGAGCCCCGGCAGTCGGCGAGCGACGTTTCAGCGCCGTCGCCGTTCCCCGCTTCATCGGCTTTCTGGCGGCGATGTTGTGGACTCTTGCGGCCCGATGCGGAGCTTCCACCGAAACGGGCGGTAGTTGCTGGACTGCCGGTTGCGGCTGGGCGGATTGCGCGAACGCAACATCCCCCTGCCGGACCACCAATAATAGCGGCACGACGAGCCCGATTGTGCCCGATCGTTTCCTCAACGCCAGCCTCCGACAATCGATTGGCGAGGCCCGGGTTGTTTCCACGGCCGTCGTTCGAAATGCTACAAGCAGCGTAGGTTCTGGCGAGTATGATGTAAATATGAAATCATCATACTGTCATCGCGCGGCTATCATCCGGGAGATCGGCCTTGGAACGTCTGACGGTAACGATCGATGAGGACCTCATCGCAGAGGTGGATAATTTCATGACCCAGCGCGGCTATGCGAACCGCTCGGAAGCATTCCGCGACCTCTTGCGAAGCGGCCTTGAACAATCGGGAGCAGCCACGGCAAACAACAGGTCTTGCGTCGCAACGCTCAGCTATATCTATGATCATGCCGATCGGGAATTGCCGAAGCGTCTGACCAAGGAATTCCATGATCATCACAATCTGGCGCAGGCGACGCTGCACGTGCACATCGACCATGATAGCTGTCTGGAAGTGACTGTCTTGAAGGGACGGGGCTCGGAAATCAAAAGATTTGCCGAGCACGTGATCGCGGAGCGTGGCGTGCGCTATGGCAATGTCGCTGTGCTGCCGATCGATACTCAATCCCGGTCGGACGGAAAGCGTTGAAGTCGCAGGGCGCCCGAACAGGCCCGGCGCCGGTCACGAATTGCAACGCCTTCAACAGGCGCGCAGACCTGTTGCCGGTTCGCTGACCATCTCCGGCTGGCGCTCGAGCGAGACGGCGGGCGAGATCAGGATCACCAGCGCCTGCGCGGCAAAGATCGCGGCTGCCAGGTAGAGGCAGGCTGAGGCGCCATACAGCCCGCCGACGATGGCGCCGAGCGCGGAGCCGAGCGGACGCGCGCCATAGCTCATGATGTTGATGGCCGAGACGCGGCCGAGCAGGCTCGGCGGCGTCACCGATTGCCGCAACGTCGTCGTCGAGATCACCCACAGGATCGGGCCGGCGCCGAGCAGGAAGAAGCCGAGCCCGGCGAGCGGCGGGCTCGGCACCAGCGTCGTTGACGCCAGCACCAGCGCGGCAACAAGGCCCGTCACCGGCCCAAGTCCGATCACCACCCCGAACGGCAGGCGTTGCATCACCCGCGTTGCCGACAGCGCACCGACCACCATGCCGACGCCGTACATCGCAAGCGTGGTGCCGACGCCGGCGGCCGACAAGCCAAGGTGGTGCACCGCATAGGGTACGAACACTGCAAGCAGCAGGAAGGAGGCGGTGTTGAAGATGAACTGGGTGACGAAGACCGGCCGCAGCAGCGCATGGTGAAATACGAACGCGGCGCCCTCCCTGATCTCCTGCAGCGGATGACGGCGCGGCGCCGGGGTGCGGGCCGGCTCGTAGATGCCCGACAGCAGCACCACGGCCAGCGCGGACAGCGCCGCGGCAAATCCGAAGGCGGGCGCGGCGCCGACCCACCCGACCAGCACGCCGCCGAGCGCGGGTCCGCTGGCGAAGGCGATGGTGCGCGCCAGTTCGATCCGGGCGTTGGCGGCGGGCAGCGAGGTTGCCGAAACCAGCGACGGCACCAGGGCGGGCGCCGCGACGCTGTAGACCACCGTGCCGCACACCGCGACGAAGCCGGCCAGCGCCAGCAGCGACAGCGTCAGCAGCCTGGACCAGATCAGCAGCAGGATCGCGGCGAGCGCAATCGCCCGCAGCGCTTCGGCTGACGCCATCAGCCGGCGCCGGGAGATGCGGTCGGTCAATAGCCCTGCCGGAATCGCGAACAGGATGAAGGGCAGCGTCAGCGCGGTCTGCAAGAGGCCGGTCTTCCCTTCGCCGACCCCGAGCAGCAGCACCGCCACGATCGGCGCTGCCGCCAGCGCGATCTGCTCGGCCGATTGCGCGGCCAAGTTCGACCACGCCAGGCGGTTGAAGGTTGGGGGCAGATAAGGGCTCGCGGCGGCGGACATCGGAACACTCCAGTTGCGGTGTCGCGCAGGATGGGAGCAGGGCGGATTCGATCCCACCCGGTTTCCGACAAACGTCCCGGCCTGCGCTTTCTCCAGCTTCTTCAGGACAGCCTCGGTGGCGCATTCCGACGGCATCTGAACAGATAGCTGGGACATGATGCACATAGCTTAATCATAGGACGTCATTGCGAGCGGAGCGAAACAATCCATCGCGCCGCAAGCGGAGGAATGGATTGCTTCGTCGCTGTCGCTCCTCGCAATGCCGGCTGTGCGATTGGAGAAGGCGGTCACACTGGGATTTCAGGGAAGCGGTCTTGGCTTTCGTGGCACGCGCCCGAATGTCACATCACGCCCGTACTGTCACATCACCTTCATAAAGCATTTTTATCGAACTACCGGCGGCGCAGCTCGCGCGAATGGGTTGGGGGATCATGATCAGCGTCGACGTCCGTTCCGTGACCAGGATGTGGGGCGCCACGCGGGCCGTCGACGACGTTTCCTTTGCGGTGGAGAAGGGCGAGCTCATCGTCCTGCTCGGACCTTCCGGCTGCGGCAAGTCCACCATGCTGCGCCTGATCGCCGGGCTTGATGAGCCCACCGCCGGCAGAATCGAGATCGAGGGCCGCGATGCTCAGGGGCGCACCGGCTCGGCGCGCGGCGTCGCCATGGTGTTTCAGTCCTATGCACTGTTTCCGCATCTGACGGTCGCCGACAACATCACCTTCGGCCTGTCGGTGCGCGGCATCGCCAGGCAGGAGATGGCGCGGCGGCTCGACCGGATCGCGGCGCTGCTCGGACTGGAGGCGCTGCTCAAGCGCAAGCCGGCACAGCTTTCCGGCGGCCAGCAGCAGCGCGTCGCGCTGGGCCGGGCGCTGATCGCCGAGGCGCCGGTCTGCCTGCTCGACGAGCCGCTCTCGAATCTGGACGCCCAGCTCCGGCAGGAACTGCGGCACGAGATCCGCGCCCTGCAGCAGCGGCTCGGGATCACCATGATCTATGTGACGCATGACCAGACCGAAGCCATGAGCATGGCCGACCGCGTCATCCTGATGCGGGGAGGCCGCATCGAGCAGAATGGCCGGCCTGCCGATCTCTATGAGCGGCCCGCGACCTTGTTCACGGCCCGCTTCATCGGCGGCGCGCCGATGAATTTCCTCGATCTCGACGACGGCCCGCAAGGCGCGGTGATCGCCGGCACCGCGGGGCCGGTGCTGTTCGCCGCGTCCGGACGCGGCCGCGTGCTCGGGCTGCGGCCTGAAGACGTGACGGTGGACGGCGCCAATGCACACGGCCGTTTTCACGCCACTGTCACGGCCGTCGAATATCTCGGCGCCGAGGCTCTTGTCACCTGCATGATCGCAGATCGGCCGATCCTGGCCCGCACACGGGGCGATTGCGCTCCGCCCGTCGGCGCCACGGTAGGTCTCAACTGGGATAACGCGGCGGGACATGTTTTCGACGCCACAAGCGGGACACGCCTCGCCACCGAAACCGGCGCCGGACCACGGTCGCCGCAGCTGCATACCATCGCCAATCAGGGAAGCACCTTCGCATGAATAAACTTGCCCGCCTGACAATTGCCGCAACGCTGGCAGCCTCGGTTCTGGGCGGCTCAGCCGCATCAGCGACCGAGATCACGTTCTATTATCCGATTGCCGTCGGCGGCCCGATCACCAAGATCGTCGACGGTTACGTCGCCGACTTCAGCAAGACGCATCCCGACATCACCGTGAAGCCGGTCTATACCGGCAGCTATCAGGACTCGATCGTCAAGGCGATGACCGCGGCCAAGGCCGGTAATGCCCCTGACGTCGCCATCCTGTTGTCGACCGACATGTTCACGCTGATCGACAACGACCTGATCGAGCCGATCGACACGGTCGCCACCTCGGAGAGCGACAAGGCCTGGATCGGCTCGTTCTATCCGGCGTTCATGGAGAACAGCCAGGCTGACGGGCACACCTGGGGCATTCCGTTCCAGCGCTCCACCATCGTGCAATACTGGAACAAGGATGCCTTCAAGGCTGCCGGCCTCGATCCGGACAAGGCGCCGGCGAATTGGGACGAGATGGTCTCCTTCGGCAAGAAGCTGACCAAGCGCGATGCGTCCGGTGCGGTCACGCAGTGGGGTCTGGAGATTCCATCTTCCGGCTTTCCCTATTGGCTGTTCCAGGCGCTGACCACCCAGAACGGCGCGATCCTCGCCAATCAGGACGGCACCAAGGTCGCCTACAATGATCCGAAGGTGGTCGAGGCGATGCAATTCTTTGCCGACCTCAGCCAGAAAGATGAAGTGATGCCGAAGGGCATCATCGATTGGGGAACGACGCCCAAGGATTTCTTCGAGGGCAAGACCGCGATGATGTGGACCACCACCGGCAACCTCACCAACGTCCGCAACAACGCCAAGTTCGCCTTTGGCGTCGCGGCGCTGCCGTCGAAAGTCCATGGCGGCTCACCCACCGGCGGCGGCAACATCTACATCTTCAAGAACAGCGACAAGGCCAAGCTCGCCGCGGCGCTGGAATTCGCCCGCTTCCTGTCCACCCCGGAGCGCGCGGCCGACTGGGGCATCGCCACCGGCTACGTGGCGACGCGGCCCGATGCCTGGCAGACCGAGGCGATGAAGAAATACGTGGCCGACTTCCCGCCGGCTGCGGTGGCGCGCGATCAGCTCAAGGACGCGGTGGCCGAACTGTCGACGCACGACAATCAGCGCGTCACCAAGGCGCTGAACGATGCGTTGCAGGCGGTCCTGACCGGCGCCAAGCAGCCCAAGCCCGCGCTTGACGAGGCCCAGGCGGAAGCGACCCGCATCCTCGCCAGCTATCAGCACTGACAGTCACGCCGGCTGGAAGCAGAGCTTCCGGCCGGCGCATCTCCTCGCACATGGCGCAGCGGCACCATCAGCAACTGAATATCCACCTGCAGGGCTGGCTCCTGGCACTGCCCGCGGTGGTCCTGCTGGCGGCGTTTACCCATGTGCCGGCCGTCTCGACTGTCATCGACAGTTTCTTCTCGACGCCGCATGGGCGGCGGCCGGCCGTCTTCATCGGTCTTGATCAGTACCGCACCATGCTGGCCGATCCGATCTTCTGGCTGGCGCTCAGGAACAACCTGCTTTACGCGCTGATCACGGTGCCGGTTTCGATTGCGCTGGCGCTCGCGATGGCGCTCTGGGTCAACAGCCGCATCAAGGGCCGTGCGGCGCTGCGGCTCGCCTTCTTTACTCCGACCATCCTGCCGATGGTCGCGGCCGCCAATATCTGGCTGTTCTTCTATACGCCCGACTACGGTCTGCTCAATCAGATCGGCCGCGCCGTCGGCTTTGGCAGCGTCAACTGGCTCGGCAGCGCCTCGACCGCGCTGCCGGCGCTGATGGCGGTGACGATCTGGAAGGAGGCCGGCTTCTTCATGGTGTTCTTCCTGGCCGCGCTGCAACAGGTGCCGCCGGTACTTTATGAGGCGGCGCGCATGGAGAACGCGTCGGCGTGGACGGTATTTCGCCGCATCACCTGGCCGCTGGTGATGCCGACGACGCTGTTCGTCGCCGTCAATGCGCTCATCAACGCGTTTCGCGTCGTCGACCAGGTGATCGCGATGACCGGGGGCGGTCCGAACAATGCGACCGCCTTGCTGCTGTTCTACATCTATCAGGTCGCCTTCAGCTTCTGGGACACCGCCTATGCGGCGGCGCTCTCGACCATATTGCTGTCGGTGCTCGGCGTCATCGCGTTCCTGCAGTTCTTCCTGCTCGACCGCAAGATTCACTATCGCTGAAGGAGAACGCCGCCTGATGCCCGTCCGCCTGGCAAAGCTGATCTGGACGGCTGCGGTCTGGCTGTTTGCGCTGATCTGGGCGTTGCCGCTGCTCTATGCGCTCTGGGCGGCGTTCCATCCTTCCGCCTTCGCGACCAACTTCAATCTGCTGGCGCCGTTGACACTGGAGAATTTCCAGCGCGCCTGGGTTGCTGCGCCATTCGCCCGCTATTTCCTCAACACTGTGCTGCTCGTGCTCGGCATCATGGCCGCGCAGTTCGTGATCTGCACGCTGGCGGCATTCGCCCTGGCGCGCTGGAAGTTCTTCGGCAGCGGCGTGCTGTTCGCGCTGATCCTGGTCCAGCTGATGGTCACGCCCGACGTGCTGATCCTGGAGAACTACCGTACGCTGCAGTCGCTCAACCTGATCGATACGCTGACCGGCGTCGGGCTGCCCTATGTCGCCTCAGCCTTCGGTATTTTCCTGCTGCGCCAGAATTTCAAATCGATTCCAGTCGAACTCGACGACGCCGCGCGGATGGAAGGCGCCGGTACCTTGCAGACGATCTGGCGAGTCTATCTGCCGCTGGCCCGTCCGGTCTACGTCGCCTATGGCCTGGTCTCGGTCAGCTACCACTGGAATAACTTCCTGTGGCCGTTGATCGTGACCAATTCGGTCCGGACGCGGCCGCTGACGGTCGGCCTGCAGGTGTTCGCCTCGGTTGATCAGGGCGTCGACTGGTCGGTGATCTCTGCAGCCGCGCTGATGACTTCGGCGCCGCTAATGATCGTCTTCCTGCTGTTCCAGCGCGCTTTCATCCAGAGCTTTTTGCGGGCCGGCATCCGGTGAGTGTCCGCCTTCGGGCGAGTCCGAAATCATTGGGAGGCCGGGGCACCGCTACGCGATGGTTATGATCTCCAGCTCTTGACTGCCCGATCCCACCACATCCCCGACGGACTTGCCCATCAGCGACTTCGCCACCGGCGACACGAAGGAAATAGAGCCGGCCTTGGGATCTGCTTCGTCCTCCCCGACGATGCGATAGGTCTGCACACGACCATCCGGACGGCTGAAAGTGACCGTGCTGCCAAAAGCAACCGCATCGGTCGATGTCGGATCGGGGACCACGCGCGCCGTGCGCAGCCGTTCGGCGAGGTAGCGGACGTCACGCAAGGGAACCGCGGCCTGCCGGCGTCTTTCATTGACGTCGTCGATCCGCTGCGCGGCCTCATAGGCTTCGCGCGCCTCGTGGAGCTGGATCTCCAGCGCCCTCAGGCCTGCCTCGGTTACGAGGTTCGGATGAGGCGAGATCGGACGATCCGGCAACAGCGTCTCGGACGCAGTTTCGGCGCTCTCTTCCTTGGTAAACGCAACGCTCAATCTGGAACTCTCATCTGTGCGAAAACGGCTTCACCTCATTATTTAGTTCAAGACGCTGCAAATTCACGGGTCGATATGTCGCCTGACAGAATATCCCGGATTTCGGCGTCAGCATGACGTCCGATGACGAGAGCTGTGAAAGGCTGCAATGCGCACCGCTACGTCGATCCGAACGGGCTCCGCGGCTACGACAAATGGCGGCGCCCTCAATCCCCTGGAGAGCGGCGGCATACAATAACTGCGACCCAGGAGCTATCAGTTCCCCGCCGTGCGCGGGGACACGACAGGGCCGGCCACGGTCGGATGACCGATTTGAAGCGCACCTCCGGACATAAGGAGCGGGTATGTAATCATAGCGCTTTCTGATTTTCCTTCGGACCGGAGCGGACCTAGCATCCCGGTTGCCGCCGAGGAGGATCAATGTGCCGCATCTGAACTATCTGCCCGAGGAGATGGGCACCGCGACGCTCACCCCGGACGCACCGATCGAAGCCGGCTCCTATACCAGCCTCGTCTACACCTATACAGCGGGTAAATTCGGCATCGACGATACCGGCGGTATCAAGATCAGTTTCCGCTCCACCAGCGACATGGGCAAGCCGCAGTTCACCAGGCCGGATGCGCCGAATTATGTGACAGTCGAAGCCTCCAACGGCGTTGGTCTCAGCGTGCAGTTCGACCAACGGCTGAATATCCGGCCTTGGACGCAGACGGTCTTCATCCGGACCAAATCAGGCTTTCTGCGCGCCGGCGACCGCATCACGGTGCGGTTCGGTGACCGATCCGGCGGCTCGCCAGGAATAAGGATGCAGACCAATGTCGAGGATACCTTCGAATTCCGCACTTTCGTGGATGCGCTCGCGACGTACGAATTCGTCCAGCTCCCGCAATCGCCGGAAGTCGCGCTCGTCGCGGGGCCGCCGGCCAGCTGGCGGCTGATCCTGCCGACCGAGCGGCCGGCCGGTGCGTCTTTTCGGCTCGCGATCGTGCCGGTGGACCGCTGGGGCAACCCGACGGCGTTTTCCGACCGGCCGCTGCGCCTGGCGCCGCAGGATGCGATCGCCGGCCTGCCGGATCAGCTCGACACCAAGGGCCGCCGCGAGCCATTGGTGATCGACGGCCTCGTCGCGCAGCGCCCGGGTGACATCACCCTTGAGCTGATTGACGCTTCCGACGGCAGCGTGATCGCCCGGTCCAACCCATTGCGGATCGGCCCCCCGAAAGAACTTCAGCCATACTGGGCCGACCTGCACGGCCAGAGCGAGGAGACGATCGGAACCAACTCGGCGGAGGCGTATTTTCGGTTCGCGCAGGACAAGGCATTCCTGGACGTCGTCGGCCATCAGGGCAACGATTTCCAGATCACGCCGGCCTTCTGGCAGGAGCTGAACCGACTGACGGCGCAGTTCGATGCGCCCGGTCGTTTCGTGGCGGTGCCGGGCTATGAGTGGTCGGGCAACACCAGCATGGGTGGCGACCGCAACGTGTTCTATGCGAAGGAGGGCGAGGCGATCCTGCGTTCTTCGCGCGTGCTCGTCGATCTGCCGCCGGAAGACCGCGACTGCCATACGGTCAACGAGCTGTTCGCCGCGCTCGAGGGCAAGGACGTCGTCATGGTGGCTCATGTCGGCGGCCGCTATGCCGACCTGCATGTCGGCCACGACGGGCGGCTGGAACGGGCTGTCGAAATCCATTCGTCCTGGGGCACCTTCGAATGGCTGCTGCATGATGCCTTCGCACTCGGCTTCCGCGCGGGCATCGTGTGCAACAGCGACGATCACAAGGGGCGGCAGGGGGCTACGTCTCCGGGCGCCTCGCAGTTCGGTGCGATCGGCGGGCTGACCTGCCTGATGCTGCCAGGGCTGGACCGCAGTGCCGTATTCGAGGCGCTGCGTCGGCGCCGCCATTACGGCACCACCGGCTGCCGCATGCTGCTCGATGTGCGGGCGCAATTGAGCGAGCCATCGGAGCTGTTCGACGACGATCCTGCCCTGGGACCCGCGAGCGCCGTTCGCGGACGCATCGCGCAGATGGGCCATATCGTGCGCACGCCGTGCCGCGCGGCGATGTTCGAAGTCGAGGCGATCGGATCGGCGCCGATCGAGCGCATCGACGTCTTCAACGGCGCCAGGCGGCTTGCGACGTTCCGCAGCTTTACCGAAGCCGATCTTGGCCGTCGCGTCCGGGTGATCTGGGAAGGTGCCGAATATCGCGGCCGCGGCCGCCAGACGATCTGGGACGGCAGCGCCGAGCTGCGCGGCAACACGTTTTCGACCGCCGCGCCGGTGAACTTCCTCAACCCCGACTCGCCGCTGCAGGTGAAAGGCACGAGCGCATTGGCATGGAAGAGCGTGACCACCGGCAACATGGCCGGTTTCGACCTCATGCTCGACGAACCGCGAACTGGCGAACTCGTCATCACGACCGGGCCGGCCTCGGCGACCGTTCCGCTGAGCGAGATCGACCTGCAGGATCGCGTCATCGAGGCCGGCGGGCTTGGACGCCGGATGCGGCTGTTTCGCCTGCCGGATCGGCTCGGCCCGGACGCCATGCGGGTGTCGTTGCCGGTGCCGCTGGAGCCGGGCTGCGACAATCCAATCTATGCGCGCATCACCCAGGAAGACGGACACCAGGCGTGGTCCAGCCCGATCTACTTCATCCCGTAATGGAGACTGTCCCCATGCGTGGCCGCCGATCTTCTTCGATCCAGCCGACGCGCCGCACGATCGTCGCGGCGGCGCTGACGCTGCCGTTTGCCAGACCAGGCCGGGCGGCTTCGCCGAAAAAGCCGGTCGTCGCCACGTTCGGCGCGATGGATCTCGCCTATCTTCCGAACATCATTGCGGTGGAGCAGGGGATCGCTGCAGCCAACGGCCTGGATCTCAAGCTGCGGATCACCGAGGGTGGTCCGCAGTCACGCACGATGGTGGCGGCGGGAGAAGCCCAGTTCCAGCATGGGGACACGACCCTGCCGTTGCAGCTTTCCGCCAAAGGCATTGCGACCAAGATTCTGCTGAGTACGGAAGACATCGCGCCCTACGCCAATCTGGTGGTGCGGCAGGATCTGTATGCAGGCGGTATCGACAGCATCGAGAAGCTCGCCGACTGGAAGCGGCCGGACGGCTCGCGGCCGATCGTGGCGGTTTCGACCATCGGCGCGGGCACGTGGATCTGGGGCACGTTCCTGTTCGAGAAGATCGGCAAGGGCGACGCCATCAACTTTGTGGCCGGTGGCGCCAGTTTCACCCTTCTGGCCGGCCTTGCCTCGAAGCGGTTCGACGCCATGATGACTGCGCCTGACGGCGTCGAGGAGGCCCAGAAAAACAAATGGGGGCACGTCGTGTTCGACGTGACCGACACGGCGCGCTGGAATTCCCTGATCGGTGGCCCGGTTCCTGCTTCCTCGATCTATACATTGCAAAGCACGATCGACAGCGATCCCGATATGGTGAAATCCTATGTCCGCGCGATGTTGCAATCGCTGGCCTGGCTCAAGAGCGCGTCGGACGACGACGTGGTGAAACTGGTCCGCACCAAATACATGCCGAACCTCGCCGCCGAATCGATCAAATACGGCATCGACTTCCATCGTAAGACGATGAACTTCTCCGGCCGGATCGATCCGGAGCAGTTTGCGCGCGCTTCGGCGGTATGGTTCCGCAAGAGCACGGGCCTGAAACCGACGACTTACGCGGACGCAGTAGATTCGCGCTTTCTGCAGGCGGCTTCGACCAAATGACCATGTCGCCGGATCAGCCGTGCATTGAAGTGCACGAACTGAGCAAGGCCTATTCCTTGCGCACAGGTACGGTCACTGCGGTCGACCGGGTTTCGTTCAGCGTCAGGACGGGAGAATTCGTCGCGCTGCTTGGGCCGTCCGGCTGCGGCAAGAGCACGATCCTCAACACGATCGCCGGCCTGCTGCCAAAATCGGCCGGGGATATCCGCATCGGCGGCACATCGGCGATGCCCGGCAGGGTCAATCCGAAAGTCGGATATGTCTTTCAGCGTGACACCGTCTTCCCATGGCGCACTGTCGAGGCGAACATTCGTTACGGGCTCGAGTTGCGGGGCGTGCGGCCGGGCGAGATCGCACAACGCACGTCACGGGCGGTGGCGCAGGCCGGGTTGTCGGATTTCGCCCATGCGTTTCCTTCCGCGCTGTCGGGTGGCATGCGCCAGCGCGTGGCGCTGATGCGCACGCTGATCCTGGAGCCGGAAGTTCTGCTGATGGACGAACCTTTCGGCGCGCTCGATACCCACACCAAGCTGGAGATGCACCGCATCCTGCTCGACATCTGGGAACGCCAGCACCAGACCGTGTTGTTCGTCACCCACGATCTCTCCGAAGCCCTGACGCTCGCCGACCGGATCATTCTGCTCTCCGCCCGGCCCGGACGGATCAAGGAGATGTTCGAGGTCGGCCTGCCGCGTCCGCGCGATGCGGTCGCGCTGCGCAACTCCACTGCCTATGCCGCCGCCTACACCCGCATCTGGAATTCGCTGGGCGAAGAATTCGCCAACGGACGCGCCGAATGAAATTGACGCGCCGCCAACACCTGATGATCCTTGCACTGCAAGCGGTGATCGTCGTGGCATGCTTCGCGGTCTGGCAATGGGGGTGGGACCTGCGGGTCCGCCTGGGCGGCTGGATTCCCAACGTCCTCAACCCCTATTTCGTCGCTCGTCCCTCGCTGATCTGGAACCGCTTCCTGGTGCTTGGCTGTTTCGTCGACGACAACGGCCGGTGGATGAGCGCGCACGCCTTTGCAACGTGTGTCCTGTCCAACGACGACAATCTGTGGATCCAGACAGGCGCCACGTTACGCAACACGTTCTTGGGCTTTCTCGCCGGCAGCGCGCTCGGAGCGACCACGGGGCTTCTGCTCGGGCGATCGGAAATCCTGACGCGCGTGTTCAGTCCGTTTCTCGTCGCGCTCAACTCGCTGCCGCGTATCGC
>DASZTN010000176.1:0-26891 GCA_035547995.1 Bradyrhizobium sp. | reverse complement strand
CCTGCTCAACGCCGGACACGAAACCACGACCAATCTGATCGGCAATGGATTGGTGGCCCTGTCGGAAAACCCGGAAGAGAAAAAGCGGCTGATCGAAAACCCCGACATGATCAAGACCGCGATCGAGGAAATACTTCGCTTCGAAAGTTCGAACCAGCTCGGCAACCGCATGACCACCGAACCGGTCGAGCTCAGCGGCGTCGCCCTGGCGCCCGGCACGTCGGTGACGCTGTGTATCGGCGCCGCCAATCGCGATCCGCAGCACTTCGCTGATCCCGAGAGGTTCGACGTTGGCCGCACCCCGAACCGGCATCTGGCCTTTGCCAGCGGCCCGCACCAATGCGCCGGCATGGCGCTGGCGCGACTCGAGGGCGCGATTGCGATCTCGCGATTTCTGGCGCGCTTTCCGAACTATGCGCTGAACGGCGCGCCGGTGCGCAGCGGTCGGGTGCGGTTTCGCGGATTTTCGAGTGTCCCGTGCCGCGTGGGCTGACCGTTATCGCAAGCGACACGGGGAACCGGGCACCCAGTGAACATGGGAGAACCACCGGCGGGCCGCAAAATCGCCTTCAAATTCGGGCCTAATTAGGTATCGTGCAATCCGGCTCGCCACAGAGCCGATCTATTTCGGGGCGCTTCCGGGGAAATCATGATGCTGCTCCCACGCCGGTTTGCTGCTGCGACAGCTTTGTTGCTGATCGCAGTCGGATCGTTCGCCCTGCTTTCGGCGGAATCACCGGCCGAAGCAGCGTCTGCCGTTTGCACTGACGCACCTGAACTTACATTCCTGCCCTCGCCGCTTGCGCCCTGGAAGGGCGCGCCGCTGCGCGTCATGGTCGTTACTGAAAAGCCGTTCGAGGGTACGCTTTCGCTCATAGCGCCCGACGGAAGCGTGGCAGCCAGATCCTCCGACCGGCACGGCGGCGCACCTTATTCCTGGTACACCGAGGTTGCGACGCCGATGCCGGGCACGTGGCACGCTACGCTTTCGCTCGACCAGGCAGCGGCGGACTGCAGCACGATCACGCGCCAGATCGCGGTGAGCGCCGGCAAGCCGGCTCCGCTGCGCGCGCCGCCGGGAAGCTTCTGGAAGGTGCGCAACGACTGGGACAGCACGACCGAGGCGTTGTTCTCGGCATGGATCGAGAAACTGTTCGATGGGCCGCCCGATCAGGATCTATCCTGGAAGGTATGGCACGAAGTGCTGCGCGACCGCTCGCGCAATTTCCTGTTCAACTATCTCGGTCTCAACGAGGACAATGCGCAGGCCGGCCTGCGCCCGGATTGCGCCGACTTCGTCTACTTCCTGCGCGCCTATTTCGCCTACAAGATGGGGCTGCCGTTCGGCTACTCGAACTGCTCGCGCGGTGTCGGCGGCAGGCCGCCCAAATGCTACCAGTGGTTCAATGTCGAACACCCCGAGCTCACGCGTCCACCGCCGCCGCCTGAACAGGAGATCGCGGCCGCGACACCGGTATCAGCTGCGCCTCCGGCACCAAGGCCGATCATTCTCGGACTGTTTGGCCACGCTCAACCAGCCGAGCCCGCGGCGCCAACTCCGCCCGTCGCTCCGGCGCCGCCGAAGCCGAAGCGGCCAACGACATTCGCCGAATATTTGCGGGATGTCGGTGACGTCGTCCATACCGGCGCGGTGCGTGTGGCGGCCAATGACGACAACAGCGATTTCTACACGGTGCCGCTGACACAGCAGGCGCTGCGCCCGGGGACGGTGTATGCCGATCCTTATGGCCATGTGCTGATGCTGGTGCATTACGTGCCGGAGTCGAACGGCAAGCCCGGCGTGTACCTGGCCGTCGACGCGGAGCCCGACGGATCGATCACCCGCAAGCGGTTCTGGCGCGGCAACTTCCTGTTCGTGCATGACCCTGCGCTCGGCAGCCCCGGCTTCAAGCATTTCCGCCCGATTATGCGCGATCGAACTGGCGGGTTGCGGCGGCTGAGCAACGCTGAAATCGCCAAAAATCCGTCCTACGGCGATTTTTCGCTCGAGCAGTCGAAGATGAGCATGGAGGATTTTTACGATCGCATGGATGACGTGATGTCGCCCGGGCCGCTCGACCCGGTAAAAGCGATGACGGACGCCATCACCAGCCTCGACGAGCAGGTGAAGACGCGCGTCACCTCGATCGAGAACGGACGAAAATATCAGGACAAGCAGGCCGGCGAGATCGCGATGCCGAACGGCCCATCGATCTTCGAGACCAACGGCGCCTGGGAAGATTACTCGACGCCGGCACGCGATTTCCGCCTGCTGATCGCGATCGACGTGGTGCGGGGCTTTCCCGAGCATTTCGTGCGGCGGCAGGACCGCTATGCGCTGCCACCCGGCAAGAGCGTCGAGGAGGTGAAGAACGAGTTGCAGAGCGTGCTCGCGTCCGAGCTTGCCTCGCGCAAGATTTCCTATACCCGCAGCGACGGCTCGCAATGGACGCTGACGCTGAAGGACGTCGTCGATCGCGCGGCAAATTTCGAGATGGCCTACAATCCGAACGACTGCGTCGAGCTGCGTTGGGGCGCCCCGGAAAACAGCGAGGAAGCTTCGACCTGCAAACGCCATGCGCCGGCGGCGCAGCGCGCCAAGATGTCGTCCGACTACCGCATCTGGTTCCACGAACGGCACTGGCCGACGCATGCTTGAGCGTGCAGACATCGGATAGAAACCATGCCGTCATTGCGAGGAGCGTAACTCCAAAACAATCCAGGTTTGCGTCCGTACAAAGATTCTGGATTGCTTCGCTGGCGCTCGCAATGACGACAAAGCGCTCGGTATGAGCGCTCAAATCACCGTGCGGTGCCGTTCGATGCAGGTGCGCAGCACTTCATCCATCGGCTTGGACCACCAGTCATTGGAGAAGATCTCGATCTCCGAATAGCCGGCGAAGCCTTGCGCCTCGACCGCACCGCGCACCGATCTGATGTCGATCACGCCATCCCCCATCATGCCGCGATCGTTGAGGATGTCCTTGGTCGGCACCAGCCAGTCGCAGACGTGGAAGGCCAGCAGGCGGTCCTTGCCGGCGCGCGCGATCTGCGACAGCAATTCCGGGTCCCACCAGATGTGATAAACGTCGAGCGCCACGCCCAGCGCGCCGGTGTGCTGCGGATCGAGCCGATCGCAGATGTCGAGCGCCTGTTTGGTGGTGTTCACGCAAGCCCGGTCGGCGGCATAGGCCGGATGCAGCGGCTCGATGGCCAGCGGCATCGCCGCCTGCCGGGCGTATTCCAGCATCTCGGCCAGTGCCTCGTCGACCTGGGCCCGTGCCGCTGCGATGTCCTTTGAAGCCGCACTTCCCGGCCGCGAGAACTGCGGCAGGCCGCCGACCACCAGCACGATGCAGGACGCGCCCAGCGCCTTGGCCTCATCGACACAGCGGCGATTATCGTCGCGCACTTCGGTGCGGCGCGCCGCGTCCGAGGTGAACATGCCGCCGCGGCAATAGCCGGATAGTTCGAGCCCGGCATCACGCACCGCACGCACGGCGCGATCGAGACCGGCACCCGCGACCTGGTCGCGCCAGGGATCGATGGCACGGATGCCATGCCGTGCGCAGGCGTCGATGATCTCGATCAGGTTACCCTGCTTGCGGACCGTTGCCGTATTCAGCGACAGCCAGCGATGATCGGAAGAAAAATCCCGCATCAGGCTTCAATGCCGCGCGTCGCCAGGACCGTCTGCATCCGTTGCGTCGCCAATTCCGGGTCGGCGAGCAGGCCGGCCTTGTCGGCGAGACGGAACAACTCGGCCAGATGCAGCGTCGATCGCGCACTCTCCTGTCCGCCGACCATGGTGAAGTGATCCTGATGGCCGTTGAGATAGGCCATGAACACCACGCCGGTCTTGTAGAAGCGGGTCGGCGCCTTGAAGATGTGGCGCGACAGCGGCACCGTCGGCTCCAGCACGTCGCGGAAGCCGGCTTCGTCGCCGGCAGCGAGCCGCGACAGCGCATAGGACGCCGCCGGCGCGATCGCATCGAAAATCCCGAGCAGCGCATGCGAGAAGCCCTGCTCGTCGCCGGCGATCAGTTCGGCATAGTTGAAGTCGTCACCGGTATACATCTTGACGCTCTTGTCGAGCCGGCGGCGCATGTCGATCTCCCGCTGCTTGTCGAGCAGCGAGACTTTGACGCCGTCGACCTTGGCGGCGTTGGCATTGATGATGGCGACCGCCGTATCCATGGCCCGATCGAGATTCGGCGTGCCCCAGTAATTCTGCAGCGCCGGATCGAACATGTCGCCGAGCCAATGGATGATGACGGGTTCGCGGGCCTGCGACAGCACGCGGCCATAAACCCTGGCGTAGTCATCGGCGTTGCGGCCGAGCCTGGCCAGCGCGCGCGAGGCCATCAGGATGATGCGGCCGCCGACCTTCTCGACCGCTGCGACCTGTTCCTCATAGGCGCGGATCACGTCGTCGAGGCTTCCAGCATCTTCTGCCGCAAGATGATCGGTACCGGCGCCGGAGAACACCAGCGCATTTCCCCTCGCCTTTGCCGCCTTCACCGAACGCGTGATCAGTTCCAGCGAGGTCGGCCAGTCCAGCCCCATGCCGCGCTGCGCCGTGTCCATGGCCTCCGCGACGCCCAGGCCGAGGTCCCAGACATGCTCGCGGAACGCAATGGTGCGATCCCAGTCGACCGCCGCGGTGAGCCACGGATCGACGTCGGCGAGCGGATCGGCCACCACATGCGCCGCTGAAAACGCCACGCGGTTGAGCGTGCCCTGGAGCTTCGCCGGAAAGGTCCGCGACGCCGCCAGGCGATAGGCCTCGATGCCGCGACCGGCGGTCGGCAATTTCAGCGACAGCGACGAGACCGGCTGGATCGGTTTATTCATGGCGTGATCCCTCAGGCCTTGATCGGAGCGACATCGATCCAGCGCCGCTCCTTCCAGCTCTGCAATGCGCATTCGGCGAGCTGCACGCCCTTGGCGCCTTCCAGCAGCGTATACTTGTACGGCGCGTCCTCGCAGACATGGCGGATGAACATCTCCCACTGTTCCTTGAAGCCGTTGTCGTACGCCACATTGTCCGGCATCTTCTGCCAATCGGCGTAGAAGTCGTGCAGCCGCTTCTCATCCGGATTCCACACCGGCCGCGGCGTTGCCTGGCGCGCCTGGATCATGCAGTCGGTCAGGCCCGCAACCGCCGAGCCCAGCGTGCCGTCGACCTGGAAGGTGACGAGATCGTCGCGATAGACTCGGGTGACCCAGGACATGTTGATATGCGCGACCACGCCGCCCTTGAGCTGGAAGGTGGCATAGGCCGAATCGTCGGCGGTCGCCTCGTACTTCTTGCCCTTCTCGTCGTAACGCTCGGGAATATCGGTCGTTCCGAGGCACATCACGCTTTCGACCTCGCCGAACAGGTTGTCGAGCACGTAGCGCCAGTGGCAGACCATGTCGAGGATGATGCCGCCGCCGTCTTCCTGGCGATAATTCCACGACGGGCGCTGCGCCTCCTGCCAGCCGCCTTCGAACACCCAGTAGCCGAATTCTCCGCGTACCGAGAGCATGCGGCCGAAGAAGCCGGAATCGCGCAGGAAGGCGAGCTTCTTCAGGCCCGGCAGGAACAGCTTGTCCTGCACCGTGCCGTGCTTGATGCCTTTGGAGTTGGCGAGTCTTACCGTCGCGATTGCCTCTTCGAGGTTGGTCGCGATCGGCTTTTCGCAATAGACATGCTTGCCGGCATTGATCGCCTTGGTCAGCAAGCTCGGACGCGCCTGCGTGGTTGCCGCATCGAAGAACACGGTGTCGTTCCTGTCGGCCAGCGCCTTGTCGAGATCGGTGGTCCAACGCTGGATGTTGAAGCGCCTGGCAAGACCCTCGACCCTTTCGGCATCGCGCCCGACCAGGACCGGGTCCGGCATCACCCGGTCGCCATTGCCGAGCAGCACACCGCCCTGGTCACGAATGGCGACGATCGAACGGATCAGATGCTGATTGAGACCCATGCGGCCGGTGACGCCGTTCATGATCACGCCGAGACGTTGCGTCGTCATAGTGCTTGCTCCTGTGTTCTTGCTCTTGGCTGTTGAAGGGGTGATAGCGCCGACCAGTCGGGATGCACGGCCGAGGCGAAGCCCGGCTGCCCCAGCGATTCCGTCAGCAGATCGCCGTGGTGGATCGACAGGCGGATGGCATCGCTGTCACGGATGTAGAGATCAGGATGGCGCGCCAGGAACGCTTCCGCTTCCGCAGGCGGCACGCCGTCAAAGCCGGCGACATAGTGATGGCCGTTGCGCTCGGCATGGCTGAGACCGATCAAGGCGCCAAGCGCAATGTCCTGCTGCACGGCAAGGCCTGCCTGACAGGTCAGATCCTCGCCGGTAACGAAGAACGTCTCGCCCGGACGGCTCCACTTTGCCGCGCGCGTCGCGTTGACGACCGATTTGTAAATGCCCTTGCAGGATTTCGACGAAATGCCGCGATAGCCGAGCGCCCGTGCCGCCGGGAATGCATCATAGGAATCGTCGGCTTCATCGATGATGAAATCGCGCCCCGACAGGCTGCCGAGCGGCGAACCCCAGGTAATGTCGCGTGGCATCGGCTGCTCGATATAAAGCAGCTTTGCCGCGATCGGCCGCAATGTGCTGTCGCGATCGAGGCGGTCGATCAGGGCCGCGAGCGCGGCAAGATCGGTATATTGCTCGTTGGCGTCGAGCGAGACGCCGTAGTCGTGCGGCAGCGTCGCCAGTTCCCTGCCGATGCGGGCCAGACGCGACGCATCGGCCTGCGGATCGCCAGTCAGCTTCAGCTTGAAATAGCGCGCACCGGAATTCTCCTGGGGGTCGGCGACGCCGCCCTCACCCTCGATCCTGTCGTCGAGGCCGACAGTATGCCGGATCGCGACGCGCGGCAGCCGCTTGCGGCTTGCCAGAAACCGCGCGATATCGCCTTCCGCGAGATCCGGCGACAAGCTCGCATCGATTCCGGCGATATTGCCGGCCATGCCGTCGAAGAAATCGACACCTGTGCAGCGCAGCAGCGCATCCAGGATCGCCTTGTCGATCTCCGCAGGACCATAGGCGGCCGCCAGCGGCGGAATATCTTCCCTGGCGCAAGCTTCGACCTGGGCTTTGAGGCACCGGGCATGCAGGGCGAACGCGGTCTCAAGGCCCGGCTGCGCCAGGTAGAGCTCGCGCGCGATCACCAGCGAGCGGCGCAGTTCGGAAACCGTCGCCTCCGGCATCACCTCCGCGCGCTTGTCGAACCATTTCGGCACCAGCATCTCGGCGCTGGCGCCGACCGAGATTCCCTTGCTCTTGCCCTCGACCTCGATTTCGGCACGCACGAAAGCCTGCGATGCAGCTTCGATGACGACGGCACCGAAGCGGAACGGCCGGGCAAACGCAACCGGCCGCTCGAAAAATGCGATGTCCCGTACGACCAGACGCAGCGGCATCATCATTCGTTGCCTTAATCCAGCGCACCCTGGGCGGAGAAATGCTTGCGGATGCGTTGCACCAATTCGATGAAAACCGGATCCGCCATGGCGTCGAGCGAACGCGGCCGCGGCAGCGGCACGTCATAGATCGCGGCGATCGCGCCGGGCCGCTCCGTCATCACCAGGATGCGATCGGCCAGGAACACGGCTTCCGGAATCGAATGCGTAATCAAGAGCACGGTCTTGCCGGTTTCGCGCTGGATCCGCATCAACTCGACATTCATGCGTTCGCGCGTCATCGCATCGAGCGCGCCGAACGGCTCGTCCATCAGCATGATCTTTGGATCGTGCACCAGCGCGCGGCAGATCGAAGCGCGCTGCTGCATGCCGCCGGACAACTGCCAGGGAAGCTTCTTCTCGAAGCCTTCGAGACCGACCAGCTTCAGCAATTCCCTCGCACGCGGCAGGTATCTGTCGCGCGACATCCGCTTCATGTCGATCGGCAGCATGACGTTGGAAAGGATGTTGCGCCACGGCAGCAGCAGCGCGTTCTGGAACACGATGCCGACATTGCCGTGCGGGCTCGTCACCCGCTCGCCCTCGACCGAGATCTCGCCGGTCGACGGCGGCAATAGGCCGGAGATCATCTTGAGCAGCGTGGACTTGCCGCAGCCGGACGGCCCCACCACCACGAAGAACTCGCCCGAATTGATATGAAAATCCAGCGGCCGCAGCGACGGCACGTCGCCGTCGCGCGAGCGATAGGTTTTGGACACGCCGGACAGCTGAATGCCCGGCGTGCCGCCGGCAGCACGATCGGAGACGACGCGCAAATGCGCACCCGGCCGATCCGCTGCAGACTTCCTGCTGACGGCGCTCATTCAGGCAATCCTATTTCGGCAGGTAATCATTGGTGTAGAACATCTTCGGATTGTCCTTGGCCTTGGCGTCGAGGCCGCCATATTCGACCATCAGGTTGACGCTGTCGGCCATGTTCTGATCGGTCACCTGGAACGGCCGCCTGCCCTTGGTCTCGGCTGTACGGTAGAGCGGAATAGTCAGTTCAAAACCTTTCGTCAGCGTATCGATCTTGCCGCCCTTCGGATCGGCATCGAGGATCGCCTGCGCCGCCCCCTTCGGATCCTTCTCCGCGGCTTCGACCGCCTTGGTGGTCGCATCCATGAAGCGCTTCACGAGGTCTGGATTGGCCTTGATGTAGTCGGTGTTGGCGATCAGGCCCGACGACACCATGTTGATGCCGTAATCGGCGAACTTGATCGGATAGACGTCCTTGCCGGTGGCGTCCTTGATCTTCATCGACTGGTCCATGACATAGCCGAGCAGAAGGTCGGCCTGGCCGTTGATCACGGCGTTGAGCTTGGTCTGCGCATCGGCAGCGACGGTGCGGAAATCGCTTTCCTTCAGCCCGGTCTTCTTGAGGAATAGCGGCCAGATCTGGGTGATCGAATCCGCCGGCGTGATCGCCACCGTCTTGCCCTTGATATCTTCGGGCTTGCGGATGTTCTTGTCGGCAAAACCCATCGCCGACATCGGGCTGGTCTGCAGCAGCACGCCGGTCGCAATCACCGGCGCGCCCTTGATCGCGGCGCGCATCATGGTGGGCACGTCGACATAGCCGAAATCAGCGGTCTTGGCCGCAACCGCCTGCGTGGTCGCGGCCGAGCCGCGGCCCTCCTGGATTTCCAGATCGATATTGTCAGCGGCATAGATGCCCTTGGCCTTGCCGTAATAGAACGGGGCGTGCTCGCCATAGACGTACCAGTTCAGCATCAGCACGACCTTGTCGGCGGCCGCAGCCGGGGCCATTGCCAGCGCCATCCAGGCCAGCGCTGCCGAAAACGCCGTCACAAACCGTTTCATCACGTTCCTCCGTCCGTATTTTGTTATTCGTATTTTGTTGCAGGCCGCTATCGGAGCTCTGCTCACGAAGCAAACACGACATCCTCGCGCCGGCTGATATGCCAGGGGATCACCAGGCGCTCGATCCGATCGACGATCCAGAACAGCACCACGCCGAGCAGCGCCAGGATCAGCAGCGCCGCAAACATCGTCGGCAGGTCGAACGTGCCGATCGAGCGCTGCAGCACATAGCCGATCCCGGAATTGGAGCCGACGAATTCACCGACGACTGCACCGACCACCGCAAGGGTTACCGAGACTTTCAGGCCGGAAAAGATCGAGGGCATCGCATGCGGCAGGTTCACCGCACAGAACACCTGGAAGCGGCTGCCCTGCATCGCGCGGGCCAGGTCGACCATATCAGGGTCGACCGATTTGAAGCCCTGCACCGCGGATACCACCACCGGGAAAAATCCCAAGAGGAATGCCGAGATCACCTTGGGCACGATGCCGAAGCCGAACCAGACGACAAACAGCGGCGCAATCGCCACTTTCGGCACCGACTGCGAGAACACCAGCAAGGGATAGACGTAGCTCTCGACGGTCCGCGATCCCGCGATCAGCATGGCGACCGGGATGCCGAAGGCCGCCGACAACAGGAAGCCGCCGAGCGTCGCATAGGTGGTCGGCCACGACTGTTCCAGCAGTTCCGGCCAATCCTGCCACAATTGCTTCACGACATCGACCGGCGCCGGGATCTGATAGGGAGGAATGTGGAACAGCCGGATCGCCAGATCCCAGACCACGACGATGAAAATGAGGAACAGGAATGGTCGAATCCACGCCGCGTTCAGCGCTTTCGACAGGCCTCCGGGTCTGTTTGGGCTGGCCATTTCCTCTTCCCTGAAATTGTTTCTTGGGATTGGTTCTTGAGCGAGAATTAACCCGTTGGATAAATACTGTCCAGCCTCCTGATGCCGCGGGTTTGCGGCCTTTCGTCCAGGCCCTGCCCGGCCTGCGTTCAGGCGGTGTGGTGGGCCGCCGCGCGGATTTTTCGAGTTTTGTCCTTGGCGAAAACGGCCATCGACTTTCCGGTCAGCGCCGCCAATACAAGGGCGACCATGTGATCGAGCCGCTCGTCCCTCGCCTCCTTGGCGAGCAGATCGCGGCCGAAGATCACACTCAAAGTCGCGCTGTTGGACAGGTAGAAAAAGCAGAGCGCGGCGATCGAAATGTAAAGCTGGACCGGATCGACCGACACCTGGAAGTCGCCGCTTGCAACTCCCCGCCGCACCACGGTGCGGATCATCTCGACAAAGGGCGAATGCATCGACTTGACCTTGGTCGAGCGCTTCAAATGCCGCGCACCACCGAGGTTTTCGGTATTCAGGAGCGCCAGGAACTCCGGGTTTCGGATGAAATAATTCCAGGTGAAGCCGATCAGCCGCTCGATCGCCTCCGGTGGATCGAGGTGCTCCAGATCGAGACCGCGTTCCTCTGCCCTGATCTTCTCATAGGCGCCTTCGAGCACCGCGAGATAGAGGTCGTCCTTCTTGCCGACGTGATAATACAGCATGCGCTTGTTGGCGCCGGCTTTGGCCGCGATCCGGTCGACGCGCGCGCCGGCCAGCCCGTGCGCCGCGAACTCCTGCTTCGCCGCCTCGAGGATGCGAAGCCGCATGCCCTCGGGATCGCGCTGCCATTTCAGGATTCGCTTTGCCTTGGCCAAATGGACCCACCGCTCGCTGATTTCAGACCACGTCTTAGCCGAGTGAAGACGTCGCGTTTAACACGCAGGGAGCGGTTTGAGAACGTCGCGGATGCAATCGACGTCGATGTAAAGTGATTCCTTAGGCGGGAAGCGGTGTCCGCTCCACCAGCAGCGTGGCGACGCCGCAGGTGCCGCTGCGCACGGTCACGACCCGCGTCCCCGGCTTGCGGCCGTTGCGCACTTCGGAGACATCGACGCCCGCAGACAGTAGCCGCGCCCGCGTCCTCTCGATATTGTCCACCCGCCAGCAGAGGCCGCGTAACCGGTCGGGTGCATTCGGCTCATTATTGTCCGGCCGATGCACGACCTCGACGATCAGATCGCCGCAGCGGAAGAACATCAGCCGCCCCCAATCGGGGTGCGAACGGTCGAGCGCCATGTCGAGACCGAGCCGCGCGCCATAAAGCGCGGCGGCGCGTTCGGGATCGGCGGTACCGACCACGACATGATCGATCGCCGTGATCGGCTCAGCACCGGCGGCGGCCGAGCGTGGGCGCTCCTGTGCCAGTTCGAGGAAAAACAGCCGCACGCCCCGCGTCGTGTCGGTCGCGGCGCGGGTCCGTTTCCACGACAGCCTCGCCCCGGTCGTGGCGTCGCGGCTTTCGATTTCCGCGACGGGCTCCGGCCGCAGGGCCAGCCGTTCCAGCCTCCTGTGCATCCTTGCAATGTCGGGGGTGCGGAAACAGATGCTCGCCAGCCCCTCGCCCTGCCGAGCCAGCACCGCACGAATGTGTTCCGCCGCCTCGCCATTGCCGCTGGGCGCCATCAGCTCCAGGGTCGTATTTTGAAGCGTGAACATCACCCGATCGGCGCCGTCGCCGGAATTCTTCCAGGACGGCGCCTGCGCGAACAGCGTCCGGTAAGCGGCGACGGCCGCCTCTATATCGCCAACCAGAACGACGGCGTGGTCGAGGCCGCTGATCACGGAAAAAGTCCCCGCGTATTCTTGGCCGCGCGGACCTTCTCCACGCCGATCGCCATCGCGGCGGTGCGGTGCGGCACGTTGTCGGCACGTGCCCGCGCCAGCATCTGTTCGAAGGCGCGGTCGAGGATGTGATATTCGCGCCGCATCACTTCCTCCTCCTCCCAGAACAATTGCTGCAGGTCCTGCACCCATTCGAAATAGCTGACCACGACGCCGCCGGAATTGCAGAGAATATCCGGAATCAGGAAGATCTCGTTGCGGCGCTTGTCCAGCACCAGATCGGCCTCCGGCGTGGTCGGGCCGTTGGCGCCTTCGGCGAGCACCCGGCATTTCAGGTTTTCCGCAATGCGCGCATCGATCACCCGCTCCATCGCCGCCGGCACCAGGACGTCGCAGGCCAGCGTCAGGACCTGCTTTGGATCGAACTTCAGCTCGCTGGAAAAGCCGGCGATGCTGCCATGCAGGGCGGCGTGGCGCATCAGTGCGGGAATATCGAGGCCCTTCGCATCATATAGCGCGCCGGTGTGATCGCTGACTGCGATCACCTTGAGGCCCGCCTTGTGCAGACCGAGCGCGGCGTAAGAACCGACATTGCCAAAGCCCTGGATCACCGCGGTGGCGCCGTCCGGATCGATCGAAAGCTCCTTCATCACCCGCAGCGCAAGGTAGGAGACGCCGCGACCGGTGGCTTCGCGTCGTCCCAGCGTGCCGCCGGAAGAGACCGGCTTGCCGGTGACGATCTCGGTCACGGTCTGGCCCTGATACATCGAATAGGTGTCCATGAACCACGCCATCACCTGTTCGTTGGTGCCCATGTCGGGCGCCATCACGTCGGTGTGCGGGCCGACGAACGGAATCATCTCCTGCATGTACCGGCGCGACACCGCTTCCAGCTCGCGTTTGGAGATCGTCGAAAGATCGACATTGACCCCGCCCTTGGCACCGCCATAGGGCAGCCCGACCAGCGCGCATTTCCAGCTCATCCAGATCGCAAGCGCCGCGACTTCGCCGATGTCGACGCTCGGGGAAAAACGGGTACCACCTTTGGTGGGACCAAGCGTGAGGTGATGCTGCACGCGATAGCCCTCGAACACGGCTACCGTACCGTCATCGCGGTGGATCGGGCAGGAAACCGTGATCGCTCGCTTCGGCAGCAGCAGGCGGTCGCGCTCGTCCATCGGGATTTCAAGGTAATTGGCGATCACGCCGAACTGCTTCACCGCCATGTCGAAGACGGGGCCGGAATAGACAGTCATCATTCTCCTCGCTGATTTCTCGCTGTCCGGAACTCAGAACGGGCGCACGTCGTTAGCCTGACGGCGCAATGCCGGGGATGGTTGCAATCCGCTCATAAGGTTATTCCCCTAAAGGCCTGGTTGCGAATAATTTTAGCGAATGACCTGACATAACCGGTGCTAATGTAGCGGCACGGCCGGGGTCATCCATCAGCCAAGTTATCCATCAGCCATGACGGAAATCGAATGCAGGCGCTTTTCATCGGACAGACCTATATCGATGTCACCTTCATCACCGATCACCTACCGACCGGCGACGAGAAACATGTTGCGTCCGCCTATGCCGTATCGTTCGGCGGCAACGCGGTGACTGCGGCATTTTGCTGCGCCAAGCTTGGGATCGTGCCCGACCTGATCGCCACGGTGGCCAACGACTGGCTCGGGCGGATGTTTCAGGACATGAGTGCGAAATACGGCATTTCCATTCATCCACGGAAAGTCAATTCCTCGTCGCTGTCCTTCATCATGCCGAAGGACGGCAAACGGGCGATCGTACGCTGCCGTGACGATGCCCATATTCATCCGTTCCCGCTGCTCAACCTCGGCAGTTGCCGCGCGCTTCATGTCGACGGGCACCAGCCCGATGCCGCGATCCATTATGCCAAACTGTGCCGCGAGTCCGGCATTTTGACGTCACTCGACGGCGGCGGCCTGCGCACCAACACCCATGAACTGCTCGAATTCATCGACGTCGCCATTGTCGCGGAACGGTTGTGCGAACAGATGGACCTCACGCCGGAGCGGATGCTGGACTATCTGAAGAGCCGTGGCTGCCGGGTCGGCGGCGTCACCATGGGGGAACGCGGGCTGCTCTGGTATGACGAAACCGGCACGGTTCGTGCACTGCCGGCGCTGCCGATCCCGCGCGACCGCGTGATCGACACCAATGGCGCCGGCGACGTGTTCCATGGCGCCTACATCTATTCCTATCTCGCCCATCCCGGCAAAAGCTGGCACGACCATTTCGACTTCGCCCGCGCCGCATCGACCTACAAGATCCAGCGGCTCGGCAACGAGGCCGGCCTGCCGACGCTGGCCGATATCGCGGCCGTGAAACAGGAATTCCGGGTCGGCGCCGACAGCTAGGGAAATAGGGATAAGCGCCTATTGAATATCGATCACGATCGATTTTGGCTTCACGTCAGGAATAATCATGGGCCGCGTTTTCGTCGCCGGCAGCATCAACATGGATGTGGTGGTGACCGCTGCCCGGCATCCCCGCATCGGCGAGACCGTCGCCGGAAAAGAAATACTGTACTTGCCGGGCGGTAAGGGTGCGAACCAGGCGGTGGCCGCGGCGAAATTGGGCGCGCCAACGGCCCTGATCGGGCGGTTGGGGACGGATGCGTTCGGACGCGATCTGAAAGCCTTCCTCGCTGGCCAAGCAATAGATTTGAGTCTGGTACGGGAAACGCCCGAAGCCCACACCGGGACTGCGATCATCACGGTCGCCGACTCCGACAACACCATCGTCGTCGTTCCCGGAGCGAATGCACTCGTTACTCCCGATGACGTCGCTGCCGTGCCGCTCGCCAAAAGCGATATCGCTGTCAGCCAATTCGAGATTCCGCTACCGACGATCAGCGCCTTTTTCAAACAAGCGCGCAGCGCGGGTGCGACAACGATCCTCAATCCGGCGCCGGCAATCGAGGTCGGCCGCGAGCTGCTCGACCTCGTCGACATCCTGATCCTCAATGAGACCGAACTTGGCCTGTTGGCCAAGACCGAGCTTTCCGATAGCGACGATCCCGCGCGTTTCATTGAAGCCTCAGGAGCTTTACGAGACGAACGAAACATCCTCGTCTGCGTGACATTGGGCAAGCGCGGCGTGCTCGCACTGGTGGATGGCAGGCCGTTGATCATTCCTGGCCGTTCGGTCAAAGCCGTCGATACGACCGGCGCCGGCGACTGCTTTGTCGGCGCGGTGGCAGCCCTGCTCGCCGACGGCCAACGAATTCAGAGCGCGCTGGAATACGCCAACGTCGCAGCGTCGATCTCGGTGCAGCGGATCGGAGCTGCGCCATCAATGCCGACCATGGCTGAAATATCGGCGGTGTTGCGCGAAGAACGCATCGGGTAAGCGTAGGCGCGCCTATAACAGCGCTCGCGAAGCATCGATAATGTTCGCCTGTCTACTAATCTAATCTTGCCAGATCGCCCGCCACTTCTTGGCCAGAGGGCGGAAATCATCGGGCTCCATCTCATAACAATCGGCGCCCGGCGCAGGCTGCACCCAGCCTTGTGCGCTGGTCCTAAAAAGATGTGCGACCGGGACCAGCCATCTCGTGTCATCGAGCGTGCCAGCGCGCAGGTTTATCGAATCCGGACGGGTCGATCGCTCGCCGTAAATCCGTGCGCCACATTCCCCGCAGAACCAGGACACGACGGGTATGCCTCTGGGCGAGAGATACCGCCAGCCCTTCAACTCACCTTTGATGATCCGGAAGCCATTGGTCTGAACCGGCATGTTGAGCGCGAAAGCGCTGCCCGATGCCGTTTGGCAATTCGTGCAACTGCAAGTGTAGACCATGAGCGGAAAGGTTACGACCTCGTACCGCACACCGCCGCAGCTGCAGCCACCGGTCAAGGGAAGCGAAGGTCGAACCGGAATCATTATCCGCCACTTCCCCTATGTCAGCGCGCGCTTCAGATCAAAACCTGGGTCTCTCGCCTGCTCTGGCGTCACCGAACCGTTGGCAGCCAGCAGCCGGCGTCCGAACATGTGATCGCCGGCGCGGTTGACCGATTCGATGCCGACCAATTGCCCCTCCCTGTAGCAGAACGCCGAGAAGGCACCTTCTTCCGGATTGCCGCGCAGCGCGACGTGGTCATAGCCGGTGGTGAGGCCCGCGATCTGAAGCTTGTCGCTACCCTGATCGCTCCAGAACCAGGGCGAACCATCATACGGTTTGGCGTCGCCGGTCAGCCGCGCCGCAACGCATTTGGCATGATCGGTGGCGTTCTGCACCGATTCCAGTCGCAACGATCCGCCGAAACGCGGGCTCGCATAGAGCGCGCAATCGCCGATCGCCGAAATGTTCGGGTCCGATGTCAGCAAATGCTCATCCACGATGATCCCCGATGCGACCGGAATCTCCGCTTCCGCGGCGAGTTCGACATTGGGCAGCACCCCGACGCCGACCACGACGAGATCGGCCGGGATATGCCGGCCGTCGCTGAGACTGACGCCGGTCACCTTGCCGCCGTCGCCTTCGATGCCGGTGGCCTGCACGCCCAGATGAATGCGAATACCGGCGGCGCGGTGCCGTGCCTGGAAGAACTCGGAGATTTCCGCCGTCACGGCCCGCGCCATCACCCGCGGCGCCAATTCCAGCACATCGACCTCGAGACCCTTGGCGCGTGCGGTGGCCGCGAATTCGAGGCCGATGAAGCCTGCGCCGATCACCACCACCCGCTGGCCCGATACGAGGCGCTGCCGCAAGGCTTCGCTTTCGTCGAGCGTGCGCAAATATCGCACCGCCTCCAGGTTGGCGTTGGGGATATCGATCAGCCGGTTGCGCGCACCGGTGGCGAGCACGAGGTGCGCATATTCATGCGAGACGCCGGACGCCAGCAACAGCTTGCGCGCGGCGCGGTCGATCGCAACGGCACGATCACCGATCAGTTCGATGTTCTGTTCGCGGTAGAACCTGTCGGGACGGAACATCAGGCTGTCAGCGCTGCCCCCGCCTTTCAGATAAGCCTTGGACAAGGGCGGCCGCTGATAGGGCAAATGCTGCTCGTCGTTGAGCAGACGGATCGGCTCGGCAAAACCGGCCTGCCGCAGTGAGGCTGCAAGCTGAAAACCGGCATGGCCGGCACCGACAATCAAAACAGCTGGTTTCGTCATTCCGTCAAACCGGGTTGATGCGGAGCGGCAGGGTATCGAACCCGCGCAGGGTGTTGTTGAGCCGACGCCTCGGCTCGCCAGCAATTTCGAAGCAAGCGACGCGTTTGGCAAGGGCGCCGAACAGGACTTCGCTTTCCAGCCGTGCTACCGCCTGCCCGACGCAGCCATGGATGCCGGTGCCGAAGGTCATATGGCCGGCGGCGCGGCGCCTGACGTCGAACAGATCAGGCCTGTCCCAACGCCGCGGATCGCGGTTGGCCGCCGCCAGCAACAGCAGCACCTTCTCGCCGCCTTCGATCCGCACGCCGCCGACATCCACGGCCCTGGTGGTGGTGCGGAAAAACGTCTGCACCGGCGCCTCGAAACGCAGCACCTCCTCGAACGAGCCGCGGATCAGGTTCGGATTGTTGCGCAAGGCAGTCCATTGCTCCGGATAGGTGGCATAGCAATAGAGCGCATTGCCAAGCCCGTAAACCGTAGTGTCAATGCCGGCTGACAGAAACGAGCGCACCAGCATGCCCGCTTCATCCTCCGACAACTCACCGGCATCGACGGCATCGAAAATCTGCATGCCCAGCCCGCTTGGCGCCAGCGCTGCCCGGCTGCATTTCGACATGATCCAGTCGCGAACCGGCCCGGCATTGGCCGTGGCCTTGTCGAACAGATCGTTGCGCGGACCGAAGGAGTTGAACACCATGCTGCCATAGGCAAGCAGATGTTCGCGGCCCTCATCCGTGAGGCCGACCGCGTCCGGAAACACTTTGAGCGGATAGGCCTCGGAGAGATCGGCAATGCCATCGAATTCGCGCCGCTCGAGCAGCCGGTCGACCAGCGCTTCGGCTTCGCGCGCAAACGTCTCGCGCAGCACGCTGATCGCTGCCGGCAACAGGATACGATTGAGCACAGAGCGCGTGCGCGTATGCAGCGGCGGATCGGCTTCCAGGATAATGCTCGGCGGACGCCATGGCGGTTCTTTACGAAAGTCGCTCAAACCGACGCCGGCTCCGGAACAATAGGTCTGCCAGTCGGTCAGCGCGTCCCGCACCTCCTGATGCCGCGCCATTGCCCAGATGCCGTAGTGCTCGAGCCAGATGACGGGTCCAGCCTCGCGCATCATCTCGTGATGCGGATAGGGATTTTCGAGAAACGCATGCGAAAATGGATCAGCGCCAGAGACGAGGCGATCGGCCGTCGCAGCCATGCTCATCACGAATCCTCCCCTTTTACCGGTTGCGGCGCGGTGATCCGTCGCGTTTTTCACCATTGTGCAGGGTTGGCCGGGGATTGTCACCTCCCCGCTTGCGCACTTAAATGCGCTTCAACTCTCTGCATCAGGTGATTGCCATGTCGACTACAAGCTTGACCACGTCCCAGCCTGACGATCCCGCGCTGCTACGGATCGACGGGCCGGTCGCCACCATCACCCTCAACCGGCCAGCCGCCTTCAACTCGATCGATTTGTCGATCGCAAAAAGGCTTGAACAGCTCGCCTTCGACATTGAGGTATCCGAAGATATCCGGGTGCTGGTGATCGAAGGCGAAGGCCGCGCCTTCTGTGCCGGCGGCGACCTGCAGACCATCGGCGCTGCCGCGGCCGCCGACACCATCGCCCCCGTGGTCGGCGAACTGCTGCACCATTACCACACTTTCATCGCCACGCTGCGGCGGATGCCGAAAATCGTGCTGGCCAGCGTGCACGGCTCGGCGGCCGGCGCCGGCATGTCGCTCGCCTTTGTCTGCGACCTCTGCATCGCCGCCGAGGACGCCCGCTTTACGCCCGCCTATGCCAAGCTTGGCGTGTCGCCGGATGGCGGCGGCACGCTCGGCCTTGCGGCAAGCGTCGGTCCGCGCCGGGCGCTGCAGATTTTTCTCGCCGAAGACAGCTTTTCCGCGGCGCAGGCCTACGAATGGGGTCTGGTCACGAAGCTGGTTCCGGCGGTCGAACTCAAGGCCGCAACCCGCGAACTGGCGCTCCGGCTCGCCCAGAATGCACCGACCGGGCTAGCCGCGACCAAGGCGCTGGTCTACAGCGCGGCGAACACACCGGTCGAGGAGCAGCTCGATGCCGAGCGCGACGGCATCATCGACAGCATGCACACGGCGGAATTCCGCGTCGCGGTGAAGAAGTTCATCAGCAAGCGAAAGTAAGAACGTCATGACTGCGTGGGCAGGCGTCCAGTAACCGCTAAAGCGCGGCGAGTTTTGGTCGAGCCGGCCGCAACGTCCTTCTCCCCTTGTGGGAGAAGGTGGCGCGAAGCGCCGGATGAGGGGTTTCTATCCGCGTGTGCAGTAGAAATAAATGGGAGACATTCGCCCGTGGAGACAAACCCCTCACCCGGATCGCATCTTTCGATGCGATCCGGCCTCTCCCACAAGGGGAGAGGCGAACCGCCGTTGCGGCAACCCATCTAACCTTTACGGCTACTTCCCCTCGCGGCGCATGAAGTCGAAATCGCAGCCCTCGTCCGCCTGCAAAATCGCCTCGTTGAACAGATAGCCATAGCCGCGCTTTGCTGATTCCGGTGCCGCGACCGGCTTCAACGCCGCGCGGCGCTTGGCGAGCTCGGCTTCATCGACCAGGAGATCGATGCGGCGCTTGGCGACGTCGAGCCGGATCATGTCGCCGTTCCTGACCAGCGCCAGCGGCCCGCCAACCGCGGATTCCGGCGTGATATGCAGCACGATGGTGCCGAACGCCGTGCCGCTCATGCGCGCATCCGAGATCCGCACCATGTCCTTGACCCCGCCGCGCGCCAGCTTCTTCGGGATCGGCAGATAGCCCGCTTCGGGCATGCCCGGCGCACCCTTGGGGCCGGCATTGCGCAGCACCAGCACGTCGTCGGCATTGACGTCGAGATCGGGATCATCGACCCGCAGCGTCATGTCCTCGACGGATTCGAACACCACCGCGCGGCCGGTGTGCTGCAACAGCTTCGGGCTTGCCGCCGAATGCTTGATCACCGCACCGCGTGGCGCGAGGTTGCCATGAAGCACCGCCATCGCGCCTTCCGGCTTGATCGGATTGGAGCGTGGCCGGATCGCATCCTGGCCGGGGACATCCTCGGCGCCGGCGACGACATCGCGCAGGGTCTTTCCGGTAACGGTCCTGGCATCGAGATCGATCAGGTCGCCGAGCTGCGCCATCAGTTTCGGCACACCGCCGGCGTGATGGAAGTGCTCCATATAGTGCTCGCCCGACGGCTTGAGATCGACCAGCACCGGCACCTCGCGGCCGAGCTTGTCGAAGGCTTCGAGATCGATCCGGTGCTTGGTCCGATTGGCGATCGCCGTGAGGTGAATGAGGCCGTTGGTCGAGCCGCCGATCGCCTGCAACACGACTTGCGCATTCCTGAACGAGGCCGGCGTCAACACTTCGCTCGGGCGGGGCCCCTTTGCCGCAGCCATCGCGGCGGCAACGCGGCCGCTGGCCTCGGCGGAACGGAAGCGCTCGGCATGCGGCGCCGGAATGGTCGCGCTCATCGGTAACGACAGGCCCAGCGCCTCGGTGACGCAGGCCATGGTCGAGGCGGTGCCCATCACCATGCAGGTGCCGACCGAAGGCGCGAGCCGGCCGTTGACGGCCTCGATCTCGGCGTCGTCGATCTCGCCGGCACGATATTTTCCCCACAGCCGGCGGCAATCGGTGCAGGCGCCGAGCACCTCGCCCTTGTGATGGCCGACCACCATCGGCCCGACCGGAATCACCACCGTCGGCAGGTCGGCGCTGATCGCCGCCATCAGCTGCGCCGGCAGCGTCTTGTCGCAGCCGCCGATCACGATCACGGCATCCATCGGCTGGGCGCGGATCATCTCCTCGGTATCCATCGCCATCAGATTGCGCAGGTACATCGAGGTGGGATGGGCAAAGCTCTCGGCGATCGAGATGGTCGGGAACACCATCGGCATCGCGCCCGACAGCATCACGCCACGCTTCACCGCCTCGATGATCTGGGGCACGTTGCCGTGGCAGGGATTGTAGTCGCTATAGGTGTTGGTGATGCCGACGATCGGGCGGTTGAGCGCATCGTCGGAATAGCCCATCGCCTTGATGAAGGCCTTGCGCAGGAACAGCGAAAACCCGGCATCGCCGTAACTCGTCAAACCCTTGCGCAATCCGTCAGCCATTTTGCATTTCCTTGGAACTAAGCGGTCATTCCGGGGCGGCCCGCAGGGCCGAACCCGGAATCCAGATGTTATCAGCGAGAGATTCTCAGATGTGCAACAGCACATCCCGGTTCGCGCCATCAGCGCAAAATTGACGTGTACACGTCAATTTTGTCGCGACGCGCCCCGGAATGACGATATCCAATTAGCACGCCGCGATCGTGTGATCGACTACTTCCAGTCGATGATCCGGCTGAGATCGCCGCTGAACTCCATGCCGCAAAAGGTCCCGCCCTGGTAGAAATCGCCGACCGGATCGGGCGGCAGCCTGGCCTGCTCCGCCATGGCGTGCTCGCGGAAATCCTCTGCCCTGCCGGTCGGCCGGTAGCCGAGGTCATAGGCGCGGTGGTTGTCCCACCAGGAGCGCTCATTATGGGACGCGCCATAGAAAATCTCGAAATGGATGTCGGGGTGGTCGAGACCGATCCGGCAGAGCTGCACCAGATCCTCCGGTTTCAGCCAGATCGACAACCGGCGATGATCCCGCGGCTTGTCGCCGAAATTGCCGATGCGGATACAGGTGACGGCAAGCCCGTGCTTGTCGGCATAGAGCGCGCCGACAGCCTCGCCGAACACCTTGCTCACGCCGTAACGGCTGTCCGGCCGCGGCGTCACGTCGGTGCCGATCCGGTGATGGCGCGGGTAGAAGCCGATCGCATGGTTCGAGGATGCGAACACCACGCGCTTGACGCCTTTGCGCCGCGCCGCCTCGAACAGATTGTAGCAACCGATGATGTTGGACTGCAGGATGTCATCCCATGGACCTTCGACAGAATAGCCGCCGAAATGCAGGATGCCGTCGACGCCTTCGCAGATCGCCTCGACCTGCGCGAGGTCGGAGAGTTCGGCCGCCTTGAACTTCTCGTTTACACCGAGATCAACCGGCGGCCTGATATCGCTGAGCAGCAGGTCCGGATAGATCGGCGGCAGCAGCTTGCGCAAGGACGTGCCGATCCCACCACTTGCGCCGGTCATCAAGATGCGCGGCATTTCTTCCCTCGCTTATGGCTTGAACGGAGTATGACGTGGCCACGCCGGCGCGACAAGCGCCCCTCTCCCGTCATTGCCTGCAACAAACGCGAAGAGCGTGAGCAACGAAGCAGCCCATCCTTTTCGCTCTGCGGTGGAACGGATTGCTTCGCTTGGGCACAGCAATGACGGGTGAGATCCCCGTTACTTGCTGCCGAAACATACCGATGCTAGCAGATGGCTCTGTAAGGAACTCAAAAACGAGAACAGCAGATGTCCGAGGCAACGTCCCATTCCGCCGGCTGGCGTCCGGCGACCTATTATCCCGATCCTGCGATCCAGGCGCTCGATCCACGCTTCGAGAAATACTGGCTGAAACTGTCGGCCATCGAACGGCTGACCACCGGCCTGCGCTGGGCCGAAGGGCCGGTATGGTTCGGCGACGGCCGCTATCTCCTATGCAGCGACATTCCCAACCAGCGCATCATCAAATGGGAAGAGGAAACCGGCGCGGTCAGCATCTATCGCAAACCCTCAAATTTCGCCAACGGCAATACCCGCGACCGCCAGGGACGGCTGGTCACCTGCGAGCATGGCGGACGCCGCGTCACCCGCACCGAATATGACGGATCGATCACGGTGCTGATGGACTCGTTCAATGGCAAGCGGCTGAATTCGCCCAATGACGTCGTCGTGAAGTCCGACGGCTCGATCTGGTTCGCCGATCCGTTCTTCGGCCTGCTCGGCAATTACGAAGGCTATAAAGCGGAGTCCGAGATCGGCGCCCATGTCTATCGGCTGGACGGCAGGACCGGCGAAGCCACCATTGTCGCCGAAGGCATTTTGGGGCCGAACGGTCTCTGCTTCTCGCCGGACGAAAAGATCCTGTACATCGTGGAATCGCGCGGCGAGCCCAATCGCAAGATCCTCGCCTATGATGTCGCCCCCAGCGGCGACAAGATTTCCAACAAGCGCGTGTTCATCGATGCCGGCCCGGGCACGCCCGACGGCATGCGCTGCGACATCGACGGCAATCTGTGGTGCGGCTGGGGCATGGGCAGTCCCGAACTCGACGGCGTTGTGGTGTTCGCGCCCGACGGCGTCATGATCGGTCGAATTGCGCTGCCGGAGCGCTGCGCCAATCTCTGCTTCGGCGGCGTCAAGCGCAACCGCCTGTTCATGGCCGCCAGCCAGTCGATCTATGCGCTGTATGTGAACACACAGGGTGCGCTCGGGGGATAGGCTCGCACCCGTCATTGTGGCCAGAAGCGAAGCAATCCGCCATCCGTCATTCCGGGATGGTGCGTTAGCACCAGACCTCAGATGCGCGATTGCGCATCGGGGAATCTCGAGATTCCGGGTTCGATGCTTCGCATCGCCCCGGAATGACGGCATTAAACATGGCGACAAACAAAAAACGCCGGAGTGGACATCCGCTCCGGCGTTCGTCGTCAGCAATTCGAGCTCAGCTCACGCCGCGTTGAAGCCGGCGACCGCCTTCACCTCGAGATATTCTTCCAGACCAAACCGGCCCCATTCGCGGCCGTTGCCGGACTGCTTGTAGCCGCCAAACGGCGCGGTGCGCTCGTTGGGCACGCCCTGCAGATTGACGTTGCCGGCACGGATCTGGCGGCCGACCTTGCGCGCACGCTCCACCGAGCCCGCCGAGACGTAGCCGGCCAGACCATAGGGCGTGTCATTGGCGATCCGCACTGCGTCCTCCTCGTCCTTGGCGCCGATGATGGTGAGCACCGGCCCGAAGATTTCCTCGCGCGCGATCGTCATGTCGTTGGTGACGTCGGCGAAGATGGTCGGGCGCACATAGAAACCCTTGTTGACCCCTTCCGGCAGGCCCGGGCCGCCGGCAACCAGCGTCGCGCCCTCCTCGATGCCCTTGTTGATCAAGGCCTGGATCTTGTCCCACTGCACGCGGTTGACGACCGGGCCGATATTGGTGCCTTCCGCGCGCGGATCGCCGGCCTTGGTCTTGTCGGCGACGCCCTTGGCGATCGCAGCCACTTCCTTCATCTTCGACAGCGGCACGATCATCCGCGATGGCGCATTGCAGGACTGTCCGGAGTTGTTGAACATATGCATCACGCCACCGGTGACCGCCTTGGTCAGGTCGGCATCGTCGAGGATTACGTTCGGCGACTTGCCGCCGAGTTCCTGGCTGACGCGCTTCACCGTCGGCGCGGCGCGCTTGGCGACATCGATGCCGGCACGGGTCGAGCCGGTGAAGGAGATCATGTCGATATCCGGATGTTCGCTCATGGCAACGCCGACTTCGGGGCCGAGGCCGTTGATCAGGTTGAACACGCCCTTCGGCACGCCGGCTTCATGGAGAATTTCGGCAAAGATCAGCGCCGAGGTCGGGGTGAACTCCGACGGCTTCAGGATCATGGTGCAGCCGGCCGCCAGCGCCGGCGCGACCTTGCAGGCGATCTGGTTCAGCGGCCAGTTCCAGGGCGTGATCATGCCGACGACGCCGACCGGCTCGCGCACGATCATGGCAGAGCCCATCGGCTCCTCGAAATCATACTTCTTCAGCACCTCGAGCGTGTTCATGAGATGGCCGAGACCGGCGCCGGCTTGCAGCTTCTCGGCCATCGGCAGCGGCGCGCCCATCTCGTCGGAAACGGCGGCGCCGATCTCCTTGATCCGGCCTTTGTAGATGTCGATGATCTTGGTGAGCAGCGCGACGCGCTGGTCGCGGCTGGTCTGCGAATAGGTCTGGAACGCGCGCTTGGCAGCGGCGACGGCCTTGTCGACATCGGCTTTGGAGCCGAGCGCAACCTCATACATCGCCTCTTCGGTTGCCGGATTGATGACAGGCGTTGATCTCTTGACGACAGGATCGACCCAGGCACCGTCGATGTAAAACTGCATACGATTGACCATCGTGAACCTCTTGATTTCCGAGCGGATGGGAAGGGAACGGCGACGTTCGGCAAGCATCCTTGCACGAAAGCCCGGTAAGTTGAACCCGCCATCTGCGGGACGCCGCTGTGCGGCAGACGCTGGATATAAGAATAGTGGCGCAAGCCTGGCAAGATGTTGTTGTCATTCCGGGGCGCGCGCAGTCACCTCTCGTCATTCCGGGATCGCGCGTCGGCGCGAGACCCGGAATCTCGCGCCATAATCTCGAGATTCCGGATCGCCGCTTTGCGTCGTCCGGAATGACGATGAATCCGGTCACACCGCCATTTTGCGGTGCCGAACAGGCGCGCCGACGGTGACGGTCTCCGCCGCATCGATGATGGCGTTGGCGTCGATACCATACTGCCGATAGAGATCGCCGATCGTCCCGGTCTGGCCGAAATGCTCGACGCCGAGCGCCTCGACGCGGTGGCCGCGCACGCTGCCCAGCCAGCCGAGCGCCGCAGGATGGCCGTCGATCACGGTGACGATGCCGCAATCGCGCGGCAGCGGCGCCAGCAGCCTTTCGATCGGGCTGAGCTGCGCCGCGCCGCGCCGGTCGCGGCGCAGCTTGCGCGTTGCGGTCCAGGCCGCGTGCAGCCGGTCGGCCGAGGTGATGGCGAGCAGGCCGATATCGCGATGGCTTTCGCCGATGAAGCCGACCGCCTCGATCGCCTCCGGCGCGACCGCCCCGGTATAGGCAATGACGAGGTCGCAGTTCGGCCCGGGCGGACGCAGCCAATAGGCGCCCTCGGCGATACCCTTCTGCAGTTCCGGCGTCATGATGCGCTGCGGCTGCTCGATACTGCGCGTCGACAGCCGCAGGTAAACCGAACCGCCCTCGCCGCTCTCGCGCTGCATGTGCCGAAAGCCCCAGCCCATGATGACGGCGAGTTCGTCGACGAAGGCCGGCTCGAACGAGGCGAGGCCATCCTGCGCCATGCCGATCAGCGGCGTTGCGATCGACTGATGCGCGCCGCCTTCCGGCGCCAGCGTGATGCCGGAGGGCGTCGCCGCCACCATGAAGCGCGCGTCCTGGTAGCAGGCATAATTCAGCGCATCGAGGCCGCGCTCGATGAACGGATCGTACAGCGTCCCGATCGGCAATAGCCGCGCGCCGTTGATCGAATGCGACAGTCCGAGAGCCGACATCAGGATGAACAGGTTCATCTCGGCGATACCGAGCTCGATGTGCTGGCCCTTGGGCGAGAAATCCCAGTTGTAGGTCGAGGGAATCTTTTCCTGCCGGAACAGATCGGCGTTCTCGGCCTTGGCGAACAGGCCGCGGCGGTTCACCCAGGCGCCGAGATTGGTCGACACCGTGACATCGGGCGATGCAGTGACGATGCGCGAGGCCAGCCTGGTATCGCCGCGTGCGAGTTCGTTCAGGATCAGGCCAAAGCCCTGCTGGGTCGACATTTGCGCAGCCGGCTTGAATGCAAGTTGCGACGGCACTTCGATGACATCGTCGGCCAGGCGGCGCTGGTCGTCGCGGTTGAACGGCGCAGCCGCGAGAAACGCCTCGAGCTGTTTCGGATCCTGCGACAGGCCCTCGAACTTGTCCCATTCATGGCCCGGCCGGATACCCTGCTCGGCGCGCCATTTCTCCATCTGGGCGACCGTCATCAGGCCGGCATGGTTGTCCTTGTGGCCCTGGAACGGCAGGCCGACGCCCTTGATGGTATAGGCGATGAAGCACACCGGGCGGTCGTGATCGACCGCCTCGAAGGCTTCCA
>DASZTN010000175.1:0-4390 GCA_035547995.1 Bradyrhizobium sp. | reverse complement strand
AGGCACGCAACATGACCAAGGAACAGGTCATCAAGGACGTGCTTCTGGACGCGCAGCCGACCAAGGAATTCGTCACCGTCGAGCAGGTCGCTTCGCTGGCGGTTTATCTGTGCTCGGACGCCGCCGCGCAGATCACCGGCGCCAATCTGTCGATCGACGGCGGCTGGACCGCGGAGTAATCAGGAACGGCAGGTCAAAACCGCCTTGGCCGACAAACGCGGCCATGGCGGATTTTCACGGGTACAACCGCGCGACGGCACGAGATGCCGTCAATTGTCCTTGTTGCCGAACGCCAGCACGTGCAGCCCGAGCCGCTGCCGTACGATCCAGAACAGCAGCACGGTCTCGAAGGTCAGCGAGATCGAGGTTGCCGCCGCCGCGCCATGACCGCCGAAGCGCGGCACCAGGGCAAGACAGAGCGCGACATTCATCGCGAAGGCCAGCGCATAGGCCAGCGCGCAGATGTGCTGATGGCCCAGCATGTTGAGCAGCCGCTCGACCGGGCCGATCGCCGAGCGCACCACAAGGCCGATCGCGGCAACGAACATGATGTCGTAACCGCCGACGAATTTCGATCCGAACAGCCAGAGCAGCGGCCTGCCGAAGGCGAGCAGCAAGGCGGTCGCCGCCAGCGACGGCCAGAACGTCCATTTGATCGCATGGGCGACATAGGCGGACAGCCGCGCCTTGTCGCCGAGCGCGTGGTATTCGGCGAAGCGATGCGCCGTGGTTGCCGACATCGCGTAGTGAATGAACGATACCAGCGCCAGTGTTTTCACCACGGCGAAATAGACGCCGACCTCTTCGGGGGGACGGAACTGCTGCAGCACCAGCACGTCGGTGTAGGACAGCAGCAGGTAGAAGCCCTCGACCAGCAGGATCGGCAGCGAGATCGCCAGCCAGCCGTGGAAATCATAGGCCTTCGGGCCGGCTTCGACATGGCCGCGGAGCCTGCGGTTGAGCACGATCATCTGCCCGAGCATCGCGATCCATACCGCGGCCGCGCTCGCCAGCATCGCCGCGGTCGCGCCGAGATGGAAGCCGAGCAGGAGGGCGCCGGCGGTGAATCCGATGATCAGCACCTGGCGGATGATGAATTGCGGCATCAGGCCGAGCCGCATCCAGTCGTGCGAGCGCGCAATGCCGTCCTGGGTGTTGGCGACCACGAAGGCCGGCAGCGTCAGGCAGCCGATATAGAGCGGGACGGTCTCCCCAGTGCCGAGCCATGGCGCCAGCGCTTTCACGATCACGGCCAGCAGCGCCGAGATCAGGCTCGAGACGGTCAGGGTCAGCCAGCGGCTGCCGGCAAGGAAGCCGCGCAGCAGCGCATGCGCGCCGCTGGTCCGGTATTCCGGGATGATCTTCTGCGCCGAGGACGAAATGCCGAAATCCATCATGCTGCCGAGCAGCAGCACCCAGGTCCAGACATAGACATAGATGCCGTAGTCCGGGCCGCCCATCCAGCGCGCCAGCAGGATTTGCGACAGATAGGCGAAGCCGGCGCTGAGCACGCGGATGACGAAGATGGTGCCGGCGAGCCGCTTGGTCAGCGACGCCTCGCTCGAGCCGCCGAACAGGCTGCGCAGCCGTGAAATCACGCCGGTCGGCAAAGCTGCTGCGGGTTGCGCATCCATCACGGCCTATAAGGAATCGAAGGAACAGGGCCGCGATCTGCGGCGCTCGCCCGGCCTAGCAACGATTCCTTAAGATTCGGTTGGATCGAAGGCGGAGCCGTTTTCGACGCCATTCCCAGAGCTTTTCCGGTTCTGATGGAATCAGAACCGGGCTCTACGTTTTTGTTTTGATGCGTTTTCTTCACGCGAACCGGTATCCACTTCGCTCGAAAACGCGCCAGGCGCGGCAAAGCCGCCAGCCCGGAATGACAGGCGCTTCTGCAGAATCATTCCAGATTGATGTTGAATTCGTACGAGTGCTCGCCGCCGACCAGCGTGAATTTCAGCGCTGCGCCGTCGGGATTGGCGCCCGGCGGCAGGCCGTCCAGCTTGAAGCTGAAGCGTTTCACGCCCGGCGGACTGTGCTCGACCAGTTGCGGCACCGGCAGCCCCCAATCCGGGGTCGGTCCCTCGACGAACAGGTTGACCTGCTTGGCATCCTTCGGCGCCACCACATCGACCAGTACGGTCGACTTGCCGTCGCGCTTGACGTCGCGGATGGTGAGCGGGTTGGGATCGCCGACATTGGCGGGCTTCGGCACGGTATCGAGCGCCGCGAACAGCGCATTGTCCTCGGTGCTCGCCACGCTGGTGAAGGGAAGCTCGGCATCCGCCTCGACCGGGATGCACAGCTTCTCGCAGACCGCGTAATTGATCGAGGCCCGCAGCGTCACCGGCTTGTCGGCATTTTTCGCGACGATCCGCAGCGGCAATACAACCTGGTCGTGATAGCCGAGCGAATGCCCGCCGGCGCCGTCGTCGAACTTGCTCGGCGCCGGCCACAGAATGGTCACGGCGTCGATGTTTTCTGACTTGGAGAAATCGAAGCGGGGAGGCACGCCGGAATCGCCGGGAGTCCGCCAATAGGTCTTCCATCCCGGCTCGAGCTGGAAGGCGATGCCGCCGAGCAGCACCGCACCGCTGCGCGAGCCGGCGAGCAGCCGGACCGCGGAGTGGCTGTCGCGTTGCCAGGGCGAGGCGTCCTGGGCGCGCGCCGCAGGGACCAGCGACAATGCCAGCAGGGCGACGATCAAAGCCGGGGCAGCACGTTTTGGAACCATCATGATCATATAACGTCTTTACAGTCGGGGCAGGTCGCAAACCATTGAATTGCGTGTGATCTGTGACTAAAGGCGGCTTTGAGCTTGATTGACAGAAGAACAGCCCAATATCAGGATGTGAATCAGCAAGAGAGTCCGCTGCAGATGGACCCTGAAGGCAAATCACAGAGGACGGCCAGCCGGAAAACGGCCGTCATTGAGGGCGGCGACGACCGGCCGGGCCGCGGCTATCTCGATGGTCAGCTCCTGATCGCGATGCCGGTCATGGAAGACCCGCGCTTTGAGCGTTCGGTGATTTATCTGTGCGCGCATTCGTCCGAAGGCGCGATGGGCATCATCGTCAACCGTCCCGCCGGCAGCATCGATTTCCCCGGACTGCTGGTGCAGCTCGACATCATCGACGAGGCCGACCAGATCAAGCTGCCGGAAAATGCCGAGACGATGCGGGTGCTGAAAGGCGGCCCGGTCGACACCGGGCGCGGCTTCGTGCTGCATTCGAGCGACTTTTACATCGAGAATGCGACGCTGAACATCGATGACGGCATCAGCCTGACCGCCACCGTCGACATCCTCAAGGCGATCGCGAAAGGCGTCGGTCCCAAGCATGCGATCCTGGCGCTCGGTTATGCCGGCTGGGCCGCGGGACAGCTCGAGAACGAGATCCAGCACAATGGCTGGTTGCATTGTGACGCCGATGCGGACCTGATCTTCGGCAGCGATGTCGAGGAAAAATACGATCGCGCCCTGCGCAAGATCGGCATCGATCCGGGCATGCTGTCCACGGATGCTGGACACGCATAGTTTGTTTTGCAGGCGCAGCTTTATCCGTCATTGCAGCTGTCATTGCCGGGCCTGACCCGGCAATCGATCCATTTTTGGGATGCTTTTTTGAAGACGGATACGCGGGTCAAGCCGCGTGTGACATCGAACTACTCCGCCGCCTGCTGCGCCACCGTCGGTGCGGTGCCGGCGACCGTGGCCCGGCGCATGTCGCGCGGCTGCGACTGATCGTAGCGGCGGACGCGGTGCATCGTCTGGCGGTTGTCCCACATCACGAGGTCATGCACCGTCCAGCGATGGACATAGACGAATTCGCCCTGGGTGGCGTGTTCGGTCAGATCGCGCAGCAGCAGCCGGCCTTCCGGCACGCTCATCCCGACCACCTTGCCGGCATGCGATGACAAATACAGCGATTTGCGGCCGTGCACCGGATGGGTGCGCACCAGGCGCTGCAGCACCGGCTTGAACAGCTGCTTCTCTTCCTCGCTGTAGTCGATGAAGCCGAGCGATCCGCGCGAATACATCAGCGAGTGCTCGCAAATCAGGTCGTCGATCTCCGCCTTGGTGTCGTCGTCGAGCGCGTCATAGGCGGCGCGCATGTCGGCGAATTCGGTGTTGCCGCCTTTCGGATTGACCACGCGCGCCGACAGCAGCGAGAATTTTGCCGGGATCGCGCGGAACGAACTGTCGGAATGCCACAGGCAGTTGCCGAGATTAAACAGATGCGTGCGGTGGTCGCGCGGCAGCGGCTTGCCGTCCTTGCCGAGGTTGGAGACGTCGTTGAGGCCGGAAGAGAGGCGATAATCTTCCTTCCTGGTCACGTTGCCGCCGCGCGGATTCTCGCGCTCGCCGAAATTGCGCGCAAATGCCAGCTGC
>DASZTN010000174.1:0-49019 GCA_035547995.1 Bradyrhizobium sp. | reverse complement strand
CGAAGGGCAGCTTTGCGCTGCACGATCCGACATCATTCTGCAACGACATTGTGGTCGGCAGCGACGGCACCGCCTATGTGACCGATTCCTTTGCGCCCTATGTATACAGCCTGAAACCGGACGGCACGGCGCTCGAGATCTGGGCCACCGATCCGCAACTGGCGCCGGCCAAGGATGGCGTCGGTCTTGACGGCATCGCCATCGGCTCCGACGGCAACGTCTATGTCACGACCTATATCCCGGGCAGGCTGTTCAGGATCGCGGCCAAGGACGGCAAGGCGGGCCAGGTCACCGAACTCAAGCCGTCGCACCCGCTCGATCATGCCGACGCCATGCGTGCATTCGGCGACAGTTTCCTGCTGATCGAGGGCACCGGCAAGCTCGACAAGGTGACGGTCAAGGGCGATACGGCCGACATCGAAACCATCAAGGATGGATTCAGCGAGCCGGTTTCGGTCACGCAGGTCGGCGACACCGGCTGGGTGGCGGAAGGAAAATTGTCCTATATCGCCGGCCCCAACAAGGGGAAGGACCCCGGCCCGTTTGCACTCAAGCCGGTAATGCTGCCGAAGTGAGGCGCGTGCCGAACCAGCGGGATTGACTCCAGCGCCGATCCACTTCTAGATGACCGGCGACGGTTTCTCTTATCGAGAATCAAAAGGGAATGCGGTGCGGGGAATTTTCCCAATACCGCAGCTGCCCCCGCAACTGTAAGCGGCGAATCTTTCGTCATAGGCCACTGGGAAATCTCGGTCCTGGGAAGGCGGCGCAAGGTAACGACCCGTGAGCCAGGAGACCTGCCGTCAGCCGTGGTCACACGCGAAAATGTCGGTCGGGGAGTACAGACATTAGCTTCATCAGGGGCATTCAGACGCCCCCGGTGAAACCTCGTTCGCGGTGACGTGCCACTGACGTCCCGCCGAGGTTTCCATGTCTCGCCTCCTTTCCAGCCGCCAGCGCCATTGCGCCTGGTCTTTGCTTGTCTGCTTTTCCGTATCAACCGTGCTGGCTGTGAATGCCGCACAAGCGCAGCAATCGGCATCGCCCGATGTGCTGCCGCCCGTCGAGGTCAGCGCGCCCGGACAGTCGGGCGGGGCGGCGCCGGCGCCAGCCAGCCGGTCCCTAGCCGCGAAGCGCCCTGCTCCGGCGCGGCAGAGCGCGGCCACGACGCCGCAGCCCGGGCGATCGAATGCGGCCGCGCCCGTCGTCGTCAGCCCGACCGCGACCGTCACGCCGGCAAGCGAGGTCGCCAGCTCGGTCACCGTCATCACCGACCAGGAGATCCAGACCCGGCAATATCGCAGCGTGCCCGATGTGCTGGACACCGTGCCCGGGCTGAACGTGGTGCAGAGCGGCGGCCCCGGCGGCCAGGCCTCGGTATTCATGCGCGGCACCAATTCGAACCACACCAAGGTGCTGATCGACGGCATCGACGTCAGCGATCCCAGCAATCCGAACGGCGCGTTCGATTTCGCCCATCTCCTGACCTCGGATATCCAGCAGATGGAAATCCTGCGCGGTCCGCAAAGCGGCCTCTACGGCTCGGACGCGATCGGCGGCGTGATCTCGATCATTACGCAAAAAGGCGACGGGCCCCCGCGCGCGACCGCCACGATCGAGACCGGCTCGTTCGGCACCTTCAATCAGGGCATCGGCCTCTCCGGCTCGCAGGACAATTTCAACTATGCCTTCAACGTCGCGCATCTTCACGCCAGCGACGTTCCGGTCACGCCATTGCAACTGCTCCCGCCAGGACAGCAGGCGATCGGCAACAACTATGACAACATGACCTACTCGACCAAGTTCGGCGTCGACCTCAACGAGGACTGGGCGCTCAACACGGTTGTTCGATATACCGACGCAACCCTGCTGTTCACCGGCGACAGCAACAATTTCCCGAGTTCGCCGAATGCCGAGCAGAGCACCCATGCGGTGCATCAGCTGTTCGCCCGCGAGGAGGCCGTCTGGTCGCTGTTGGGCGGCCGGGTCAAGAACTATTTCGGCGTCAACTATGCGAACAATTGGAGCTACGACATCGCGCCTGCCGATCCTGCTGCGACCATCACGACCGGCGAGCGGCTCAAATATGACTGGCATGCGGTCGCGGAGATCACTGGCGGCAACAACCTCATCGTCGGCCTCGAAGACGAGACCGATCACATGGACACCGCCGATTTCTCCGCCGACACCGGCAACAAGGCCGGCTATATCGAGTTGCAGTCGCAGTTCGCCAGGCACTTCTTCCTGACCGCGAACGTGCGCGACGACTTCAACGACCAGTTCGGCGAGCACACCACCTACCGGATCGCGCCGTCGCTGATCGTGCCGGTGACCGGGACGACGCTGAAGGCAAGCTATGGCAGCGGATTCAAGGCGCCGACCTTGAGTGAGCTGTACCAGAATTTTCCGGATTTCAATTTCTTCGCCAATCCGAACCTGAAGCCGGAACAAAGCGTCGGATCCGACATCGGTTTCGAGCAGCCGCTGTTCAACGACCGGGTTCGCTTCGGATCGACCTATTTCCACAACAACATCACCGACCTGATCACCGACAATGCCACCTTCACCTCCTACGCCAATGTCGGCCTGGCCACCACCGAGGGCACCGAGAACTTCATCTCGGCGAAGTTCACCGATCGCCTGACCCTGCGCGCGGACTACACTTTCACCCGCGCGGTCGATGCCAGCACCGGAATCCAGCTGTTGCGCCGTCCGAAGGAAAAATGGAGCACGACGGCGATCTGGAAACCGATCGATCCGCTGACCCTGTCGGCGACGGTGCTGCATGTCGGCAGCTTCCTCGACGTCACCCGCGACGGCACCGAGTCAGGCATTCGCGCACCCGGCTATACGATCGTGAACCTGACCGGCGACTATGCGGCCAGCGATCAGATCAAGGTCTTCGCCCGCATCGATAACCTCTTCAACCTGCACTACCAGAATCCGACCGGCTTTCTGCAACCGGGCCTCGGCGTTTTCGGCGGCATCCGGTTTGCGAGCTACGACGTGAAATAACCGGGCGCTGGCGCCGATGGAGGCCTTGTATTGACCTGCCCACCGGCCTGTCGCCGCCCCCGAAAATGTACTATGTTCACCACCAGGAGATATCTCATGGCCTTCAACGTTCCGAATCCTTCGTCCGCCTTCCACCTCGCGCCACTCGAGTCGCGCCATGCGCCGGCCTTCAGCTTCGCGCTGCTGACGGTCTCCTGCGCGCTCGCCAGTTTTGCATTGGCCTGCGCCACGCCATTCGCGGCTTTCGCCGTGGTTGCGTCCGCGATGTTGCCGCTACGTCCGGCGCTTGCCGTCGTTGCCGGCGCCTGGCTGGTCAATCAGGCCATCGGGTTCGGCGCGCTTCATTATCCGATCGATGCCAACACCGTGCTCTGGGGCCTTGCGATCGGCGCAGCCGCACTTGCCGCCACCGCAGCGTCCACTGCCGCGCTCCGCGCCCTGCCGACGGCCCGCACGCCGCTGGTGCTGGCGCTCGCGCTGGTTTGTGCCTATGGCGCCTATGAGCTCGTACTATCAGCGGCAACGCCGTTGCTCGGCGGCGCCGGTTCCTTCACCGCCGCCATCGTCACGCGCCTTGGGCTCCTGAACGTCGGCTGGCTGATCGGGCTGGTCGCAGTCTGCGAGATCGTCCGGCTGGTCGGCCCGACACGCCGCAGTCATCACGCGGTCTGAGCAATAACGCCCCGGCGCCTGCTCATTTGGCGGGTGCCGGCGCAACCTTCTTCACCGCTACCTTCTTGTCCTCATTCTCGAGCGCCTTGCGCACCTGCTTGAACTCCTCGAGCGAGGCGGGATCGACCTTCGGGAATTTCAGGTTCAACGCGTTGAGCGTCGTGACGATCACCGAACCGATCACGACGCGCGCGAACCATTTGTGATCGGCCGGCACCACATACCAGGGCGCTTCCAGTGTCGAGGTGTGCCGGATCATGTCCTGATAGGCCGCCTGGTATTTGGGCCACAGCGCCCGCTCGCTGACATCGGCCATCGAGAATTTCCAGTTCTTCGCCGGCTGGTCGAGGCGATCGAGAAAGCGTTCGCGCTGCTCCTGCTTGGAGACGTTGAGGAAGAATTTCAGGATCGCGGTGCCGTTACGCGTCAGATAACGCTCGAATGCGGTGATGTCCTCGAACCGCTCGCGCCAGATGTTGCGGGTGACGAGCCGCGGCGGGATCTTTTCCTGGGCGAGGGCTTCGGGATGCACCCGCACCACCAGGCACTCCTCGTAATAAGAGCGGTTGAAGATGCCGATGCGGCCGCGCTCCGGCAGCGCGATCGTGCTGCGCCACATGAAGTCGTGATCGAGCTCCTTGGCGGAAGGCTGCTTGAACGAGGTGACCTCACAGCCCTGCGGATTGACTCCCTCGAACACGCTCTTGATCGCGCTGTCCTTGCCGGCCGCGTCCATGCCCTGGAAGATCAGCAGCAGCGACCAGTTGTCCTGGGCGTAAAGCTTCTCCTGGAAATCGGCAAGGCGCTTGCGGTTGGCTTTCAGAATCTCTTCGCCCTGATCCTTGTCGAGGCCGCCCTTCTCGGCGGTCTTGTGCGATTTCAGGTGGAATTCGCCGGAGCCGTCGACCCGGAACGGCGCCACGAAAGGCTTCAGCTCGGCGGCGAGAGATGGTGAGGGCTTCTTGCTCATGGCCGGCGGCCTTCCTGGATATCCAATTGCTGTTCGAGATAGGCGGTGACGAAGCGCGGCATCGCTGCGGTGAAATCGCCGGAGCTCCGCACCAGATGGATGCGCGCAAGCTCCGGCTGCGGCTGGCGGGCGAGATTGGCCTCGATGCGCGCGCGCAGTTCCTCGCCGCTCAGGTCGACATGCAGCCGCTGCATGATCGCAACCGAGACGCCGCTGACGACACAGTCCCAATAGGGATCGGCACGATAATCGGCGGGCGTCAGCCCCGTCTCTTCCTCCATCTCGCGGGCGATGCTGGCGGCGATGTCGAGCATCCCGCCCCTGATATCGCCGGGATCGGGTGTGCCCGACGGGAAATAGAGGCGCCCGCCATTGGCGGTGTGATCGGCCATTTCGCCGAGCACGAAGGCGCCGTCATTCGCCAGCAGCGCGCCCATGCCGAAACCGTTGAACACGCTCGGGTCCGGAAAGCCCCAGTCGCGCCAGGACAGAAAACTGGCGAAATCGATCTCGAAACATTCGGCGCGAAAGCAGCCGTCGGCAAATGCCGGATTGCGCCCGACCAGCACGCGGCCGTTCCAGAGTTCCGGCCGCTTGGCCTGTTCGCCGGCGAAATGCGCGTCGATCTCGGCGCGCCGCATTTCCGCAAACGGCCATGACCACGGCTGCACCTTCAGATCAAGCGAGGTGACGCGATGAATGACTGGCAGCGTCATCGGCGAAATCTATTTCGCATTCATTCCCGTGGTCTTCCTGGCCTCGTCGACGAATTTGTTGGTGTAGGTCTTGCTGACGTCGATATTGGCCTTGGCGACTTCGGGCGAGCCTTCGCTGAACACCGCGAGCACCGCCTCGGCGCCCTTGGGGTCCATCTTGCCGGTCTGCGAATACATCGGGATCGTGTTCTTCAGGGCGGCGAGATAGAGCTCCTTGTTGTTGCCGACCATTTCCTGCGGCATCTTCGCCATGATGTCCTCGGCCGAATGCGAATGAATCCAGGCGAGCGTGTCGAGCATCGCACCCGTCAGCGCCTGCACTTCCTTCGGATGCGCATCGACCCAGCCCGCGGTGCTGTAGAGCGCGCCGCCCGGATATTCGCCGCCGAACACCGCAAGCGTATCTTTCTGGGTGCGGGTATCGGCGAGGATGCGCAGGTCCGGATGCTTGCCCTGCAGCACGGTGACCGAGGGATCGAGCATCACGGCGGCATCGATCTGGCCCTGCTCCATCGCCGCAACCGCGGTGGCGCCGAGGCCGACACCGATCACGGACGTGGCAGCGGGATCGAGGCCGTTCTTCTTGAGCAGATATTTCAGGAAGAAATCGGTCGAGGAGCCGGGCGCGCTGATGCCGACCTTCTTGCCGGCGAGATCCTTGATCGACTTGATCTCGCTCGTGTGCGACGGCGCGACCACCAGCACCAGGCCGGGGAAACGGTCATAGACCACGAAGGCCTGCAGCGCCTGCTTCCTGGCGGCCAGATTGACGCAGTGGTCGAAATAGCCGGAGACGACATCGGCGCTGCCGCCGAGCACGGCTTTGAGCGCATCCGAGCCGCCCTTGAGGTCGACGATATCGACCGACAGACCGGCCTTGTCGAATTCGCCGAGCTGCTTGGCGAGGATGGTCGGCAGATAGCACAGACAGGCGCCGCCGCCGACCGCAATGGTGACCTTGGTTTGCGCCGCCGCAAGATCGGACATCAAGAGCAGCGAGACCAGCACCGCGGCGAGCCTGCCAAGGATCGTTTTCATGTGTTCCTCCGTTACATAGCGTTTTCAAGCGCGGTGGCGACCGGCTCGCGTGAAGAAACCGCGTCAAAACAAAATAGCGTTTAACGGCGACGATAAAGCAGCGGGCGTGCTTTGAGAAGGCGATGCTCTCTCCGCTGTCATTCCGGGGCTATGCTAAGCGCGAGTGCCCCGGAACGACGTAGCGAAAGCTACCCGCGCCCATCGGCCGCCGAGGGCCGCCACACCAGCAGCCGCCGTTCCACCAGCGTCACGCCGATATCGATCAGGATCACGAACGCCGACAGCACGAACATGCCGGCGAACACGCCCGCGACATCGAACACGCCCTCGGCCTGCTGGATCAGATAGCCGAGCCCGGCCGCCGATCCCAGATATTCGCCGACCACCGCGCCGACCACGGCAAAGCCGACCGAGGTGTGCAGTGAGGAGAACATCCAGGACAGCGCTGACGGCCAATAGACATGGCGCATCAATTGCCGCTCGTTCATGCCGAGCATACGGGCGTTGTCGCGGACCGTGGCGCTGACTTCGCGCACGCCCTGATAGACGTTGAAGAACACGATGAAGAACACCAGCGTGACGCCGAGCGCGACCTTCGACCAGATGCCAAGGCCCAGCCACAGCGTGAAGATCGGCGCCAGCACCACGCGCGGCAGCGAGTTGGCCATCTTCACATAGGGATCGAACACTGCGGCAACGCGCGGCTGGCGCGCGAACCAGAAGCCGACGGCGACGCCAGCGAGCGAGCCGATCACGAAGGCGAGGATCGATTCCCACAGCGTGATCAGAAGATGCTTCCAGATCACGCCGGTGGCGAACCAGTTGACGATCTGGCTGAAGACATCGACCGGATTGGAGAAGAAGAACGGCGGCAGCAGGATGCGGCCGAACACCGGCACGGTGGCGAGCAGTTGCCAGAGCGCGACAAGCACGACGGCCACGAGGATTTGCAGGGAAAGAAGTGTCAGGCGAGACACGGCTCTTTCCACTCCGCTCTCCCTTGCGGGGCCGAGACGGGCAAACTCGTCCGCTCCGTGGGCGCGGAGGCGGTGCTCTCACACGCACCGAGTCCGAGGTACCCCCCACCCCGCCCCTCCCCCGCAAGGGGGGAGGGAGTAGACTGCCGTCGCGGCACAATTGGATTCACAGATAACGAAAACAGCATCAGCGATATCTCTCTTCCTGCTCCCCTCCCCTTTGCGGGGAGGTATCGGGGGTGGGGATGCCACACGCACCGTGCCCGACGTACTCTTATTTCCCGCAAGGAAGTCAACCGCTCACGGCTTCGAGAACGTGCCGATCAGCCCCGTGGCGCCCTTGGCGTGGCCTGTGAGCGCCTTGATCAGTTCTTCGCGGGTCAGGCCGGGCTTCAGCGCGGTCGGATCGAGATCGGTCGCAATCAGCGTGAAAGTATAGTGATGCGGCGCGCCGGCCGGGGTGCAGGGGCCGGAATAGCTCGGCAGCTTCTGCGTGCTGGTGCCGCCGACATATTTGTCGCTGGTCTTCGACACCTCGCCCTCGGCAAAGCCGGTGACGGTCGGCGGAATGCCATAGGCGACCCAGTGGCTGACGCCCTCGGGCGGACGCCCCTCCGGATCGAACATCATCAGCGCAAAACTCTTGGTACCCTCAGGCGGATTGCTCCAGTTCAGCGCCGGCGAGATGTTTTCGCCGACGCAGTTCGGGTTGGACTTGTTGTTGCCGGCGTTCTTGACCGCGAGCCGCCCGCCATCCTTGAAATCGGGCGAGCTCAGCGTGAACGCCGCGCCTTGCGCGCTCGCATATTGGGAACTGCAGCACGAGATCAGCGCCACCGCTGCGGCCAGAAGTGAACCACGTAACAGCATGACATCTCCCTCTAACATCTGTGAGCCGGTTTTGAGCTTCAGCTTTCGTCGCATGGCTATCAAGGTACCGACTGACATAGCGGATCAGCCGGCACCTGATTACGCATAGCCCTTTAACACCTGCTCCTTAAGAACACCCCATATCTCACGATGAAGTGAGTGAAATTCCTCAGTCAGCCGAACCTCGAAAATGTCGCGTGGCCGCTGCAACGGCACGCGCCAGTCGCCGATGATGCGCGCGCTTGGGCCCGCCGACATGATGACGACGCGATCGGCGAGCGCGATCGCCTCTTCCAGATCGTGGGTGACGAACAGCACCGCCTTGCGGTCGGCGGTCCACAACTGGAGCAGCAGGTTGCCCATGATCTGTCGCGTCTGGGCATCGAGCGGCCCGAACGGCTCGTCCATCAGCAGAATCTTGGGATCGCGGATCAACACCTGGGCGAGACCGATGCGCTTGCGCTGGCCCCCCGACAGCATGTGCGGATAGCGGCCGGCAAAGGCGCCGAGCCCGACCGAGTCGAGCCATTTCTGCGCCCGCACCAAGGCCTCGCTTCGCGGGACGCCGGCGATCTCGAGTCCAATCGCGACATTGTCGATCGCCGTCTTCCAGGGAAACAGCGCCTCGGCCTGAAAGAGATAGCCGGCCTGGCGATTGAGACCGGCCAGCGGCGCACCGAAGATCCGCACCGATCCGCTCGCGGGACGCAGCAGGCCGGCGGCGACATTCAGCAGCGTCGATTTTCCGCATCCGGTCGGGCCGACGAGGGCGACGAACTCGCCAGCCGCAACCGACAGGCTTGCCTGCTCGACCGCAGTATAAATCCGTGCACCGGCGAGGCGAAACGCCACCGTCGCATCTTCCAGTGCAACCGCGATTGATCCTGCGGCATCGCCTGCCTTCACGCGTTTTCCCCCGCCACGGCTTGGAGTTAGCGAGCTGGCTTAACGTCCCCTGCTCGACAATTCAACAACCGCGGCAACCTTCGATTGGCCCGTCGCTTGGTGGCTCTGCCGCGGTGTGATAGTTCCTCAGTATGAACGCCGCCCCGCCACTGATCGCCTATGCGCATGTCGGCAAGAGTTTCAATGGTGGCCGCATCAGGGCCGTCGATAACGTGTCGCTCGATGTCGCTGGGGGCGAATTCCTCGCCATCGTCGGCGGCTCCGGCTCCGGCAAGACCACCCTGCTCCGGCTCGCCAACCGCCTGATCGACGCCGACCAGGGCCGCATCACCATCGAGGGCGAGGACGTTCGCGCCACCGACCCGGTGCGGTTGCGGCGCCGCATCGGCTATGTGTTCCAGAGCGGTGCGCTGTTTCCGCATATGAGCGTCGCCGACAATGTCGGGATCACGCCGAAACTCTTGGGCACGCCGGCGGTGGAGATTTCCGCGCGCGTCGACGAACTGCTCGCACTGGTGCAACTCGATCATGGCGAGTATCGCGACCGCCTGCCGGACGAACTCTCCGGCGGCCAGCGCCAGCGCGTCGGCGTTGCCCGCGCGCTCGCAGCAAAGCCGCGCATCGTGCTGATGGACGAACCGTTCGGTGCGCTCGACCCGCTGACGCGCAGCCGGCTCGCCGAGGATTATCGCGCCCTGCACGACAAGCTCGGCCTGACCACGGTCATGATCACCCATGACATGGCCGAGGCCGTCCTGCTTGCCGACCGCGTCGCGGTGATGAGAAGTGGAAAGCTGCTGGCGCAGGGCACGCCGGCCGAACTCGCCGACAGCTGCGATCCCTATGTCGGCGAGCTGCTGGATGCGCCGCGGCGGCAGGCCGAGCAGCTCAAGCAGCGGCTGCCGCCGGAGAAACCGTCCGGGGATGGCGCTGCATGAGCCTGTTCTCCGACCCGCGCTGGGCCGAGGCGCTTTCGCATCTGCCGGACTATCTCGGCAACCATGTCCGGGTCAGCGTCACCGCGCTGGCGATCGGGCTGGCGGTCAGCCTGCCGCTCGCGCTTCTCGCGCGCAACCGCCCGCTGCCGCGGGCCGTGCTGCTTGGATTCGCCAGTATCGTACAGACGGTGCCGGGGCTGGCCCTGCTCGCATTGTTCTATCCGCTGCTGCTGGCGCTCGCCGAACTGTCGCTGTCGTGGTTCGGCTTCGACTTCTCGGCCTTCGGCTTTTTGCCGGCGGTGCTGGCGCTGGCGCTCTATTCGATGCTGCCGGTGCTGCGCAACACCATCACCGGCCTGCGCGGCGTCGATCCTGGAATCCTCGAGGCCGCGCGAGGCGTCGGCATGACGCCGTGGCAGTCGCTGTTCTCGGTCGAACTGCCGCTGGCGCTGCCGGTGATGATGGCCGGTATCCGCACATCGGCGGTCTGGGTGATCGGCACCGCGACGCTGTCGACGCCGATCGGCCAGACCAGCCTCGGCAACTACATCTTTGCCGGGCTGCAGACCCAGAACTGGGTATCGGTGCTGTTCGGCTGCGCCGCTGCCGCCGTGCTGGCGCTGATCGTCGACCAGCTGCTGGCGCTGATCGAGAACGGCCTGCGCATCCGCAGCCGGCTCCGCGCCGCTCTCGGCGCGCTCGGCATCGCAGCGCTGACCGCCGCAACCCTGGTGCCGGTGCTGGCGCGGCCACCGTCGAGCTATATCGTCGGCGCCAAGACCTTTGCCGAGCAATATGTGCTGGCGGCGCTGATCGCGCAGCGGCTGCAGGCGGCGGGCCTGTCCGCGACCTCGCGCGAGGGCCTTGGCTCCAACGTGATCTTCGATGCGCTGCTCTCCGGCGACATCGACGTCTATGTCGATTATTCCGGCACGCTGTGGGCCAACCAGTTTCATCACAGCGATATCCGCCCGCGCCAGCAGCTGCTCAACGAGCTGAAGACGATCCTGGCCCGGCAGAATATCACCTTGCTCGGCGAGCTCGGCTTCGAGAATGCCTATGCGCTGGTGATGCCGCGCCGGCGCGCCGAACAGCTCGGCATCCACACCATCTCCGATCTCGCCGCCCAGTCGGGGTCGATGTCGATGGCCGCCGACTACGAGTTCTTCTCGCGGCCGGAATGGGCCGGCATCCAGCAAGCCTATGGCCTCAAGTTCCGCAGCCAGCGGCAGATGCAGCCGGACTTCATGTATGCCGCGGTCGCGTCCGGCGATGTCGACGTGATCGCGGGCTATACCAGCGACGGGCTGATCGCGAAATATGACCTGGTTACGCTCGAGGACGACCGCCACGCGATCCCGCCTTACGACGCCATCGTCCTGCTGGCGCCGAAACGCGCCGGGGATGAGGCGCTGCGTGCCGCCTTGCAGCCGCTGCTCGGCCGGATCGACATCGCCACGATGCGCGAAGCGAATTTGCGCGCCGCCGGCGGCAATGCCGAGTCCTCGCCGAGCGAGGTGGCGCGCTGGCTGTGGGGCCAGATAGCGAAGGTTACGCCCGCTGCCGTCCGGCCGCGCCCCTGAGAAAATCGACGAATCCGAACGGTGCGCTCTCGCCGAGCAGGAGCTCCCACGTCAGCTGCGCATCTGCGGCTTCCGGCGCGTTGCGGGCGAACATCGCCGTTTCGTAGGCGGTGAGTGCCGCTTCGACGTCGTCGCCGTATGCGGCAATCAGTTTTCCGAGCTCGGCGCCGTCGAACATCGCCAGGTTCGCGCCCTCACCGGACGGCGGCACCAGGTGCGCCGCATCACCAAGGAGCGTCGCACCGGGCACGCGGTCCCATCGGGGGCTGCCCGGAAGCGCGTGGATCATGCGCGGGACCGGGGCGGTGTCGCCATCTGTGATCAGCGCGGTAAGCACAGGCGCCCACCCGTCGAACTCGGCCGCGACCCGACTGGTCGCGGCGGCGGCATCGCCAAAGTCGATAGCGGCGATCCACTCGGCGGAGCGTTTCAGAGCCACATAGGCGTGCAAGACATTTCCTGGCTCGCGATGCACGAAGAACCCCTTACCCGGCGCAGGCGCCAACATGGCGCCGCCGCCGACTGCTCTGGCCGCCGCGGCATGCCGGTGGTCGGCGTCGTACAGATAGGTCTCGATGAATGTCGTGCCGACATATTCGGGCGTCGCATCCGACAGCAGCGGCCGGACCTTCGACCAGGCGCCATCGGCACCCACAAGGAGATCCGTGCTCACGCTTGACCCGTCGGCAAACGTCAGGTGGTGCCGGCCAGCGCCGAGAGCCATGACGCCAGCAAGCTTCTTTCCCCACTGGACGGTTTCCGCAGGCAGGGATTCCAGGAGAATCCGCCGCAGATCGCCCCGAAGCACCTCCGGGCGTCCGCCGGTGCCGTCGTCGGGCTGCTCGAACAGCGCGGTACCGTGCTGATCGAGCACCCGCACAGCCTGGCCGCCCTCGTGGACGATCGCGCGGAACTCGCCGGTGAGGCCGGCCGCCGCGAGCGCGAGTTGCCCGTTGTGCTCGTGAATGTCGAGCAGGCCGCCTTGGGTGCGGGCCCCGGCCGAGGGCTCCGCCTCGTAGACCGTCGCCGCGATGCCGTGGACGTGGAGCACGCGCGCAAGGGTGAGGCCGCCGAGGCCTGCGCCGACGATCGTGACTGATCTCGCCATCGAATTCCTTTCCGATTGGAACAACGTTCCATAGTATTGGAACGTCGTTCCAATCATGTCAAGATGGCGCCATGGCAAGTAGGACACATCGCGCCGAACGGCGCACCGACGCGCTCTCAAAGGAGCGCATCGTGAAAGCCGCCGTCGAGATCCTCGACAGCGACGGCGAGAGCGCTCTGACCTTCCGCGCGCTCGCGGCTCGCCTGGCAACGGGCAGCGGGGCGATCTACTGGCATGTCGCCGACAAGAACGAACTGCTTGCGGCGGCCGCCAGCGACGTCATCGCCCGAGCCATGTCCGGAGTGGTCAATGGCGCGCAGCCGCGCGAGGCGATCCGGGCCATCGCCCTCGGCGTGTTCGACGCGATCGATGCGCACCCCTGGGTGGGCGCCCAGCTCTTCCGTGAGCCGTGGCAGCCTGCGATGGTACAGATCTTCGAAGGTATCGGCGGCCGCCTCCTGACGCTCGGGGTTCCCGAACCAGCGCAATTCGACTGCTGGTCTGCGCTTGTGAACTACATCCTCGGCGTCGCCGGACAGAACGCCGCGAACGCCCGCCTCGTGCCATCCGGTACGGACCGGACGGCGTTCCTCGCGGCCGTCGCCGCGCGGTGGGAGCAACTCGATCCGGCCGAGTATCCGTTCGTACATCAGGTGGCGACGCAGCTGCGCGAGCACGACGACCGCGAGCAGTTCCTTGCCGGCATCGACCTCATCCTGGCCGGCATCGCAACCGTCCGATAGATGCTATAGCGCCCCGCCTCGACGAAAAAGCATCATCGAGCAAAAACCGAGCGCGATAATGATTCACGAAAATCGCAGCGCAGAGCTCGCGCGCAACATTAAGTACCGCGTCTTTTGGATTAAAGACCGGCTCTTTCAATTTGATCTGGCTGGATTTTTCTAAGCGAAGAAATCGCTTGAGGACACGAAGAATGTAGATGAACCGTCAGTTCTTCGTATCGAGTCAGGTTCTGACCAAGAATTTCGATCAACGCTTGATCCTTGGCCGCCGAAGCGAGACCGCGTCTTGCGGTCTCGCCTCGAACATACCGGTCAGGACTTAAATTTTGGTTTCGCTTCCGATACTTAGTTCTTCGACTAGTCGACGAGCGCACCCTTCCTGATCATCGAGATCGTGCTTGCACGATCTCGCACTTCAATCGTGGATCAAGCCTCAGTTCTTCGACTTGTCGACCAGAGCGCCCTTCTTGATCCACGGCATCATGTCGCGGAGCTTCTCGCCGACCTGCTCGATCGGGTGCGCGGCGAGCTTGGCGCGGGTGGCCTTGAACGAGGTCTGGTTGACCTTGTTCTCCAGCATCCAGTCGCGTGCGAAGCGGCCGGACTGGATGTCTTCCAGCACCCGCTTCATCTCCTTCTTGGTCTCCGCGGTGACGATGCGCGGACCGGTGACATACTCGCCATATTCGGCGGTGTTGGAGATCGAGTAGTTCATGTTGGCGATGCCGCCTTCATAGATCAGGTCGACGATCAGCTTCACTTCGTGCAGGCACTCGAAATAGGCCATCTCCGGGGCGTAGCCGGCTTCGACCAGCGTCTCGTAGCCGCCCTTGATCAGTTCGACCAGACCGCCGCAGAGCACCACCTGCTCGCCGAACAGGTCGGTCTCGCATTCCTCCTTGAAGGTGGTCTCGATGATGCCGGCGCGGCCGCCGCCGATCGCCGAGGCGTAGGAGAGACCGAGGTCGTGGGCGTTGCCGGAGACGTCCTTGGCGATCGCGATCAGGCAGGGCACGCCGCCGCCGCGCTGATATTCGGAGCGCACGGTGTGGCCGGGGCCCTTCGGCGCGATCATCAGCACGTCAAGATCGGGACGCGGATCGAGCAGGTTGAAATGGACGTTGAGGCCGTGCGCGAACACCAGCGCGGCGCCCTTCTTCATGTTGTCGTGCAGGTGCTCGCGATAGATGTCGCCCTGCAGTTCGTCCGGGGTCAGCATCATCACGAGGTCGGCCCATTTGGCGGCTTCGGCGACATCCATCACCTTGAAGCCGGCGGCTTCCGCTTTCTTGACGGAACCCGAGCCTTTGCGCAGGGCGATGGCGACTTCCTTGACGCCGGAATCCTTCAGGTTCAGCGCATGGGCGTGACCCTGGCTGCCATAGCCGACGATAGCGACCTTCTTGCCCTTGATCAGGTTCAGGTCGGCGTCGCGATCGTAATAAACACGCATAGTCGTTTCCTCTTTGAGATGGCCGGAAGCGGCCGATAGACTGGTATTGGTGAGATGTGGCTTGCTAATTTTCGGGGGTTGTCTAGTCCATTTTATACCTCGGGGGAAACCTGTTTCTGCATGATCGGTCGCCGCCTCACGCATCCATGAAGACCGGATAAAGCGAGGCCAGCAGCAGCAGCGCCATCACGACATTGAACACACGCACCGCGCGCGGCGATTTCAGCACCGGCCGCAGCGACGTTCCAAACAAGGTCCAGGCGGTGCAGGACAGCGTTCCCAGGATCAGGCTGAGCGACACCTGGATGGCGATGTTCCAGGGAAAGACGGCGATCGCCGCATAGGCCGTGATGGTGCCGATCACCATCACCCAGCCCTTGGCGTTGATCCACTGAAACAATGCCGCGCCCCAGAACGTCATCGGGCCGCGTCCGTCCTGATCCAGCTTCTCGGCACCGGCCTCCGCCGAGGCCACCTTGGCCGGATCGGACCCGGCGATCGCGATGGCGAGATAGATCAGGTAGGCGGCGCCGGCATATTTCAGGATGGTCTGCAGCACCGGATAGGCGAGGAAAACTTCCCCCAAGCCGATGCCGACGGCGCCGATCATGAACGCGAAACCGAAGGTGACTCCAGCCATATGCGGCAGCGTCGGACGAAAGCCATAGGTCAGCCCGGACGACAGCAGCATGATGTTGTTCGGCCCCGGCGTGAAGAACATCGCCGTGGAGAACAGGACGAAAGCAAGCAGGAGCGACTGCGACATCGAAATCCTCACGCGATCTCGTGCAACGCTTTTTCGGGCAAGTCTTTTTCAGACAAGACTTGCGGCCGCTTCGACAGCATCATGATGGCGATGCCGCCGACCACGATGAGCATGCCGGCCAGCCGCAACGGCCCGAACCGTTCGCCGAACACGATGCTGGAAGAACCGGCGCCGACGAACGGCACCAGCAGCGCGAACGGCACCACCTGCGCCGCGGTGTAATTGCGCAGCAGCCGGCCCCATAGCCAGAAGGCGATGCTGGTGGAAATCCCGCCCAGCATCAGCATGCAGACCAGGCCGGTCAGCGACATCTGCGTGAGCGCGTGCCAGGTCGGCTGCACGCCGTCGGTGACCAGGGTCAGCGCCAGCAGCGGCAGGGCCGCGACCAGGCACAGCCAGGCGAACAGGTCGAACATCGGAGCGCCCTTGGCGCGGCGCAGCAGCAGATTGCCGATCGCGAAACTGACCGGGCTGATCATCAACACCGCAAAGGCGCTGGCGCTGAAATCATAGCCGACGGTGGCGCAGATCAGCAGCAGCCCCAACGTGGCGATGCCGACGCCAAGCGTCTGCTGCCGCGTCGGCACCTCGCTGAACGCGGGCACGGCAAAGGCGACGGTGAACAGCGCCTGGCTCTGCACGATCACGCTCGACAGCCCGACCGGAACGCCATGCGCGATGCCATAGGCCTGCGCCAGGAACTGGCCGAGAAACAGCGTGAAGCTGGTTCCGATCAGGAGCGGCCAGGAGACATCGGGCTTGCGCAGGAACAGGCACGGCAGCGCCGCGATGGCAAAGCGCAACGTCGTCATCAGCGCCGGCGACAACTCGTCGAGCGCAAGCCGGCTCGCGACAAAGGCAAGCCCCCAGATCACCGCCACCAGGACGGCGAGGCAGACGTCGACCGGCTTCACGGTTATCCGCAGCTCCCCAATTTATAGTTCAACGTCGTCATGCGAAGAGTGAAGCGACGAAGCAATCCAGGCTATCTCTGCCGAGACTGCCTGGATTGCTTCGCTTCGCTCGCAATGACGGCAGAAGCACGATGTTAGCCTTGCTTATCGGGCTTGCGCAGCACATAGGTGCCGTGCAGCGGCGCGTGATAATCGGCGGAGACGAGCACAAAGCCGATATCGGTCAGCATGCGCTCGATCACCCAGCCGAAGGTCGAATGCTCGTCGCGCATATGGGTGACGACGCGCTCGCGCGAGAAGCCATGATTCTTGATGTTGAAATCCGCCCACTGGCCGATGTCGCGTTCGCGGCCGTCGGGCGTGGAGACGAAGACGATGTCGCGCAGGAAGAAGCAGGCGCCGGGCTTCAGCGCACTGAATATCCGCGACATCGCCACCGCCTTCCAGAAATCCGGCAGGTGATGCAGCGTGAACTCGCTGACGATCAGATCGTAGGAATTGGGCTCGTAGGCGAAACTCAGCAGCCCCGCCGACTGGGTGCGGATCGAAAGCCTGCGGTCGCGGGCCTGACGTTCCGCCAGCGCCAGCATCGCCGGCGAGATGTCGATGGCGTCGACCTCGGCGCCGAGTTCGGCGGCCTCGCAGGCCATCACGCCATTGCCGCAACCGATATCGGCGACCCGCCAGCCCTTCTGCATGCCGAGCATGGAGAGCGATGCGCGGGCGCGGGCCTCGCGGTCCTCGTCAAGGTCGTAGATCGAGGCAACCGCGTTATCGAGGCCGATCTGCCGCCGTTCGTTGTAATACCAGTCGCGCGCCAGCATGGTTCACATCCCCTCTGCCCCGCGTCCGATCGCGGCAACGCCGGTGCGTGACACCTCGACCAGGCCGAGCGGACGCATCAGATCGATAAACTGACTGATCTTGGCCGAATTGCCTGTGATCTCGAACACAAAGCTCTCGATGGTGGCGTCGATCACCCGCGCACGAAAGGCATCGGCCAGCCGCAGCGCCTCGACGCGGTTGTCGCCGGTGCCGCGCACCTTGATCATCGCGAGCTCCCGTTCGATCGCGCGGCCGCTCAACGTCATGTCGACGACGCGGTAGACCGGGATCATGCGGTCGAGCTGATGCTTGATCTGCTCGATCACCATCGGCGTGCCCGTGGTGACGATGGTGATGCGGGAAAGATGTTTCTGGCTCTCGGTCTCCGACACCGTGAGGCTTTCGATGTTGTAGCCGCGCCCCGAAAATAGTCCGATCACCCGCGCCAGCACCCCCGGCTCGTTCTGCACCAGCACCGAGAGCGTGTGCGACTCGTTGGGGTCGTGGCGGTCTTCCATGAAATAGGCGGATGCGGGCTGGCTCATTTTACTTCCCTGTCTCTCTCCGTCATGCCCGCGAAAGCGGGCATCCAGTAATCACCGACGCCTGAGATTCCTACCCCTGCCACCGCGTACTGGATCATCCGGTCGAGCCGGATGATGACAGCGAAGTCCTCGGCAAGCGGTCCGATCATCATGCGAACGCCCTCTGGACCGATGGCGTCTCCGTCCCGACCCATCGCTGGAACAGGTCGAAATCGATATTGCCACCGCTCAGGATCAGGCCGACGCGCTTGCCGGCGAGCCTGGCCTTCTCCTGCAGCGCGGCGGCGAGCGGTGCAGCGCCGGCGCCTTCCGCCAGATTGTGCGTGTCGGTCCAATAGGCGCGGATCGCGGCGGCCACTTCATCATCCGTTACCTGCACGATGCGCGAAGCGCCGCTACGGATGATGTCGAACGCCTCCGGCTCGGGAACGCGGGTCGCGATGCCGTCGGCCAGCGTGTTGCTGGTCTCGGTCGAGACCACCCTGCCGGCAGCGAACGACAGCGCGTAAGACGGCGCATGTACCGACTGCACGCCGATGATCTCGGTCTTCAGGCCGAGCAGGTCGCGGGCCAGGATGCAGCCGCAGATGCCGGAGCCCAGTCCGATCGGCACATAGAGCATGTCGAGATCCGGCGCGCTGCGCAACAATTCGAGCGCGTAGGTGGCGACGCCAATCACCAGGTCCGCGTGGAAGGACGGCACCATCGTCAGCCCGCCCGACGCGGCACGCCGTTCGGCTTCCTCGCGCGCGGCCTGGAAATCCTCGCCGTGTTCGACCAGATCGGCGCCGAATGCGCGCATCGCCCGGTTCTTCTCGACCGAATTGCCATAGGGCACCACGATCGTCACCGGCAGGCCGTAACGGCGCGCCGCAAAGGCGATGCTCTGGCCGTGATTGCCGCGCGTCGCCGAGATCAGGCCGGCGACATCGTCCTGTTCGCGTGTGAGGCGGTCGAGATAGGTAAGCCCGCCGCGCACCTTGAACGCGCCGGTCGGCGTGTGGTTCTCATGCTTGACGACCACGGCAGCGCCCAGCCGCTGCGCCAGCAGCGGCCAGCCATAAGCGGGCGTCGGCGGCATGGCGCGGCCGACGATTTCCTGCGCCTGCTCCAGTTGCCTGAGGTCAAACATCGCGCGGCTCACACCAGCGCCTTGCCACTGGCAAAGGCGGTGGCGGTCGCCTCGTCGTTGGCCTGTTCGGGCAGCAGCATCTCGTTATGCGCCTTGCCGGACGGAATCATCGGGAAGCAGTTCTCGAGCGCGGCGACGCGGCAATCGAACAGCACCGGACGCTTGACCGAGATCATCTCCTTGATGGCGCCGTCGAGGTCGGCCGGCTTGAACACCTGGAAGCCGACGCCGCCATAGGCTTCCGCGAGCTTGACGAAATCCGGCAGCGCTTCGGAATAGCTGTGCGACAGCCGGTTGCCGTGCAGGAGCTGCTGCCACTGCCGCACCATGCCCATATACTGGTTGTTGAGGATGAAGATCTTGACCGGCAGCTCGTGCTGCACCGCGGTCGACATCTCCTGCATCGTCATCTGCACCGAGGCGTCGCCGCCGATATCGATCACCAGGCTGTCGGGATGGGCGACCTGGACGCCGATCGCGGCCGGCAGGCCATAGCCCATGGTGCCGAGGCCGCCCGACGTCATCCAGCGATGCGGCTCCTCGAAGCCGAAGAACTGCGCCGCCCACATCTGATGCTGGCCGACTTCGGTGGTGATGTAGGTGTCGCGGCCACGCGTCAGCTCGAACAGCCGCTGGATCGCATATTGCGGCAGGATGACGTCGTTGCTCTTCTTGTAATAGAGCGAGTTGCGCGCGCGCCATTTGGCGATGTCCTGCCACCACGCCTTGATGTCGGGCTTCTTCGCTTCCGCCCTGAACACCTGCAGGATATCGCCGAGCACGTTGGCGGCATCGCCCAGGATCGGCACGTCGACCCGGATGTTCTTGTTGATCGAGGACGGATCGATGTCGATGTGGATCTTCTTCGAGCCCGGCGAGAACGCGTCGGTGCGGCCGGTGATGCGGTCGTCGAACCGCGCGCCGACACACAGCATGACGTCGCAATCATGCATCGCCATGTTGGCCTCGTAGGTGCCGTGCATGCCGAGCATGCCGAGCCAGTTCTTGCCCGAGGCCGGATAGGCGCCGAGGCCCATCAGCGTCGAGGTGATCGGAAACCCGGTGAGTTCGACCAGTTCGCGCAGCAATTTCGAGGCTTCGGGCCCGGAATTGACGACGCCGCCGCCGCTATAGATCACCGGACGCCTGGCGGAGGCCAGCAGCGCCACCGCCTTGCGGATCTGCGTCGCGTCTCCCTTCACCCGCGGCGTGTAGGAGTTGTGCACGTCCGACCTGCGCGGCGGATGATAGGTGCCGACGGCAAACTGCACATCCTTCGGCACGTCGACGACGACGGGCCCCGGACGACCAGTGGTGGCGACGTAAAACGCCTCATGCAACACCTTGGCGAGATCGTTGACATTGCGCACCAGCCAATTGTGCTTGGTGCAGGGCCGGGTGATTCCGACCGTGTCGCATTCCTGGAACGCGTCATTGCCGATCAGATGGGTCGGCACCTGCCCGGTGATGCAGACCAGCGGGATCGAATCCATCAGCGCATCGGCCAGCGCCGTCACCATGTTGGTGGCGCCGGGGCCGGAGGTCACCAGCACCACGCCGGGCTTGCCGGTCGAGCGCGCGTAACCTTCTGCGGCATGGCCGGCGCCCTGCTCGTGGCGGACCAGGATGTGCTCGACCTCGCTCTGCTGGAAAATCTCGTCATAGATCGGCAGTACCGCGCCGCCGGGATAGCCGAAGATGTGCTGCACGCCATGATCGATGAGCGCACGCACGATCATCGCGGCTCCCGTCATCTGGTTCGGATCGTGGCTGTTGTCGCTCATGGCTGGCTCCGATTTCGCTGTCGTCGGCTTGGTCGTTGAGATGGTCTGGAAAATAAAAAAGGGCCCGAAGAGGCCCCATGCGCACCGCCTGATTTTGGATGGCCTTAGCCATCCCCGGCGATGCGCCTGGGTACGACTACGATAATAAGGAGTTTGGTAATAATATTACGCATGTGAGCGCTATGGCATCCCAAAGGTTGCGCGGAACATAGCGGCAGTCCCCGGAAAGTCAAGGGAAAGCGGCTGTTCTACATCGATATGGCCAGCTTAGCCTTGTTCCGCGCTCGCGGCGAGTGTTTTTGCCGGCTCGCAGCCATGTGAGTCCTCAAGGTCGCGGAGGTCGCCTCATTCCGGGATGGTCCGAAGGACCGGACCCGGAATCTCGAGATTCCGGGTTCGCTTCGCGCCCCGGAATGACTGTCTTCAGCCACTCCCTTGCCTCCTCCGGCTTCACCCATTCGAACTCCGGCAGCTGGTGCCGGAACCAGGTGAACTGGCGCTTGGCATAATGGCGGGTGTCGGCACGGCCGATCTCGGCGGCCTCCGCCAGCGTGATCTCGCCGTCAAGATGGCGGATCAGCGCCGGCACGCCATGCGCCTTCATCGCCGGCAGCAGCGGATCGAGATGGCGCGCGGCGAGGCACGCTACTTCGTCGAGTGCGCCGGCGGACAACATCGCACTGAAGCGCGCATCGATCCGCGCATAGAGCTGATCGCGTTCGGGCGCGAGGAACAGCGCGGCGAATTCGCCTGGCGGCAACAGCGGCGGCAGGCCTTCGCGATGCCAGTCGGTGAGCGAACGTCCGGTCGCCTCGACCACTTCGAGGGCGCGCGCAATGCGGGTGCGGTCGCGCGGCTTCAATCGTTCGGCCGATGCCGGATCGCGCCGGCCGAGTTCGGCATGCAGCGCCTCGACGCCGTTCTGCTCGAGCCGCGTCCGCACGCTGTCGCGGATCTCGGCCGGGATCGGCGGCACCGCCGACAGCCCGCGCGTCAGCGCCTTGAAGTAAAGGCCGGAACCGCCAACGAAGATCGGCAGGCGATCTTGCGTGCGCGCCTCGGCCAACATGGCAGCCGCGTCGGTCACCCAGCGTCCGGCGGAAAAGTTGATGGCGGCATCGACATGGCCATAGAGCCGATGCGGCAGGCGTGCCTCTTCCTCCGCCGTCGGCCGCGCCGTGATGATGCAGAGGTCGCGGTACACCTGCATGGAATCGGTGTTGATGATGATGCCGCCGGTTCTTGCCGCCAGTTCAAGCGCCAGCGCCGACTTGCCGCTGGCGGTCGGCCCTGCGATAAGCACCGCCTGGCTTTCCCTTCGAGGCGAATGCACGCTGATGTCTCTCGTTGCCACGCTCATCTGTAATCCCGCCGATCCTGTGCTCGATAGCACGGTGATCGACGGCGCGCTCGCCATTCTTCCCTCGCCCGGCACGCCGCAATGGCTGTTCGAGGAGGTCGCCGTCGATATTCCCTTCGCCGGCAGCGAGGATGTCGGCGCCATCACGGAGCGGCTGCGCCAAGCGAGGGGCGATCTGCCTGTCGATGTCGTGGTGCAGCCGCAGCTCGACCGGCGCAAGAAGCTTTTCCTGGCCGACATGGATTCCACCATGATCGGCCAGGAATGCGTCGATGAGCTGGCCGACTTCGTCGGGCTGAAGGCGCATGTCGCCGGGATCACCGAGCGGGCGATGCGCGGCGAAATCGCGTTCGAGCCGGCGCTGCGTGAACGCGTCGCGCTGCTGAAGGGCCTCTCGGTCAATGTCATCGACGAAGTCCTGAAGTCGCGGATCACGCCGACGCCGGGCGGCCGCGAGCTGGTCATGACCATGCGCGCGCATGGCGCCTACACCTGCCTGATCTCCGGCGGCTTCACGCTGTTCACCAATGCGGTCGCGGCAGGAATCGGCTTTCAGGAAAACCGCGCCAATGTGCTCAAGGTCGAAGACGGCAAGCTGTCAGGCGAAGTCGCCGAACCGATCCTCGGCCGCGCCGCCAAGCTCGCGACCCTGATCGAGCTGCGCGAAGCCTTCGATCTCGACAATATCGACACGCTGGCGGTCGGCGACGGCGCCAACGATCTCGGCATGATCGAAGCCGCCGGCCTCGGCGTCGCCTATCACGCCAAGCCGGCGGTCGCCGCCGCCGCCCATGTGCGGATCGATCACGGCGATCTCACCGCCCTGCTCTATCTGCAGGGCTACCGGCGGGACGAGTTCGTCGGAGGATAGGCGTAATGCTGACAGTCCCGCTGTCGCGGTCACTGTTTCAGTCGGGGTGGTCACCCGCGGAGGCGGGTGCCCCCGGTGTTCCCGAGACATCGGTATTTTGAGATGAGGCCCGGCGTGCTGGATGCCCGTCGGAGCCTGTCATCGGTCCCGCCGAAGGCGAGACCCGGTGGCGAGGCCTGACGGCGATGAGAGTCGAAGCGTCCACCTACTGCAAATTCAGCGCGACGAAGCGCAGATCGCCGTCGGCATTGGCGACCAGCAGCAGCACGGATTTCTTGCCGTCCTTCTTGAGTTGATCGACCCGCTTCTTGATATCGGCGGCGCTGCTCACCGCTTCCTGCGCGACCTCGACAATGACGTCGCCGGCACCGAGCCGCTTGTCGGCAGCATCGGAATTGTCCTCGACATTGGTGATGACGACGCCCTTGACGCTGTCCTTGATCTTGTAGCGGCCGCGCAGATCCTTGTTGAGGGTCGCAAGATCAAGCCCAAGCATCTTCTGCGTGACGGTTTTGTCCGGCGCGGGCTCGATGGTCTTGTTGGAAGCCGGCACCGGTTTGTCGTCGCCATCGTCGAGCCGGCCGAGCGTGACCTGCACGGTCTGCTCCTGGCCTTTGCGGATGATGACGACGTCGACATGCTTGCCGACGGCGGTGTCGGCGACGATGCGCGACAGGTCGCGCGGATCCTTGATGTCCTGGCCGTCGAACTTGACGACGACGTCGCCGGGCTGGATGCCGGCCGGCTTGGCCGGTCCCTTGTCGTCGACGCCGGCAACCAGCGCGCCGCGCGCCGGCTTGATGTTGAGGCTTTCGGCGATCTCGTCGGTGACCTGCTGGATGCGCACGCCAAGCCAGCCGCGGCGCAATTCGCCGTACTGACGGAGCTGCTCGACCACGCCGGCCACGGTCTTCGACGGCACGGCAAAGCCGATGCCGATCGAGCCGCCGGTCGGCGAAATGATCAGCGTGTTGACGCCGATCACTTCGCCGTCGAGGTTGAACAGCGGGCCGCCGGAATTGCCGCGGTTGATCGCAGCGTCGGTCTGAATGTAGTTGTCATAGGGACCGGAGGCGAAATCGCGATTCTTCGCCGAGACGATGCCGGCGGTGACGGTGCCGCCGAGACTGAACGGGTTGCCGATCGCAACCACCCATTCGCCGAGCCTGAGCTTGTCGGAATCACCGAACTTCACCGCGGTCAGCGGCTTGTCCGGCGTGAACTTCAGAACTGCAAGGTCGGTCTTCTTGTCGACGCCGACAATGGTCGCCTTGTACTTGCTGCCGTCGTTCATGATCACATTGATCTCGTCGGCGCCGTCGATGACGTGATTGTTGGTCACGACGATGCCCGACGTGTCGATGATGAAACCGGAGCCGAGCGACACCGTCTTGTGCGGCGTCAGGTCGAGTCCCTTGTCGCCACCATGGCGGTTTTTGAAGTCGTCGAAGAATTCCTCGAATGGCGAGCCCGGCGGCAGTTTCGGCATCGTGCTCTTGTGGTCGGCGCCAGGCGGCACATCCTTGGCCTCGACGGTCTGCGAAGTCGAGATGTTGACCACGGCGTCGATCACCTTCTCGGCGACGTCGGCGATCGCTTCGGGGCCTCGCGCAGACGCCGGCTCCGCCATCACCAGGCTGGTAAGGCCGAGGCAGATCGCGGCCAGCAGCGGGCGCCAGGAACGCCAGCGCGTCGGGCGCGCTCCGGCTCTTTGCCGCGACGCGTTTTCTTCCCGCGAACCGGTATCCACGTCGCTCGAAAACGCGGTGGTCAAAGCAGGGATCGCGCGGGCCATGTCAGGTCTCTTTCTCGAAAGAACAGGAGCAATTATCGGTCACACTGCGCCCGAACGGGTCAGCGGCGCAAGCAGCGGCGAAACATTTCGCCGTTATGAGCGCCAGTTAATTGAGGCGAAAAACCGGCGATGCGTATTCTATCTTGCTTTCAGGCCAGGCGGCGAGCGATTGGCTCACGAAAATACGTCAAAAGGTCCTGATTCAATCAGGCCGGGCAGAACCTTCCGCTTCCTCCCGCGCCACCTTAGCTGCATCAAATCAGGCAGACGATAAAACGTTCCGTTTAGTGCCGGACGATCCAGATCAGGATCAGGCCGCCGACCGCCGACCCGATGCCGACGGCGCGCAGGACGTTGTCCGGCGTCGCCATCGCGCTCTTCATCGCCTTGCGCATCCAGGCGGGACTGGCGGCGAACATCAGGCCTTCCAGAAAAAACAGGACACCCACACCGATGAGGAAGTCGGCGAACGCTATGGACCTCATCGGATCGGAACCTCCCGTTTGACTTGTTGGTTCAGGTGAGCCGCGGCGCATCCCGCCGCGGCTCCTCACTCTATCTTAAATCTGCCCCGGACGCCCTGCAGGGTTTCGGCGCAGCGGCGGCGGCCGGTGGCGCCGTTGCGGCGGCAGATGCGGCCGGTGCAGCCGGCGGCTTGCCGGACGGACCGCCGAAATATTTGAAGAAATCGGAGTCCGGCTGCAAGAGGAACCTGGTGTCCCCGCTCTTCAGGCTGTTCTCATAGGCGTTCATCGACCGGTAGAATGCGAAGAAGTCCGGGTCCTTGCCATAGGCCTCGGCAAACAGCCGGTTGCGCTCGCCGTCGCCCTCGCCGCGGATCTGATCGGCCTTGGAGTTAGCCTCGGCCACGATCACGGTCGCCTGGCGATCCGCATTCGACTTGATCTCCTGCGCCTTCTGCGCGCCCTGGGCGCGGAATTCGGCGGCCTCGCGCTGCCGTTCGGTCTGCATCCGATGATATACCGCCTGGCTGTTCTGTTCCGGCAGATCGGCGCGGCGGATCCGGACGTCGATGACCTGGATGCCGTAATTGTCGGCCTCCTTGTCGAGTTGATCGCGAATCCGGCCCATCAGCGCCTCGCGCTCATCGCGCACCACCTGGATGAAGGTGACTTCGCCGAGCACGCGGCGCAGCGCCGCGTTGAGCAGCGTCGTCAGCTGGATGTTGGCAGCCTGGATCGAGCCGACGCTCTGGTAGAAGCGCAGCGCGTTCTCGATGCGATAGCGGGCGAAGGCGTCGACCACCAACCGCTTCTGATCCGAAGCGATCACTTCCTGCGATGGATTCTCCAGGTCGAGGATGCGCTTGTCGATGGGAATGACGGAGTCGATGAACGGCGCCTTGAAGTGCAGCCCGGCGTCGGTGACGACGTTGACGGGCTCGCCGAACCGTACCACCAGCGCCTGTTCGGTCTGGTCGACGGTGAACACGGAGCTATAGGCGACGATCAGCACGACCAGCAGCAAAAGCAGGGTAACGATGCCGGTAACGGGAGATTTCATTATCGTGAGCTCCCGTTCTGCGACGGCTGGCCGGCAGAAGACGCCGGCGGCCGGCGGGTCGTCAACTCGCTGAGCGGCAGATACGGCAAGACGCCCGGCCCCGATTTGCCGCCGTCATAGATCAGCTTGTCCGAGCTGCCGAGAACCCGTTCCATGGTTTCCAGATAGATGCGCTCGCGCGTCACTTCGGGCGCCTTCTTGTATTCGTCATAGACCTGAAGGAAGCGCGCGCTCTGGCCCTTGGCATCGGCGACCGCCTGCTGCTTGTAGCCCTCGGCGGCCTGGATGATCTTCGCCGCCTGCCCGCGCGCCTCGGGGACGACCTGGTTGGCATAGGTCTGCGCTTCGTTCTGCATCCGCTCCTGGTCGGAGCGTGCAGCCTGCACGTCGCGGAAGGCGTCGATCACCTGCGACGGCGGATCGACCTTCTGCATCTGCACCTGCTGTATCAGGATGCCCGAGCCGTAGCTGTCGAGCGTCTTCTGCATCAGCGCCTGCACCGATTGCTCGATCTCGGTGCGGGCCCCGGTGAGGATCGGCTGGATGTCGGAGCGGCCGATGACCTCACGCATCGCGCTTTCGGCCACCGCCTTCACGGTTCCTTCCGGGTTCTGGATGTTGAACAGGAAATCGCCGACCCCCTTGGGATCCATGGCTTTCGGCTTGATGCGCCACAGCACCGTGAAATCGACATCGACGATGTTCTCGTCGCCGGTGAGCATCAGGCTTTCCTCCGGCACATCGCGCATGGTGCGGCCGCGCCGCGCCGGATCGTCGATCAGCGTCATGCCGATGCTCACGGTGGAGACACGCAGCGCCTTCGGCAGCAGCACGGTCTCGATCGGATAGGGCCAGTGATATCGAAGACCCGGATCGGCGTCGCGGACATATTTGCCGAACCGCAGCACCACGCCGACTTCTTCGGACTGCACGCGGAAGAAGCCCGACATCAGCCAGATCACCACCACCGCGGCCACCACCAGCACAATGCCGGCGCCGCTGAAATGTCCGCCCGGAAGCAATTGCTGCAGCCGGTCCTGCGCACGACGCAGAAGATCTTCAAGATCGGGCGGCCTCGGTCCAGCCGGTTGCGGACCCGAGCCCCATGGTCCTTTCGGACCCGAGCCCCATGGGCCTCCGCCTTGATTCTTCCACGGCATTGACAAACTCCTCTGCAGGCCACGGGCCAACACGCGAATGCACCTGGACGCCCAGCCTCGCAATCCGGATGGCTTTATAGGGGACGGCTCAAGGCCTTACAACGCAAGCTTCTGGCCCGAAGCAGCTAAGCGTATGCCCACATTTGTCAATGTGAACATCGGATAATGCGGTTAATGCGGCGGCCGCCGTATATAAGACACATAGGAGAAGTCGGCGCTGTCATCCGCTCCCGCCCGATGCCGCACGCGCGCTGACTCCCGCCATTTGGCCGCATCAATGGCCGGAAAACAGGTGTCGCCCTCGGGCCGCGCATGGACTTCGGTCACCTCCAGGCGATCGGCAATATCCATCCACTGCTCATAAATTTCAGCACCGCCAATCACCGCAATCTCAGTGGCGAAACGCCGCATCGCGTCTCCCGCCGCAATCGCGCGGGCTTGCTCCAGCGACGTCGTCACCACCGCGCCGGCGGCCGAAAAACCGGAATCGCGGGTGACGACGATATTGGTGCGCCCCGGCAGCGGCCGAGGCAGCGAGAGGAAGGTCTTGCGGCCCATTACCACCGGCTTGCCCATCGTCATCGCCTTGAACCGCTGCATGTCCGATTTCAGCCGCCACGGAATCGCGCCGCCGGCGCCGATCACGCCGTTCTCCGCGATCGCAACGATAAGGACGATTTCGATCACGGCTTTGCCTTCGCAAGCCGGCCGAGCGCTGCACCCGTAACCTTGCAGAGCTTCCACTCGTCCATCATTTCGGCGCCGAGCGACTTGTAGAAGCCGATCGAAGGCGAATTCCAGTCGAGCACGCTCCATTGCATGCGCAACCAGCCGTTCTCGACGCAGAGCGCCGCGAGATGCGCGAGCAGCGCCTTGCCGATGCCCTTGCCGCGGAAGGCAGGACGCACGAACAAGTCTTCGAGATAGATGCCGGGGCGGCCGGCGAAGGTGGAGAAGTTGAAGAACCACACCGCAAGGCCGGCCGGCTCGCCGTTCCATTCCGCGATCTCGCAGAACAGAACCGGCCTGTTGCCGAACAGCGCATCGGCGATGTCGGCCTCGGTGGCTTCGACTTCGTGCGACAGCTTCTCATACTCGGCCAGCTCGCGGAGCAGGGAAAAGATCAGTCCGGACTGGTCGGGACGCGCGCGGCGAATCGAGAGAGACATCCGATCGCTCACACTGCGACTTCGGCCTTGATGTGCGGGTGCGGGTCGTAACCTTCGAGGGTGAAGTCTTCGTAGCGGAAGGAGAAGATGTCCTTCACCTCGGGGTTGATCTTCATCACCGGCAAGGGGCGCGTCGGCCGCGTCAGTTGCAGCCGCGCCTGATCGAGGTGGTTGGAATAGAGATGCGCATCGCCGAGCGAGTGCACGAAATCGCCGGGCTTCAGGTCGGTCACCTGCGCCACCATCATGGTGAGCAGCGCATAGGAGGCGATGTTGAAGGGCACGCCGAGGAACACGTCGGCCGAGCGCTGATAGAGCTGGCAGGACAGTTTTCCGTTCGCGACATAGAACTGGAACAGGCAATGGCAGGGCGGCAGCGCCATCCTGTCGACCTCGGCGGGATTCCAGGCGCTGACGATCAGCCGCCGCGAATCCGGGTTGCGCCTGATCATCTCGACGACATCGGCAATCTGGTCGATGTGGCGGCCGTCCGGCGCCGGCCATGAACGCCATTGCGATCCGTAGACCGGGCCGAGGTCGCCATTGGCATCGGCCCATTCGTCCCAGATGGTGACGCCATGGTCGTGCAGATATTTGATGTTGGTGTCGCCCTTCAGGAACCAGAGCAGCTCATGCACGATGGCCTTCAGCGGCAGGCGCTTCGTCGTCAGCATCGGAAAGCCGGCCGCCAGGTTGAACCGCATCTGGTGGCCGAAGATCGACAGCGTACCGGTGCCGGTGCGGTCATGCTTCTCGACGCCGTCGGCGAGGACGCGTTCGAGCAGGTCGTGATACTGGTTCATGGGGCGAAGTCCTTAACGTCAGGACGTCTTAACGGCCGGACCGGCCGGCGGCAGCAATGATTCGGCCGAGGGCCTGGATTATACCCGGAAAAATGGCGATTCGGCCCGGTTCCAGCAAGGGGGCTGGCCGGTCCTCAGCCCAGCAGCCCCGTGAAACCAACGCAGCCGCCGGCGAGCAGCAGCCAGAGCGGGTTGAGGCGGGTGGACGCCGCCAGTATCGCCGCCCCGCCCGTCACCAGGATGGCCGCCCAGGTGCGGTCGGACGTCTCCGCCAGGACCAGGGCGCTCGCCGCCATCAAGCCGATCGAAAGCGGCACCAGCGCAGCCTGCAGGATCGAGGGCCAGCGGGCATGGCTGGAGCGGTTGAGGAAATGGCTGACGATATAGGCCAGCAGCGCCGTCGGCAGGCACATCGCCACCGTCGCAACCAGCGCGCCGCCGAAACCGCCCACAGTGTAGCCGATCAGGGTCACGATCAGCACATTCGGCCCCGGCGAAAGCTGCGAGATCGCAAACACGTCGGCGAATTGCTTGTCCGTCAGCCAATGGTGAACGTCGACGGCGACCCGGTGCATTTCCGGGATCGCCGCATTGGCGCCGCCGACGGCAAACAGCGACATCACGGCGAAGGTCAGGGCCAGTGACAGGATCGGACTATCGTCGATCATGTCGCCACCCGCCGGCGGATCATGACGGTGACGGCAATGCTGATCGGGGTGGCCACCAGCAGCACCGCCGGCAATGGCAGCCGCGCGACGCCGATCGCCACAAACACCGCCAGCAGGACGACGAGCGCGGCAGCATCGCGCCGCTTGACCAGGGGCCCCATCATCCTGAACACCACCGAGAGCAGCAGCCCCACCGCCGCGCAGGACACCCCGGCCAGGACCCGCCGGAGCACCTCGAGGTCGCCGAATCGTGCATAAAGCGCCGCCAGGGCTGTCATGATCGCCACCGGCGGCCCGAGCAGCCCGGCAAAGGCGGCGATGCCGCCGGCAATGCCGCGAAACCGCGAGCCGAACACCATCGTCAGGTTGACGATATTGGGCCCCGGCAGGAAGTGGCACAGCGCGAAGGTTTCGTTGAATTCATCCGCGGTCATCCAGCGGTGCTGCTCGACGATGGCGCGCCGTGCAAACACCAATACCCCGCCAAATCCCGCCAGTGACATCCTGGCAAACGCGACAAATAGCGCGATCAGGCTGGGCGGCGTCGATATCAGGCTGTCCGGCGCCGGGATGGCAGCCGGCGAAGAATCCGGTGGCATGGCTGTACGGTGTAGAACGGGGACCGCCTCCCGCCAACCCATATTCCAGGGTATCCACCCATGCGGCGATCTCTGGTGGACGGGCCGTTATCCGCAGCCAAAGGCCTGTTTTTCTCAAGCTTTGCCCCTTATATTGGGGGTGCCGGCTTGCCGGCTATGGAAATAAATCGCCGCCGCAATAAACCATTCGGACCCGGGGGCGGTACCCGGCGCCTCCACCAAAGCCCGCCCAAATGCGGGCTTCGGCGGGGGCGAAACAGGATCGACGAGGGCGTAAAGGGCGAGCTTTTTCCCGGTATTGTTCCGCCGTTATCGGGCTATGCAATAGTTGCAAACGACAACTATGCTCCGGTTGCTCAGGCTGCGTAACGCAGTTTGAAAGACCACTTTAAAGTCCTAGCGGGTTAAGCTCCGCTAGGCGGGGTTCGGAGGCACCTGGCAACAGAAGCCTCCACTTTATTTGATTTGCCTCGCATCCACCCACTCTGCTGCGATGATCCGTGCCGCCGTGCATTTGCGCTGCCGTCCGCACCGACAATGCCTGCTGACCTCGATCCGCCGCCGGGGTAACATGGGTCAGCGCGCGACTCAGTCGCCGCGGCAGGATCAGGCGGGCGGTTCAACGCGCGGGATCGAAACGACAGGACCAACCTAGATGGCGACCGATCACATCCGATACGACGTTCTGGCGCGCGACGCGTTGCGCGGCGTGCTGCGCCGCGTCCTGTCCGACGCTGCCGAGCACGGCCTGCCAGGCGAGCATCATTTCTTCATCACCTTCGTTTCCAACGCCGAGGGCGTGAAGCTTTCGCCGCGGCTGCTGGCGCAATATCCCGAAGAGATGACCATCATCCTGCAGCATCAGTTCTGGGATCTTGCCGTGTTCGAGGACCGCTTCGAAGTCGGGCTGTCGTTCGGCGGCATTCCGGAGCGGCTCGTGGTGCCCTTCAGGGCGATCAAGAACTTCTTCGATCCATCGGTGAAGTTCGGCCTGACGTTCGAAACCTCCGATGAGGTGATGGAAGAAGCCCTCGAAGGAAAACTGTCCGCCGCGGCCGCGCCGGCGCCCGCAGCCTCGGTTGAAGCCGTCACCGAAACGGAGGATGAGCCGGAGAAGCCGAGCGAAGGTGCCGAAGTCGTCCGCCTCGACCGCTTCCGCAAGAAATAATATCTGCGCGGATGTTCTGACGCTGTACAATATCCGTCCCGCTTCTTCATTCGCGCGACGGATATTCCTTGATGGCCCGCACACTAGCTTCCGCTCCAGCCACCCGCACTGAAACCGACAGCTTCGGCCCGATCGACGTTCCCGCCGATCGTTACTGGGGCGCGCAGACCGAACGTTCCAGACAAAATTTCAGGATCGGCCATGACCGGATGCCGATGGCGATCATTCGCGCGCTCGGCATCGTCAAGCTGGCGGCAGCCGAAACCAATCACGAACTTGGAATGCTCGACCAGCGTCGCGCCCGCGCCATCATCCGCGCCGCGCGCGAGGTGATCGATGGCAAGCTCGACGATCATTTTCCGCTGGTGGTCTGGCAGACCGGATCGGGCACGCAAACCAACATGAACCTCAACGAGGTGATCGCCAACCGCGCCAATGAACTGCTCGGCGGCAAGCTCGGCGCCAAGCAGCCGGTTCATCCCAACGATCACGTCAACATGAGTCAGTCCTCGAACGACTCGTTTCCGACCGCGATGCATATCGCGGCCGCCACACACATCCTCAGCGATCTCGTCCCGGCGCTGGAAAACCTTCTGCTCGCGCTGCGCCGAAAGGAAAAGGCGTTCGCCAGCATCGTCAAGATCGGCCGCACCCACACCCAGGACGCGACGCCGCTGACGCTGGGTCAGGAATTTTCCGGCTATGCCGCCCAGGTCGAAAGCGGCATCGCGCGGCTGCGGACGGCGGTGCGGGATCTCTATCCGCTCGCGCAGGGCGGCACTGCGGTCGGCACCGGCCTTAATTCGAAGCCGCGATTCGCCCGGATGTTCGCAAAACACGTCGCCAAGATTACTAAGTTACCGTTCACCAGCGCCGCCAATAAATTCGAAGCGCTGGCATCCAACGACGCCTATGTCTTCGCCCACGGCGCCATCAATTCGGTCGCAACCGGCCTGTTCAAGATCGCCAACGACATTCGTCTTCTGGGCTCCGGTCCGCGTTCAGGACTTGGAGAACTAATTTTGCCGGAGAACGAGCCCGGCTCTTCGATCATGCCGGGCAAGGTCAATCCGACGCAATGCGAAGCCATGACGATGGTGTGTTGCCAAGTGTTCGGCAATCACACAACGATTACGGTTGCGGGAAGCCAGGGCCATTTCGAGCTAAATGTCTACAAGCCGGTATTAGCATACGGTATGATGAATTCCATTCAGCTGCTAGCCGATGTCTCGCGTTCATTCACAGAGCATTGCGTTGAAGGCATACACGCTAACGAAAATCGCATTCGGGAACTTATGGAGCGCTCGCTGATGCTGGTCACCGCGCTTGCGCCCAAGATCGGCTACGATAATGCGGCAAAGGTGGCAAAATCGGCGCATCAGCGCGGAACGACCTTAAAAGAAGAGGCTCTGCGGCTTGGCTTAGTTTCTGCCGACGAATTCGACCGGCTGGTCCAACCAAGCAAAATGACGCACCCTGGGTAATGATCTCCGGTAAACTACGGAGGCAATGTAATTTATATGATGCATAACACCTAAGGAGGAGGATCTTAGCTTTCGATGCCGTGCATTCGCATGCTAGAGCACAACATATTTTGTTTCGGCGAAGCGAAACTTATTCTTTGATGCTATCTAGAGAGCCATCACGGGGATTTCCTTAAATGACCATCGTACAGGCCGTTGCTGAACTGGCCGTCGCCCGACGTGACGTTTCACACCTTCGTGAAAATGCCGAGCGCGTCCCGTTTGCCGGATAAGGAGACAAGATGGGGGACGTGGTCAACTTGAAGCGATTCAGGAAGCGGGTCGAGCGCGAACGAGCGGCGAAACAAGCCGACGCCAACCGGACGCGGTTCGGCCGAACCAAATCTGAACGGACGCTCGACGAGTTGCGCACCAGCCGTGCCAGCGATCTGCTCGACCAGCATCGTATCGAGAACGGGGACGAATCATGAAGTCGCCCGTCGTCAAACGATCGATCGTGGTCGCGGGTCACAAGACCAGCGTCAGCCTCGAAGAGGCGTTCTGGAACGGCATGAAGGAGATCTCCAGCATGCGTGACATGACGCTGTCGGAACTGGTCGGCGAGATCGACAGCAACCGCCAGCAGGGCAATCTGTCCTCGGCAATCCGGCTTTTCGTGCTCGACTATTTCCGCACCCGCGCGATGGCCGCCGATTCCGCCCCGGTTGCCCCAGCCGCTGTCGAGACCAAGCCGCAGCAATTCGAGTAGCGCTTGCCCCGTTGTCACGGGCCCAAAAGGACCGCCCGCCCCGCCGGTCAACCATCTTTTTTTGGATGCCGATCGAAAGCACGTGCAGGCCCGGTTTATAATACCTCTAATATGGCGCCGCCCTGTCATCGCTGCGCTTGACCTGGCGATCCGACAACGGAAATACAGGTTATGTCCAGCACTGAACAAGGTAACGCTCGGCCCCATCTGCCGCTGGGGCTGGCAAGGCGCGGCTATCGCGGTGTCATCCAGCACATCGCCGCCGTCGACACCGGCTCCGCGCTCACGGCCACCGAGCTCGAAAGCCGGCTGATCGAGCTCGGCTTCGTCGAGGGCGCCCAGGTCGAGGTGCTGCACGAGGGCGTCATCGGGCGCGACCCGATCGCAGTCCGCGTCGACAGCAACACGGTCGCGGTGCGCCGGCGCGAGGCGATGGCCATCATCGTTGCCTGATTGGAACGGTCTATTGCGATGGAAGCCCCGTTGATGCATGTCGCCCTGGTGGGCACGCCGAACAGCGGCAAGACCTCGCTGTTCAATGCGCTCACGGGCAGCCGCCAGAAGGTCGCGAACTATCCGGGCGTCACCGTCGAGCGCAAGGAAGGATCGTTCGTCACGCCGATGGGACGTCAGGTCTCGCTGGTTGATCTACCTGGCACCTATTCGTTGCGCGGCCGCAGCCCCGACGAGGAGATCACCCGCGATATCGTGCTCGGCCGCACCAAGGGAGAGGCGGTGCCGGACCTCGTGCTCTGCGTGGCTGATTCGACCAATCTGCGGCTGACCATCCGTCTCGTGCTCGAGCTCAAGCGCACCGGCCGTCCGCTGCTGCTGGTGCTGAACATGTTCGATATCGCCAACCGCCGCGGCGTCACCGTCGACGTGCCGAAGCTGTCGGAAGCGCTCGGCATTCCCGTCGTCACCTCGATCGCGGTCCGCAAGGGCGGCACTGCCGACCTGCTGCGCCTGACCGACGAACTCGCGGCGGGCGCGGCGGTGCCGGCCCGGCAAAATCAATGGGAGCCGCTCACCGTCTCGCAATTGCGGGCCACCCAGCGCGAGGCCGATGGTATCATTGCCGCAACCGTCAGCCTGCCGGCCCGGCCCGACACCTGGACGGCGCGGATCGACGCGGTGGTGCTGCACCCGGTCGCGGGCCTTGCGATCCTGCTGCTGCTCTTGTTCGTGATGTTCCAGGCGGTGTTCGCCTGGGCACAGCCGCTGATGGACCTGCTACAGTCCGCCTTCGACGCCCTCGGGCAATTCGCGCAGGACAAACTGCCCGAGGGCCTGTTGCAGAGTTTTCTGCAGAACGGCGTGATCTCCGGCGTCGGCAACGTCATCGTGTTCCTGCCGCAGATCATCTTCATCTTCCTCTTTATCCTGCTGCTGGAAGATTTCGGCTATATGGCGCGCGCGGCGTTCCTGATGGACCGCATCATGGGCGGCGCCGGCCTGCACGGCCGCGCCTTCATCCCGTTATTGTCGAGCTTTGCCTGCGCCATTCCCGGCATCATGGCGACGCGGGTGATCGACAACCGCCGCGACCGGCTGACCACGATCCTGATCGCGCCGCTGATGACCTGCTCGGCGCGCATTCCGGTCTACACGCTGATCATCTCGGCCTTCATTCCCGACAAGTTGATCTGGGGCTGGGTCAACCTGCAGGGACTGGTGATGTTCGGCCTCTATGCGATCGGCATCATCAGTGCGCTCGGGGTATCCTTCCTGATCAAGTTCTTCATGCTGCGCGACTACGCGCCGGCGCCGTTCATGCTTGAATTGCCCGATTACAAGATGCCCCGCGTACGCAGCGTCGCGATCGGCGTCTATACGCGGGCGAAGATGTTCCTGCAGCGCGCCGGCACCACGATCTTCGCGATGATGGTGCTGATCTGGTTCCTGGCGTCGTTTCCGCAGGCCCCGGCCGGCGCCGAGGGCCCGGCGATCAATTACAGCCTGGCTGCGATCATCGGCAAGGCGATCGCGCCGCTGCTCGCACCGATCGGCTTCAACTGGCAGATCGCGGTGGCGCTGATCCCAGGCATGGCGGCGCGCGAAGTCGCGGTCGCAGCGCTGGGCACCGTCTATGCGATCGAGGGCGGCAAGGAAGCCTCGACCCAGATCGGACAGGTGCTGGCGACCAAATGGAGTCTTGCCACCGCGCTGTCGCTGCTGGCCTGGTACATCTTCGCGCCGCAATGCGCCTCCACGCTGGCGGTGATCCGGCGCGAGACCGGCAGCTCGAAATGGATGGCGCTCACCTTCGCCTATATGCTGGCGCTGGCTTATCTGGCGAGCCTTCTGACCTACAACGTCGCCAGCGCGCTTGGTGCGGGCTAGTGCGGTGGTTCAGAAGTTCTCTTCACCTTTTGCCGCGACACCTTCAAGAGAGCTTCTGAGCTAAAACCACACTGGAATCATAGTCTCCTGGTGTCTTTTTCGAATCCGAAGTTCGCTCCGGTGGTCGCCGCAGAGATTGCGAACTTCGGATTCGGGACACCAGAGCTTTTCCGGTTCTGATGGAATCGGAGCCGGGCTCCAGGTTTTTGTTTTGACGCGTTGTCTTCACGCGAACCGGCATCCACTTCGCTCGAAAACGCTCTGGTCAAGCGGCACCGGCAGGGACGGAGCTGATCTCGAAGGCCGACGCGTCCCGCGTGAAGCCGGCGCACAGGGTCCGCTACCGCACCACCAGCACCGGCTGGCTTGCGCCCACCAGGACCTCCGACGTCTGACTCCCCAACAACAGCTTCCTGAGGCCGCGACGCCCGTGAGAGGCCATGACGATCAAGTCGCAACCTCTGGACTTGGCCGTTTCGATAATCGCCGTGGCTGGGTGCGCATTCGGAACATGCAAGAGTTCTGCAGCTATCCCGATCTGCTCCGCCATAACTCGGGCTTCATCGAGCACTTTGTCCGCATGTTCCTTGCAGGCTGCGTCAAAGCGATCGAACTCTTCCTGCGAGGCGATCCATCCCACGGCGTGTCCGCTCCCATAGTCGACCGGGAACGGTTCCGTCACGGTGATGACTGTCACCCTGGCGTTCAGAGCCTTTGCCAAGTCAATCCCGTGCTCAACGCCTTTTCTCGCGACCTCCGATCCATCCGTGCTCAAGAGAATATTGGCGTACATTCGGGGGCTCCCTTGCTCGTCGAACATTTTCCTTAAGAAAGCGATCTTTATTTATATGGTCCGGTCGTCACCGTCCGTCCACGGGGCCGATCTCATCAAGCGCCTATGGCGAGACGGCTGATAGTGCCAGCAGCGACAGCAGCAGCGCCGGCGGCATCACCACGATGCCTATTTTAAGGAATTGCGCGGCGCCGACATGCTCGCCCTCGCGCCGCAGCACGATCAGCCAGAGGATGGTGGCAAGCGATCCCGTCACGGACAGATTGGGGCCGAGATCGACGCCGATCAGGATTGCGCCGATGACCTGAGCCGGCACCTGTGCGGCCTGGGTGGTGGTCGCAGCGATCAATCCGACCGGCAGATTGTTGAAGACGTTCGATGCGACCGCAACCAGAATGCCCGACGCCCATGAGGTCAGGTGCGGCGCGATTGCAGCCGCCTGCTTCAGGATCTGCGCCAAGGCCGGCAGCACCCCGGTCCGGTTCAGCCCCTCGACCAGGATGAACAGGCCTGCAACCAGCGGCAGCACCGACCACGAGATATCCCGCAGCACCGGCCAGGGCGCACGGCGGCCGACCAGCAGCACCAGCGCCGCAACCACGACGCCGGCGACGAAGGTCGGCAATCCGAGCGCCCAGTCCAGCGCCGAAGCCGTCAGCAGCACCGCCGCGGTGAGCAGGATGCCGCATGCCGCGAGCTTGCCGGTCAACGAGAGCGGCGCAATCTCGTCGATGGCGGCGACGGAGGCGCCGAAGGCGCGGCGCTGCGTCCATCTCAGTGCCACATAGGTCGCAAGGATCGCGGCCACCGAGGGCAGTGCGAAGATCCGCAGCCACGCCAGTAGCGGCGGCATCTGATTGCCGAACACGACAAGATTGGCGGGATTGGAAATCGGCAGCACGAAGCTTGCCGCATTGGCGATGAAGGCGCAGACGAACAGATAGGGCAGCGGCTCGACCTTCGCCGCGCGCGCCGCAGCGTAGACCGCCGGCGTCAGCACCACCGCGGTGGCATCATTGGACAGCACCACGGTGACGATAGTGCCGACGACATAGACGATCAGGAACAGGCGTTTCGCCGACGTCCGCGAATGCCGCACCGCCTGCCCGGCGAGCCAGTCGAACAGCCCTTCGTTCCGCGCCACCTCGGCCAGCATCATCATGCCGATCAGGAACAGATAGACGTCGGTGCCCTTGCCGGCCGCGGCAAGCGCCTCCGGCCATGGCAGCAGCTTGAACAGCACCAGCAGCGCGGCGCCGGCGACCGCCCAGATGAATTCGGGCAGGCGCCACGGGCGCGCGATCACCCCGAAGGTGGCGAGCGCCGCGATTCCCCATGTCGCGGTATTGCTGTCGAGCATCACCCCGTGGCCATCGCAGGTCGCTCGCCGCGACGCGCGGGGCTGCCCCATTTCTCACAGGCTGGTCTGAGATCAGAGGCGAAGCCGAGCCACAGCGCGACCGAGCCGAGCGCGAAAGCGCCTAGGATCATGAAGGTCGTGAAATAGCCGATCTCCTGGGCGAGCCAGCCGCCGATCAGGGGACTGAGCGCTCCGCCGAGGCCCTGGATGGTCATGACCGCCCCCTGCCCGGCGTTGACGCGGCCGCTGCGATGAAGAACCCGCGCCACCAGGCCAGGCACGACCACGGTCTGCAGACCGGCCGCAATGCCGTCCAGGATTTCCACCGGATAGACGCCCGCGCGGTTGATCATCAAGGCCGCGACGACGCCGCGGATCGGCAAGGCCAAAAATGAAATCAGCAGCAAGCGCCAGTAACCTTCTCTCTCGCCAATATGCGTCGCGACCAGCGAAACGACGATCATCACGCTTTGCGCCACGATGACCGCGGTCGCCACGAGCCGCGACGGGTCTACCTGTTTCGTGGAGGCCACCGCAAGCCCGTACAGCGGCAGCATTCCGCCATTGCCGAGATGAAAGCAGGCCAGTGCCGCGGCCAGGATCAGCAGCGTCCTGTTTTTGAGCAGGGTCTTGAAACCGGCAATCTCGCTTTTCTCGTTTTCGTTCTCGCCCCTGCCCAGTCCGCGCGCCTCGTCGTCATCGATCGCGCCGGCAGGAATCATCAGCACGGAGACGACGGTCAGGACGCCGAATCCGGCGGCAAGCCAGAACACCGCAGCGAGACCGAAATGCCATCCGAGAAAGCCGGACAGTGCGGCACCAACCAGATTGCCGGCATGGTTGGAGACCTGGTTGTGTCCGTTCTGCCGGTTGAAGCCGGCCTGATGCACGATACCGAGCGTGATGCCGGTGACCGCCGGCACGATCGCCGCACCCGACAGCGCGGTTGCGACCTGGGAGGCTGCGACCAGCCAGAAGTTCTGCGACAAGAGGATGATGCCGGAGGCCACCACCGTGCAGACACCAGGAAGGATGACATAGAATTTCTTGTGCCGGGTGGCATCGATCATGACGCCGGCAGGCGTCGTGATCAGCATGCCGGTGACGCCGCCGAGCGTCATCACGCTGCCGATCGGTCCGCTGGCCCAGCCATGCGCAAGCAGAAACACGCCAATGAAGGGGCCGACCCCGGCCTGCATGTCGGCCATGAAGAAATTGAGCGCAAGCAAGGGCCAGATGGCCTTGGCGGCCAAGTCTTTCTGGGATTCGTTCACGTTGCGCTCCGGCGATCTCGTCAGCTAACGCCCGAGCTTGAGCTTTGGTTGCCCCTCCTCCGGCCGCCGCATAGCCGCCAGACTCTGAAAAGAGGCGGTGGTTCGTTTGGCCAACCTTGGCGCACTATTGCGGATAGGCCTCCGGCGACGGCACCAGTTGCAGCGGCGGCCGTGGCCTTGCCGGCCGCACCGCGCCGGGCGGCGGACGCACCTCGATCGGCGGCGGCAGCGGCGCCACCTGCTGGCTGACCATCGGCGGTGCGGCTTGCGGCGCGTGCGGTATGCTGCTCCTGGGCCGCAAGGGAACGCGATGCGGTGCGCGCGCCGGCAGCGGCACGTCTGACGTCGGCGGCTCCTGCTGGCTCGCGGCTGGAGGCAGCGCCAGCGCGGGTGGTGGCGTCGAGGCCGGCGTCACCGGCGGCCGCTCGCCGCGCTCGATCGCATCGAGCCGCCTGGTTTCACGATCGATGGTGCGCACCGCGAGCCAGGACGACAGCGCCGATACGTCGATGCTGCGATCGAGCTTGTCCGGCGTGCCGGCGGCGAAGAGCTGGATTTCCGGATGGCCGGTGGCGAAGCCGGCCGAGGTCGGCGCGATCGAGGCGCGAATATCGGCCTGATCGGCGGGAATATCATAGCCGCCGGAGATGATGGTGCGCGCGCCCTGGGTTTCCAGCGTGGTGGCCTCGACGCGCAGCCGGCCATCACGGATCGTGAACGGGATTTGCGCCGACCGCACGGTGAGCGAACCATTCGACAAGATCGGATCGACGATTTGCCGCAGCCGCGTTTCATCCATGTTCTCGCCGCTGTCATTGGCATGGGTCGCGGCATCGAAGGCGCGCGGATCGAGCCCGGGAATGCTCACCGACTCCAACGTCACAGTACCATTGCCCGACAAAGCGCTGGTGAGCGCCGAAGCGCTGCGGCCCTGGGTCATCAGCGTCGCCTGCAGCGACACATGGCCTGGCGGCATCGCCAATCTGCGGTAGTGCAGTGCTGCGCCGTCGACGCCGTCGAGCTGGAGGCGCGCACTCAAGGCAACGCCGTCCGGGCTCGGTCTGGCATCGATGGTCGCAGCCGCAGCGCCGCCCCCGATCTTGCCTTTGATGCTGTCGAAGGTGAGCGACTGGCCATCGCCTTTGACGGTGCCGCTGACCGGGCGCAATTCGATGCCGCCGGGAAGCGTGCCGCGCAAGGCCTGAAATGCAAGGCGTCCCTGCCAGCCTTTCAGCAATCCGGCACCGAGCGGATCGGCCGCGTCATGCCCTGCGCTGCCGATCGCAAGCTGAAACGCCGACGCCAGATCGAGCGCGTCGAGCCCGACCTCGCCGTCCACGCTCCTGTCAGCGCCGAGATTCACCGCGAGATGGCCGCGCAGGTGAGAGCCGGCAAGCGAACCATCGATATCATCGAAGCTCAATCTGCTGCCGAGCAGCGATATCCGCGACGACAGGCTGCTGTCCGCTGCCAGCGCATCCGACGGCTTGAGGCCTAACAGCGGCGTCAGATTGGCGTGATGCACCGACAACGTCAGCGCGGCCTTTGGCTGCTGCGCCCATGGCTCTGCCGTGCCATGCGCTTCGGCTTCGAGTCCACTTCCCGATAGCTTCGCCTTGAGCTGCAGCGGCGCATGCCAGGCGCCGGTCATCGATCCCTGCCATTGCAGCGGGCCGTTGCCGCTGGCGACCGCGTGATCGAGACCGAGCAGGGCCAGCAAGGGGGCGCCTTGCGATGAAGACAGCTTCGATTCGACATCGAAGTCGCTCTGCCTGATCTTGTCGAAATCCATTCCGTGCAGCGCCGTGACCGCAGGCCTGGCGCTGATGGTGATGTTGCCGCCAAGCTGCGGTGCGTCGAGGTCGAGGACGGCGCGCGCGCTGGCGCGGTCGGCATGGCCGGCATCCTTGTCGAGATCGAGCGCCAGCTTCAGATGCGCCGGCCCGGTGCCGCCGATCGCATCGAGACGCGAGGCCAGCGCCGGCGCAAACGGCTTGACCAAAGCGGTGATCTGCCCGAGCGAAGCCGCGGTCGAACTGAGCGCGAGCTGTCCGGTGCTGTTGGCGCGATCGAAATGGCCGGAGCCTTCGAGCAGCAGGCTGCCGGCATCGCCGATCCTGAGCCGATCGAGCGTCAGCGATTTCGGGCCATAGCCGAACTTCGCCAGCAGCGGATGCAATTCCTGCCCGGCCGAGATGGCGCGGCCGACATCGAGCGAGATCGAGGCCTCGTCCGGCCATTCATTCTGCGGGCCCGCGATCGAGCGCAGGAAGGCGGTCGCGGCGTCGAGGTCGAGACGATCCGCCTTCAGCTCGGCCTCGAACCGGGAGCTGCCGCCGGGCGGGCTGGCGAACGAGGCACGGCCTTCGACCGTGCCGCCATCGATCTCGGCCTTCATGGCGTCGATGGCGATGTGGTCGGCCGCGACGCTGACATTGCCGCGCAGATGCAGCGGTTTTTGACTGCGGAAGGTGACGTCGCTGCGCCCTTGCAGCCACGCCACCAGCACGTTCGGGTCGGACGATTCGACCTCGAGCTGTTCCTTGAAACCGCCCGGCGCCGTCCCCTTCGCATTCATCCCGCTCACCGAGAACAGCGTCGCACCCGGAGCGCGGAAGTTCAGCCGGTCGACGGTCCATGAGTTGGGATCGGTGCGGGCATCGCCATGCACGACACCGGTAATGTTCTGCAGCGGGCGGCTGCCGAGCATGATCTGCTCGGCGCTGAATTCGAGCTGGGTCGGGATCGGCAGCGGCGGTACCGCGCCGGCCAGCGCGCGCAGCCCGGACAACAGACGAAGCGGCTGCGCGGCCTTGCCGGCATTTTTGTCTTTATCCCTGTCCTTGGCATCCTTGTCCTTGGCGAGCAGCCTGTCGGCATCGAGTTGCCGGGCGGACAGCGAGGCGTGCAGCAAGGGCGATGCGCCGAAGCGGATGTCGCCGAGCCCGACCAGCTTCAACGCATGTTCTTCGGCACCGTAACTTGCCTCGATCTGTTCCAGCGTCGCGCCGGTCGGGTCGGCCTTGATCCTGCTGACGATCCGCCACGGCGTCTGGGCCGGCCCGGCCCCGGCGTCTGCGGCTTTTGCGTCGGGTTTGGCGGGTGCCGGCGTGGACAGCGTCAGCATGCCGTCGAAGCGGGGGGCGCGGCCATCGAAGGCGAGTGCACCGTCGAGATCGACGGCAATCGGATGGGCGGCCGGATCGATGTTGAGATGAACGCGGGTGCCGTTGCCATCGCCGGTCGCTCCCGACGACACGTGAAACGGATAGCGCTCGCCATTCACGGTCACCTTGCCGTCGCCGCGAACGGCGCCGGCGAGCGAACGGACGTCGCCGCTGAAGGCGATATCGTTCAATTCGAGCGTGCTGCGGCTGGCGGCATCATGCAGCGCGGCGCGGCCGGTGAGATTGAGCCGGTCGATCGACAGCGAACCCAGGCTGAAGGTTCCGGTCGAGGCCGGCCAGTCGATCCGTCCCTGCTGATCGAGTCCGAGATCGAGCGCCATGCCGTTGATGGAAAGTTCGGTCGCGCGCCACTGGCCGCGCATCAGATCGCCGAGACTGAACTCGACATCGAGCTTGTCGGCGCGAACCTTGCCGAGATCATTGGCGCCGCCGACCGTGACCGAGCGCAGCCGCAGCGACGGCGTCGGCAGCAGCCGCGCGTCGAGATTACCGCTGACGCGCACCGGTGCGCCGATGATCCGGCTCGCCTCCGCCTCGAATTGCGGCCGGAACTGATTCCAGTCGATAAAGAACGGCCCGACCAGTGCAGCCAGCAGCGCAATAATTAAGGCAATGGCCAGTCCGAGCAGCGTCGTCTGCACGGCGTCTTCCTTTCAACACGCTTCCTGCGTTGTATAGCGTTTTCGAGCCAGCTGAATACCGGTAAACGCGCCAAAACCAGCGCAGCCTAATTTAAGCCAGCCTGATCCAGCCTGATTCGGACCAGCCAGGCACCGCCCCCTGCCCGGCGCCGTCGGCTGTACACGGCATGAGGCGCGGTCCCGGAGCCGTGTCCGAGGCCGCGCCGACATCAATGCCGGACGCCGTCAATATAGAGCCAAGTATGGCGAAGTCACAGCCGCCGCGCGGGCCGCGACCGCTTGTCGCCTTACCAGCTCGCCGGCATCACCTTGAGGCCGCGCAGGACGAAAGTCGGCCGCCATTGCGGATCGTCGGCATTGTCGAGCCGCAGCTCCGGGATCCGCCGCAGCAGGGTCGAGACCGCAATCTCGGCTTCGAGCCTGGCGAGCTGGGCGCCGAGACAGAAATGGATGCCGCCGCCGAAACTGAGCGGCTTCACATTGGGGCGGGTGATATCGAGCGTTTCGGGACGGTCCGGATAGGCCTCGGCATCGCGGTTGGCCGAGCCCAACAGGCACAGCACGCTTTCCCCCTTGGCAACCCTCTTGCCGGCAAGCTCGACATCTTCCATGGCGACCCGGCCGGTCATCTGTACCGAGGCGTCGTAGCGCAGGAACTCCTCGATCGCGTTGGTGATGAGGGCCGGGTTGGATTTCAGCAGCGCCAGCTGATCCGGATGACGATAGAGCGCGAGCAGCCCGTTGCCGATCAGGTTGACAGTGGTTTCATGACCGGCACCGAACAACAGGATGATGTTGGCGGTCAGCTCTTCGTTGGTAAGCTTGCTGCCATCTTCTTCCGCATGCAGGAGCTGCGTGGTCAGATCGTCGCCCGGGTTGCGGCGCCGCAGCTCGAACAGCTGCTGGAAATATGCCTGCATTTTGGCATTGCCGGCATTGGCCTGCTCGATTTCGGCCGCCGTCATCGGCACCGGATCGAGCAGCCGGCCGCCATAGCGCGCGTTCTTGTAGAACATCTCGCGGTGCTCGTCCGGAATGCCGAGCATGTCGCAGATGATCGCCACCGGCAGGCGGAACGCGAAATCCTCGATCAGATCCATCCGTCCCCTGGGAATGATCGCGTCCAGGGTCTGGTCGACGACCTCCTGGATACGCGGACGCATGTCCTCGACCCGACGAGCCGTGAAGGCCTTCACCACCAGCCCGCGCAGCCGCGTGTGATCCGGCGGGTCCTGGTGCAGCATCCAGTGGCGCACGCTCCGAAAGACCGGCTGCTCCCAGATCTGCTCGCCGTAACGCTGCGTGATCCGGTCGACATAACCTCTGCCGAAACGCCTGTCGCGCAGCACCAGGCTGGCTTCGGCATGCCGGCTCGCAATAAAGGCCCCGAACGCGCGGTGCATCGGATCGATGGCACGCATCCGCGCATAATGCGGATAGGGGTCGCGGATGAAATCCGGCGACAGCGGATTGAACAACGGGGCGGCCGCAGCGGTCTCGCTCATCATGACCTCGATTCGTTGCCGTGCTGAAAATGCCGGTCCATTCGCGCGAGCTTGACCTGCCCAAGGCGGGACCGGGCACACCGAACCAACAATACAACTCGATACACTATTGTATTGAATTGCATTGTGGCCTAAACTGGGCCGATGTCAAGAATTCGGACCAGGCCGACGAGGGACGACACCCGCGAAAAGCTGTTCGAAGCGGCGGCGCGCGTGTTCGAGGAACAGGGCATCGGTCATGCCAGCATCGAGGCAATCACGGTCGCGGCGGGATTTTCGCGCGGGGCGTTCTACTCGAACTTCAAGAGCAAGGACGAACTGATCATCGCCATGCTCGAGGATCACGTCGCCAGATCCATCCGGCGCAACCTCGATCTGCTCGACCGGCACAAGAACCCAGCCGATTTCATCGACGCGCTCAAAGCGATGGACCGCAGCCGCCAGGATCCGCTCAGCCGTGCTCCGCTGTTGCACATGGAGATGATCCTGTTCGTGGCCCGCGCCGAAAAGCGCAGGCCGGAGCTTGCCAAGCGGCTGCGCGCCAGGCGCAAGCTGATCGCTGACATCGTCGAGACCACGCAGAAGAACAGCGGAAACGGATCGCCGAATCCGGCATGGACCGGCGCGATCCTGCTGGCGCTGGAGGACGGCTTCCGTCTACACCGCTTGATCGATCCGGAGACCACACCGGCCGACAGCTTCCTGCGCGCGATCAGCGACCTGCAGCGGACGATGGGGCTCGCGGCCGAAATGCCGTCGTCGTGACAAGCAAAAATGCCGTGACAGGCAAAAATCAAGGCTACGTGAGGTTTGCAATTGGAGGATGGCTGCTCCGCGCCGGCCGGCGGGCGATGCGGCTTCACTCGCCTTGCACCTAGGCTATCAGCCATCGAATAACCGCCACGTAGAATTTTCGATGCGTCGAATCGGCTTCTGCGCAGCATTTATTCCGCGCTCCGTTTATTTCGAACGACCCCAACACTCTTTTTCACGATCTTTCTATTTCCGCCACCGGACATGCTGCCATATTCTCCAGTGCATGTTTGCGGCTGCCAATTCGACCTTCGGCTTGGCGCTTCGCAACTTCAATCAACGGAAAAATTCACTATCTCCCCGCCTGCGGGTTTTACGGATTCGTCGCCGAATGAACCGGATTCGACGGACGAAGCCGCAAGCATCGAACCGCTCAACGGCGAGATTGACCGCGCGAAGCCCGCTTCACGAGTGAACGGGCGTCGCCGGAGTGAGTCCGCCGCAACAAGAAAAAAATGCCATGAACCTCAACTCGAAACTGGTGGCCGATGGCCACGATGTCAGACTCAATCTTTTCCTGGGACTGGCAAACTGGTCGCTCTTCCTCGATCACATCCCGCACGACGTCGTGAACCAGCTCACGGCCAGGAACTACGGATTCAGCGGCGCCGCCGATCTCCTGATCTTCGTCTCCGGCTATGCCGCGGCGATCAACTATGCCAGCATCACGCTGGAGCGCGGCTTCGTCATTGGCGCGACACGCATCCTCAAGCGGCTGGGACAGCTTTATGGCGCCTATGTCGTGCTGTTCGTCAGCTATGTCGTGCTGATCTCCTATGTAGCGGCCCAGTATTCCGCGCCCGACATCATCAACGAGTTCAACATCACCGGCCTGATCGACCAGCCGGTCAACATTCTCAGCCATGGCCTGATCCTGCAGGCCAGGCCGCTCAATCTCGACGTGCTGCAGCTTTACGTGCTGCTGACCGCCTGCCTGATTCCGCTGTTGTGGCTGCTGATGCGTGTGCCGGACCTGACCCTGATCGGTTCGCTCGCGCTCTATGTCGCCGCGCGCTGGTTCGGCTGGAACCTGTCCTCGTTTCCGGATGGATCCTGGTATTTCAATCCGTTCTGCTGGCAGCTTCTGTTCGTGTTGGGCGCCTGGCTTGCGCTCGGCGGCGCGAGGCGACTCGGCCCGTTGCTGCGATCGCCGCTGCTGCTTTACGCAGGCATTGCCTATCTGATATTCGCGCTCGCGATGACGCTGGCGGGACGTTTTCCGGATGTCGCGCAGCTGTTCCCGGCCCGGCTGGTCGATGCGTTCAATCCGATCGACAAGGTCAATCTCTCGCCCTATCGCGCGCTGCACTTCGTTGTCGTCGCCTTTGTCGTTACCCGTTTCGTGCGCAAGGATTCGCCCGCGCTGAAATCGCCGATCTTCAGGCCGCTGATCAAATGCGGCGAGCAGTCGCTGGCGGTGTTCTGCATCGGCGTGTTCCTGTCCTTCATCGGCCATTTCGTGCTGACGCTGAGCGCCGGCTCGATTGCGGATCAGATCCTGGTCAGCATCGCCGGCCTCGCCATCATGACCTTCCTCGCCTATTACCTTTCATGGTCGCGGCGGCAGGACGTCTGGAAGAGCCGGACAACTGTCGAGGATCGCAAGACGGGCGCCGTCCGTTCGAGCCTCAAGACCGGGATGGGCGCTTAGCCGCCCGGCCCTCCCCCCATTTTCAGAGGGAGGGAATTCGTCTGGGTCTAATACACGCCGTAGTAGCAGCGCAGGTCGATCCACGGGCCGCCGTAATAGGTGCCGCCGTTGAAGTCGCCGATGCCGCCGCCGGTATAAGGACCGTCGCACCAGGGATTATAAAGCCGCGAATAGCGATAATAGTGCCGGTAGACGGTGCGATGACGATGGTGGATTCTCAACTCGAGATCGGCGGCCTTGGCCGCTGCGATCGACAACGACACGCGGTGGCCTTGCGATCGCTGCAGCGTGAGCGGGGTTGCACAAAGCAGGGCGACGATCGCCAGGGCGCCGGCGCGTAGAATTCTCATGATTTTCTCCGTATCGGGGGCAACATCGTTAGGTTCTGGAATACCGCAGATCATCCCATCCAATGCGCCACACCGCAAGCCGGTTCCCCGGCGGGATCAGCCGCGGGAAGGCCATTCAGCGGGCCTTCAGGAGTGCTTCACAGGCCCGTGAACGGGAGACCGGAACGTCTCCTCCGGCGTGCCGTTGGCTCCGCATACTGAATGGAGAGCACAGATGAAGAAAACCAGCTTGATCGGAGCGGGCCTGATTGCAGCGGCGACCTTCGTTACGCCGGCGCTGGCGCAGGAAGCCACGCAGGAGCCGGGCGCAATGGCTCAGTTCTATCCGGATTCGGATTACAACACCGGTGGCTACGGCTCGCGCGGCACGCCCGGACCCGGCTTCTATTATCGCCACGGCTATGCGCCGGGCGCGGCAACCGAAGTTCCCTACGGCGTCGGCGTGATGGTCGTACCTTATGAGGGCTACGGATATTACCGCGGTCCCGGTTACTACTGAGCGCATGAAGAACGATAGCGACACCGCCGGGCGGCTGCCGAAGTCGCCCGGCGCTTTTTTGTCGTAGCGCTGCCAGCCGACAGGCTCGTCCGGCGAGGTCGCTTCGCTTCCCTCGCCGCCGCGGTCATCTTTCCCGGACGCACCGGGACACCCCGTTCTGACCAGGCCTTGGGCATGACGCCCACAGAACGCGCTGCCGATGCCCAAAAACTGGAGCGTCGGCGGCAAGGGTTTGTGCGCCTGCAGACAAGCTTTTCCTTCATCGCCATCCTACCGTCCGATGCCATCAGTCTGGCCG
>DASZTN010000173.1:0-10076 GCA_035547995.1 Bradyrhizobium sp. | reverse complement strand
AGGAAATCCTCGCGGCACAAGCGGCGCAATGTGCGTCGCTGGGGCGTGTAGGCAAGCTTGAAAAAGAAGTGGCTCGCCTTGAAACATGGGATGCAGAAAAGCAGCGCTACCAACTTACCGAAATCCATCCCGGCGTTTTTGCTCGCACGTTGAAAGAAGGCATGGAGAACGGAGAACCCCAGCATAGCCTTTGTGACGCCTGTTATGAGGCCAGTTTCAAGTCGCGCCTCAAAAGGGAAACTTGGAACCCGGGAAGATGCAATGTGATAGTTTGTAACGGCTGCGGTTGGTTTGCTTACCTCAGCGGTATGTCTAGTCCTGAACATAAGAGTCAACGGCCTACTCCCTACCGGGAATGATTTTTGGGTAACTTCCTCTTCGCCCCGCCAGGGAGCGGATTCCTCAAAATGTGAGAATGCTCTGCCTCAATGATGAATCGATATTTGCCAACTGGGGTAGAGAGCGAGACAGGAATTGCGCAACGGGTACCTCCTATTCACGCCAATTCCGCAAATCCCCGCTCACACCCACCCTCCATCCGCATACTTGATCGGCCGGTTGAACGCCCCTGCCCGGCCCGGCTGCTCCCAGCAGATCGCCATCAACCCGAGGGCGTCTGCGGCATGCGACGACCAGTCGTGCTCGGGGCCGAGGCCGATGTTGCGGGCGTCGTCTTTGCGCTCGTGATAAAAGCCGAGTGCTTCTCGTCCGGCCTCGGTGGTCGCTTCATTGAACCAGAGCTGCGGCCCGAGCCGGCGCAGGGCCTCGATCCGCATCATCGCCGCGCCCCTGCCCTGGTTCTTCACCGGCGGCTCGACCGCAAAGCCGGCGTCGCGCAGATGATCCTCGTAGCGCTTGCCGGTGACGTTGTTGGTAGCGACGCCGTCATGCGGCAAATAGAGGATCGCGTTGTGATAGCCGCGGCTGCGCAGCCAGTTGACGTGAAATGCTAGCACCTGGCCCGAGGACTCGTAATAGTCGAGGACCCGAACCTCGCTGCCGGCCCATTGCACGATCCACATTGTGAAGGCATCGGCCGCGGCACCCGCGCCGCCGATATCGATGAAGGCGCGCAGCGGCAATAGCGGATCGGCCGCGACCTTGCCGATCCTCCCCTGCGAGCGGGCCTCTGATAGCATCGAGGCGAAGTAGGCGCCCTCGAAAGCCCTCACGTAATCGCCTTCCCAGATATGCTCGTAGCGATCGGGATAGCGCGACAGATCAAGCTTGCGCTCTTCCTCGAGCACAGCAGGAAACCAGGGATTGTCGCGCCAGTTGGCGTTGACGAGGACGGCGCCGTCCGGCTTGCGCACGCGGAAGAAATCATCGATGGCATCAACGCGCCGACGTGGATTCCATGACGCCCATAGCTCGGATTTGTCGGCGCGAATGGTCGGCCGTAGCAACGAAAGACTACGGGCGCTCAGCGTCTGCGCCTCATCGATCCAGGCGATGCGGAATCCTTCCAGGGATTTGATCGATTCCGACGTGTGATCCTGCATGCCGCGGAAGATGACAAGCCCGTCTCCCGGCGTCTCGATCTTGTCGCTGAAGATCTTGAACTGCGCTCCCAACCCGAGGCTCGCGATCTTGCCTTCGATCAGCCGCTTGGAGGATTGCGCCAGCGTGCGCTGCGCCTCGCGGATGCAGACTGCGAGCGTACCGCGCTCGGCCTGGCAGGTCTCGACCAGAAGTTCTCCGAAGAAATGCGACTTGCCGGAACCTCGGCCGCCATACGCGCCCTTGTAGCGCGCCGGCGCAAGCAGCGGTTCAAAGATCTTCGCGGTGAGGATTCTCAGGGTCGACAATGACGCGCTCGATTCGATGGATGAGTTCAAGAGCCCCGCTTTCGCCGCCCTCAAGCGCCTGCGGGGCCTTGCCCCAGCCGCGATCGAGGATCGCGTTGGCAGCAGTGACGCGTGCGGCAGCGGTGGCATCCTTGCTGCGCATGATCCCGACCAGCACATTGATCGCCGTGCGGGTATGGCTCCGCGCCAGCGAGCGGATTTCGGTAGGGGTCTTGGACATAGGGTTTCCTCCCATCATGGCGGGGCCCGCGGAGGACTCAAATGGTCAGGCGCACCGACCATGGCGGAGGAACTACTCTTTCCGGCCGCCCCTGCGCGCATCGTTCCCGCTCGGAACGGCATCGGCACGATCCATGACGAGATCATCCACCCGCCTTTGGAAACGAAGAACAATGGCTGGAAAGTCGGCCCGCTCATGATGGCGCCGCGGACGCGGAATGAACCGGATGATTTCAGCGCTCATGACCACGCCTCCCAGACCACGATGATGACGAGGCCGGTCAATGCGAGCGAGATCAAATAGGCGGTCATTATTGGATTCCCGTCGTTGCGAGGCGACCGGGCCCGGCATGATACGCGTCCCGGTGACAGGGCTCGGCGACGAAGCAATCCTGAGTCCTGTCGTCAGATCAGATGCGCTCGGCTCGGCCGCTCGCACTGACATAGATCAAATATGCGGCATGATCGCTTCCTCGCGATCATTTCAGGCGCGAACCCTATCTCCTTCTCCGGAGGCCGCGTGCGGCCGTGGACCTCTTGCCACGCCGCGTGCCGGGCGCGTTCGCGCGCGCCGGCTAATATTCTCAAAGACACATCGGCAGGAGGCACGATGCAAAAGTGGTTCGGACGACGGCACGCTGTCGACGCCTGGGCGACGATGGGGGATGTAGCGTCTTGACGTGCGGCCGTCGTCCGATTGGGAAAACTGCAAATGAAAACGCCCGCGTCCGGATTGCTCCGCGCGGGCGTTACGATTTTTGCGATGATGCCGATATGCTCCTGATTTGCCCGACAAGGCAAGCCAAAAAGGAAAACGGTGAATGCCGGTCGTCAGCGCGAGATTCGAAAGGGCAATCCGTCAACGAAAAAGCCCGCCGTTCGAGCCGCGGGCTGATTTTTGACGGTGGGCTTATGCTCCCGATTTGCCCGACGCCGCAAGCTCTTTCTCAAAACCTGATTTACTGTCGCGCACCGCTATCGCGAAAAGAAGCATGCCCATGCCAGTTGACGGACTGATCATGCTGCGGAGCAGCTTCGACCCCGAAGCGACGTTGCAGAAGCTCGAGGCCATTCTTCATGCCAAAGGCCTGACGGTGTTTGCGAGGGTCGATCATGCGGCCGGGGCCGCACAGGTCGGCCTCTCCTTGCGGCCGACCACAGTCGTCATCTTCGGCAATGCCAAGGTGGTACGCCGCTGATGCAGGCGGCGCAGACCTCCGGTATCGATCTGGCGCTGAAAGCGCTGATCTGGCAGGACGCCTCCGGTGCGACCTGGCTTTCCTACAATGATCCGGCGTGGATCGCGAAACGGCACGGCCTACGGCGCGAAGCTGAAGGCGCCGGTCAAAGCCTTGTCCGACGCTCTGTATGCGTTCGTGACGGCTTCAACCGAAGCTCGGCAAGCCTGAAATTCCGGACACCATGAAATGCCGCCGCTGAAGCCTGTGGAAATGGCGGCTGCGGATGATATGGGCGTCACGCACATATGGTAAATTCGATGGACCAAATAGACCTTAAGGAACTGCTGCACGCAGCCGTGTCCCTCTGCAACCGATTCCGGATCAGGCGCGTCCTTTTCCCGGCGCATGAGGATTTCCCGATGCGTGGGGAAATTAGGTCAAATTCCCGGGAGATGTTGCGGTCGCGGTAACTATCTATTCCAGGAAGAGGTTGATTTTACAGACATTCTTGACCAGACTAATCACTTTGAGGGTTGTGTGATGAGATGGGCCAAGGAACGCGATAGTCTGATCGCGCAGACAAGAGCATTCGTTCAATCCGTGATCGGCGGGCGGTCGGAGAAGGCCTCAACCGAGGCTGACCAGCTCCGACCCATCGCGATCGAAAATACCTTCGCCGTTGCCCCTGCCACCCCTGCCGAAGAAGCGGACGCGATCGAGAAGTCCGAGAACGTTGAACCGGTGCAGGCCCTGCCGCCCGCGGAATTGCCGTCGGCCACCGAGCTGCCGGTCGAGGACAGTCTGCAAGACGAAGTCCGCAAAGAGATCCAGAACCGGGTCGCCGCCTTTCAGGCCCATCAGCATCGCTTCGCCCGGGAGCGTGAGGCCTATTTCAATGAGGTCCTGACCAAGGCACGTTCGGCGATCACGCGCGGCCAGAATAACGGCGATCACGACAAGCCAGCTTCGCTGACCTAAATTTACGTGAGCGCATATCGCTCCGATTCACCTCAAATTTAGCACTTTGTTTTTAGGCTTGGCCAATTTGGATCCGGCATAGCTGGATTATCACGTCCGATCGAACCGCTGCCGAGACTTGGGGGGAAACCGATGTATTTCGTCGCCGGGGTGCTCGTGGTGTTGTCCGGCATCTTGTATGTCGCGGGCAATGGTGAACTGGGCAGTTGGAGCACGACCGTGTGCTCCTATGGCGGCACATTCTGCGATAGCCCGATCTATGTATTTGTTGGCGGCATCCTCGCCGCAGTTTGGGGCGCGTTCGTCAGCATTCGTTGAAGCGCCTGCCAAGCGGACAGCGGATTGGCTACGGGGGAACCTGGTCGACCGGTTGGGCGCGCTTCGGCCCCGGGGATTCCGGCTCCAGCGGGCGCTTCGGCTGGGTCGGCGTAACCGTTGCACCAGCCGCCTTCGCCGCCGCAGCGGTGTTGCCGTAGTTTACCATCGCGGTTCTGAGATGCGGCCTATTCCACGGGCCATGGTCGACCACCAGCATCGCCAGCACGCCTAACGCCGCGATCACGATCGAAGCGATCATCGGCATACGGCGCTGCTGCGTCACAGATCCCTTGTGCGGTGCTTGGCTCATTGCTCGTCAGTCCACGCCAATCCTCTCGAAAGATAAAGCGCGGCTGCCGCGAGCTGTTCCGCAATCGCGCCAACAAAACATGCCGCATCCGGAAACGAACAACCTCCAACCAACCTGTCCGCAGACCGGGCGATGTTTGCCGGTTCGAACTCTTCGTTGGTTTCAGTCGGAGTCATTTCAAATTGACGTCGTGTTTTGATTGGCGGCGATTCAGCGATCGCTGCGCGGTGTACCGCGACGATTTTTCCCGCCGGCACTCACGCCGGCGCCGGCGAACGTTCAAGGCCGCGTGATCCGATATGTCGTTTGATTTCTATGCCGCAATCGTGTCCAGCGTATCAGACCATCGTCTACGCTGCTGCCATCAAGACGTTACACGGCGCCGCTAAGAATTCGCCAACAACACTGCTCAGCCGTACGTTCCAGTGACGATGCTCAGTGGCAACGTCCGGCCAATGACGTAACCGCAGCATTGCGAGGTGCCGACGATGGAAGATGTCGCCGAGGCTGATCTGCCAGCTCAATCGACGCCGGCACAAACCCATAAATCGGTCCAGCAATACATCGACGAATTGCCGGCCTGGCCCGATGGAACCCAGCTCAAATCTGCGCCGATGACCGGCATGCAGTGGCGGATCTGGTCGCTGGCCGCTGCAGGAAAATTCTTCGAAGGCTATGTCGTCTTCATGACCGGCGTTGCGCTGCCGCTGATCTCCCGTGAATTCCAGATCGCCTCCGCCGAGAACGGCATCATCAGCGCGGCAAGTCTGGCAGGCATCCTGTTCGGTGCAGTGCTGCTCGGCGGCCTCTCCGACTATTTCGGCCGCAAGCCGATGTTCATCGCCGAGATGGTGATCTTCTGCGCCTTCCTGGCGCTGTTGATCCTGTGCAGCAATTTCCTTTCACTGGCGATCTGCCTGTTCGGATTGGGTCTGGCACTGGGCTGCGATTATCCCACCGCGCATATGGTGATCTCGGAGAACATCCCAAGCTCCAACCGCGGCAGGCTTGTTCTCGGCGCCTTCGGCTTCCAGGCGGTAGGCGCATTGGCCGGCACCGGCGTCGGTTGCCTGGTGCTGGTGCTGGTGCCCGACCTCTCGGCCTGGCGCTGGATGTATGCGACCGCGCTGATCCCGGCGCTCGCCGTGACCATTGGTCGTTTCTTCGTCGTCGAAAGCGCCAACTGGCTGTCGGTTCGCGGCAACCATGACAAGGCCGAGCAGTCCGTCACCAAGCTCCTGGTCCGCAAGCCGCAATATCCGACCAACATCAAGCTGCTGCGGCTTGAGGCGGGCACAAGCAACGGCCGTGGCGGCCAGGGCTCATTTATGGCGCTGTTCAACAACCGCAACCGCCGCGCCACGATCTTTGCCTCGGTGCCATGGTTCCTCCAGGATCTCGGCACCTATGGCATCGGCATCTTCACGCCGATCATCCTGGCCGCCGCACTCGGCGGCGGCTCCGATCACGTCCGCAGCTTGAGCGACCTGATCCGCGACAGCATCCTTGCCGCCAAAGGCGCTGCGCTGATCGACGTCCTCCTGATCATTGGCATTCTTTTCGCAGTGATGCTCGCCGACGTCTATGGGCGCATCAAGCTGCAGATCTTCGGCTTCATCGGCTGCGCCGTCGGCCTGTTCCTGGCCTCGCTCTCGATCGACCTCACCGGCACCAGCAAGATCGCGCTGATCTTTGCCGGCTTCATGCTGTTCAACTTCATGACCAATCTCGGCCCGAATGCACAGACCTACCTGCTGGCCGGTGAGGTGTTTCCGACCGAAGTGCGTGGCATGGGCGCCGGCTTTGCCGCGGCGTTTGCCAAGATCGGCGCGGTCGCGACTGCCTTCCTGTTTCCGATCCTGCTGACGGCGATCGGCACCCGTGCCTTGCTGTACGGGCTGATCGTGACGTCGCTGCTCGGCGCCATCGTCACCTGGCTCTATCGCATCGAAACCACCGGCGTGAACCTCGACGAGATCGGCAAATAGCGGTCCACCCATTGCGGTCATGAAAGGTGCAGGCATGAGCTCGTCGTTCTATCGCCGTTCGCAACGAATCCGGCTGTGGCCGATTGCGGCCGTGCTGCTCGCAGCAGGATTGTCCGGACCCGCCTTGGCACAAGGTGGAAAAGGCGGAAGCGTCACGCTGAACGAAACCGGTTCGACCCTGCTGTACCCGCTGTTTCAGCTCTGGATTCCCGATTATGGCCACGTCTCGACCAACGTCTCGCTGACTGCGGCGGCGACCGGCTCGGGCGTGGGCGTCGATGCAGCGATCGCCGGCGATGCCCGCATCGGCGCCTCCGATGCCTATATGTCCGACGAACAGGCCGAGAAGAACCGAGGCATCCTCAACGTCGCGGTTGCGATCTCGGCGCAGACCGTGAACTACAACATTCCGGGCCTGAACGATGAGAACCTGAAACTCGACGGCCCGACGCTCGCCGGCATCTTCACCGGCGTGATCAAGATGTGGGATGCGCCCGAGATCGCGGCGATGAACCCCTCCGTGCAGCTGCCACACCAGGCCATCGTTCCGATCCGCCGCGAAGACGCTTCCGGCGATACCTTCATCTTCACCCAATTCCTCGACTTCTCGGCCCAGACCTGGGGCGACAAGATCGGCTATGGCACCATGATCACTTGGCCGATTGTTGAAGGCGAAAAGGTCACGACCGGCAATGACGGCGTAGTGCGGGCGCTGGCGGCGACGCCCTATTCGATCGGCTATGTCGGCATCAGTTTCCGCGAACAGATCGCCAAGGCCTCGCTTGGCACTGCGATGCTGAAGAACCAGAGCGGCAAATTCCTTCTTCCGACCGCCGACACCATCAGCAAGGGCGCTTCCGAACTCGATCCGCGCACGCCGGCCGACGAACGGCTGACCCTGGTCTTCGCCCCGGGCGACGATTCCTACCCGCTGATCAATTACGAATATGTCGTGGTTTCGACCAGGCAGGCCAATCCCACGACAGCAAATGCGCTGCGGCACTTCCTGCTTTGGGCGATCTCCGCCGACGGCGGCAACGCGCCGAAATATCTTGATAGGGTGGGCTTCATTGCCTTGCCGACCTTCATTCGCGCGCTGAGCGAGAATCAGATCGACCTGATCAAATAAGCCGGCGCTCGGCCGCGGACGCCATCCGTCAGGTCAGCCTCAGCCCGCTCGCCAGCCTGCTCACTCCCGGCCTGCTCATTCCCGGGAACTTTGTTTCGCAACACGGCTTTTCCCTCGCGAAGCCGTCAGGCGTGAACGTGCCCGGAAAGACCCGGGATCCGGTCCACGCGCGGCTTTTTACTTGATCGGCGGCGCAAGCTGGCCGATGTTTTTTGCGCCCTACATACCGACTCAATCAAGTCAGGACATCGCAGCATTTCATGACCGAACCTATCCGCCTGGACGCCAAAAAGCCCCGCAACATGGTGCTGCGGCTACTGGGCCCGGGATTGGTCACCGGCGCCGCCGACGATGACCCCTCGGGCATCGCGACCTATTCGCAGGCCGGCGCCCAGTTCGGTTTCGGCCTGTTATGGACCGTGTTTCTGACCACGCCCTTCATGATCGCGATCCAGCTCATCAGCGCCCGGATCGGCCGGGTCACCGGCAAGGGCCTGGCTGCGAATGTGATGGAGCTTGCGCCGCGATGGCTGGTGCTGGTGCTGGTGGCTCTGCTGGTCGCCGCCAACACCTTCAATATCGCCGCCGATATCGCGGCGATGGCGGAAGCGCTTTCGCTTGTCATCGGCGGCCTCAACCACGAGCATGCGCTGATCTTTGCCTCCGCCTCGACCCTGCTGCAGATATTCGTGCCCTATCGGCGCTACGCGCCGGTGCTCAAATTCATGACGCTGGTGCTGTTTGCCTATGTCGTGACGGCGCTGACGGTGCGGATTCCCTGGGGAGAGGCGCTGCTCGCCGCGATCTGGCCGAGACCGACGGTCACGTCCGACTATTTCCTGATGGTGGTCGCCGTGCTCGGCACCACCATCAGCCCCTATCTGTTCTTCTGGCAGGCCTCGCAGGAGGTCGAGGAGATGAACCAGGGCAAGAAGCATCGCGCGCTGCGCGAGCTGAGCCGCGGCGGCTGGAGCGAGCTCGACCGCATCCGGATCGATACTGTCGTCGGCATGGTCTTCTCCAATCTGATCGCCTTTTTCATCATCCTGACCACCGCGGCCGTTCTGAATGCGAACGGCGTCACCAACATCAATTCGGCGACTGAGGCGGCCGAAGCGCTGCGGCCGCTGGCCGGGAACTTCACCTTTGCGCTGTTTGCGATCGGCATCATCGGCACCGGCATGCTGGCGATCCCGGTGCTTGCTGGCGCCGCCGCCTATGGCGTTGCCGAGGTGTTCGGATGGCGCGCCACGCTGGAGGCCAAGGCACCCGACGCCCAAGGCTTCTATTCGATCATCGCCGCTGCGACCGTGATCGGCTTTGGCCTCGGCTTCACCGGCATCGACGCACTGCATATGCTGGTATGGAGCGCCGTGCTCAACGGCATCGTCGCCGTTCCGATCATGGCGATGATGATGGCGATCGTCGCCAATGAAAAACTGATGGGACGGTTCAAGGCCAAATCCTGGCTGGTCTGGCTCGGCTGGATCGGCACCGCGCTGATGGCCCTCGCCGTCCTCGCCCTGCTCGGCTCGTCTTTTGTGGGCTGAGCCCGGCCCTAAATCGCAACCTGACGTCCGATCTCGACGACCTGGTCGGTCGGCAGGCTGAAGAAATCGCTGACATGGATCGCATTGCGCTCCATCACCGCGAACAGCTCTTCCTGCCAGCCGGGTAAGCCCATGCCGTCCTCGCGGCGGATCACGGTTTCATGGCCCACATAATAGGTGACGTCGTTGAGATCGACGGTGCAGCCGAGCGATTTGCTCGCGGTGAGCAGGTCGGGAATGTGCGGGCGCTCCATGAAACCGAACCGCGCCTCCGCGCGCCAGAAATTCGGCGCGACCTGCTGCAAGGTGATGCGCTTGCTCTGCGCGACCCACGGCACCGAGAGGATTTCCACGCGCAGCACGAACAGGTGCTGGTGCAGCGCGCGGTTATGCTGGACATGCCACCGCATCACCGGCGGGGTGTCGCGCTCGGTCCGGGTCAGGAATACCGCGGTGCCGGGCACACGCGGAATGTTCTTTTCCTTGATCATCGCCATGAATTGATCGACCGGGATGAGCTGGTCGTGCATCCGCTCCATCACCGCCGCCCAGCCGCGGTGCCAGGTCCACATCACGGCGTACACACAGATGGCGA
>DASZTN010000172.1:0-7174 GCA_035547995.1 Bradyrhizobium sp. | reverse complement strand
AGATAAGGCAACAGGTCAGCCTTGTTGAGAAGCATCAGGTCGGCCTGTGCGAACATATCGGGATATTTGAGCGGCTTGTCCTCACCCTCGGTAACCGACAGCACCACCACCTTGTGCGCTTCGCCGAGATCGAAGGCGGCCGGACAGACGAGGTTCCCGACATTTTCGACGAAGAGCAGGCCGCCCGGCTGCAGCGGAAGCTGATCGAGCGCGTGGCCGACCATATGGGCATCGAGGTGGCAACCCTTGCCGGTATTGATCTGGATCGCCGGTGCACCGGTTGCGCGAATCCGATCGGCATCATTCGACGTCTGCTGGTCGCCTTCGATCACCGCGATGGCAAAGCGCGAACCAAGATCGGTGATGGCCCGCACCAGAAGCGATGTCTTGCCAGAGCCGGGGCTCGAGACGAAGTTGAGCGCGAATTGGCCGGCGGCGATCAGCCTCGCCCTGTTGGCCTGCGCATAGGCATCGTTCTTGGACAGGATGTCCCGTTCCAGGTGGATGACGCGTTCCTGGCTCGTTCCCGGCAACTGGACGCCGCCGTCCGTACCGAAATGAATCGAGCCATCCTCCCCATGCCAATGTCCGTGGTTATGGGCCTGGTCGTGGTGATGATGGTGGTGATGGTGATCGTGGGAATGTTGTTCCCGGTTCTCGACGGTTGCGGTGCCGCAGCCACAAATCGTGCACATCATTCCACCTCCAGCTCAGTGAGACGAAGCTCGTCCCCCTCGGTCATCTGCACATGGGATTGCCGGCATGCCGGACAGAGATCGTAGCGCTGGCTGATCGCGACCGAGCGTTGGCAGCGCGGGCACCAACCGGCACCGGGCACGGTTGCCAGATCCAGGCGTGCGCCTTCCGCGATGGTGCCACGGGCAACGACGTCGAAGCAGAACAGCAAGGCAGACGGCTCGACATGGCCGAGCGCGCCAAGCTTGACGCCGACCCGCTTCACATGGGCGAATCCCTCCTTGGAGGCTTCGTCCTCGATCAGGTCTATCAGGCTTTCGGCAATCGACATCTCGTGCATGTGCGGTACCGCTTTTAGCTCACGCCAAGCCGCGTTTTCAGGGTCTGGATCACGATTGCCGGATCGGCCGGCTTGAGAAACACGCCGGAGACGCCGAGTTCGTGCAGGCCGACCGATCCCACCAGCGCGTCGGCGGCATTGCTGACAATGTAGATGGGAATTTTGCTGCCGACTTTTTTGAGCTTTTCGGCTATGACGCTGCCGGCATCGACAGTTTCCATCAGGAGGTCAGCAAGGATCGCATCCGGCTTGATGCGAACAGCAGTCCGTTCTCCCTCTCGTCCATTCGCGGCTTCGCCGACGCTGAAACCTGCCGCTTCCAGCGCATTCCGCAGCACCGCGCGGGCATGTGGATCGGAATCCACCAGCAGGATCGTCCTTCGTTTGTCGCCGAGCCCGATGTTCATCGTGACACCTTCAGGAGATAGCCGATCCGGCGGCGCAGCAAGGCAATGGCGAGCGCCAGATTGCCGGCGGCCCGCTCCGACAGCCCTTCGAGGAACTCGAATTCATAGCCGCGAATGCTGACGAGATGAGCTTCTGGAGATTTCCCAAATTGCTGGTGTGCGATCGCCAACAAGGTCTCCGGCTTGAGCAGGTGGCCGGTGAAGGTGATGTCGAACGCCGGTGACAGGCGGCTGAGCGCACAGGGCGCATCGCCTTCGCAACTCGCATCGACGAACCAGATGACGTCATGGGCCGCGATTTCGACCGCATCCTCGATGACGAGCTGGTAATTGTCTGATGTCGTGACGTTGGGCCAGCCGATGTTCTCGATGGCCGCGGCCGCCGCCGGTCCAAGGCCGTCGTCCTGGCGTCCGGGATTGCCGTAGCCGATCACGAGAATGCGCGGGAAGCGAACTCCGAGAGGTATCGCCGTCGTGACCGGCATATTGGCTGGTGCAGGCCCGGTCATTCCCTGACTCTCGTTGCGATAGGGATGCCGTCCGAATCCTCGAGCGTGACGATAAGCGGCATCTGCCCAAGCGCGTGGGTGGCACAGGAAAGACAGGGATCGAAGGCGCGAATGGCGACCTCGACATGGTTCAGCAACCCTTCGGTGATCTCCCGGCCGGAGAGATCATTGATCGCGACCTGTTTCACCGCGCGGTTCATCGCCTCGTTGTTGTTGGTGGTCGAGACGATCAGGTTGGCGCTGGTCACCTGATCATTGTCGTCGACCGTATAATGATGGATCAGGGTGCCACGCGGCGCTTCGATCCAGGCGATGCCTTCGCCACGCCGTTCGCCTTTCGCCATCAGATCCGTTCCTTGCAGGTCGTCGTCGAACAGAAGCTGCTTGATCTTTTCGGCGCAGTGTATGAGGCAGATCAAACGTGCCCAATGATAGGCGAGCGTCGCCTGGACCGGACTGCCCTGATTCTCGGAGATGAACTCCTGCCGGGCGGCTTCCGCAAGCGGGGTATCGATCGATGCACAGCAATTGATCTGGGCCAGCGGACCGACGCGGTACCAGCCATTGTCACGGCCGAGCGAGCGGATATGCGGGAATTTCAGATAGCTCCAGGGCCGGACCTCCTCGATCAGGTAGTCCCGGTAGCTGGCCGGGCCGACCTGATCGAAGATGGTCTCGCCATCGGGGCCGATCGCGCGCAAGGTTCCGTCATAGAGATCCATGCCGCCATCAGGACCGACTAGGCTGACGAAATTCGACCTGTAGCTCGCGAAGTCACGATGGAGCGCCTGGTTTGCCTCGACATAGGCCTTGTGGTGCGCGAGCGCATCGCAGCACCAGGCGATGATCTGGTCGACCTCCTTGCGCAGTTCATCGCGATGCGCTGTCGAGAGGTTCTGGCTGATGCCGCCGGGAATGGCGCTGGTCGGATGGATCTTGCGGCCGCCGGTGGCGGCGATGACTTCCTGTCCGAACTTGCGGATGAAAATCGCCCATTTGCCGATTTCCGGAAACCGGTTCAGTACTGCAATGATGTTGCGCTGCTCTGGCGGGGCATCGAAGCCGAACAGAAGATCGGGAGACGCCAGGTGAAAGATATGCAGCGCGTTCGACTGAAGCACCTGGCCGTAATGCATGAGACGGCGCATCTTTTCCGCCGTCGGCGTCAGCCTGTCGACGCCGGCAATGATGTCCATGGCCTTGGCGGCCGCCAGATGATGGCTGACCGGACAGATGCCGCAAAGCCGCTGGATGATGACCGGGACCTCCCAATACATCCGGCCGCGGATGAAACGCTCAAATCCGCGAAATTCGACGATATGGAAGCGGGCGTCCTCGACCTCGCCGGCTGCATTCAAACGGATCGTGACCTTGCCGTGACCTTCGACGCGGGTGACCGGATCGATCACGATCTTGCGTGAGCCGCTCTGGGGCGAGTTCTGGCTTAATTCACTGCCGCTCATGACATATCTCCACGGATGACCAGCAGCCGTCTCATTCGTATTTGAACAACCGATAGGGAAGCTCCGGCTCGTGGCCGGTCAGCAATGCCTTCAGTCCCATCCAGATCGTGTCCGCCGATGGTGGACAGCCCGGCAGGAAGTAATCGATCTTGACGATTTCGTGCGACGGGTAGACCCGGTCGAGCAGCAACGGCAGATCCTCGTCATTGGGAATAAGCCCGCCATTTTCGACCGTCGGCCCCCTGAGATAGGCTTCTTCCAGGCATTCGCGTAAGCCCACGAGGTTGCGCATGGCCGGGATGCCGCCGGTGATCGCGCAAGCGCCGACCGAAACCAGTACGCGGCAATGGGCGCGAAAATCCCGGAGCACATGCACGTTGTGCTCATTGGCGCAGCCGCCTTCGACCAGTCCGATATCGACCATGCCATCGAATTGCTTCTTGTCGTCGAGCGGCGACTTGTCGAGATCGACGAGATCGACCAGTTCGATGAGCCGCTCGTCGATGTCGAGCAGCGACATGTGGCACCCGAAGCAGCCGGCGAGGGAGCATGTCGCGAGTTTTGGCTTCGCCATCATCATTTTGCCCCGCCGGAACGCTTTGCTTCGATATCGCTGCCGATCGGCGCCTCGTCATAGGTCCGGTGGCCGTAAGGAGTTCGGTAGCCGGTGCGCTTGACCACGATGCAGCCGACCGGGCAGACATGGGCCGCCTTGTCGGCGGCCGCGAGGCTCGTCTCGTCGAGATGCTTGCCATCGATGTTCAGCCGGACATGAATGCCGCGTCCCTCGAAGCCGAAAACCGATTTGCCGTCGATGGTTCGCGACGCGCGGATGCAGCGCGAGCACAGGACGCAGCGGTTGCGATCGATGAAGATGTCCGGGTGTGTGGCGTCGAGCTCACGCCGGGGCCATTGATAGGCCAGCTTCGGCCCAGTCATCCCGAGCAGATAGCCGAGCGCCTGAAGCTCGCAATTGCCGCTCTTTTCGCAGGAGGGACAAAAATGATTGCCCTCGACGAACAGCATTTCGATCAGGACCCGGCGATCCTCGTTGAGCTGCGGCGTGTTGCTCTCGACGACCATGCCGGGCGCGGCCGGCATGGTGCAACTGCTGGCGGAGCGGCCATCGATCTTGCAGGTGCAGACCCGGCAATGCCCGGCAGGCTCCAGATCGGGATGGTGGCAAAGCCGCGGGATATAGACGCCCGCCGCATCGCAAGCCTGGATGATGGTCTGGCCGGGCGCGGCCGGGATTTCAACGCCGTCCACCGTGAAGGTGAAATTGCCTTCACTCATTCCACTTCCCCTTCGCTTACGGGTTCGCGTCCCTGAACCTCGACGGCGACCGCCAATGCCTCGCGGAGCGTCACGGTCGGCACGAAGGGGGCGGTTTGCAGCCGCGCCTCATAGGCTTGCGGGAAATTACGCATGGTGGTCAGGATGGGATTTGGCGCGGTCTGGCCAAGACCGCAGCGGCTCATCCGGGATATAGTGCCGGCCAGCGACTCCAGCGCGGCAATGTCGGCGAGCGTCGCACGGTTGCGCAGGACCTTGTCCATGCTTTCCTTGAGCAGCGTGGTGCCGACGCGGCATGGCGTGCACCAACCGCAGGACTCGTCGACGAAGAACTCGGCGAACTGCGCTGCAACGTCGAGCACGTCGCGCCCGGCTCCGAACACCATCACCGAACCGCCGGTTGAAAGATCCTCATAGGCAATGCGTCGGCCGAAATCCTTCGGCGCCACGCATTGGCCGGAAGGTCCACCCATCTGGACGAACGCTGCGTCCGATGCGCCCGTGAGATCGAGAAGTTCATTGACCGTGATCCCGAACGGCACTTCGTAGACGCCCGGCCGCTCGCAGTCGCCGGACACGCTGACAAGCTTGGTGCCAGTGGACTCGTGTGTGCCGAAACCGGTGAACCATTCGATCCCCTTTTCCATGATCCGGGTGACGCAGGCGAAGCTCTCGACATTGTCGACAGCGGTCGGCTGCTGCAGATAGCCGCGATCGGTGGGGAAGGGCGGACGGTCGCGGGGCGAGCCGCGCTTGCCTTCAAGGGAGTCGATCAGCGCGGATTCCTCGCCGCAGATATAGGCGCCGGCACCGAGCTGGATGCGGATATCGAAATCGAATCCCACCTTCCCACAGACGTCCTTGCCCAACAGGCCGATCTGACGGCGCTCCTGCAGCGCGGCCTGAAGGCGGTCCCACAGATAGGCGTATTCGCCGCGCAGATAGACCAACCCGTGCCGCGCCCCCAGCGCGTAACCGGCGATGGTCATGCCATCGAAGATGACATCGGGAATTTCCGTCAGGAGAACACGGTCCTTGAACGTTCCGGGCTCGCCCTCGTCGGCATTGCAGACGACATGATGCGCCTCGCTCACTGACTGCCGGCAAAGCTTCCATTTCAGGCCGGTCGGAAAGCCGGCGCCGCCGCGGCCGCGGAGCCTGGCTTGCGCCATCGTCTGGATGACCTCTTCCGGGGAGCGGGCGAGTGCGGCCTTGAGACCGAGGGCCGGCTCTGTCCCCGACTGAAAAACAACCGGTCCGGATTTCACGAGGCTGGTGCCGATCCTCGCTTTCGAAAGTCCAGCGTTCCGGACGTCCGAACCTGGAAAGAGCGGGATGCTGTTCTTGGCATGGTACTGACGCAGCGACGTGGCGATCGGCGCGGCATCGCCCGGTGTCAGGCAGGTAAGCACCGTTCCGTTGATCAGGGCTGCCGGCTCCTGGTCGGCCATGCCGATGTCGCTGGTCCATTCGAGCGTGAATTCACCGTCCTGCGATGTGCCACCGACCGCAGCCCCGGTTGCCGCCGAGAAGGCCTCGGCAACGGCGGCCGCGCCCTTCATCATCGAAATCGGGGTCTTTGACAGCCGAATATGAAAGCGGCCCTTTGGCTGCCTGTTCGGGAAGGCATAGAACGAGGCCATATCCTCGATTTCGACGCCATGGATGCCAAGCCGCGCGGCGATCACGCCGATGGCCTCGTCGGACAGATAGCCGAGCCGGTGTTGAACCGCCTGGACGATATCCATCAGCCGGGTGCGATCGGCGTGAACGCTGTCGATGACCGTGCCGACGATCGTCGACACGTCAACGGTAGCCGCTGTACCGTTTGTTGCTTCCGGCGCCGTCATTCCATGACCCCTGAGTTCGGAAGTCTGTCGGTCCGAGATACATCGGCTTTCAGAAAGTCATGACCATGCGACCATCGACGGTGCCCTTGCCCAGATTATCGAAGATGGTGTTGATGTCCTCGAGCTTTGCCTTGTGAATATGGGCCTTGACCTTGCCTTCGGTGGCAAATTGCACGGCTTCCGCGAGATCCTTGCGTGTTCCGACGATCGAACCGCGGATCGTGATGCGCTTCAGCACAACGTCGAAGATCGGCGTCGGGAAGTTGCCCGGCGGCAATCCGTTTAGGGCGACAGTACCCTTGCGGCGGACCATGCTGAGCGCCTGTGCGAAGGCAGGAACCGATACCGCCGTAACCAGTACGCCATGCGCGCCGCCTCCCGTTGCCTTTACCACCTGCGCGGCTGCGTCGGGGGACCTGGCGTTCACCGTGACTTCCGCGCCGAGCTGCCTGGCGAGCGCCAGCTTCTCCTCGGTAACGTCGATGGCCGCGACATGCAGGCCCATCGCCTTGGCGTATTGTACGGCGATATGGCCGAGGCCGCCGACGCCGGAAATGGCGAGCCATTCACCCGGTCGGGCTTCGGTTTCCTTGATGCCCTTGTAGGTCGTCAC
>DASZTN010000171.1:0-35000 GCA_035547995.1 Bradyrhizobium sp. | reverse complement strand
CATGGTGATCCGGGAAGGCAATAATGGTCTAGCAGGCTGCGGAAAAAGTATCGCGGATCAGCTGTGAATGTGATTCCTTGGTCCTGTTGAATTAGGCAGAGGATAGCCGATGCGGGGAGAAGATGAGGCGTCGGAGAGCCTGTTTTCATATGTGAGCTGCTCGGCTCGGGTTCCTAAAGATCACCCCCTGCGGAGCATTAGGCGGCTTGTCGATGGAGCACTCGAGGCGCTCTCGGGTGATTTCGCGAAGCTCTACGCCAAGCTTGGCCGGCCGTCGATTCCGCCAGAGAAGCTGTTGAGGGCGCTGCTTTTACAAGCGTTTTACTCGGTGCGCTCAGAGCGCCAGTTGATGGAGCAACTCGACTACAATCTGTTGTTTCGCTGGTTCGTTGGGCTGTCGATGGACGCGCCGGTCTGGGACGTGACGGTATTCACCAAGAACCGTGAGCGGCTTTTGGAAGGGGACGTGGCCACGAAGTTCTTCGGGGCGGTGCTGCAACAAGCCGAGGTGAAGCAGCTCCTGTCGAACGATCACTTCTCGGTCGATGGTACCCTTATCGAGGCGTGGGCATCAATGAAGAGCTTCCGGCGTAAGGACGGCAAGGACGAGCCGCCGGGTCCAGGTCGCAATGGCGAGCGTGGCTTCCACAAGGAGAAGCGCTCCAACGAGACGCATGGATCAACCACCGATCCGGACGCCAGGCTCTATCGCAAAGGTGATGGCCAAGGCGCCAAGCTCTCCTTCATGGGGCATATCCTCATGGAGAACAGGAATGCCCTTATCGTCGAGACCGAGCTCACTCAGGCTTCCGGTACCGCCGAACGTGATGCAGCCCTTGCGATGATTGACCGTCATTCTTCCACCGCCAGGCGCATCACGCTTGGCGGTGACAAGGGCTTTGACGTGGCCGATTTTATCGGCGAACTCAGGGAACGGAACGTGACGCCGCACATCGCCGTCGATGGGCATCTCACCAAGACCGGCAAAACCCGCAAGACCGCGATTGACGCCCGCACCACGCGCCATCCCGGCTACGCGATCAGTCAGCGCATCCGCAAGCGGATCGAAGAAGGCTTCGGTTACATCAAGACCATAGCGGTCCTGCGCAAGACGAGGCACCGCGGAACAGCCCGTGTCGGCTTCATGTTCACACTTGCCGCCACCGCCTACAATCTCGTGCGAATCCCCAAGCTACTGGCGGCCTTACCATGATAAGGCGACGGCGAACTCGTACCCCACCAAGCAGGCCCCCATAAAGAACGAACCCTCAGAAGCTCGCAATCGGTGACTTTTTCCGCAGCCTGCTAGAGCACGCTTCAGAAAGATGGAAACCGGTTTTCCCTCGCGACGAACGCGGAACGCGTTTGCGCGGAGATCATGCCCAGACCAGGAGATGAGATCATGATCGGACTCCGCCTGATCGGATCATGATCTCAGGGAATCAGGACCGAGGCTCTGCCCCGTCGCCTGACATATTTTCCTTGTCGTCAACCGCGGCGGTCGAAAGCCACCAGCCATCACCGGCGAACCAGCAGCTATCGTCCGGCGCATTGTCGAGGCGCAGCGATTGCACACGATCCCAATCACTGGAAAATGCCTGCGCCAGTCGTTGCCCCATCATCTCGTCTTGAAGGCCGACGCAGCCGATGAACTGCGCACGACCGACGAATTTCGCCGGCCAGATTTCTCCCTTATCCGGGCGCCTGATCAATAGCATGCCGCCGAGCACGCCTTCCGGAGCGAGCGGAAATATCAGCCGCCCGCCGGGATTCAGCGCCTCCAGCCAGGCTCGGCTCGGGCCGGCGGCGCCGGCACAAACATAGATCAAATCCGCCCTCGGCAGGCCGGTTGCGACACCGGTCTGCTGATGGACATGGGCGTGCGTCCAATTTCCCAGATTCTCGATGGCACGGGCCGCCAGGCCTTCGTCAATCTCATAGGCATCGACACGCCCGGATGCACCGACCAGCTCCGCCAGGATTGCTGTATAATACCCACTTCCGGCCCCGATCTGCACGACGGTCTCGCCTTCTTTCAACTCGCATGCTCCAAGCCAATAGGCGTGAGCCCCCGGCATTCCGATATTGATGTGTCTCGCCGGCACCAACGCCAGCAAGGCGTTCTGATAGAGAAAGGCAGGATCGTCGTCGGGCGTCCTGACATAATCATGGGTGCCGAGCGAGATCGACCAGGGGCCGGGTCCCGCGAATGGCTCACGCTTGACCGTGCGAAAGGCCTGTTCGATGCTGGTGCCGCTGACTTTGGCAGCCGCGCAGATCAGGCTGGCAAAAAACCAACGCAATTTTTCCGAACGGTCTTCCATTGCCAAGCCTTCCAGCCTCGTTCGCGACGCCAATCGCGTTTTGGTTGAACCAAGGAGAGCCTTTCAAACCGGGGAAGAACCCTGGCATTTTCCGCAAGCCGAGGCCTTCGAACAGGCACGACACCGAGGGGCAAGCCGAAAACGATGATGAAGCTCGCATCCGACGTGCCTGCCCGGTCTGTTTATTATTAATTATTAAGAGATCAAAGCTTTGACGATTAATATGACAATAAGTTAGCCCGTTCATCAGGAATTTGCGACACCATGGATCTGCAACCCCGACACAGGGCACTGGCATGAACGATCGTCCGGCCGTTCTGGTTACCGGCGGCGCCGGCTATATCGGTGCGCATTGCTGTAAGGCGCTGGCTGCGGCAGGCTATCAGCCGGTCGTCTACGACAATTTGTCGACCGGCCACCGCAGCTTTGTCACCGGCCCATTCGTGGCGGGCGACCTCCTCGACAAATCGACGCTGGCCGGCGCCTTCGCGCAGCATCGCATCACGGCGGTGATGCATTTCGCGGCGTTCAGCCTCGTCGGCGAATCCGTCGTCAATCCGCAGAAATATTACATCAACAACGTCGCGGGAACGCTGTCGCTGCTGGATGCGATGCGCGAGGCGGAATGCAATCGCCTGGTGTTTTCGTCGACCGGCGCGGTCTACGGCAATGCCGACAGCAAGGCGCTGCCGGAGACCTATCCTTGCGAACCGATCAACCCTTACGGCACTTCGAAATGGATGATCGAGCGGATTCTTTCCGATTATCGGCGGGCCTATGGACTCGGCGCGTTCTGCCTGCGCTATTTCAACGCCAGCGGCGCCGATGCATCCGCCGAGATCGGCGAGCTGCGCGAGAACGAAACCCACCTCATCCCTCGCGCGATGATGGCGCTGCAGGGACATGTGCGCGACTTCGCCGTCTTTGGTGACGACTACGACACGCCCGATGGCACCGCGATCCGCGATTACATTCACGTCACCGATCTTGCAGCCGCGCATGTCTCAGCGCTGAACCTGCTGATGCAGGGGCACGCCGGCGGCGCCTTCAATCTCGGCACCGGCACAGGCTTTTCGGTGCGGGAGATTCTCGCTGCAATTGCCACCGAGACCGGGCGAAATGTGCCTCACACCATCAAGCCGCGGCGCGCGGGTGACCCGACCTATCTGGTCGCGGACCCTGCCGCCGCCCGCCAGACGCTGAAGTTCAAGCCGGCGCATTCGGATCTCGCGACCATCATCCGGACCGCATGGGCCTGGCATCAAAAGGCTCATCCGCTAAAGGCGGATGAGCCCGCCTGCGGCGGATAGGTCGGATTGCCATCGGCCCAGAGCCTTTCCGGCTCTGATGGAATCAGAACCGGGTTCTATGTTTTCGGTTGGACGCGTTTTCGCAGGCGCGAACCGCTGTCCATTTCGGATCGAGTCCGGGACAGCGCTTCTGCTCGAAACCGCTTTAAAGCGGCTTGATCTGAACTTTGCGGAATTTTACGACGCCTGAACCGTATTGCAGCGCAATCGCGCCGCTGGGATGGGTCGAATCCTGTGCATCAACGGTCTTCTGACCGTTCAGCACGACGACGAAATGCGGGCCCTGCGCCGTGATCTCATAGGTGTTCCATTTGCCGCCGGCCTTCTGCATCGGGTTGACCTTGGCGACATCGACGATGGCGCCGGTGCCGTAGCTCGGATCCGGCCGCTGGTCATAGATGTTCACCTCGTAACAGGTCTTGCCGCCGATGCTCTTGGGCTGCTCGCAGCGGATGAAGATGCCGCTATTGGCGTCGTCGCTGACCCAGAATTCGGCCCTGATCTGGAAATCCTTGTAGCTATTCTTGCTGACAAGATAGGCCAGTTCCTTGCCCTCGAGCTTGTCCGCCGTAACGGCGCCATCCTTCATCGACCAGTTGGCCTTTCCGACTTCATCCCAGTCGCCCATCTTGTTGCCGTCCTGCAAGGTAACCCAGCCGTCATCGGACTGGCTGGACGCCGGCGCGGACAATGCAAGCGCGGCGCTTCCCATCAGCAGGACGGCCGCAACTATCCCTCGACGCTGCATCACAAGCTCCTCCCTTTTTGTTTATTCGCGCAGACCACGACAAACCACGGTCGGATGCAAGCAGGATTGTGTGCTGCGATGCACGCGTATCAGGAGGAGAAGCTAAAGCGGGCCTGACCGCGCCGCGATTATTCCGCGCACAACATCGGAGCGTCGGCCGTCGGCTGCAGCGGCGGCGCGATCAATGACGGCATCGAGGAAAGCAGATCGGCCAATTGCTCCGGAGGCAGCGGCCGGCTGAACAGAAAGCCCTGGATCTCGTCGCAGCCATGAGCGCGGAGAAACGCCTCCTGCTCGATCGTCTCGACCCCTTCGGCGACGATGGTCATTTCCAGCGCCTTGCCCATGCTGATGATCGCCTGCGCGATCGCCTTGTCTTCGGAATCGTCGGGAAGCTCGCGGACGAACGACCTGTCGATCTTGAGCGTGTCGATCGGAAACTGCTTCATCAGCGACATCGAGGAATAGCCGGTGCCGAAATCGTCGATCGCAAGGCGAATGCCGCGGCTCCGGATCTGGTCGAGCGTCCGAATCGCGCGCGCGACATTGCGCATCATCATGCTCTCGGTCACTTCGAGCTGCAGCAGCGCCGGCGACATGCCGCTCGCCAGAAGCGCCTCATCGATATCATGCAGCAGATTGTCATCGGTGAATTGCCGCGGCGACAGGTTCACCGCCATCGAGACCGGTCGCAATCCGCGGCGCTGCCAGGCCATGTTCTGCGCGCAGGCTGCCTTCAGCGCCCAGCGGCCCATCGGGACGATCAAGCCGGTTTCCTCGGCCAGCGGAATGAACTGTCCCGGCGGCAGGACGCCATATTCGGGGTGGGTCCAGCGCAGCAACGCCTCGACCCCGGTGATCTGGCGGCTGGCAAGGTCGATCTTCGGCTGGTAATGCAGCGACAGCTCGTTGCGATCCACCGCATGACGCAGGCTGTTTTCCAGCGTCAGGCGCTCGATCGACGGCATCTTCGCTTCGTTGGTGAAGAAGCGGAAATTGTTCTTGCCGTCCTCCTTGGCGAGGTACATCGCAAGGTCGGCATTTTTCGTCAGCGTGTGGACGTCGGAGCCATGGTCCGGAAACATGGCAACGCCGATGCTCGCGGTGGCATGGCACTCGTGGCCGCTCAAGCGCACCGGCTGACTCACTTCCCGTAACAGGCGGCTGGCGATTTCCGCGATTTCGGCGCGGCTGGCGGAATGTTCAAGGATCACGACGAACTCGTCGCCGCCCAGCCGTGCCACGACCTCGCCCGAGCGCAGGGCTTTGCGCAGCCGCCTGCCGGTTTCCACCAGCAGGGCATCGCCGGCTTCATGGCCCAGCGAATCGTTGATGACCTTGAAGCGATCGAGATCGATGAACAGCATCGCGAATTGCAGGTCGCATCGTTCGGCCGTCATCATGGCCGAATGAAGCAGCTGGTTGAACATCTCGCGGTTGGGCAGTCCGGTCAGGCTGTCATGCGAAGCCAGATATTCGATCCGCTCGTCCGCCTCGTGCTTCTCGTCCGCGCGATCGAAATTGTCGAGGGCGAAAGAGATGTTGTCGGCGATGCGCTGCAACAGATCGATCGCCGCCAGCGTAAAGGCGTCCCTTTCTGCGGCACAGAACAAGAGAATGCCGACCGTCTCGTCGCGGTTGAACAGTGGAAATGCCGCGACCGCGCGAACCCCATCGCTGCGCACCGCTTCATGGAATCGTGCGCCGCGCGCATCAGCCATGTAGTCGTTGCTGACGCAGGGCTTGCCGGTGCGGAAGGCGATACCGGTGATACCGCGGCCTTCCGGGCAATCTTCCTTGACGGAGAGCCGGAAATTCTTGGATTTGGCAGCCGTCGGCCCTGCCGAAGCGACCATGTCGAGATAGTCGTTACCGGTGCGCGCAATACCGATCGTGGTCGAGGTGAACCTGCCGCCGTACACCGCAGCCTCGCAGACCAGGTCGAACAGCTCGGAGCGCGACTTCGCCCGCATGATCGCTTCGTTGGTCGCGCTGAGCGCCGTGAGCATCCGCGACACGCGCTCCTTCTGTTCCTCAATTCTGGATTTCTCGTCGATGCGATCGAAATTACTGAGCGCAAACGATACGTTTTCCGCCAGGTGCCATAACAGTTCGATCATCTCCGCCGTGAAGGTATCGCGCTCGGTGGAATTGAAGATCAACACGCCCAGCGATTGGCCGTCGTTCACGAGCGGCATGACGGCCGACGACGCCACGCCGGTGCCGATCGCATCGTCGCGCCAAGGGGCGGACCGCTTGTCGGCCAGATAATCGTTGCTGAAACACGGCTGCTGGGTCCGGAACGCCGTCCCGGCCAGGCCGCGCCCTTCGGGAAGCGAGGGCGTGATTGCGAATTTGCGATTCTTCATCCCGATTGAATCGACGCCGCTCGACGCCGCGATATGGAAAAGATCGCTGCCGGGACGCACCAGGGCCACGGAGGCGGAGTTGAACTTGGCGCCATGCACGGCGGCTTCGCAGATGAGCTCGAACAGCTCCTCGCGTGATCTCGCCCGAACGATCGCTTCGTTGGTGGCGCTCAGCGCGGCAAACATCCGCGACAGCCGTTCCCGCGAAGCCTCGCGTTCAAAATTGTCGAGCGCATAGGAGATGTTCGCCGACAGGCGCTCGAACAGCGAAATGATCTGCTCGTTCAGCGAGCCTATCTCGCGCAGGGTCACGAGCAGGACGCCGACGCTGCGGCCGTTGCAGGTGAGCGGCAGCGCCGCGGCGGCGCCGACGTGGCCGGCACGGGCGCCCTGCCGCCATGCCAGCGAGCGGTTGTCGCTCAGGAAATCGTTGCTGGCGCAAAGCTTCTGGTCGCGAAAGGCCTGACCGCAGACCCCCGAACCTTCCGGCGTACCCGCGACGATCGAAACATCGATCGCGCCGAGCCGCTTGATGTCGTCGCCGAAGCCGGCCGCAAGCTTCAGCCTGTCGGTGCGTGCGTCATGCAGGAATACCGCTGTCGCCAGGAAGTCGCCGCTTGAGAACGCGGCCTTGCAGACCTGCTCGTAAAGCTCCTCGGGCGATTTCGCGTAAAGGATCGCTTCGTTGGTCGCGCTCAACGCCGCGAAGGTACGCGTGATATTCGTGTCCAACGCCCCGCTCCCTGAGGCCATTCTCTCTCTGCATGCCAACGCAGATTTATGGGGGCCGGAGGCCTAAATGCCCGTTAAAAGCGAGCTTCGTCGCGAGTCAGAGTAAACGCAATGCCAACGCTGGCGGCGAAAATTCCACCGTCTGCGGCTCGATCGGCTGTTCTGGAACCACAACCTTGGGTTCCGCAGGCCCCGGCTGCCCCGGTTCGCAAGGCAAAGGGCAGCCGGGGACGATATCAGGTCGAAGCCGTTGCTTGCCGCCGGTCCGGCAATATCCAGGCAAGGATGACGTTCGCCACCGCGGCGACCACGATGTTGAGGATCAGCGCGCCGAGGCCGACATAGAACGAATAGCTGGCTCCGCCGAGACTGATCGTCGCCAAGGGCTTGAGGCCGTGGCTCCAGGCCGTCCAGGAGCCCCAGCCGATACCTGCCGCCCAGCCGAGCAGCAGGCCTTCGGCACGGAACCAGCGCGTGAACAAGCCGAACACCAGCGACGGGAAGGTCTGCAGGATCCACAGGCCGCCGAGCAATTGCAGATCGAGCGCATATTGCGTCGGCAGGAACAGGATGAAGGCCAGCGCGCCGACCTTGACCACCAGCGACGTGATCTTGGCAACCGCCGCCTCACCGGCATGGCTGATATAGGGATTGATGTAGGACTTCCAGACGTTGCGCGTGAACAGATTGGCCGCGCCGATGCTCATCACCGCGGCCGGCACCAGCGCACCGATCGCGATCGCCGAAAACGCAAAGCCGGCGAACCAGGACGGAAACAGGGCCTGGAACAGGGCCGGCACCACGTCGTTGGGCGAAGCCACCTTGATGTTGGCGGCATAGGCCATGTAGCCGAGCAGTGCGATCAGGCCGAGCAGCAGCGTGTAGGCCGGCAGGAAAACCGCGTTCTTGCGGATGGTGTCGGCGGATTTGGAAGCGAAGACGCCGGTCAGCGTGTGCGGATACATGAACGCGGCCAGCGCGGAACCGAGCGCCAGCGTGGCATAAGGCAGCATCTGCCCCGGATGCAGGATCAGCCCGGTCGCGCCGCCCTTGGCCGCGAAAGCCTTGTCGGCCGCCTCGAACACGGCGCCGTAACCGCCGAGCTGCCACGGCACCACCACCACGGCCACCAGCACCACGATGTAGATCATGATGTCCTTGATGAAGGCGATCAGCGCCGGCGCGCGCAGACCGGAGCTATAGGTGTAGAGCGCCAGGATGATGAAGGCCGCGACGATCGGCAGTTCGCCGCTCACCCCCATCGCCTTGATCACAACGCCCATGCCGATCAACTGCAGCGCGATATAGGGCATGGTCGCCACCATGCCGGTGAGCGCCACCGCGAGTTCGAGACCACGCGAACTGTATGTGTCACGGACCACGTCGGCCGCGGTGACATGGCCGTTGGCATGCGCCACTTTCCATAACACCGGCATCACCGCGAAAACGAAGGGGTAGACGATGATGGTATAGGGAAGCGCGAAAAAGCCGTAGGCGCCCACCGCATAAACCAGAGCCGGCACCGCGATCACGGTATAGGCGGTGTAGAAGTCGCCGCCGATCAGGAACCAGGTGATCCAGGTGCCGAACTGGCGTCCGCCCAGACCCCATTCGTCGAGATGTTCGCGGACCGCGGCGGACTTCCAGCGCGCCGCCAGGAATCCCAGCACCGTGACCAGGGCAAAAAAGAAAATGAAAACCGAAAGGGCAACCCATTCAATCTGAGCGGTCATGATCGTGCTCTTTCCGCCCCTTTATGCTTCGTCGGATGAGCGGCTGCGATAGACCAGCCAGATCAAGAGCGACGTCACCGGTATCCAGACGAACTGGTACCAATAGAAGAACGGAAAGCCGAACAGCGCCGGTTCCATAAAATTGTAGAACGGCACCCATAACAGGCCGACGAAGGGTAGCAGCAACAGGATCCACATGGATCGGCTCCAAACGCGAGATAGATGCCGTCGCCCCACGGATCGGGGCCGGCGTTCAATTTCGCGATTTAGAATTTGAGCACGGCCTCGTCCAGCATATTCGCCATCATGGTGCGGGGATCATGGCTGGAATGCACGATGCGCCACGGCGAACTAATCTTCCTGATCGCGGGCTATGCACCTGAAGAGGAACCGTCATGACGCGCGACGCTCCTGCAAAGGCGGATTGGACATGGCATAGACGTCCATCCGTTTTAAAAAGATACCAACAACCCCAGGGAGAAAACGGCATGAAGCACTGGCTGATCGCTTTGCTGTTGCTGATCGCGTCACCCGCCTTTGCGCAACAGAACGTACCCACGATACCCTTCGACTCCGTTCCCAACCCGCTGAAGCTGCCGCCGAACATGTATTTCGGCGAGGCATCCGGAGTTGCGGTCAATTCCAAGGGGCACGTTTTCGTATTGTCGCGCGGCAATACCAGCGGGCCAGCCTATGCCGCCGCCGCGGCCCAGCTGCTCGAATTCGACGCCAACGGCAAGTTCGTGCGCGAAATCGGCAAGAACCTCTACGCCTGGTCGTTCGCCCATGCCGTCAAGGTCGATCCCCAGGATAACATCTGGGTGACCGACAAGGGCTCGGACATGGTGATCAAGTTTGATCCCGAGGGCCGGGTCGCGATGGTGTTCGGCCGCAAGCAGGAAGCTTCCGACGAAGAGACCGGGCCGCTGAAGCACCCGAACCCGCCGCTGCCCGCCGAGGACGGCAGGTTTCGCCAGGTCACCGACGTCGCCTGGGACAAGGCCGGCGATACCTTCATCAGCGACGGCTATATCAATTCACGCGTCGCCAAGGTCGACAAGGACGGCAACTGGCTGATGTCGTGGGGCGAGCGCGGCAAGGAGCCGGGCCAGTTCAACACCCCGCACTCGATCGCCGTCGATGCCAACGATAACGTCTATGTCGCCGACCGCGGCAACCATCGCATCCAGGTGTTCGACAAGGACGGCAAATTCCTGCGCCAGATCGTGATCGACGTGCCGGTGCCGCCGGATGCCAGGCCCGCGATCGGCAACAAGCCCGACGCCAAGATGATCGCCGGCGGGACCTTTGCACCCGGCTCGCCGTGGGCGATCTGCATCACGCCGCCGCCGCATCAGGTGCTCTACAGCTCCGACGCCTGGCCCGGCCGCATCTACAAGCTCAGCCTCGACGGCAAGGTACTGGGCATGCTCGGCCAGTCCGGCAAGCAGCTCAAGCAATTCGGCTGGATCCACGAGATGGCCTGCCCGTCCGAGAACGTGATCTACGCGGCCGAGCTCTTGAACTGGCGGGTCCAGAAGCTGATCCTGAAGCCGTGACGTGATCGCCCGTCATCTCCTCGGGACGGTTCGAGGGGACCTAAGAAGGCCAGCGGGTCGCGCGAATGCGCGCCCGATGGCATACGATCAACGAGAAACGTCGCGCTCTGAAGACGGAAACCTCAGATCATCCGCGCCACCAACGGGATCTTGCGCAATAGCACGACCGTTGCCCAGCTCAGCGACAGCGTGCCCGCGAAGACGATGGCGAATTTGACGAACGGCGACCACGGGTGGTCGTAGACCGCATATTGCAGCCAGATGATGAAGATGTAGTGGATCAGGAAAATGCCGTAGGCCGAGGGCCGCAGCGCATCCATCCAGCGCCAGTTGGCCGTGGCAAAGCGGAGGAAGAACGCCGGCTCGGTGAATGTCATCGCCGCACTGAACAAGGCAAAGGCAAGGCCGTAGCCGATCCGCCACGACCATGGCGGCGAGTTGAAATCGGCGACCCAGTTATGATGGGCATACACCAGCACAAGGATCGCGAGATAGAACACAAGCGCAAACGCGGCCCAGGTCAGCCAGCGCCTCACCACTTCGCCATTCTCGGCCAGCACGCCGGCTCTCAGGCTGGTCGCGCCGACGCCGACGCCAGCGAAGAAATAGCCGGCATAGAGCAGGATGCGGCTGGTCTGGATCGGCACTGGATAGCCGCCCGGCTCCAGCCAGCTGGCGTCTCCGAAGACGAGCCGCATCGGCAAATAGACGATGATCGTAAAGATCGAGAATGCGACAAAGGCCGCCATTGGGCGGTCACGCAATGAAAAGATCGGCCGGCCGAGCGCCTTGATGCTCGCCGGCGCGATCGACCAGAGCAGCGCTGCAATTGCATTCAGCGCCAGCAATACCCATAGGAACCAGGCAGGACCCGATGGCCACGGGCCGATGGTGAGGGTGTGCCACCAGAAATGGAAGAAATTGAAATCGGTCGTGCCCGGCAGATGGTAGCGCAGGAATGTCGGATAATAGGCGATCGGCATCAGCACGAAGATCGAGAGCAGGAAGGGTATGCCGAGCCGCCAGGCGCGGTGAGCCAGGAACTGGCCCGCCCCCCGCCGTGTCAGGCTGTCGTGAACGAACAGGCCCGAAATGAAAAACATGCAGGCCATGAAGAAACTGTCGTTGAACAGCACGACGAGGTCGAAACCAAGCCAGCGCGCATGATCACCGTTGCCGAAATAGGTGTAATTGACGACCGAATGGTGCAGCAGCACCAACAGCGTGATGAAGGTTCGCGCGCGGTCGAGCGCGACGATTCGCAGGGGCGTAACCGTGACCTGGTCGTTTCCATCCAGTTTCCGCAGCATCGATCTGATCCCGGCAGGGCTCTTATTCCGGTGCTGACATCCGCCGAGAAGCCTCGCGGCGCTCGTGACGCAGATGTCAGATCCACCGCACTGGTTGAATCATCGCTCGAACGCGTCGTAGATCATCTTCTTGACAGTGACGTTGACGTGTTGCCGTCCTGACGGAGAATCCTGCATCACGACGAAAAACATATCCTCGGCGCGGTCGACCACAAGGTAGACGCCGGTGGCGCCATCCCATTTTATCTCGCCGGGTGAACCGGGTGGCGGGGTCGCCGCAAGCCCGGGATCGGTACGCACGCCGAACCCATAGCCGAATCCGAAGCCGTCACCGGGGTAGTAATAGATATTGCGCGCCACGCCGGCGCCGGGCCCGATGTGATCTGTCGTCATCGCCGCGAAGGCCGCCGGGCTCAGAATGGTCTTGCCATCGAGCGTGCCGCCGTTGAGCAGCATCTGGCCGTAGCGGGCGAAATCGGCAATGGTCGAAACCATTCCGCCGCCGCCGGATTCCCACCTTGTGACGTCGAGCGAATTGCGTTCGACGTGACGGTCCTTGTCGAGCGGCTGGGCATAGCGCGCCCGCTCGGTTGGATCGGTAAGGAAGAATTTGGTGGTGGTCATGCCAAGCGGATCGAGCAGGTTGATCTTCTCGAACTGATAAAGCGGCAGGCCGGAAGCGACCTCGATCACGCGGCCGAGGACGTCGGTCGAATGGCCGTAGTCCCACAGCGTCCGCGGCTGTTCGGCCAGCGGCAGCTTCGCAATCCGCTCGGCAAAGCCGGCATTGTCGAAATCGCCGAGATAGATGCCGTCATAGGCCGCCTTGACCAGCCCGTCGCCATAGAAGCCATAGGTGATGCCGGAGGTCTGCAGCAGCAGATCCTCGATATTGATCGGCCGGCGCAGCGGCACCAGATCGAGCACCTGCCGGCCGGATTCGTCCTTACGCTCGACGCCGACTTTCATCTTGGCAAAGGACGGAATGTATTTGCTGACGGGATCGTCGAGCGCGATCTTGCCCTGGTCGATCAGCATCATCGCCGCGACGCTGGTGATGGTCTTGGTCACCGAATGGATCGGAAAGATCGCATCCTTCGTCATCGGCGTGCCCGCATCCGGATCGCGCTTGCCGAAACATCTGAAATAGACCGGCTTGCCATGACGCTGGATAAAGACGATGGCCCCCGGAATTCGACCCGCGGCGACTTCGCCATTGATGAAATCGGCAATCGGCGCAAGCTTGGCGACCGACAACTCCGCGCCCGGCCGCGGTCCGAACGGCGCAGCCTGTGATGTGCTGTTCGTGGCCAGTACGGCCAGCGCGCCAACAAGTGCTATGAAAAACCAAAATGATTTGCGCGGAAACATCCGATGCCTGATCGATGAAGTAAGCGCAAGGACGTTATTGCATTGCAGTCCACCGATCCAGACGGCGGATGATCACGAATAGGAAACGGGATACCCGCATTCCGCGAACAATTTACGCAATGTTTGTCGGTCGCGGCGGCGTCCAGCGCGCCGCTGCGGGGCATCGCGCGATTGTCGCGATGGCAGGATCGTGCAAAAGCAGGCTCCGTCCCCGGAGAAGACCTCAAGCCGCGGTGGCGCGGGCAAACTCGACATAGATCTCGCGCAGCCGCTGCGTCATCGGACCCGGCTTGCCGTCGGCAATCGCGTTGCCATCGATATTGACCACCGCCTGCACGAACAGGCTCGCGCTGGTGATGAAGGCTTCCTTGGCGGCGAGCGCCTCTTCAACCGAGAACGGCCGCTCCTCGACGCGGAGCTGGCGCTCTTGCGCGAGCGCCACCACCGCCTTGCGGGTGCAGCCCGGCAGGATCGCATTCGAATTCTGCCGTGTCACCAGCACATCGTCCTGGGTCAGGATGAATGCCGATGACGATCCGCCTTCCGTCACCATGCCGTCCTCGATCATCCAGGCTTCGCTGGCGCCGGCATCCGCCGCGGCCTGCTTGGCCAGAACCTGCGCCAGCAGTGCCACGCTCTTGATGTCGCGCCGCGCCCAGCGGATATCCGGCACCGTGATCACCCGGACGCCGGTTTTGGCCGAAGGCGCGTTGATGATATCCTTGGCCGACGTGAACATGATCAGGGTCGGCCTGACATTTTTCGGAAACGCGAAGTCCCGTCCCGCAGCGGCGCCGCGCGTCACCTGCAGATAGACGAGGCCGCTATCGAGCTTGTTGCGCGCAATCAGCTCCCTTTGGATATGCTGGATCCGCTCGATCGTTTCCGGCAGAGCGAGCGCGATCTCGCCGACCGAGCGCTGCAGCCGCGCCAGGTGCGATGCATTGTCGATCAGCTTGCCATCGAGCACGGCCGCCACTTCGTAGATGCCGTCGGCGAACAGGAAGCCGCGATCGAGTACGGAGACCCTGGCTTCCGCAAGGGACACGAATGAGCCGTTGACGTAGGCGATCTGATCCAAGCGGGTTCTCCAGGGACGAAGCCAGTAACCGGCATCATATACCGCAATTCGCCAGAACGCTGCCCGCGACTGGAGATTACGCCGGCGATGGGAAGGCCGATTCGCCCCGGGGTTTCGGATGCGTCAGCACCGGGCCCGGAGCGAAAGCGCAACCTGCACCAGCCTCAATTCACCGAATGATTGACCACGACCTCGATCAGTTTCGTGCCCGGCCGCTTGAACGCCGACGCCAGTACCGATTTCAGCTCGCCCGGATCGGTCACCTTGATCGCTTCGAGCCCGAGCGACTTGGCGACGCCGGCGAAATCGACCGGCGGATCGACGAAATCCATGCCGACATAGTGATCATCGCCGTGGAAGGCGAGCAGCCGCTGCTTGATGATGCGGTAACCGCCATTATTGGCGATGACGAAGGTCAGCGGCAGCTTGTGGTTGGCCGCCGTCCACAGCGCCTGGATCGAATACATCGAGCTGCCGTCGCCGGAGAAGCACACCACCGGACGGTCGGGATTGGCAAGGCTGACGCCGACCGAAGCCGGCAGTCCCCAGCCGATGCCGCCGGAAGCCAGCGCGTGATAATCATAGCGGTCACGATAAGGACGGAGCGCGGTCATGGATCGCGACGACGTCAGCCCCTCGTCGACCAGAATCCCGTTCTCCGGCATCGCTTCGGCCAGTTGCAGCGCCAGCCAGTCCGGATCGATCGGCGAACGGTCTTTCGCCTTGGAGATTTCCTCGATCAGCTTGGTGCGCTTCGCAGTCCAGTTCTTCGAGGCCAGCGCCGCGATGCCTTGCTTGGCGCGGGTCTCTAGCGCGCTGCCGCCGGCAGCCTTCAGCGCCGGAATCAAGGCGCGCAGCGTCTCCCGAACATCGGCCTTGAGCGCGATCTCGGCGCCGTAATTCTTGGCAAGATCCCAATCGACCAGTCCGACCTGAACGATCGACAGTCCGTCGGGCAGCGGATCGACCTCGGAGAATACCGACATCCGCAGCGGATCGGCGCCGAGCACGATCATCAGGTCGTAGGGCGACAGCACCTCACGGACCTGCTTCTGCAGCCGCGACAGCGACCCCATGTAGCATGGCGTTTCGGAGAGAAAGTGCGAGCCGTAGGGCGTCGAGCACTGATAGACCGGCGCCCCGAGCGTTGCCGCAAATGACGCCGCCTCCTGCAGCGCATCGCTCTTCACGATCTCGTCGCCGGCGATGATGACCGGATTCCGTGCTTTCAGGATGCGCTGTGCCAGCGCCTGCAACGCCTCGTCGGAGGGCCTGACCCGGGCATCGACACGGGTCGAACGGCCGAGCTCGATGCCGGCCTCGGAATTGAGGATGTCGCCGGGCAGCGAGATGAATACCGGCCCGGTCGGCGGCGTGGTCGCGACTTTGGCAGCGCGGCGCACGATCCGCGGCAGGTCCTCCAGCCGCGTCACTTCGACCGCCCATTTCACCAGCGGCTCGGCCATCTGCACCAGCGGCCCGTACAGCACCGGCTCCATCAAGCCATGGCCCTGCTCCTGCTGGCCGGCGGTCAGGATCATCGGCGTGCCGGTGAAGCGGGCATTGAACAGCGAGCCCATCGCATTGCCGAGGCCGGGCGCGACATGGACGTTGCAGGCAACCAGGCGGCCGGAGGCGCGGCTGTAGCCGTCGGCGATCGCGACCACCAGGCTTTCCTGCATCGCCATCACGTAAGTGAGGTCGGGATGATCCTTCAGGGCGTGCATGATCGGCAGCTCGGTGGTGCCGGGATTGCCGAACAGATGGGTAATCCCCTCGTCCTTGAGCAAAGCGAGAAAGGCCGAGCGCCCGGTAATGCGATTCTTCATGTCTGCCCTCTATGTCTCCTCAGAGCCCGGCCGTTGCCGCCGGGACCGGCGCCACCATGACCGATATCCATCGCCAAGATCAATGGAGACCGGTCATGGCTGCCCTGCACGATCAGGTATGAGAACGCGGCGCTGCATCGAAAACATGGCGCGATCTAGAACATGCCTTCGCGCTCAACGCGCTTCTTCTTTTTCGAACGCTGCCAGACCACGCCGGGAAAGCCTTTAAGCGGCACCAGCGGCTCGCCGGTATAGGCCCATTCCTGCAGTTCCTCGATCGCCAGATGGTAGAGTGGCTGCCGTCCGGTGCGGCCGGAGAACAGCGCGCGCGAGATATTGACCATATGAGGCGAACGCGTCCGTTGATGAAACAGCGGCGTACCGCAATGGGAGCAGAAACTGCGCACGACGCCCGCAGCCTTGTCTTCGTAACGTGAGATCGCGCTTTCGCCCCCGGTAATTCGAAAACGCTTGCGCCAGCTTCCGACATAGGTGGCATAGGCGGCGCCGTGGGCCCGGCGGCTTGCCGGTGAATGATCGTGAAAGGCCCAGCGCGCGGGGACATCGATCTCGAAGCGGACCGTGCCGCACAGGCATTGACCGGATGCTAGTCCGGCAGCGGTTATCTTCTTCGTCACGACAAGTTTCCATTGCTATCGTCGTTGCGAGCCACCGGGTCGCGCGAATGCGCGCCCGATGGCAGGCTCCGCCAAGGGCGAGCGCCATAAAACTATCAAGCCCGCTCCAACGCGTCATGGAAGGGATAATCCGTATAGCCGGCCTCCTCGCCGCCATAGAAGGTCGCGCGGTTATAGGGCGTCAGCGGATAGCCGTGCGCAAGCCGCCAGGGCAGGTCCGGATTGGAGATGAAGAAACGGCCGAACGCGATCGCATCGGCATAGCCCGCGGCGATTGCAGCGTTTGCCGTCTCGCCGGTGAAGCCGCCGGCGGTGATCAGCTTGCCGTTCCAGATCGGCCGGAACAGCACCATCGCCGAGGGCACGTTCTGGTGATTGACCTCGGCGCGGCCGGCGCCGCTCGACCGCGGCTCGATGAAATGCAGATAGGCGAGGCCGAGCGGATTGAGCGCCTTGACCACGTGGCTGTAGAGCGGCATCGGATCGGCCTCGCCGCTGTCATTGGCAATGCCGTAGGGCGACAGCCGCACGCCGATGCGGTCCGCGCCCCAGACCTCGGCCGCAGCCTCGGTGACTTCCAGCAGCAAGCGCGCCCGGTTTTCGATCGAGCCGCCATATTGATCGGTGCGCTGATTGGTGCGCGACTGCAGGAACTGCTCGATCAGATAGCCGCTGGCGCCGTGAATCTCGACCCCATCGAAACCGGCGGCAAGCGCGTTGCGCGCGCCCTGCCTGTAGGCCGCAACGATGCCCGGAATCTCGCCGGTCTTAAGCGGACGCGGCGTCTCGTAAGCAACGAGCCTGCCGTCGGCCGTCATCGTCTTGAATTCCGCCGAGATCGGCACCGCCGATGGTGCCACCGGCAGCGCGCCGCCTGGCTGGAACGAGGAATGCGAGACGCGTCCGACATGCCAGAGCTGGAGAAAAATAAAGCCGCCCTTGGCGTGGACGGCGTCGACCACCTTGCGCCAGCCCTCTACTTGCGGCTCGGTATAGATGCCGGGCACGCCGGGATTGCCGAATCCCGTCGCCGCCACCGGCGAGGCTTCGGCAATGATCAGCCCGCCGGGCGTCGTGCGTTGGGCGTAATATTCGGCATTCAGCGGTCGCGGCGCCAGAGAAGGCTTTGCCGCACGCAGCCGCGTCAGCGGCGCCATCACGACGCGATGCTTGAGATGGTAGGGACCGATCTGAAGCGGTGAGAACAGCGACGGATAGTTCATGTCTGCCCCGAAAAAGGTTAAGTCCGGATAGGAGAGTTCCTCCTCATCTTGTTCGCAAAGCGCTTCAGTGGCAATCTGCGCGGACAGTTCGGCAAAGCAGGCCTCCATGCAAAAATCCGGCGCCAGATCGCTTCCTTCCCTGAGCGTCCGCATCGACCTCGATGCCTCGGACCGCATCGGGCCGGGCAAGATCCTGCTGCTCGAAAATATCCACACCTGCGGCTCGATTTCAGCGGCCGGACGCGCGATGGACATGTCCTACAAGCGCGCCTGGGACCTGGTCGATGAAATCAACCGCATCTGCCGCCAGCCGGCGGTGGAGCGGCAGACCGGCGGCAAGAACGGCGGCGGTGCGGCGCTGACGCCGTTCGGCATCTCGCTGGTCGCGCGCTATCGCAAGATCGAGCGCGATGCGGCAAGTGCGGTGAAGAAGGAGCTGGCCGCGCTGCAGTCCGATATCGGCCGGGCGAAGAAGACGGCGGGGCGGTAACTCATCCTTCAAGGGCGCGCCAATCGCCGCTGCAGGCGAAGACCTCCCAAGGCGAAGACCTCCCATGTCGTTTTCGCCCGTGGCAGGAACAATTGATTGGCTTACTTGGGGTGTTCAACGCCATTCCCTGTTGATCTGGAGAGAACCCGTGCCGCATCCCGCTCTTTCGCCGAACAATGTTGCCGTGGTCACTGGAGGTGCGTCCGGTATCGGGCTGGCGGCTGCGATGAAATTCGCCGGTCTTGGCCTGAAGGTCTGCATTGCCGATGTCGGCGGCGACCGGCTGACCGAGGCTGAAACAAAACTGTCATCCGTGGCGCCGGGCGGCGCTGCCAATGTCATGGCCGCCGCCGTTGACGTCAGCCGTCTGGAAGATCTCGCCGGGCTGGAAACCGCGGTGCAGCGCCGCTTCGGCGGCACCGACATCCTGATGAACAACGCCGGCATCCAGCCGGGCAGCAACCTGTTCGGGCCCCGCGACAACTGGCAGCGCATCCTCGCCGTCAATCTCTGGGGCGTCATCAACGGCACCCAGGTATTCGCGCCGCATATGATCGAGCGCGGCCGTCCGGGCCTGATCATCAACACCGGCTCCAAGCAGGGCATCACCACGCCGCCCGGCGATCCCGCCTATAACGTCTCCAAGGCCGGCGTGAAGGCCTTCACCGAGGCACTGCAGCACGAATTGCGCAATACTGCCGGCAACGAGGTCAGCGCCCATCTTTTGATCCCCGGCTTCGTCTTCACCGCGCTGACCGCCAAGGGCCGCGCCGAGAAACCGGCCGGCGCCTGGACGCCGGAGCAGACCGTCGATTTCATGATCGAGCACATCAATGCCGGCGACTTCTACATTCTCTGCCCCGACAATGACGTGCCGCGAAAGCTCGACGAGCGGCGCATCCTGTGGGCGGCCGGCGATATCGTCGAGAACCGTCCCGCACTATCGCGCTGGCATCCCGATTACACTGAAGCTTTCGGCAAATTCGTCAAAGGATAGGCTGCGGCTTTTCGCAACCGCCGGGCCGAAACGGCCGCATCCCGCAGGTCAGGCCTTCGTCCTCCCGATGGCGCGTCACCGGCGTCCGTGATATAAAGCTGACTATAACGATCAGGTGGCAGGCCGCGACCGGCCACTGATTTGTCCTGCAGTATCATTGGATGTACGGTGCGCCATGTTCGATTCCCAATGCGACCTCGCAGCGCTGGTCTACCAGCAGAATGAGGATCCGGATCAGATCCTGCGCGACTTCGCCGCCGACCTCAATCGTCGCGGCTATCGCCCGGTCGGGCTGGTGCAGACAGGCCATCATTGCGTGGATGCGCCGAAGCTGTCGGCGATGCTGGTGCATACCGGCGAAGAGCTGCAGCTGCTGCAGGATCTCGGGACCTGTGCGGCCGGTTGCCGGCTCGATGTCGGGCAATTGCTCGACGCCGGAAGCCAGGTCGCAAACGCGATCGACCAGGGCGCCGACCTTGTCATCATCAACCGGTTCGGACGGCAGGAGCGCGAAGGCAAGGGCCTCTGCTATCTGATCGAACGGGCGCTCAGTGCCGATATTCCGGTCGTGATCGCAGTTCCCGGCCACCGTTTCGCCGATTGGATCGAATTCGCCGACGGCATGAGCGTCAAACTGAACTGCAATCGGGAAGCGCTGGATGCCTGGTGGAATGCCATCTCGGCGCGCAATGGCGTGCTGGCCCGTCGCCCGCAGCAGAGCTTTTGCGAAGTGCTGAAATAGGCTGGAACTGGCGAATAAACTGCCGCTAGCTCAAAGCGTCTCCTGCTTGTGCCCACATTCCTTGCAGGCAAATTTGACGCGCGTCTGGCCCCGCTCGGCCTGAACACGGTTCGGTGCGCCGCACTTGCCGCAGACCGCCTCGATGCGGGTGGTGCCCTGCTTGATGACAATGTTTTTCCTTGCCATCGTCTCGCGGATCAGGCGCTCGGCCTCTTCACGCATCGCTTGCTTCGACATTCATCCTCGTCCGTTTGTGTCCGTCCATGGCGTCCAGAGCAAAATCCTGCTCCCGGACCTGATCCGGGATCGAAACCGTCTCGAGAGGCTTTATAGCGTTTTCGGGCGATGTGGATACCGCTTCGCGTGAAGAAAACGCGTCAAAACAAAAAGCAGAGCCCGGGTCTGATTCCGTCAGGACCGCAGAAGCTTAAGGCACACATGTCCATAGCACGCGCTCATGACAATTTACGAACGGGCGCCGTTCAGGTCTCGACGATGACGTAGTTATCCTCAACATGGACCGGAAAGGTTTCGGCCACGTAGGGTCCCTTGGCGAGTTCCTCACCGCTTTCGACCACAACCGGATAGGACCGAACCTTGACGCGCTTCGGATCGAACCAGGATTGGCCGTTGCGCATGTCGAATTCCCAGCCATGCCAGGGACAGCGCAATAGCTCGCCGACCCGCGAGCGCTTGTAAACGCCCGGCTCCGGCGAGGTCAAGCGCGCCACACAGGCGGCTTTCTCCAGCGGCGCACCCTCATGCGGACAGCGGTTGAGCAGCGCGAAGAACTCGCCACCTGCGTGAAATACGACGATGTCGCGGCCTTCGATACCGAAGACCTTGTTGCCGCCGGGCGGGATGTCGGTGGTGCGGGCGACGATGTGACGGGCCATTTGGCTGGATCTCTGCTTACAGCTTATAGAGTGCGCGGGCATTGCCGTTGAAGATCCTGGCACGCTCGGATTCGGTCAGCGGCGTCTTGAAGGCAAAGCGCGGGTCGTCGAAATCCCAATGCGGATAGTCCGACGAGAACAGCAGCCGGTCGACGCCGACCCATTCGATCAGCGAGCGCAGATGCCTTGCTTCATCGGGCTCGTCGATCGGCTGGGTCGTGAACCAGAAATGCTGCTTCACATATTCGGACGGCCGCCGCTTCAGATGCGGGACTTCGTCGCGGAAATGATCGAAATGCCGGTCCATCCGCCAGGTTGCTGACGGAATCCAGCCGAACCCGCCCTCAATGAATACGATTTTCAGATTCGGAAAATGCTCCGGAACGCCCTCGAGCACGAGGCTGGTGAGCTGCGCCGCCATGGTATGCGCATTGCTCTGGTGCTCCTCGCAATAGAAGGACGGCCAGCCGCCGCCGGTCGGCGCATGACCGCCATAGCCGCCGACATGGATGCCGAGCGGCAGGCCGAGTTCCTGCGCGCGGGCATAGATCGGCCAGTAGCGGCGGCGGCCGAGCGGCTCGTTGGCGCGCGGCGACACGTTGATCTGGATATATTGCCCGACCTTGGCGCAGCGCTCGATCTCGGCGATCGCAGCTTCGGTGTCGTCCTGGCCGACCAGGATCGACGCCTTCAGCCGCGGCTCGCGGCTGGTCCACCGCGCAAGCTGCCATTCATTGACGGCGCGCTGGATCGCCGCGCCGAATTCCAGGTTCTGCTGCGAGAAGATGAAGAGATCGAGCACCTGCAGGATGCCGAACTCGATGTCGAGCGGATCGAGATGCTGCCTGCGCATGAAGTCGAGATCGGAGCCCGGCGGCCCGCCGGTCGGCGGCCAGGCGTCGCGGCGTGCGATCAACGGCGAGGAGCGCGGATAGGGCGTGGTGCCGATATAGGGGGTGCGCAAATGATCGCCGTAGGTCTTTAAGTGCTCCTGCCAGCGCTTGGCCAGGAACGGAAAGAGATCTGCGCGCGAGTGCAGGCTCGGATGGATATCGCAATCGATGACGCGCAGCCGGCTGCTCGCGGTCGTTTCCTTCTCGAGGATGGGACGGTCGATGACGTCGCTCATGCGATCCTCCTTGGATGATGTGTCTCAGGCCGCGAGTTCAAGCCGCGGAAAGGTTTCGAGCGGATTGTCTTCGCACATGCGCGCAACGATGGCTTTCGGCAGAAACGGCGGGATCGGATCGTCGCCCTCGAACTGCCAGTGCGGATAATCGGAGGCAAACAGGAACATCTTCTCCGAGCCGATCTGCTCGATGACATCAGCGACGCCGGCCGCATCCGGCGGCCCGTCAAATGGCTGCATCGTCACTCGGACATGGTCGCGGATGATTGCGGCCGGCTCACGCTCGACCCAGGGCACCTCGACGCGGACCCCGCGCCAGGTCTTGTTGGCGCGCCACATGAAGGCGGGCAGCCAGCTCACGCCGGATTCCATCAGCACGATTTTCAGGCCGGGGAATTTGCCGAACACGCCTTCATAGATCAGGCTGAGGATCTGGGCCTGAAACGCCTGCGCCTCGGCGAGATAATATTCGTAGCGGTAGGAGGGCCAGCCGGCCGAACTCGGCGCACTGCGGTACTGGCTGCCGGCATGGATCGCAATCGGCAGCCGATATTTTTCGGCCCTTTGCCACACCGGCCAGTAATGCCGCCGCCCGAGCAGGCTCTCACCTTGCGCCAGCACCAGGATCGAGACGAAGCGATTGTCGCTCGCGCGGCGCTCGATCTCCTCGATCGCGAGGTCCGGCGCCTGCAGCGGAATTGCGATCGAGGCCCGCAGCCTTGAATCCTGCGCCAGCCATTCCGCCGCGATCCAGTCGTTGATCGCCCTGCAAAACGCGGCGGCCATATAGGGGTCGTAGACCGCCTGCGCGCCATAGAGCACATTGCAGATCGCATGGCTGGCGCCGAGCTGATCGAACGCGCCGCGCTGCACCATCTCCAGTTCGCTGCCGGGCTTGCCCTTGGCCGGCCGCCAATCGGCGCGCCCCGACAGCGGCATGTTCGGCGGATAGGAGGTGAGGTCGAGCCCATCGATGGCGCGGCTCACCACCTGCTCTTTCCAGTGATCGTCGAGATAGGGGAGTAGCGTGGTGCGCGTTCCGCCCACCGCCGGATGAATATCGCAGTCGATCCGCATCGCCGCCATGCCGTTTCCTCGTATTATTCTTTTTTCTTCTTTGCTTGGCGGCCGGTGACCGCAAAGCAAATCTGCCGCCGCGGCGCTGAAATGGCAAGCTGCGGCAGCGTACGACCAGTCATGATTCCACGGGGAGCGAGACCGCTTCGGCGATCACCGTATCGTGATATGAAGTTTACCTTTGTAGTTTTCCTTCATATCTGCTAGACATGACGCATGGGCAAATCCAAGACGGAACGAACGGCCGTCAATGCGTCGGAACTCGCCGCGGAGCTGCATGCGCTGGGCGGCAAGCTCAAGCGAAAGCTGCGCGAGCAGGCTTCTGCCGGCGACCTGACGCCGTCGCAGAGCGCGGTGCTGCGGCATCTCCATCATGATGGACCGGCTACCGTGACCGCGCTGGCGCGGATGGAAGGCGTGCGCTCGCAATCGATGGGCGCGACCATCGCCGGGCTCGATGCCCTCGGGCTGATCAAGGGATCACCCGACCCCAAGGACGGCCGGCAAACGATCCTTTCTTTGACACCGGCCTGCCGCGAACTGATCCGGACCGGCCGCGCCGCGCGCCACGAATGGCTGCTGCGCGCGATCCAGACCAAATTGAGTGCGGAAGAGCAGGCACAGCTCGCCTTCGCGATGCACCTGCTCAACCGCCTCGTCGACAGCGATTAACGGAGAATACGATGACGGTAACCACAATTGACCCGCAAACCGCGCTGCTGGTGGTCGACCTGCAGAAAGGCATCGTCGGATTTCCGACCGTGCATCCGATAGAAGGCGTCATCAAGAACGCCGTCGCGCTGGCCGAGGCGTTTCGCGCCCGCAAGCTGCCGGTCGTGCTGATCAATGTCGACAACCGCGCACCCGGCCGCGCCGAACACGCATTCTCGGTCAAGGAATTTCCTGCAGACTGGACCGAGCTCATTCCCGAACTGAACCGTCAGCCGAGCGATCACCTCGTCACCAAGCGGACCTGGGGCGCCTTCACCAATACCGATCTCGATCGATACCTGAAGGAACACGGCGTCACGCAGGTCGTTGTCGTCGGCGTTGCCACCACAGCTGGCGTCGAGTCCACCGCGCGGCATGCGCATGAGCTCGGTTACAACGTCACCCTCGCCGTCGACGCCATGACCGACATGGATGCCGACGCGCACCACAACAGCATCACCCGCATCTTTCCGAAGATGGCCGAGAGCGGCACGACGCAGCAAATTCTCGACCTGCTCGCGGCACGGCGCGCGTAAAGCAGAGGACCTGCCATGGAGTGGCTGCACGATCTCTCCTATTTCGCCGGCGGCGCGGTACTGACCAATGCCATTCCGCATTTCGTCAGCGGCGTGATGGGGCGTCCGTTCCAGAGCCCGTTCGCGACGCCGCCGGGGGAAGGCCTGTCTTCGTCGGCGGTCAATGCCGTCTGGGGCTTTGTCAATCTGGTTATCGCCTATCTCCTGATCTGCCGGGTCGGCACCTTCGACCTGCGCGCGACCGAGGATGCCGTCGCATTGGGACTGGGCATGCTGCTCGCCGGCGTCGGCCTTGCCCGCTTGTTCGGCCGCTTGCACGGCGGCAATTCTCCGGGAGCCTGAGCTGCGACCTTGAGAGGAACGTTTCGCGCACTGGAGAGCATCAATTACCGGATCTGGGCCGCCGGCGCATTGGTGTCGAATATCGGCACCTGGATGCAGCGCACCGCGCAGGACTGGCTGGTCCTGACCGAGCTGACGCACCAGAATGCGACCGCGGTCGGCATCGTGATGGGACTGCAATTCGGTCCGCAGATCCTGCTGTTGCCGCTGACCGGCTTTGCCGCCGACCATCTCGACCGGCGCAAGCTGGTATTCTGCACCCAGGCGGCAATGGGACTGCTCGCGCTCGGGCTTGGCCTTCTGATCGTGACCGGTCTGGTCCAGCTCTGGCACGTCTATGTCTTCGCGTTTCTCCTGGGCTGCGCGGCCGCCTTCGATATGCCGGCGCGGCAGACCTTCGTCGCCGAACTCGTCGACGAGCATCATCTGTCGAACGCGGTCGGGCTGAATTCGACCTCGTTCAACGCCGCGCGCATGATCGGACCGGCGGTTGCCGGTGTCCTGATCGCCGGCGTCGGCACCGGATGGGTGTTCCTGATCAACGCCCTCTCCTTCCTCGCCGTGCTGGGCTCGCTGACCTTGCTGAGGGTCGATCAGCTCAGGCGTAGCCCGCGCGCCACGCGTGCCCGCGGCAGCCTGATCGAGGGCTTCCGCTATGTCTGGGGCCGGCCCGATCTCAAGGTGATCCTGTTCATGCTGTTCCTGGTCGGCACCTTCGGGCTGAATTTCCCGATCTTCATCTCGACCATGTCGGTGACCGTGTTTCACAAGGGCGCCGGCCAATATGGACTGTTGACCTCGATGATGGCCGCGGGATCGGTGACGGGCGCGCTGATGGCGGCGGCGCGGACCAAGCCCGGAATGCCGGTGCTGCTTGCGGGCGCCGCCATGTTCGGTGTCGGCTGCGCCGTTGCGGCGACGATGCCGAGTTACGTGCTGTTCGGCCTCGCCCTCTATGTCGTCGGGGTTGCCGCGCAGACGTTGACGACCTCGATCAACAGCCGGGTCCAGATCTCGACCGCGCCGCAGATGCGCGGCCGGGTAATTGCGATCCTGATGGCGATCGCGCTCGGCGGCACGCCGGTCGGCGCCCCTATCGTTGGCTGGGTTGCCGACAATTTTGGCCCGCGCTGGGCGCTCGGCGTCGGCGCTGCCGCCGGCCTGCTCGCCGCCGCGGTCGCGCTGATCCATCTCGGCTGGAATGGCCGGGACAGCAGCGATCAGAGCGACGCCGAAACCCCTGACGATCAGCCTCGCGCCGCGAACGCGCGCGGCTGAACACCGTCCGCATCGCAGTCAGCTCCGCTGTTGGCGGCGGTTGAATGCAGCGACAAAATCCTCCGACACCACATAGGCGAGCGCCTCGCGCAGCGCCGCCGATTTGGCGGCCCCGAAGGCAGCTTCGAATCCATCCTGCGCCCGTTTCCAGAGCGGGGCCGATTCCTCGAGCTTGTGCCGCCCTTTTGTGGTGAGCGCGACCAGACGGTTGCGGCGGTCGTGCGGATCGATCGTGATCTCGACCAGATCGTCGCGCTCCAGCGGCTTCAGATTATGCGTCAGCGCGCCACGGTCCATCACCAGTGCTTCCGCCAGTTCGCCGAGCGACGGCGGGCCGCTGCGGGCGATGTGGCTGAGGAGCGCCCGCTGCGTGGTTCGCAATCCGCAGGGCTCCAATGCAGAATCATAGAGTTGCGAGACCCGCCGCGAGGCCTTGCGTAAAGCCGTGCAATTGCAGGGGCTTTTCTGCCGCTTGCCGCCAGTCGCCATGTTCGGTGCTCCCCGATCGGGCTTGACTATTGTTTGCATATGCAAAATATAGAGAAATGCTTGCACATGCAAGTTATCGAGTTTTCCAGCCGGATGGAGAGAGCGATGCCGCTGGTACGTATCGACCTGCAGAAGGGAAAGGACGCGAGCTATCGGCGCAAGGCCGGTCAGATCGTCTACGAAGCAATGGTCGCCGCCACGGGCGTTCCCAACAACGATCATTTCCAAATCATCGGCGAGCACAGCGCCGAGAATTTCGTGTTCGATCCCGATTATCTCGGCATCCATCGCACCGCTGATCTCGTCATGATCCAGATTTTCTTCAATGAGGGCCGTTCGGTGGCGCAGAAGCAGGCCTTGTACAGGGCGATCGCCGACCGGCTCTCCACGGAACTGAATGTGCGGCCCGAAGATGTCTTCATTACGCTGGTGGACGTGAAGAAGGAAAACTGGTCGTTCGGCAACGGCATCGCGCAATACGCGGCCTGAGATGCAAGAAGTGGAAATGCAGACCGCCGCTGCCGTCAAAGCATCGCTGCTGCAGCGATACCGTCCGCTGCTGGTTCTGGTCTGTTCATCGGCCCCCTCCTTCATGCTGCAGCTCGACACCAACATCGTCGCGGTGTCGCTGCCGTCGATCAGCCATTCGCTGAAAGCGAATTTCGCCGGGATCGAATGGGTGGTCACGGCCTACACGCTTTCCTTTGCCTCGCTGCTGCTGCCGGCCGGCGCGCTGGCCGACCGGTTCGGGCGCAAGCGCGTGCTGATGATCGGCCTCGGCATTTTCACTGCAGCCTCGTTCTTCTGCGGCGCTGCGCCCAATCTCGCCACCCTGGTCACGGCACGCGCATTTCAGGGCGTCGGTGCCGCGATGCAGCTCAGCGCTGCGCTGGCGACGCTGTCGAGTTTCTTCAAGGGCGACGAGCGGGCGCGCGCCTTTGCGTTCTGGGGCTCCGTCGTCGGCGCCGGAATAGCGCTTGGCCCTGTCGTCGGCGGCCTGATCACGCAATCCTTCGGCTGGGAATGGGCGTTCTACATCAATCTTCCGATCGGCGTGCTCACGCTGGCCTTGGTCGCCGTCGTCGTCACGGATTCAAAAGACCCCGACGCGGTTCGCTTCGACCTGCCCGGTGTGGCGACCTTCAGCGCCTTTCTGTTTCTCACCACGCTGGCGCTGATCTCCGGCAATCATGATGGCTGGACCAGCCCCCATATCCTGGCCGAAAGCCTCGGATCGCTGCTGTTGCTTGCGCTGTTCATCATGGTCGAAAGGCGCGAAGCCCGTCCGATGGTCGACTTCGCATTCTTCCGCCGTCCGACCTATCTCGGCGCCAATATCGCACAATTCACCTTTGCCGCCGGCCTGCTGACGATGCTGACCTTCATGCCGATCTACTTCCAGCATGCGCTCGGTCTGTCGCCGCGGCAGTCGGGGCTGGCGATGCTGCCGATGGCCTTGCCGCTGTTCTTCGTGCCGCGGATCGTCACCACGCAGCTCTCGCACCGCCTGAGCGGCCGCGCGCTGCTCACCGCCGGGCTGGCGCTGGTGAGCCTCGGCCTTGCCTTTGTCGCGCTGGTCACCGGCAGCGGCTATCGCTGGATGCTGGCGGGCATGCTGATCACCGGCGTCGGCGCCGGCCTGCTCAACGGCGAGACCACCAAGGTCGGCATGACCGTGATCCCGCCGGAGCGCGCCGGCATGGCGTCGGGCATTTCCGGGACGATGCGGTTCACCGGCATCGTGATCGGCTTCGCCGCACTCGGCGTGGTGCTATTCAGCCGCATTGCATCGGTGATCGCCGCCGCCTTGCCGGCCATCGATGATGCCGAAAGATTCGGATTCATCCGCGAGGTCGCGTCGGGAAACCTGTCGGGCTCCGGCCTGGACCAGGCGGCAACGCCGGCGCTTCGCGCGCTGGCGCTCGAAAGTTTCACCAGGGGTTACGCCACGCTGTTTGCGGCCAGCGCGGCGCTGTGCGTGGTCGCGACAGTGCTGACCTGGTGGCTGGTGCGGGCTGCCGACACCCAGCCGATTGCCAGGAAGCAACGCCGAAACGAAACGGCTGTGGTCACCCCTGCGGGCCGCCCGTCGGCCCGCAGCCCCGCCGCAAAATAGCGAGCGTCATTCGATCCTGAGACCGGTCGATTTCACCACGGCAGCCCAGCGCTTGTCCTCGCTGGCGAGGAAAGCGCCGAATTCCTTCGGCCCCAGGTCACGGGGAATGGCGCCCAGGGTCGCGAACTTCGCGGCGATGTCGGGCGTCTGCATCACCTTGTTGATCGCAGCGCCGAGCTGATCAATCCGCGCCTGCGGCGTGCCGGCCGCGACCATGATGCCCAGCCACGCCGACAGGTTGATTTCGGGAAAACCCAGTTCGGCAAGCGTCGGCGTATCCGGAAATGCCGCGACCCGCTTGCCGTAGGCACTCGCGAGCAGCCGCATCTTGCCGGCGCGGATGAAGGGCTCGGTCACCGCAACCGTGTCCATGGCGACGTTGACGACACCTGCCATCAGATCGTTCATCGCCGGCGGGCTGCCCTTGTAGGGCACGTGCAGGATGCTGATGCCGGCGCGCTGCTTGAACACTTCCATGCCGAGATGCGAGAGCGTGCCGTTGCCGGAGGACGGATTCGAAAGCTTGTCCGGATTTGCCTTCGCATAGGCGATCAGTTCGGGCACGCTCTTGACCGGCAGCGACGGGTTCACCACCAGCAGCATCGGCAGGTCGGCGACCTGCGCCACCGGGGCGAGATCCTTGAAGGTGTCGTAGCCGACCGTTTTGTACATATGCGGATTGACGACCAGCGAGGCCAAGGGTGCCAGCACCATGGTTCGGCCGTCGGCCGGCGACTGCGACAGCGAGGCCAGCGCGATGCTGCCGCCCTGCCCGGGCCGGTTCTCCACGATCACGGTTTCGCCGAGCAGCGGCGTCAGCCGGTCGGCCAGCAGGCGCGCGACCAGATCGGTCGCCTGGCCCGGCGGAAATCCGACCAGGATCCGCGTGACCTCGGCGCTTCGCGCTTCGCCCAGCGTCAAAACAACAGCGATCACCACCATCAACAGGCGCCGCATTCTTCCCTCCCTCGAACATGTTCTTGGGCCATTGACTGGCCGCTCGTTAGATCACCTTGGCCTCGCGCAGCCGCTCTATTTCCTGAGCGTTAAGTCCGAGCGCGCCATAAACCTCGTCATTGTGCTGGCCGAGCGCAGGACCGGCGCTGCGCACCGAGACCGGCGTTTCCGAAAAGCGCGGCACCACGCATTGCATGCGGACCTCGCCCAGCTCCTGGTCGGGCACGGTCACGATGGTCTGGCGCGCCGCAAAATGCGGATCGGCAAAGATATCGGCGGCGTCGTAGATCGGGGAAAAGCCGACCTCATGCGCTTGCAGGCGGCTGCGCAGCTCATCCAGCGTCAGGCGCGAGATCGCTTCGCCGACGATCCCGTCAAGCTCGCGGTTGTTCTTCACCCGGGACGGATTGTCGACGAAGCGCTGATCCAAGATCAGATGTTCAAGCCCGAGCGCCTTGCAGAAGCGCTCATAGATGCTCTGGGTCGATGCCGCGATCGAGGCCCATTTGCCGTCGGCGGTCGCATAGACGTTGCCCGGCGCGGCATATTGGCTGCGGTTGCCGCTGGCGAGGCGCACCGCGCCGAGCTGATCATGCTCGATCGCCACGAATTCCAATGTCCGCATCATCGCCTCGGCGACCGCGCAGTCGATCTCCTGGCCGCGCGCCGACGGATCGCCCTTGATCCGGTAGAGCTCTGCCAGCACGCCGATGGCGCCGAACAGCCCGCCGATCGGATCCGAGATCGGATAGCCGAGATGCAGCGGCGTGCCGCCCTCCTCGCCGCACATCCGAGTAAAACCGCTCATCGCTTCGAATACCCGGGCGAAGCCGGGCTTGGCGCGATAAGGGCCGGTCTGGCCGAAGCCGGTGACGCGCAGAATGGTCAGCCGCGGGTTGATCCCCTGCAGCCAGTCGCGCGTGATGCCCCAGCCATCGAGCGTGCCGGTGCGGAAGTTCTCCACCAGCACGTCGTGCTTGGCGATCAGGCGTGCGAGCAGCGCCTTGCCTTCGGGCCTGCGCAGATCGAGCGTGATGCCCTTCTTGTTACGGTTGGTCACCTTCCACCACAGCGGCACGCCTTGCTTGTGCGGCGCCAGCCGGCGCAGGGCGTCGCCGGTCTGCGGGATCTCGACCTTGAGCACTTCGGCGCCGAGATCGGCAAGCAGGGTCGAGGCAAAAGGCCCCGCGATCACGGTGGAGATATCGAGGATGCGCAGTCCCGCGAGGGGACCGGAAGGGGCGGCGGTTTCAGGAGCTTCAGGCATGCTGCATGGTATCGCCGCCCCCTGCTATGCGATATCATCATATCCGATAAATCAGAATTACCGGATCGGCATATCTCCTCGTGGATATCAAGCAGCTCAGAACCTTCGTCGATGTCGCCGCCAATGGCAGCTATGCGCGGACGGCAGCGATCGTCGGCATCGCGCAATCGGCGCTCAGCCGCCAGATGGCGGCGCTGGAGCGCAGCATCGGCGGCAGACTGTTTCATCGCACCGGACGCGGCGTGGTGCTGACCGAACTCGGCGAACGGATGCTGCCGCGGGCCCGCGCCCTGATCGCCGATGCCGGCGCCTGGGAGGAAGCGGCCAGGCAGGAGCGCGCCGAGCCGCACGGCGAAGTAACGCTCGGCGTGGTGCCGGTGGCGTCGCGCCGGCTGATCGCCTCGCTCGCCGCCGAACTGCGGCAGCGCTGTCCCGGCATCCGGCTGCGTGCGCTCGAGGCCTATAGCGGCCAGGTCGAGGAGTGGCTGGCGTCGGGGCGCATCGAGATCGGGATCTATAACCGCTACCGGCGCGGGCGTATCGCCCATGCGGAAGTGCTGGCCCGGGCGGATGTCCACCTGATCGCGCGCCGCGACCATCCGATGGCGCGCCGGCGCGAGCTGGCGGTCCGCGCCTTTGCCGAAATTCCGCTGGCGATGCCGATCCGCCCGAACAGCCTGACCAGCATGCTGATCGGGCTCGCCGCTTCGCAGCACTTCGAGCTCGACATCCGCCTCGAGGCTGGCTCGACGCCACTCACCAGGGACGTGATGCTGGCATCCGACCTCGCCACGGTCTCGCCGCCGCACGTATTCGCGCGAGAAATCGCCTCCGGCGAGCTGGTCGCGATTCCCATCGTGCGGCCCAAGATCGCGCAGACGACCTGGATGTCACTGAGTTCGCATCATCCGCCATCCGACGCAGCCCAGATCGTGGCGCGCCTCATTAGCAAGCTCGCGGCCCGACTGCGCGCGGACAGATCGTAGATGCAGGCGATTGGATGAAGACCGGGCCCGTTCGTGTTACGGGCTCGCGGAGGCCGTCATCTGGCGATCGGAACTGGCGGTCTCCGTCGGCGCGGCTGATGGCTCGGACAGGCAGCCCCGGCAGATCACGAGCTTCCGCTTCAGCTCCGTCTCCGCAGCCGCCATCTCGTCTCGCGGTGCCTCCGCTGTATTCCCCGCAGCATCGGCCTGCGCCAGCGGATTCGATTCAACTGGATTGAGCGAGCCGGTGACGATTTCCGCCCTGGCGTGATGACGGTGCGTGGCCTGTGCGATCTTCTGGTCGGGCGGCTGGCCTGTGCCGTCCCACGCCATCCCGGGGCCCGAGGTCGGCGGCGCCATGCACGTCTCGCCAAAGGTGCAGCAGCCGCTGAGGGCCAGAGACATCACCAGCAGACTGGCCCATCGCAGCACAGGCATTGGAACTCCATACAAACAGCCTTTCCGCCTGCTTAATCCAACTTGCTGAATTAAAGCCTAAGACGCCAGCCGTGCGGGACAGAAATCTGCACTCACGCCATCGCAGGCTGCCGGCCGAGCATGCGATCGATTGCAGCCCGCAGGACATCTTGCGGATTCGAGGCTCCCGACCGGCTGCGCCAGGCGACATATCCGTCGGGCCGGACCAGCACGGCACCGTCGGCATCGACGCCATAGACGCTGTGCCAGTTGCCTTCGGGATCGCCGAGATCGGCATTCCCGCCAATGCTGAACGCGGCGAGCGGCGGCCATGATGGGCCGATCCCTTCCGCAGCCCGCTTCCATGCATCCCCGTCGCGGCCGGTGAGCAGCACGAAGCGAGGACCGAACAGATCGACAGTCGAAATCTGCTCATTGCCGCGCCGGAGCCAGACATGAGGCGCACGGCTGCCGGGCCGGGCCGAGGGCGCATATTCGGTGATGGGATCAGCGACATCGACCGGCGGGGTTCCATCGGGCAGGACAGCGCTCGACTGATAGCGGATGCCGAAGATCAGCCCCTGCTCGGCAAGGAATTCCCGCCGCGGCAGCACGTTGCTCTGCCGCGCATGGCGTCCCATCGACAGCGCATTGGCGAGTGAGGTCCGGGTGGTGATCTGGCCAAGAGGCTGGCGTTCGTCGTGATAGCTGTCGAGCAGCTTGTCATCGGCACTGCCGCGAAGCACCGCGGCGATCTTCCAGGCCAGGTTGTGAACATCCTGCACGCCGGTGTTCATGCCAAAGCCGCCAGTCGGCGGCATCTCATGTGCGGCGTCGCCGGCGAGGAAGACGTTGCCGACGCGATAGCGGTCGGCAACGATCGCGGAGGCCTGCCACGGATTGACGCTGAGCACCGTTACCGCGAGATCGGCAACGCCGACCGCCTTGCGGATCAGTTCGGCGCAGAACTCCGGCGTGAAATCCTCCGGCTTCCAGCCGAATTTGGTCGGGCTATGAAGCAGAAAGCCCCAGCGGTCTCTGCCGTTGATGGTCAGGAAAGTTGCGCGAAGGTCCGGCTGCTCGACGAAATAAAGCGCGGCCGGCCGGTGCTGGACCCATTGGGTCAGCTCGGCGTGAAACAGGATGTTGACGCTGTCATAGACATTCTCTTCGCCGATCATTTTCACATCGAGCGCGCGGCGCACCCGGCTTTGTGCGCCTTCGGCGGCGATCAGATAACGCGCGGTGAAAGGCGTCTCCTCGCCGCTCACGCGATCGATCAATGTCCCGGTAACCGCGCCGGGGCGCTGGCTGAACGAGGCCATCTCGGTGTTGAAGCGCAGCTCGCCCGGTCCGGCCGCTTCCGCGAACCGGCGAATGACCGGCTCGAGATCATCCTGGGCACAGAGGCAATTCTTCACCGGGGTTGCCGCCATGTTCTTGGCGGTCGCGCGACCAGGCACCCGGCGCTCGATCTCTTTGCCGACAAGGGTTTCGCTCCAGACGATCAGCCCGGTCCCTCCTTCGGCCAGTCCAGCCTCCCTGACCGCGGTGTCGATGCCGCATTGCCGGAAGACCTCCATCGTGCGCGCATTGATGCCGCGCGCCTTCGGCGTCAGCGCCGTGCCCGGATGACGCTCGACCAGCAGCGAGCGCACGCCGTGCTGCGAGAGCAGAAGCGAAGCGGTGAGGCCAACCGGACCGCCGCCGGAAATGAGAACGGGGACGTCGAGCATCGCTTGTCCTTTGTCGTCTTGCTTGTTGTCTGCCATCGATGAATTAGCCAAGGTCCATCGGCTTGCCGTGTGTCTCGCGGCGGAACGCCACGATCGCGGCCAGCGCCGCGACTTCGCAGATCGCCAGGAACAGGAAGGCCGGCGCCACCGCATTCGCGGTCGCTTTCGGCGAGACCACGTCATTGCTGCCCGCGATCAGGGCAAGGCAAATCGGTCCGAGGATCTTGCCGACGCCATTGGAGGCCTGCGCCAGTCCAACCGCACGCCCGCCGAGCGAGACCGGGAACACTTCGTTGACGTAGGGCGAAATGTTCGAAAACAGGCCGCTGTAAAACGCCGCGCCCGACGTCACCAATAGCGCGAATACCGACCAGCCGGCGATGAATTCGCGATAGAAGGCGTAGATCGCCAGCATCACCACAGCGGACATGAAAGTTCCGACGATCGCCGCGCCGCGACGCCCGATATAAAGCGGCAGCACCGAAAACAGCACGCGCCCGAGGATCGAGGCCAGGCTCGCATAGATGAAATAATGCGCGGCCTCGTGCGGCGTGATCTTGAGAAGCTGCGAAAGCACTGTCGGCCCCCACAAGGCAGCGCCATAGGT
>DASZTN010000170.1:0-60161 GCA_035547995.1 Bradyrhizobium sp. | reverse complement strand
GCCGGCCTCGCCCGCATCGACCGTGCCGTGCGGGGCGAACAGATTGACGTTGCCGGGCGGCACGCCAGGAACGCCGATCAGAGTGGCGATGCCGGCGCCGGTCTGCGGGGTATCCGGCGTCTTGGTGACGTTGCCGTATTTGTCGTAGAGGATGTTCGGCGGGCTGGTGACGATCGAAGTCTGCTTGCCCTTGCCGGCATTGATGTCGCCATTGGTCGACCAGATGTCGATATCGCCACCGAGCTCGGTGAAGATGCGCGATTGGGCGACCACGACGCTCTGATCGCTGAAAATGTTGATGTCGCCGCCCTCCAGCGTGAGCAGGCCCGGCCGCGCCGTATCGGTCTGTCCGGCGAGGTTCGGTGTCTGGTTCTCAAGGCCCAGCGTAACGCTACCACCGGGCGCCAGGACATTGATGTCGCCGCCCTGCTCGGTGCGGATGCGGGCATTCTGGTAGAGCGACAGGCTGCCGCTATAGGCCGTCGTCGTGCCGCCGATCACGCTGCCAGGGAACAGCGTCTCGATCGCCTGGTAGCTGCGGTCGTAGCCTACCCCGGTATTGGCATAGCTTTCGCCGCCGGCATTGATCTCCTCGAAATAGACCTGGTCGATGAACGGCATCTGCTGTGCGGGCGACAGCTTGCGGAAATCAGCGAGCGCCTGGCCGGGGCTCAAACTCGCGCCTTCGAGCTGATCCATATAGCTCACGAGCTGTCCGGTGTAAGTCTGCGCCACCGCGCCATCCGTCGCCGGATCGATATAGGCGGTGATGAAATCCGCAATGTCCGGGCCGTTCTTGCCGATGCCGACCGAGGTATCGATCGTGGCGCCGGTAGCCGGCAGGTTGATCGGATTGTCGGCATTGCCGACGCTTTCGATGCCGATGCCCTGTGTATTGAATTCTCCCGTCTGAACGAGGATGTTGCGTCCAGCCTCGACTTCCAGCGTACCCGGTCCCTCGACGCGGATATTGAAGGCGTCCGTGGTCTGGCTGGTGCAGGGCAGACAGCTGGTGATGTCACGTCCGGCCTCGACGAGCGAGACATCGCTGGCTGCCGTGTTCTCAATGTCGAAGAGCGGCTTCACGATGTCGAGCCCGGCCCGGATCGAGGCGCGCTCCGCGGTGCCGACGATGACATTCGTCAGACTGCCGTCGACTGCGTAGACATGAACCGTATGCGGGTCATCGAAGAGGATGAGATCGGACGGCTGCCCGATGATGATCGACGGGTAGAGAGGGTTGAACGCCGGCACGACGCCTGGATCGAAGATCGACCCCTCATAGCTGTAGCCGGTTGGGCCGTCGGAAGTGGTTGCGATCTGACCGCTGAAATTGGCAGCCGTCATGCTGACGCCGAAATCCGTGATGTTCTGCCCGGCCAGCAGGTTCAGCTCAGCACTCTGCGACGGTATGCTGATAAGATATCCGCCAATTTGGGCGAGGTATCCGCCTGACTCCGAGCTGATCGAACCGCTGGCTGCAGTGATATTGAGGACCGGCGGCGCGAATTCGCCGTTCATCGTGATATTGCCGCCATCGGAGGTGATATCGAGTGCGCTTTCCGCCGACATGGTGGCGAAAAGCGCAAATTGGCCTGGATTCGTTGCTCCGGGCCAAAAGGCTACGTAACCTTCCAGGCCGGGCGGCATGTAGTGGCCACTGCCGGTGCCAATGCTGTTAGAGAGCGGATCCAGGCCAGTTTCGGCGTCTGTGGCATCGCCGATGAGAATATTGGCGGTGCGCATCGCATCCACGGTGAAGTCCGCGTCGCCGATCAAGAGCTGGACGCGCTGCGCGGTCCCGACCGGCGGAATCCCGGTTGGGTTCTGGGTAAGTCCCATGTCCCCCGCCGAGATGTTGGCTGCGCCCTGTCCGACATAGAGATTGGAGTTGTCGAGGGAGTTACCGACATTCAGGGCGAGATTGCCGCCGCCGGTCGTCACCAGATTGCCTGCGCCGTTGACCCGGCCCGTCGTCGGCAGGGCAACGTCGACATTGGTCATGTCGCCGCCGACATTGACGTTGACATTACCGCCGCCCAAGGCGCCAAGCCCCAGGAAAGCGGCGACGGTCGGATACATGTCGCCACAGCAATCGGCCTGGGCCTGCGTCGTCGGCCCTGTCTGGTAGAACGTCCCGAAATTGATGAACCAGGTGGGCGATGCCGCATAGGGCTCCGTCCACAGCCAGTACGCGAAAGGCTCGGTCGCGGTGTAATTCGTACCGGCGTTAGCGGAGTTAAAGACGCCGGTGGTCTTCTCGCCTATCACACTGCCTTCGACGGTGACCGACAGGTTGCCGCCGTTAACTGGGTAGCTGGGGTAGAGAGCGGCCGGATAGGTCGTATCGAAGCTGTCGCACGAGAAAAAATTATCGGTGTTGCAGCCCAAATAGCTATCAAATTCAAAGGTTGTGTCCGAGAAGACGTAGGTCCGCGTCGGGTCGGTGAACCCGGTGGGATCCACGGACGGCTCACCGGCGGTGTAGATGCCGAAAGGCGTCTCGATATCGATATTGCCCGCGGCGGCAAGCGAAAGATTGCCGGTGCCGGTGCGGAGGACGCCGGGGAGGAACCAGCCGTTCTGATCCTTGAGATAGGGTTCGTTGAAGATGATCGAGCCCGACGGATCGATCGTTGCTGTCGTGGAAGTGCCGAAGGTGGGAATGGTGAAGCTGGGTATGAGGGCCAACGGATCGGCGGCAGCAAGATTGGCGCCGGCGATCAGATTGAGGCTCCAGGATGGGCCGCCGGCAAGCGGCGACACCGCGAAGATCGGGCCGTCCGGTGAGGTTACCGGCGCTGAGAATCCGTCGCTGAGGCTGCCATTGATGACGAGATTGCCGGCGGCGCGCAGGGTGAGAACGCCGGGTGCACCGTCGAAGCGCAGCCCGCCGAGGTCGATGCCATCGCTGTAGATGTAGGGACTGACGACGCTATTGGCGCTGTCGCCATCGACCGGGACGGAAGGATTGCTGTTGCTGTTCGAGGGGCTCGACAGCAGCGTGATATTGCCGCTGCTGTCGAGCTCGATGCCCGGCAGGAGCTGGAAGCCCGGGATGCTGGCGAGGCCGCCGAGGCTCTGCTCGATGGCCGCAGCGTTGTTCATGTAATTCGTTGCATCGATCACCGGAGCGCTGCTTGTGGTCAGCCACTGATCGACATAGGGAGCACTGCTGATGTCATAGACCGCGACGCCTTCGACGTTCAGGCTGCTGGCGCCGATAACCGTGAGACCGCTATTGGTGATGTGGATGCCGGTGTCGCCGTCGCGCGGCGCGCTTAGCCAGACCTGGCCGCCGGGGCGTATGGAGCTGATGTTCCAACTATCACCCTGGACTCCCGCCGAATTCGCGCTGGTGGCGGTCACGTCGACGGTCAGCGTCCCACTCGACGCATCGTAGGATGTGATGGTGCCGGTCATGCTGCCGGCCGGATCATTGGCGTCGGTGACGGTGACGGGTTCGCCGTACAGGTAACCGGCGTTCGGCTGAGTGACGAAGGTCTGATCGCCTGTTCCGATGGTGGCGGCGGTTGACGAGGTACCAGCCGGGTAAGCCGCAAAGACATTGATCGTCGCGCCGTTGGCGAGCGTGATGTTGCCGGTGCTGTTGCCGGCGATGCCGAGGTAGACATTGCCGACCGAGCCTGTCGGGCTCGTCGCCTCGGCGTCGAGCACGGCCGTGCTCTCGAGGGTGAGGTTGTTGCCGGCATTGAGGCTGATCGTGCCGCCATTCGCGCCACTCGCGTTGATGGTTCCCACGACATCGATATTGCCGGTTGCGATCGAGAGCTCGAAGTCCTGCGTCGTCACATTGCCGATTGTGACCGTGGTCGCGCCGTTCGCCAGGCTCGCCAAAGTCAGCGACTGCTCGCCGCTGAAGCCGGCGATGCTGGAAAGCAAGGCGGCGGCGTCGCCGCTTCCGAGATTAAGGATTGCCTTGCCGCCGGTATAGCCCGCGACGGCACCGCCCAGGAGATTGCCGGCGATGGTCGCCGTGCCGCCCGGTGCGATGATGTTCAGCGTGCCGCCATCGCCGCCCGCATCGGAATCGACCATGTCGACATAGGACGGAGTGGTGGCACTGATATAAGAAGCGAGGGAGCCGCCGCTGACATCGACGGTGGCGCCGGCGGCGATGTCGACATTGCCGTTCTCGGTCTGCAGGGTGATGGTGCCGGCAGGCGCGATCTGCACCACATCGAAGAACGGCGTCACCGCGCCGGCGACACCGGTATAGGAGCCGGCGCCGAGCGTGATGCCATTCGGCGCGGTGAAGGAGATCACGCCCGAAGGCAGCGAAATGTCGGTGTCCTGGGTGATGGTCTGGGCGGTGACAGTGAGGGTTGCACCGTCGGACGCCACCGGGATCGCCGGCGTGGTGATGGCCGATGGTGCAAAGGTGATCGCATCGGTTGCGGAGAGCTGGGTGATGGCGCCGGGTTGCCCGGTGATCAGCGGCGCTGCAATCACGAGATTGCCGGTCACGCTGAAGACGCCCGGAATCACCTGTCCGGGCGCATAGATCTCGTTATTGACGGTCCGCGAAGAAGATCCGGTGACGAAGCTCGCGCCGCCAACCACTTCGCCGGTTGCCGCGAGCGTGACGGTGTTGAAGCCGTTGAACGGCAAGGTGCCGCCGCCGCCAAGCGTGATCTGCGCCGCATCGATGGTGAACGTCCCCTGCCCCGTGCCGCTGCCGCTGCAGGTCGCCGCAATGCAAGTCCCGTCGAGCGTGACATTGCCCGCGGTGATGGTGACGCTGTCGCTCGAACCGCCGAAGCCGTTGATAGCCGGTGTACTCAGGGTCAGCATGCCGAGCACCGGCTGTCCGGTGGCGGCATCGACTTCGCCGAGATCGGCGGAGCCATAGACATTGAACGCCTGCGTCGCGTTGAGCACCAGATCGGTGGTGGCCGGCAGGCCACGGCCGGGATCGCCTTGCGACAGCGCCGCCAGCAGCGCATCGGTCAAGGTAAGGCCGCTGGTAGCGCCGGTGCCGAGATTGATGATGGGGGTCTGAACCGTGACGGTCTCGCCCGCAAAGCGCGCGGTGGGATCGAAGTTGATGGTATTGGCGCCGAGGAACAGCGTGTCGGCGGCAAAGAGATCCGCGCCGGCATCGATGGTGAGGGTGCTGGTACCGGTGGTTTGCGTCACCGGCAGCACGATCGCATTGGAGGCAATGACCAGCGCGCTCGAACTGCCGCTGACGGCGATCGTGCCGAGATTCTGGCCGGTGGTCGGATCGCTCGGGAATTGGTTCGGGATCGCGCCATAGCCGGTGGTGTCAATCTGTGCACCGGATGCGATGGTGACGTCAGTCTTCGCCGTCAGCATGATCTCGGGCCCGGTCAGCACTGCACCCTGATCGACGGTGACGTTTTGCGACACCGGCGTGATGGTGAGCGTATTGCCGCTGAGGCTGCGGGTGCCGCCGATCAACAGGCTCTGCGCGTCGATGTTGTCAAGCTGGCTCGCCTGGATGCCGACATAGCCGGCCGGCGCGACATCGCCGGGGCCGAGGATGTCGAGATTGGACGCGACGATATCGGCCTGGCCGCCGCGGCCGTCCGGCGGCGTCGAGAAATTGTCGAGCCCCTCGAAGGTGAGCGAGCCGGCGGTGCTGGTGATGTCGATCAGGAGCCGGCCGGCGTCCTGCGGCAGATAGGGCGCTGCCGTGTTGTTGGTCGTAGCCTGGGCGGCGAAGAACTGGCTGACCGTGCTCTCGTTATATTGCGACTCGTTGCGCACCACGTTTCCCGGCGTCACGGTAAAGAGCGAGGGCAGTGCGTTCTGGATCGTCGTGTTGGCGACCGACTGATAGCCCAGGACCTGATAGGAGCCGTCCGGCAACTCGGCATTGGTGACGCCGGTGCCCATGACCTGTCCGACATCGACCGTCAGCTTGTAGGCGCCCGGCAGGAGCGCGTAATGGCCCGGCAGCAAGGTGTAATATCCCGCCGGCAGGCCGGGAATCCCCGTGAGATAGACCTGGTCGCCGACCTGGAGATTGACCGGCGGCGCCGAGCTCGAGGTCGGATTGCTGCTCCACATATCGGGATCGCGCGGCGCATAATGATTGCCGAGGCTCGGCAGGATGGCGAAGGTGTTGGTACCGTCGAGCGTATCGATCGAGCCGCCCGAGCCACTGACGAACTGCGCGCCGGAGAGATCGCCACCACCGGACTCGTCGATCACCGCGGCCGGGCTGCTGCCACTGGCGCCCGAGACGGTCACGTTCTGGCCGTAGAAGGAAATCGACTTCGCCGGCGGCGCCGTCAGCGTGTAGGTGCCGCCGGCGCCGTAGGTCCAGGCCGCATCGCCATCGGGAGAGCCATAGGGGATGATCGTGCCGTCCGCCGAGACCGAGGTGATGCTGCCCGGCAGCAGATTGATGTTGATGGCCTGGGTGCCGCTCGTGCTCGAATTGCCGAAAGTGATCTGGCCCATGGGCGCGAGCAGCACGCCGCCCTGGTTGATCGTTGGCGCGACGATCTGCAGATCGCCGCCCGCCGAGAGCGGCACATAGGGCATCTCGCCATTGCTGGCGAAATTGATCACGCTGTTGGCGCCGGTCGCCTGGATGACAAACAGGCTGCTCGTATCGGTCGGGTTGGCATTGGCCACCGGAGCGCTGGTGACCGGATAGATCTCGGTCGCCGTGAAGTTCAAATTGCCCTGCGTCGCCAGCAAGCTGCTCCCCACCGAGCTCGGCACCGCGCGGATGTCACCGCTGCTGTTGAATGACATCGACTGAAAGCCAGGCAGAGAGACCTGGTTCGTCGTTGTCGTGCTGCCGGCATAGGTGTAGCTGTAGGTCGCTCCGCTGCGCAGCAGGCCCTCGATGTCGATCAGGTCGGCGTCGATGTCGAGCTCCGCGGTGCCGCTCGCAGCGGTGGCCCCGGCGCTGGGCGGCGTGGCCTGGGTCAGGCCTCCGCCGAAGGAGACGTAATAATCGGTCGTGCTCCGCTGACCGGCACCGATATCGACATAGGGCGCGGCCAGGGTGACGGTGGCGCCGGCAGCCGGCGCGATGACGGTGCCATCATTGATGGCCGGTCCGGTGCCTTGCGCCAAGGGCACGACGGTGCCGTCAGCGACGTTGGCGGCATTGATGGTCAGGCTGTTCGGCAGGCTGAGGCTGACCGTGCCGTTGAAGACGATGGCATCGATCGCGCCGAGCGAGGCCGAGCCGAAGCCGCTTCTCATGATCTGGTCGGCGCCGATGAACATCTCACCCGCATCCGCGGCGGGGACTGCCTGCCCGAGCTGGAGCCCGGCGGACATCATGGGGTCGGTCTGGCTGACGTCCAGCAGATACACCGGCTGCACGAAGGTGGAATTGCCGGTGCTCGCGGTGTAGGCGCCGACATCCTGGTCGATCGATAGCGTGCCGCCGGCCGCATCGGCGCTGCCGCCCTTGGCCATCATCGTCGCATCGAGCATCAGGCCCATCGCGGCCGTGACCGCGACGGTGCCGCCATTGGTGCCGATGGTCTCCGGGGTCAGTGTCCCGTGCAGACCACTTGTGCCTGCGATCAAAACGGTGCCGCTGGCGCCGGCGACATCGATCACGGCCCCCGCCTGGGCGACCACCGCGCCGAGCGGCTGATCGATCGTGGGCTTATCCTCGACATAGGGATAGTAGGAGACCGGCGGCTGGTCCTGGTCGATGTTGACGCTGCCGCCGTCGAGCGTGATCGCGGTAGGGATGAACTGGGCATTCAGGACGTTCTCGACGAGGCCCGGTGCGAGCAGCTGGGCATCGGCGCCGATCCACAAGGTCTGGGTCGGATCGTAATAGGGGGCATCAAAGACTACCCCCGTACCGGGCGGTCCAGCCGGTCCCACCGAACCGGTGAGATCCAGATCGATGGTGCCCGCCGGCGCGTCGATCGTGCCATCGATGGTGAGCTGATGGCGGGCATGGAGCGCCACCGTCGCCAGCGGATTGGCATTGATGATGGCGCCGGGCTGCATCACCAGATTGCCGTTGAAGGCATCGGTCGCGCTCAGGATCAGGTTGACTGGTCCCGGCCGCTGATAGGCCGGCGGCGTGCCGACCACGGCGATGCTGGCAATATCGGTGCCGGTCGGCGCGAAGTGCATCGCCGCGCTCGGCACGAAATTGATCGCGTGCAGCTCGATATCGGTGCCGGCCGCGATCAGCGTGCTCTGGTAGCTGTAGAGCGCATATTGGCTGAAGCCGCCGCTGGCAAAGAAGCTCGGATCAAGCCACAGCACCTGGCTGGGATCAAATGTGGTGCCGCCGATCTGGGTCACAGGGATGATGGCGCTGCCGCCGATCTGGATATCGGCCGTGGTGAGGCTGAGCTGGCCGCCGGCGGTGAAACCATAAGACTCCAGCGTGCCGTCGAGATGCACCGCGTCCGGATAGGTCTGGGCGACGGTCGACGAGCCCTGGGCTGTCAGCGCGTCGTAATCGCTGACCAGCGTGATGTTGCCGCCGGTGCCGACCGGCAGGCCGTTGCTGCTGGTCTTGAATTGGCCGTTGCTCTGCAGCCAGCCGCCGCTCGAGGCGTCGATCACCGCGCCGCTGTCGATCCAGACATTGTCATAGGCCTGCAGCGTGACATTGCCGCCATTATAGAGCGTCGGCGTGGTCTCGTCCCTTGCGGTGAAGTCGTTGACCCACAGCCCGGAAGTGTCGATCAGGCTGCCCGGATCGAGCACGATATCGTGCAGCGGCGTGGCCGCGGTCAGTGCCTTGGTCCCCAACGTGGTATTGAGGGTGATCGAGCCGGCATGGGCGACAAGCGCACCATCGACATTGATGCCGCCCGTCGTGTTCAGGGTGATCGAGCCGCCCGCCGCCACCTGGAGCGCGGCGCCGCCGGTGACACTGATCCCCGGCGAGGCGACGCCGGTGACCGGATCGGTGGCGCCATTGCCGGCCGTGATCGTGATGCTGCCGTAACCGGCGCTGTCGAGCAACGGTGCCGACAAGAAGACGGTCTGCTGCCATTCGGCCGGCAACGGCGAGGTATCGTCGGCAAGGTCGAGGACCGGGTCAGAGGGCCCGATCACCACGGCAGTCGGATCGAACAGGTTCCCGCCGACGGTCTCACCTATGTTCAGGGACCCCGAAGCCGGCAAGCTGCCAGCGCTGCGCTGGTAGGGGCCGTTGACTGCCGTGGCATAGACCTGGGCATCGACCTCGGAGCGGTCCGCCACGATGTTGAGGCTGCCCGCCGACTCACCCTCAAGATAGGCGCCCTGATACATCAGCGCCGGAAAAAACGGATTGGCCCAGATGTCGGTGACGCCCCAGTGCGAGTGATCGATTGTGAAATTGACGCCGACGGAGACATAGGGGAGATCGGCCGGTGCGGTATTGATGTTGTAGACATGGCCGTCCGCCCCGACCAGCCAGGTGGTGGGGACATAGCCGGCCTGATGTTCGAGCGAGCCGCCGGCAATATTGACGATCGAGCCGGGCCGCAGGATGGCATCGCCGGTCGAGAACAGCGTCACCGATCCGCCGGTGGTGAGGCGCTGGTCGATCGGCCGCTCGATCAAACCGAGCCAGCCGGACAGTTCGATCAGCCCACCCTCGGTATAGACCTGTTGGCCTGGCACCACGACATCGAGGTCGTTGAGGTTGACCCAGACATCCTGGCTTTCGAGAACGCCGCCACGCTGCAGCGGCGAATCGCGCAGTTCGTTATCGCGAACGTCGACATCGACGGCATCATCGGCCGCCGGGACCGGAACGTCCTGTAGTCCTGAGACATCGACCACCGCCCCGTCGTCCACCCAGACCCGGGAGGCATCCGGCACGTTGAGGATGTTGACGGTGCCGGGATGGTCGTAGCCGTACAGCGACTGGCCGCTGGCGGAAGCCTCCAGCGACACCTGGCCGGAAGGGGCATAGACCAGCGATCCGCCGAGAAGGTTGACGTTCTGCCCCTCGATCGAGACGACCGACTGCGGCTGGGACTGGGTGTCCATCGCGGTCTGGCCGTCTTCCTCCGGCAACACGGTCGTGACGCTTCCATTCGTCAGGGTAACCGTGCCGGTCTGGGCGGCGTAAACAGCGTAGGTTCCTGCCGTGGCGGTGGCCTGGATGACCAGCCCGGCATTGTTGATGGCAGTACCGGCATATTGCGCCCCACCACTGCCGGCGAACAGCGTGATCGAGCCGGCCTCGCCCACCGAGGTGGTCGCCGCCAATACGCCCGACTGCTGCACATTCATCCCGGTCATGGTGATGTTGCCGGTCGGCGCCAGGATCAGCCCGCTATTGGTCGCCGTGCCGCCATTGTCCATCAGCACGGTGACGCCGCGGATATTGGGGTCGCTGCTGGCGGTGAGATAGACGTCGCTGGGCAGCGTGTAGGCTTCAGGGGCTGTCCGCGGGCTGTTCAATGTCAGCGTGCTGCCGGGTATTCCGGTCGAGCCGACCGGAAGTATCACGGTGGTCGGCAGCCCCGCTGCCGCGAGCACGGTCTGCCCGTCCGGCGTGATGATGGTGCCATTGTTCACGACATTGGCGCCGAACATATAGACGTAGCCGCCCCCCGTCGTGACGGAAGACGGTGCTGTGGTCTGGATGACGGCGCCGGCATCGACGACGACATCGCCGGGCGTCTGCAGCCCGATCGTCGTGCTGTTGTTGGCGCTGCTGAACGAAGGCGCATTGATCGTGGCGGAACTGCCGTTGAAAGTGTAGGTCTGCTGATTGACGATGCCGGCAAGGAACTGGCTGTCAGTGATGCCCAGCGTCGAGGCGATCAGCGAGCCGACATTGACCTGGCTGGAGCCACCGAAAATGATGCCGTTCTGGTTGATCAGATAGACGCTGCCTTCGGCCTTGATCTGTCCCAGAATCTGGCTCGGACTATCCGAAGGATCGAGCACTCGGTTGAGCGCGACCCAATTGTTGCCACCAGAGGAATTGCCGGCGGACTGATTGAAATACACGTTGGTGTTCGTGCCGACGTTAAAAGTCTGCCAGTTGAGTATCGCCTGCGGTGCGGTTTGCTGGATCGTGACGGTGGTCTGGCCGCCGCTGGTCGACTGCGTCGGCAGGCTGGCGTTCTGCCACAAGCTCGGATCGGTTCCGACGCCGGGCGCGACCTGCAGCCCGCCGGGCGCAAGACCGTTGGGCACGGTGCCCGGTGCACTCTGCGCCGCGGTGTGGGCGGCGTTTTGCAGGGCCTGCATGCTCATGACCGCCTGCGTTGCGCGCGACAGAGAGTTCATCGACTGCGCTGCGGCAGCCGCCTGCTGCGCCGATGAGATCGTCGAGTTGATCGTCGAATTCACCGCCGATGAGGCATTGGCACCACCGAATAGGGGGCGGGCGTGAACCGAGGGTGATACGGCCAAAAGAGTGACCACGCTGACGCCCGCAAGACGGGCCAAACGATCTGTCCACCAGCGCCGACGGCGTGTGACGAACTCTTCCGACGCCGCCAAATCTGGCGTCTGCCGAATTTTCGCACGCGCCCTCAGGAACTTGTTCGCGGGCTCGGTCGTCGACATGGCAGCTCCTGTCTGGGTGCGTCCCGCACACCTGGAACGCTTACCCTTAGACTGGTCGACGAAGACAAAACCGTAAATTTTTTTGACTGCCTGTCTGGCCGCCGAACGCGTCAGCTCAGAAGGACGATGCCTCCTGGCAGCGGATGGCTGTTGAGGCCGAAGGCTTGATTTAGGCGGAACAGAATGTCGTCGATGTGATCGATCCGAAAGCGGCCGCTAATCGCTTTCTGCGCCAGATTCCGGTCCAGCAGGATCACCTTGCCCGAGCGATATCGGTTGATTTCATCGACCACTTCCGAAAGTGGCGTCGAACGAAAGATCAACACGCCCTGTCGCCAAGCCGAAACCAACTCGACATCGGCCGGCACGACGCTTCCCATCCCGCTTTGGTCGTACCTGACTTGCTGGCCTAAAGCGAGCGTTACGGCCGAGGAGCGCCCCTCGACGCTGACACTACCGTCGATGCACGTGACACATACGGAGCGGTCGATACGACGAATATCGAAATGGGCATTTCTGGCGACCGTTGTGCCATCTGCCGCGACTACGGCAAGCTGCCTCTTCTGTTGCGGCTGGGACACGAACGATGCCTCGCCTGCAACCAGCTCGACGCGATAGACAGACTCGTCCGACGCTTCCAAGGCCACGCTGGTCTGCGTGTTTAGATACACAGACACATTGTTCGAGAGCGCGAGTTCACGCTGCTCCCCGGTTGAGGTTCGGTAGTCTGCCGTCAATTCCGCGAACGACGGCCAGAGGTTAAGTGGCGGATGGACGACGGTATAAGCGACCGCAGCCGACGCTGCAGCAAGGCCGCCGCTCAGAACCATGCGCCGGCTAAATACTGGCTGAACATCGGGTTGCCTCGGCGCGAGCGCCGCCGGTAGCTCTCCGCGCGCACGAAGATTGCGCGTCGCCGGAACAAAGTTTTTCCAAAGCTGGCCCGCCTCTCTGAAGGCAGCCTCATGGACCGGGCTGCGCGCGCACCACTGCTTCAATGCTTCGAGATCGCCGGGCGTTGCTCGACCTGAATCCAGCCGTTGCACCCAATCGACGGCCTCGCTCCTCAACTGATCCTCGCTCGTATCGTCGTCGCTCACAGCCTTATCCCTCGACTGGATTCGGTCAAAATGACCGCCTCAGTCAGGTCAGCCCATTCGCACGCCCTCAACATTAAGACGGATCTCAGAGCCGCAAACCGCATCTTATTTTCGCATCTGTTGGCGACGGGCGAGACAATATTCGTGCGCGCGCTTTAATTCCTTTTCGACCAAGCTCAACGAAATACCCATGCGTGCGGCGATTTCCTGGCGTGACAAACCATCCAGGCGTGCCGCGACGAGGATATCCCGCTGACGGCGCGGCAATTCGGAAATCAACTTCTCGACTAACTGCAACTCCGAGCGAGCGTCGACAACGGACGCCAGATCCGCGGACTCGTCGGGCAAATCAAGCATGTTTTCGATTTGCGCAGAACTTAGGTAGCGCTTCTCCGAAACCAACCGATCGCGAGCGACGTTCAGTGCAACGCGGAACAGATAGTTGGTCGGGCTTCCCACATGGCCAACCCGCTCGGTTCGATGCAGACGCAACCAAGTGTCCTGGACGGCATCGCCAGCGAGATCCGCCGATCCAAGCCGCTGGGTTAGTTTCGCCTTGAGCTCATCATAGCCGTCGATAAACAATTGCCGCAAGATCAGAAGGCTTGTTTCGGTCACGGCCGAGCCCCTGCAGGGAGTTTGCCTACGCCGTCACAATCCTGTCGGGTATCGGGACTGGTCGGCAGCACGACAATCGTCACCGGCTGGGCAAAGTCAGACGGCGGTGGCGCGCTGAGTTTGACCTGACGCAAGACGGCTTCGACCTGCTGGTCGAGTTGCTCGATTCCCGTTGAATCCAAGGGTTTGACCTGCAACACTTCGCCAGCTTGGCCGATCCACAATCTGGCCGCGATCCGACTACTCTCAGGCAACACATGGGTCCCGCAAAATGCGGTCCGAATCCCTGCCTGCAGGATAGCGTAGTAATGCCTTTGCTCGTAGGATCGACGAGTAAGAGCGTTGCCAGTCGGCCTTTCGACCGGATTTAAGCCGACAACAAAGAAATCGGGGTCTTTAAAATCGGCCCACAAGCCGGTGCCCGCGAGCAAAATCTGTAGCGCGACTTCCGAGGTGTAGGCGCCATTGACGAAACTCGATCGGCGACCGTCAGCCAAGGCGCTATCATATAGGACTTCACGGCCGGATATCCGTGCATAGGCCTCCAGTGCTTGGCCAAGCGGCTGCACGGGAATCCGAAACATCGTGGTGGCAGAACCTGGTCTCCCCCCAGCATCCGCGGCAGCAGCGCCATCAATGCAGGCCGTCACCCCACTGAACCACATGACACTCGCGAACAACAAAGCGATACGGGACATCCAGCATACATCGCGCCTTGATCCGATGCTTTATGCCCTGCCTCTGTACCCGGCAGCCTCTGTACCAAGAGCCGGTCCGAACATAGCATCGCGCGGCGCGACTTTTAGATAAAGGAGCAATATGACAATTGGACGAACCAGCGATCCGTACAAGCCCAGTTGTATGAGCATCGATTATCAGACCAGGAGAGAAAACACCGATCGGATCTGATTGCAAACTGATTCAAAGGCTTTCCGATTTGAGAATATCCGCCGCCATATCCATCGACCGATTAAGCGAGCCGGCGCAGCCGATCGCATGTCGCTGGGTCTGCGTGCGCAATGGCCGCATCGCTAGACCGTGTTGGTCCAAGTCCAAATTTTTGGCGCTCGCAATGCCTCCTCCGTCAGTGCCGACCGAGCGGCGCGCTGAAGATCTGCGGCGGCCGATATGGCATGACGGACACGCCAAAATTTTTGCCATATTGCTGCTGAACACCGGGAATGTTCACGATGCCGAGTTGGAGGTCGGGAGACTTCGCGTCGAGCGGTGCGGTAGGCGTCATCGCGTTCGAATTGGCCTGGTCGACCTGATTTTTAAGTTTTTGATTGAGGCAATCAAACCCCTTGTCTGCCGCGCTGCCCCTTCCCTTGCAAGGCGTTGAAGGCGCCGGGTTCGCCGCCGCAGGTCCTGAACCGGGCGACGATGGCAGAACCCGCGCGGGCGGAAGCTCCGGGGGCGCAACATTGACGGGCGGAAGCTTCGTGACGTCGTTGTCTTGGGCATGAGCTCCGGCCAGGCCGAACACCAAAATGGATGCAGCCAAAAGCTGCTGTGGAAGTAACCTTCGATAGAATCTGCCGGGCTGCATCATCGCCAGACCAACTCCTGCAATCGTATCGCCATTCGATGACCTACAACAAACCCATTCCGGTCAGCGCCGCATGCCGCCGACAATGTGCCTGTCGGCAGGCATCAATGCCCCGCCCGGACCTGGATGACGAGCGCCGACAGGCGCGTATTGAGCGCGGCCAGATCTACCGTGCCAACGCGCCGGACACCGATGCAGCGCCGTCCGCAGCCGCCTCCGCCAACGCCTCCCCGCTCGCCGAAAGTGGCAACAGGCACAACGCCGGTGACGGGATAGTCCCGCTCCCTGAGCTTGGCCCGGACCGCGAGACAGTAATCAACCGACAGGAAGGAAAAACGGGTCTCGCCGTGACCGGCCCGGTATTTCATGACAGCCGTGCAAATATCGCCGCCGGCCAAACGCCACGCCTGAGCGAGATAGGCCACACCGTAATGAATGTTGGTTTCCGGCACCGCCAGGTCCGACAGTGAACCGGCGAACCCCATCATGCGCGCCGTCGATGGCAATATCTGCATCAAGCCGATTTCGCCGGCGCCACCGATTGCACCTGGATTATAGCCGCTTTCAACCGCCATCACTGAATCGGCCAGCTCCGGCGGCAGGCCATTATGCTTGGCTTCGGCTGCCGAAAGCGCGCGATAATAGGCGCGGCCGTCCACAGGGAGGGCGTGCGATGGCGCCGGGGCGATCGCCGGCTGCGGCGGCAGGTTGTCGCGCTGCCACACGCTCGCAGACGATACGGTGGCATCTGCGGTGGTTTCGGCGACCGTCACCATTCCCGGCGGCTCGGCGAAACTCGCATTCACGCCATAAGACATCATCAGGATGAGTCCCACCGAGGCTGCGGATAGACGCGCTAGGCAACGGCGCGCAAAGACCGCATGAGCCGCGGACGGAATTGCGGATATTGAATTCATGTATAGCCATTCCGACGCCACGGTGCCCAATCCGTGGTCTGACGGCCCCCTATCGAAGTGGTTTCAACACACTCCTCTTATAGGAGACAATTGACGACCGCCTAACATGCAGCGTGGACGCAAGGAGAACGCCGCACAATTGCGGCTTCGGGCGAAGTCCGGTCCGGCTTGAGGGCGGCCATCAGCTCAAGATCACGAGACCGCCGGGAAGCGAAGTGACCTTGGCATCGAACAGCTCTTGGACCTGGGCGATGAAGTCATCGAGCTTGCCGATCTGAAATCGTCCGTTGACCAGCCGCCGCCGCAGATCGGCGCTGACCACGATGATTTTGCCTGGTCGATAGCGGTTGATTTCATCAACGACACTGGTCAGCGTTTGATTGTGGAAGATCAAGAGGCCGGATTGCCAGGCCGTGAGGCTTTCCGGATCAAAGGCCACCGGCGGGCCCAGCGTTGAGCCCGAATAAGTGAGCTGCTCGGCGGTCCGGATACGGGTCGACTTTCCCGCATATTGGACGTCGACAGCCCCATCGAGGCAGGAGACGCAGACCGTTCCGTCGCGCGCGTCGACATCGAAGCGCGCCTGAGTCGCCCTGACCTCACCGCCATGCGCCAATATCTCAAAAGCGCCATGCGCCGACGCGGCCACTTCGCCGGAAATCAGTTCGATGCGCGGCTGCGCTTCAGAGGACCGCATCGCGATGCTGGTCTGGGTGTTGAGCTGCAAGGCGACGTCAGGCGAGATCTGCAGCTTGCGCTGCTCGCCCGTTGCGGTTCGGACATCCGCCGATAATTCCTGCAGCGACGGCCAAAGGCCGAACGGCGGTCGTGCGGCCAGATAGGCGGCTGCAGCGGCACTGGCGGCGATCGTCCCACCCATGACAGCGCGGCGCGACCAGACCGCCGGCCGCGGACGATAGATGGCTGCATTCCTCGCAGCCAGATTATCGGCGGCCATGCCGGCCCGCCGGAAGATCCGCGCCGCCGTCTTGAACGCCTCGTCGTGAGCCTCGCTTTGGGCGCGCCACGCTGTGAGTTCGTCAAGGTCATCTCGCGTAGCCAAGCCTGACTTAAGGCGGGCGATCCATTGGAAGCCCTCCTCGATCAGCGGATTAATTCCAGGCGTTTCAGGTGGAATGGTCACTGATCCGACTCATATGCCGCGCCAACCGCCCGCCCTTGAGCCTTTTCCGCAGCAAAAGACGCGTGTGAAATAAGGACAATTCCAAATACAGGCCGCCGTACCCAACTCCAGAGGTGGGCGCCGACGGCCCTGGGCTGTCATCTCCCTTCTCAAGCTGGATAATCCCAGTCTTAGCCGTGACCCAGATCATTCAAATCGTCCAGTCCCCGATCGACCATGACTCGATGAGGCATCATTTTCGCGGTTCTAGAATGTAGACAACTGAGGAAGGACGATCATGAAGAAAATTCCGCAATGACAACGACTGTTTTTGGGGCACATCGCCAGTCATCCACGCCAATTTCTACTTGGTACCTTCTGACTATGTCATGAAACTGAAATTCTCAGCCCCTGCGCCGTCTGTAAAATGAAAAGAGCTGGTGAACTTCCACATAGAACCCGGTTCCGATCGAATCAGGCTCCAGCACAATGTTATCCCGTTGCCCAGGATATGGTCTGTCTGAGAACACAGATGCTGCCTGCCGGACGACACGCCAGCAGAATCGATTGTCGATCACGAACGCGGGCGAGGTCCGCCGAGCCGTGGGACCAATGCCCGATCGAGGCTGGCAGCGCAATGCTTCATCGCCATTTGTAGATCCGCGGCTACCGTGCGGACGCTCACTCCAAGAAATTCGGCGGTCTCCTGAATGGTTTTGCCCTCGAGCGACATCAACCGCATGACCCGGCAGGCCCGGTCAGGCAGCTTGGTCATCGCGCGCTCAAAGGCTTCGATATCCGATCGGGCTTCAACGACCCTGGCGGGGTCGGGTGCATCGTCACAGAGATCGATAAGCGCATCGATTTCAGCGGCGGAAACACGATAAGTCTGAGCCTTCTTGCGGTTCTTGGCGATGTTGATCGCGGTTCGGAAGATGTAGTCGGCAGGGCTGTGCACTTCGGTGGTGGCTGGCACCCTGTCGATGCGCAGAAAGGTCTCGTGGAGGGCCTCGTAAGCGAACTCCGACGATCCCAGCCGCCGGGTCAGATTCCGGATCAGATTGTCGTAATTGGCGACAAGTTGCTGACGTAGCCTTACTTGATTTGAATCCGCCACGTCCGCGGCCCCTACTCGTGACAACCTCAGCCCGGATCTGCACTGAGGACAAGTGAACAGTTAAAGAGGTCAAACTACAAATTTATGACGAAGGCCGATGCGAGCAGGAAAGACAACATCGGAATTCCCAAGGTGTGGCAAGCTTATCATTGCAGATCAAGTCATGGCGGATCAAAGCCGAGCGCAATGTCGACGTTGATCGAATCCGGCAGCGCCGGGGGAATCGGAGGAAGCGGCTGGGCTCTTTGGATGGTGTCGATGGCGGCCTGATCGAGCGTGGCCTGGCCTGAACTGCGCTTGATCCAGACACCGAGCAATTTTCCCTTACGGTCCATGGAGAACCGGGCCTTGACGGTGCCCTGAAGTCCCCTGGCCTCGGCCGCCTTCGGATAGCGCTGATAGTGCGAAATATGTCGAAGCAGCGCTTCACGAAACTGGAGGGTCGCAAAATCCGGCGGTGCATCGCTGCTTGCCAGCCGGCCCGTGCTCGGCGACGGCGGACTCGCTGCCGACACTTCTGACGGCAGCGCGGCGAAGGTTTGCTGATCCGCAACTGCTGCGTCGTCATTGTGATCATTGACCGATGCAGGAGCAATGGCCGCTGTGGAGGTCACAGTCTTGTTGTCACTCGCCGGTATTGGAATCGGATCCGGGCGGGGCAGCAACTGGACCTGGACGACGCTTTGCGGTTCAGGCGAGCCTCCTGCCGAATCCACCTGCAGACGCAACCAGTAGACACCACCGATAAAGAGCAGAACGAGGATCGACGGCACAAAGATCAGACGCAGCAATTCGCCCGACGGCCATGCATTGGCGTCGCCGCCGACATCCAGATCCCCGTCTCCGTTCATCGTCATTTCACTTCCGTGACGTCAACGGCAATGCGAATGGGCTGTGGAGTGTGCGGCGGCGGCTGACGGTTGATGGTCACGCCCTGCAAGGCGGCGGCGATGGCTGCATCCCGGTTGGCGTCGCCGGTCGATTGCAACAGCGCCGTCCGCTGAATGGTCTGCGACGGATTGATCCAGAGGTCGAGCACCGCGCGATAGCTGCCGGAACGCGTCCCGGGGTTCTTCTTCAGCGCCTTCTGAATATCCAATTGAACGGCGGCGTTGTAGTCCCGGAGGCCCGAGGTGTCGATGGATCTTCCGGGCGCACGAACGCGAAGCTCGCCAATCGACAAATCCGCCGGCTCCTGCAGATTTTGTCGCAGGACACTATCCAATCGCCGCGATGGCAGGGCGATGGTGATGGATGACGGTCGCACTTCGCGGACAATCAGACCGGTGCCGCTCAGAAGAAGGTTCAGCGCAGTCGCGGCGGAAAACCGGCCACGCACCGTGGTCGAGCGGCGGTCGACCGCCAGCTGGCTTTCATAAAGCACCTGGACGCCGGCCTGGTTGCCATAGGTTTGCAGGGCAGCGTCAAGCGGCTGCGACGGAATATCGAAATCCAGTTCGGAAGGAGGGGGCGCGACATTCTGTTGTGCGGCCGCGGCAGCGTAGAAACAGGCCGAGATGACGATGACGAACGCAAGCAGATATCCGACCGTCTTCGCAACCACAAGGTCAAACGGCCGCCCGCCGTAGAGTTGAGCTTTTGAGTACTGCACCATGACGGTCGAGCTACGTTGGCATCGCGTGACCGCAAGCTTTGTACCGGCTCGCCCGAGAGCCTGGGAATGGCCGCATGTCACCGATCGGATTGAACCCCTGACATATCCTGGTTTTGATATATCCTTCTCGTGACAAATATCTATCTGACTTTGGCCGATTGCAAATTTATGACGGCACTGACGTGCCGGTTCGGGGCGGTCCGCGTGAAGAAAAACACATCACATCAGAACAATCCAAGGCCCGGCTCTGACTCAATCAGAACCGGATCCTGGCTTTTTTCAGCGTTTTCTTTCCGTGAACCGAAGTTCACCTTGCTTAAAAACACTATGTCCGCCCCGGAGCGGATCCCCTATTGCAGGGAACTCGAAGTCGTAGCAGTCGAGGCCTTCGCAGCGGGCGCCGCCGTCTTCGCGGCCTGAATTTCCTGCGGGCCTTGCGATGACTGTTCGCTCGTCGCGGACACCGGCGCGGCTTGCTGGTTCACGTTGAGCGTGCGCAGCTCTTCACGCAGATAGGCGATCAGATCCTGCAGCAGACGATCCCACACTTCGATCTGAGCACGGAGGTTCGAGAGCGTGGTACCGCCCGCAACCAGGATGTCCATGTTCAAGACCAGATAGGGCTTGGAGAATTGCAGGCGCGCAAAACGCCGGCCCACGTTCCAGCGGTTGACGATTTCGAGCGGCAGATCGCCCTGCACCTGCAGGATCGCAAGCAACGCGACATCTGAGAACGCACCGCTCTGGTCGGCCGCCGAATTTCCCGGGCGGACATCGAATCCGATACCCCCGGTCGACGACCGCAGATAAGTCACGTTGGCAATCGGATCGGTCAGCGATTCAGCGCGATAGCCGATCTGCTGGAGCGTATCGCGGAGACCGTCGATCGTAAGTTTTGTAAAAATGGCATCTGACATCATACAACTCCAAACGCGTTACTGTTTCGGCTTTTCAATGAGGCTGGAAAGCGCCAATTCGTTCACTTCCGGCGGGTTTTTCTTCAAGAGTTCGGCGATATAGGCCCGACGCAGCTCTGCTGCCTTTTCGGCGCGCAGCCGCTGCACGAGCTGCGGACGCACATCGGCGAGTGTTGCCGTATACGAGGCCTTGGTATCGATCAGCTTCATGATGTGCCAGCCGTCGTCGAGGCGGATCGGCTCGGAAACCGCATTCTTGGCAAGACCGAGAACTTGAGCGCGGATTTCCGGACGAATCTGGTTCTCGGCGATCCAGCCGAGATTGCCGCCACCCTTGGCATCATTGTCGCTCTGCGCGATGGCCGCAAAGTCAGCTCCGGGCGCCTTCAGCTTGCGCTGGATTTCGTCAAGATGCTTCTTGGCGTCGGCTTCATTTCCGCCGGCCGGCAGTGCGACGAAAATCTGCTGCAGCTGAAACTGACGCGGAACGAGGAAGGCTTCACGGTTCGCGTCATAGACCTTCTGCAAATCGTCATCGCTCGGAAAATTCGCCGGCGGCATCGAAACCGATTGCAGATAAAGTTCGACTTCGGCGTTCTCACGGACCCGGTTGAGCTGCGCGACAATCGCCGGCTGCTGGTCCCACTTCTTGGCGGCGATTTCCCGCTGCACCAGTCGATTGGCAAGCAACAGTCGCACCGCCTGGCTGAGCAAGGCCGGGTCCTGCACCATGGCCGCCTGCTGCGGACCACCGAGACCGGAAAGATAGGCGCGAACATCTTCAGCGGTCAGTTCGGCGCCGTTGACGCGCGCAACCACATTGCCTGCCGCCGTGGAGGCGGCGGCGGATTCCGATGCAGCGGGAGCATTTGCTGCCGCGCGCTCCACACGCGCCGCAGCCGCCCTTCGCGGTGCAGGCGGATTCGCGCCGCGCGGCGCTGTCTGCGCATGAGCGACACCTATGCCCGCCAACATCACAATTAAAGTGCGGATGATGCGAACGGCGGGAACGGCGGTCGTTGTCATCTTCATGGTGCTACTTTCTGATCGAGGATCTTGTCCCCGGTGCTCTGGATCTCGTTCTGGAGCTCGACCCGACGCAAGGCGAACACCGGTTCACGAGCCACTATTGTATCGCCAATAGTGACGCTCTGATAACGATGAAGCAGATCGCGTCCGGCGTGGACCAGTTCCTTATTTTTGGCTACGCATCCCTTCGTGCTCGCCTTGTAGGCGTTGGCCTCCCCCTCGAACTTGGCACGTTCCTCGTCCTTGGTTCGCGCCACGGTCGCGGCTTCTTCATAGGCCGTTTTCCACTTTTCAAGCGTATCGTCCCGTTCGGCGAGGCGCTTGTTGAACTCTTCGACCGCCGCATTGTAGTCCTTGTGCACCTGCCGAGCATCGGCACGCGCGGCGTCGACCTCCTTCTTGAGCGCGGCGTTATCCTGCTGCGCCTTGGCAATGGTGGCCTGCAGCGCGGTGCGCTGATCTTCCAGCGACCGCGTCTGGGCCACAGCCTGACGTAAGGCGTCACGGAGCTTGTCGGCGTCGGAGTCCTGCGCCCGCACCGTCGGAACCAGGAGAGCAAGCGGGATCGACAGGGCCAGGCCGAGAAGCGCGATAGCCAGAATTCGTTTGCGCATGTGTTTAGAACCTTGCGTTGAGGTCAACCTGCAGCACGTCGACGGCATAAGGCACGCCGGAGATATTGTTGGCGCTCATCCATCGTAAGGTGGCCCAGACGTTCTCGCCGAGGCCAACATTGCCGCCGAGGAAATATCCCTTGAGGTTGGTGCCGCCGAGACCGAAATCGGAATCGGTGAAGGCGTCGACCGTCGCATCCGACTCCAGATATTTGTAGCCGGCGTGGACGTTCCAGTCCCATAGATGCTTGATCTCCTTGTCACCGACGGTGACGCGGCCGAGCCAACCCTGGTTGCCGCCATCGAAGATGCCGGTGGCATTTGGGTCCGACGTGGGCGCGCGGTTGTTGACAGCCCATGCGTTCAAATAACCGCGGTCGAAGGCGGTGTTGTTGACATATTCACCGTCGAGAATGATGTGGGTCGGATTGAACTCCGCGAAATCGAGCTGGCCACTGACGACGATTGGCCTGAATTGGCTGGCGAGACCGAAGTACTGATATTGATTGGCGAGAATGCCGGCGCTGTTGATGTTTACAATATCGTAGACCAGGGTCCGCAGCGGGAGATAGCTGTTGCCCTTCTGCGCAAACAACGGACGGGTTATGTCCGTATCGCAGGCGTCGGCCGACGAAGTGACCAGACACGGCGTCGACACTTCCCCCTGCACATTAGTGAAATCGTAATACGCGGCGCCCACGGTGAGGTTGATGTCCTTCTCGATCTTCGCGATCACGCCGCCCTGCACGCCGAACAGCCATTTGTCGTGACTCGGCGTCTCGCTCAAATTACCAGTACCTGACGGATCGGTATTGATACCGGCGTTGAGTGCCGTGTTGAAAATCGGAAAAGCGCCGCCGACAACAAAAGGCGTGATGCCCGGCGAGACCTCATATTTGGCCTGCGCCGCGAAGCCGTCGAACGCCAGTTCCTTGTACCAGACGAGATCGGTCGGCGAGAAGAACGGGTTGTCGAAACGGCCTGTCGAAAATGCCAGATTCGGCGTCTCCCATTTCAGGTAGCCGCGGTCGAGCCACACCGCGTATTTCGAGAAATCACCGCTCCCCGCACCCAGGGTCTGATTGGTCGAGACCGGCGAATTATCCGCGCCGGTGGCGATACGAAAACCCGCGGTAAAACCATTGCTGAGGTCGGCATCCATTCCAAGACGCGCCCGCAACCGGACCTGCTCGCGATTCTGGGTCGCATCATAGGTCGGCGGAAACGTCGTATTGGCCGAACTGACGTCGTAAGGCGATCCGGTGTTGATCGTGTTGAAGTTGATGGCGTCCATCTGGTCGTTGCCGGCCGGGAAGAAATTGCCCTGATAACGCAGGCGGAAGTCGCCATAGAAATGGATGCGCTGCGCCCATTCCGGATAGAGGCCCGGCGAGGCCCAGTTCTCTTTCTCCGCCTTCGCCATCACTTCCTTCTTGATCTCTTCGCGCAGCTCGCGCTTGACGACCTCGGGCACATAGGTGACGTGCTTGGTTCCCGGAGGATTGGCCTCTGCGGCGGCGGTCGCTGCCGCCTTGGCTGCATCATCCGCCTTGGCCGTCGCATCCTTGGCCGCCTGGCGCGACACATAGGCCTCGTCCTCGGCCTGCTTGATCAGAGCCTCGGCCTGGTCCCCCTTGATCACCCCCTGCTTGACCAGAAGGTTCACCAAATTAACCGTCGCATTGGACGAGACCGGCTTGTTGTCGCGCAGCTTCGGCTTGCCGTCGCCCTTTTTGGCCGCGGTCTTCTGATCAAGCGAGCCCTGATCCGACGCGCCCTGGCCTGAAGCGCCTTGACCCGACGCACCCTGGCCGAAGGCCGGAGCCGCAGCAAGCATCGCGCACAGCGACACGGCAAGCGGCAGCGCGCGCCGAGGCGGGTGTGTTATCCTAAACATGAATCCCCCAGTCATTGTCATGCATCAGTCGTTTGGTGAGGGCGGGCCACCTTCTTGGGACGCCGCGGACGGACAGAACCGGACACGCCGGCCGCCTCAGCAGCGGCAAGCAACGTGTCCAGACCTAAACTTGCGATTACCTCGTCTCGAATGAGGTCATTGAGCTTGGCGTCGCCGGTCGAGGACCGGATCTGAAGACGGCGAACCCGGCCGCTGGCATCGGCCCACAAGACGATTTGAACGCGATCATCGCGCAGCCAGCTTGCAACCTTTGCGCTCAGCTGCGCCGGAATCGCAGGCGTCAGGTCGGATTGACGCCGGCCTCGGCTCGGCTGCATGGCAGCCTTCAACGGGGAGGATGATCTCATGGCTTCACTGCGCTCTTCTTCGAATTGGGATTAAGTTGGCCGGCGCTCGGTTATTTTGGTCACGATCGGCATCGGCATGTCCTTCGGAGGAGGCTCACGAAGCACGAGGCCGCCAACAACCTGATTGCGGATGATCGTGTCGAGCTCGGCATCTCCCGTCGACGGGGTCAGCACGACCCGGCTGACGCGGCCGCTGGCATCCGCCCAGATCCGGACCTGCACCTCCATCACCGCGTTCTTCGTTCGAGGGTTGGCGCGCAACGCGGCCTCGACCTGTCCCGTCACGATCGACGCGTACCATCCCCACCGGCTGCCGCCTCCGCCGCCGCCATAAGGGCTGCCGCCGGGCTTGCCGCCCAATCCGAACAGGTCGCCCGGACCGGTCGCCTTGGCATCGAGCGACAACGGGCCTGGCGGCTGATCGTTCTTGGCGTCCTTGGCCGGCTCGTCCTTCGGCTTCTCGATCGGCTTCTCCTGCTTGATCTCCGGCTCGGCCATCTTTGGCTGCTCGATCATCTTCTGTTCGGGCATTTTCTGAGGCGGCGGAGGCGGAGGTGGTGGCGGCACCACGTTGACGATCGTCAATTCGTGGATCTGACGCGGCGGGGGCAAACTATCGCTTCCGAGAAAGTAATAGACGGCTCCCGCAAACAGCAGCGCGAGCACTGCGAGCACCCCGCCGTAGCGCAGCAGCGGACGGCGGTTGCCGTTGCGCCGACCGCGCTCTCCTCCCCGTGTCGGACCGGGCAAATTCGACGACGGCGAATTTTGCGGCTGTAGCGTTGCAGCGTTCACGAAGCCACCTCCAGCGTGGAGGTTTCGAGCAGCCGTTCGCGCATGTATTGCGCGATGAAATCGACCATCACGTCGAAATCGGAAGTTTCCGCCGTAACTCTTGTGTCCGGGGTGACCAGGACCTGGACGCGGTATTCACGACTGACAGCGTCAAATTCGGCGTGAGCCATCTCGTCGATCAACAGACGCGCATGCGGCGAGTGCGTTATGGCGAACAGGAATGGGGAGCGGCGCAGCTGGTCCTTCTCGACGACGGCCTTGAGGCGCGTCGCAAGCCTGACCAGCAGCGCTTCCCCGCGAATGGGGAACGGCAGCAGTGCTGCGGTCGCCTCGGGCTCTTTCGCCCCGCGAGAAAGCTCGGTGTTGCGCTCCGGAAGGTTAGCCACGGCTCCGGCGTCCATCTGCGTCAACCGGCCTCGCGCTGCGACCTTCAGGCGCTGCGCAAGGCCGGAAAGGCCAGCGACAATCGGCGACAGCGTGAGCCTCATGATCAACGCCCCTCCCGCGTCGCCGGCACGTCACGACCGTCGAAGCCGCAGCGGCAAGGCTCTTCGAAAGCTCTCTCACCCCGGTTCTGATCTGTGAAATGCCGAAAGTCCATGGTGCGTCCCGTCACTTGACCAGAGGTTTAGTCGCGAGACCAACCTGGTTGAGACCAATGCGCCCCAACAGATCGAGCACGTCCATGACGCTCTGATACTGCGCCTTCGCGTCGCCGCGCAGCACCACCGGGAATTCGGGCGTCAGCGCTTTCTGCTGGATCAAGCGCTGCTCGAGCTCGGTGAGAGTTACCGGCACGGTATCAAGGAAGATCTTGCCGTCATTGGCGACGGTGATCGCCTTTGTCGTCTGAGTGGCGAGACTCGGAGCCGCCGACGCCTTGGGCAGGTTGACCTTCTGGCCCTGCACCGTCGCCGTCGTCATGATGATGAAGATCACCAGCAGAACGTAGGCGAGGTCCAGCATCGGCGTGATGTTGATATCGTCGTATGGCTTGCTGTCGGACTGGATCTGCATCGCCGTTACTCCGCGGCAATGCGATGTTCGATCGGATCGGGACGGTCGGCGGAATAAAGCTCCGCCATCCTGGTCACGAACTCGTCGACGAAGACCTGGATGTCGCTGGTCAAATCCTTGATGCGCGAGATCAGATAGTTGTAGCCGAACAAGGCCGGGATCGCGACGCCGAGGCCTGCGACAGTCGCAACCAGCGCCGCGGCGATGCCAGGAGCGATCGCATTGACATTGACGTCACCGCTGGCGGCGATCGCCGCGAAGGTGATCATGACACCGACGACCGTACCGAGCAGGCCGAGGAACGGACCGCCGGAGATCGCGATGGTCAAAATCACCATCAGGCGGTTGAGCTTCTGCATCTCCTTGACGACGGTTCCATCGAGCGCGGCACGGATCGCAGCGATCGATGAAGCGCTCAAGGCGAAGGACTTGCCTTCGGCGCGATTGATGCGATGGCGCAATTCGCTCGCGCCGATGTGATAGATGCGGTAGAGCGACGATGATTGCATCATCTTGAGCTTGCGCGAATCGAGGCGGCCGCCGAGGGTCGCAACCTCATCGGCATCACCATGATCAAGCACGGTGAGGTCGGCGGCGACTTCACGGAAACCCTTCATGAAGTGGGCGTTGCCCTTGGTCTGCGCGCTGAGGTAACGCGCCTTCTCGAACATCACGACCCAGCTCAGCGCAGCCATGATCAGCAGCACACCGATCACGACCCAGCCGTCGATCGTCACCGATTTAAGGATCACCGCGAAGTAACCCGACAGCCAGCTCGCCGTCTGCTCGTCGACGCTGAAGCTGATCAGCTTCGCCTGATTCGATCCCTGACCGATCGCGGCGATCTTGATGAAGCCGGCTGGGCGGGCAACCTTGGAGATCTGCAGTTCGTCGATGTCACCGACAAATCCGGCCATGGCTGCGGCAGGTGCGGGAGCCGCCGACGGCACGGGAGTTGCAGCAGGCGCCGGAGTCGCGGAAGCGTCAGGCGTTGCGGCAGATGAAGCATCGCCGCCCCCAGCAGCGGGCGCCGAGGAGGCATCCGGCTGATCCGAGGCAGAGGGCGGCGTCGCCGCAGCGGGGGTCGCAGGCGCGGCTACGGCGGTATCACCCCCGACGAGCGCGGTCGTGTTCAACGCCGGGAGGGCGGCGTTCAGCGTCGCGTAGGGGTTACCGTCCAGATACAAGGTCAGCTGGCCATTATTGGCAACGACGGCGAGATGATGCCAGCTGTCTGCCGCCACCGGCGCACCGGCGCCACTGCGTTGCGGCGAACCGGCATTGGTGACCTCGACGAACGGCACACCATTATCGAGGCCGATGACGAGGCCGTTGTCGCCGTCGCGGCGGCTGTAAAGGGCCGAATTCGGCTGCAGCGCGCCCGGCTTGATCCAGGCCGACCAGGTGAATGCACCGTTGGCAGCCAGAGCCAACGAGGGCGAGGCCGGCAGCGTCAGCGGGGTGCGACCGTCAAGCCGCAGTCCGGTGCCGATGATTGCGCCTTCTGCGGGTTGGCCGACGCTTTGCGCGTTGTTCGCCCAAACCGAAGAATCCAGCGACGGCGTGCCGCGTTCGGCGAAGTGATACACCACCAGCATATCGGGATCGTAGGTGCCCTTGGCGTCAGCGACCGATACGGCCTTCTTGTCTCCGTAATAGAGCCAGATGTCGGTCTTGGCGCCTGGCGCCACGTTCGGCACCGCCACCCAGATCAAACCTTCCGCGAGCAGCGGATCGAACTTCTCGATGTGATATTTGAGCGGCGTCTTGTCGTCGCCGGCAATGAAGCGCAGATCGCTGCCATCCTCCTTTGCCGACGAAAAGCGGAAGTTGCCGGCATGCAGCCTGATCAGGATCGGCGTGGTTCCGATCTGGTCGGTGATGTTGGCACCGGCCGCACTTGAATCGATCGTGATCTTTTTGCGCAGCGACCAGTCGTCATTCCACCAGGCTTTTGCCGGCTTCGGCATCAGCACGAACGTCGCGATCAACCCGGCCAGGCAGATGCCGATCATTCGCGCGCCGAAGCTGCGCATCGTCGTGGCGCGATGAGACGCCGAAGATCGATGCGATTGACTGACTATTTGTCCCGTCGTGGCCATTAGAATTCACCCCAAATCCGGAAAGACACGCGAGGATCGCGCGCTTGTGTGTATGCCTGACTGATCATCGGCATCGCGAGATCCACCACGCCGTTGATGCCGTTAAAGACCTTGAATTTGGTTCCGATGCCGTAGCTCCACAGATCAAACTCAGCCTGCTGATCGGGCAGCGGCTGCAACGTGATCGCCGTGCCAGCGTCAACGAAACCGAAGAAGCGCCACTCGTTGAACGTCGTGAACCGCGGGTTACCGAGTCCAGTCTCGTCCTTCATCTTGGACTGCAGCAGCGAGCCGATGTCCGGGCCGCGGAGCTCGAGCGTGCCGGCGACACCGTTATCGCCAAGCGTCTCCGACTCCAGGTAGCCGCGAACGGTGTCCATACCGCCCACGCTCATCTGCTCGCTCGACACCAGCGGCCCGTCAGCCAATTGCGCCTGAACGCGGCCATAGAACTGGAGCCCTTCGGGCAGTTCCTGGGTATGCGACAGGTCGACATTGAAATGCGTGAAGCTCGGCGACGCATCGAACCGCTTGGCGTCGAATTCATCGGCCGGGCTACTGACCGGGCGCATATTATAGGTGAGCGATGCACTTAGCTGCGTCGTCGACTTCTCGGCCTTGAACGTGGCGCTGTAGTTGGCGACGATCGGATAATAGGTAACGGGCGAGGCGAACGAATCTGAGCCAAGCGATACGGTCTGATCGAAGTGCTTGTAGTCGAGACCGACCGACAGCGTATGAAACAGATTATCGCGCGACGGCAGCGTGATGACGCCACGGCCGCCGACGATCTGGCCCGGGCCGACGATGTTGGTACCGCCGACGGTCGCGACGTTGCTGTTGGAATCGACGCCGTAGAACAGCAGGCTCAGCCAGTCGACATTATCGAGACGCGCCAGGTAGGAGCCGGAAAAGACCTGGGCGTCCTTCGGATTTTCCGGCGCCACCTGGTAGCTGAAGCTGGCGGAATCCCCGCGCTGCCAGAGATTGTCGTAATGGACGGTGGCAGCAACGCGGCTGGCCGTCGTTTCGGGCGACTGGCGGTTGTTGACTTCAACGCTGCCGTGCACCGGCGCCGTATCGTCGACATTCAAATCGACGTCGACAGTACCCGGCGTGACTCCGGCTCGCAGCGCCGGTGTCACGCGGCGATCCGGCCACTGGTTCAGCGCGACGATATCCTTGGTGACGTCGTTGAAGTTAGGAACAGTGCCTTCCTGCAGCGACTTCGCCTTGTCCTTGATCTTGTCGATATCGAAATAGCGGGAATTCTTCACCCGCAACCGGCCGATCTTGAGCTCCGCGACCTTGAGGACGACGACCCTGGTGTGCACGACGTCCTGCTGCGGAACAGAAACGCTGACGGTCTGAAAACCCTTATCGTGATAGGCTTTCTCGAGCGCAGCCCGCGCCTTCTCGACATCGTCGGCAGTCCTGTCAGGCCCTAGGAAAGGATAAATCGCTTCTTCGATCTGCAGCTGCGGCAACGTTTCCGCTCCCTGCACCGCGAAATCGTCGATATCGAAATGCTGGACCGGTCCTTTCGGCCGGGCTGCGGCGGCAGCCTTGTCCTTGCCGTCGCCCGCCGCCTTGTTGCCGGCCTGCTTGCTGTCGGTTTGTTTGGTGTCGGCCTGCTTGGTATCGGCTTGTTTGGCGTTGGTTTGCGCTTGATCAGCCTGAGCCAGAGCGGCTCGCGACGCATCCGCACCAGATGCACCGGGAGCGGGCACGTCCGATTCCGATTGAATCGCGTTCGAGCCAGCATCAAAAAATGAAGCAGCGTGCGCCGGCACAACGCCGTAACCCGCCAGAGTTACACCGGTTGCTAACGGCAACACTACCTTCAGGCAGCACGACGCTATCGCCGTCGACAATAGCCGACGACCTCTATCCCCACGTCCATTCATCACAGACGACGACCCACCCCTGTTAAGCGCACAACCCGGCTCAACCGGTGCTGTCGCAAGCTTTCATTAGGGAAGACAATCCGCCTAAACCTAACCTGCAAATTTTTCTGACCGCATCGCGGAATATTAGGACGAGGCCGGAGGGAAGATGCGGAAGACAACAGCGTTCCGGAATTCGGCACGCCATGCAGTATATGTCGCGACTAACTTTCGGAATCGAAGCGTCAGCAGAAATCCATGATTCAAATGTGATTTTGGTTTCACAAGCCTCGCAGCCGGCCCATGCTTAATTCAGAACCGAGCCGCTGAATCGGCACGCCCACGATCAGCCGGGCTTTTTAAGGATGCGGACCGACGTCCGTGTTCAACAGGCGCGCCTGCAAACTGATGCGCGCGCCATCCTGGTCTCACGCCGATGCCAAAACGGGACGCCGACGACGGTTCCTTCTTGAAGACGCTATTTCTTAAGGTTCAGCGAAAAGCGCAAGTTCAACGGCTGCAGCATTTCCGGCGGCGGCGCTTCGCCGATATTGCCGCTCCTGAGAATGGTGTGCAGATCTTCGTCGGCCTGCGCATCCTGCAGCGGCGGGAACGAAATGCGTTCGACGGTGCCGTCGGGATTGAGCCAGGCCTTCACCACCAGCGTTTGCGGCGGTCCGTCTTCCTTTCCAGCGTGATCGACCACATAGGCGCGAAACCGTTTCGCAATCGGCTCGTCGGCCGATATCCAGATCTCGAAGCGGTATTTCACCAATTTGGCAAACTGCCCCCAGGACGGCGGCGCCTGGTCCTGGCTGCGATAGTCGAGCGTCTGAGCGGGGCTTCGCGCCGACGGCAGAAACACTGTCGCAGGCAAAGCCATGAGATAATGCGCGAAGGCGCGCCAGCGAAATCGAACAATCGCGTTGAAGATCGACATATCAGCCCGAAACATAAATCTAGCTACGAGGTCGCACGCTATATCGAGCTAATCTTGCAAACAGGTGACATGCGCCGAGATCGACGCGGCCCGGTTGGCGCGCGAGGCGCCATTGAGGAACCCTGCCCGATAGTTCGGATTGGCCAGTTCGTTGCCCTTGACCGAACTGATGGTCGCCTGGTTACGCATCGCCGGCATCTCGACGTTCTCCAGGCCTGAGCCGTCGATCACTGCGCCATCATCGATGCGGATGCCCATGGTGTTTACCGTGTGCCAATGCTGACACGCCCGGAATGAACTGCAAGTCGAGGATCTCGTGGACACCGGGGTAACGTTCGATGGATCATTTTCAACGGGCGTCATTGGCTCTTCCGTGCGAACGTCAACCTCCAAAGAAGGATCATTGCAAAGGATCGAGCGCAGCATCGCTGCCTACCAATATTAGATGCTTCATAACGACGGATCGTGATGCTGGAGCGCGCTGTGCACGCTCCAGCAGTGCTGACACAATTTCCGGTGACTGGCAGTCAACTCGCATTAATGCTGGTTTTGGACCGCTCGAACCAAATGGTTGCTTCGTCGTCGGTCAGATCCCTCATCTAGTCGTTCGTGAATCCCCCGTTGCCAAGCACGCGGAACATACCGGTGCGATCGCAGCGCGGCTCGTTTTCGGTTCGCTCGCCATTTCCGCGTCGCTTATCATCTTGGTCCCGCGGCTGTTGGTTTTCGTACCCTCCGCCGCCATAGCCCAGCACTTCGACCATGATGATCGACGGCTTGTCGTTGTTGGTCCAGGCCGGCTGCGCAATTTGCTGTGTCGCTGCCGGCAGTGTTGTTGGCCGTGGTCAGCGCACCGACCACCGGGCCTTGCACGGTCGGGATGCCGACGGTAGTGCCCTGAACCTGGATGTTGGCTGTGTTGAGAACAGCACGGTCACGGTGCCTGTGCACCCGGAGTTCGCGGAGAGCATTCAGGTAGCGCGCGTGGCCGGGATTATCGGCGCGGAGGTATTCACCGGCAAGATGGTGAACGGCCGCGTGCTGCCGATGACCAAGAAGGCATGAGCGGCGAAGTTTAAGAAATATGCAGTGCTGGCGGGTGTCAACGAGACGAAGAAGAGTTGCCATGGGGTACGCAAGGCTCACGCCGAGGTCGCGGCCTACGCCGACTGCACCGAAAGCCAGATGATGGCGATGTTCGGCTGGACCGACCCGAAGATGCCCGCGCATACATCGCCAAGGCGAATCGGGAAAAGCTCGGCGTCAGCGGCATGGACAAGATCGTAGCGTTCGATCAGAGCCAGTCGCTCGACAATGTCCTATCGCAGCAGCCAGCGAACAAGGCACGAACGGCAGGTGGGAACGTCCTGGTAACATTCCCGGGCAATATCGGTAAAAAAGTCTAAGGATTACAACGGCAAAGGCGGGTTTATGGTGCGCTCGGAGGGACTCGAACCCCCACGATGTTACTCACTGCCACCTCAAGGCAGCGCGTCTACCAATTCCGCCACGAGCGCTTTGTGGGACCGGGCGATGGCCCGACCGGATCGACGGCGCGATGTAACAAATCGGCAATGGGTGGACAAGCCTGCCGGTGGATGGTTTTGACTTAATCCCGCTCCGGTCGGCCGCTTCTGCTCGCCACCTGCCTGCCTAGCGGACCTCCGGCGACCTTGGCAGCATCTGCTTGACCTCGACCGCGATGCGGTTGCGGTCCACCAGGACCACGCCGCTTGCGATCGGCAGGTTGTTGGCGAGGATCTTGACCTCGTCCGCCTCGGTGGCATCCAGCTCAATGATGGCGCCGCGGCTCAGACGCATTACCTGATGGATCGGCATCGTGGTAGTGCCGAGCACGACCATGAGATCGACGGTGACTTTATCGATTGTTGCCACTGGAACCCGGACCGACTGACAAATGCTACGTTGCTCGGTTCCAGATCACCACGTTATGGTTAGCCGATGGTTAATGATCGCCAAAGCCTCGATTTAACGCATTTTGTCCCGTCTTCGCCGCAAAATCCGGTCGAATGGCGGATCTCCGACTCGCTGGTTCCCTATCCCGAGGCCATTGCCGCCATGGAATCGCGGGTTACGGCGATTGCCGCCGGCGAGGCGCCGGAGCTGGTCTGGCTGTTGGAGCATCCGCCGCTCTATACCGCCGGCACCAGCGGCAATAACAGCGACCTGCTGGAGGCTCGTTTTCCGCTGTTTTCGAGTGGGCGCGGCGGCCAGCTCACCTATCATGGTCCCGGTCAGCGGGTCGCCTATGTGATGCTCGACCTCAAGCGGCGGCGCCCGGACGTGCGGGCCTATGTGGCGAGCCTGGAGGCCTGGATCATTCGCACGCTCGCGGCCTTCAACGTGCGCGGTGAACGGCGCGAAGACCGCGTCGGAGTCTGGGTGAACCGCCCTGACAAAGGACCCGGTTTCGAAGACAAGATCGCGGCCATCGGCGTGCGGCTGCGGCGCTGGGTCTCCTTCCACGGCATCTCGCTCAACGTCGAGCCGGACCTTTCGCATTTCACTGCGATCGTACCGTGCGGCATCGTGGACCCGCGCTATGGCGTCACCAGCCTCGCCGATCTCGGTCGCCTCGCCTCGATGGCCGATGTCGACATCGCATTGCGGCAGGCCTTCACCGAAGTGTTCGGCCCGACCAACACGAGCGTGGCGGAGGCGATGGCCTGATCGACCAACTTGAAAGATCGCCTCAAAGCGCTGCGCGGAGGCCGCAATGTCCAAAAAGTTCCAGGGCATAGGAACCAATTGGCCAGGTAGACGTTTTGCTGCCCGAGGCAGGGTTTGATGGCTCAAAAAGAACGACAGCAGAGGGACTTATTCGAGAGCGAACGCAATTTCCGGCTTCTCGTCGAAGGCGTCACCGACTACGCGCTTTACATGCTGGATCCCAGCGGCATCGTCACGAGCTGGAACATCGGCGGTCAGCGGATCAAGGGCTATTCTCCCGACGAGATCATCGGCCAGCACTTTTCCCGCTTCTATACCGAGACCGACCGGGCCAACGGCAAGCCTGCCCGCGCCCTCAAGATCGCCAGGGAGCACGGCCGTTATGAGGAGGAAGGCTGGCGCGTCCGCAAGGACGGCACCTTCTTCTGGGCCAGCGTCCTCATCGATCCGCTTCATGAGGATGGCAGACTGATCGGGTTTGCCAAGATCACCCGGGACATCACCGAGCGGCGCGAAACCCAGCTCAAGCTCGAGCAAATGCAGAGGCAGCTCGCCGAATCGCAGAAGCTCGACGCGCTCGGCCAGCTCACCGGCGGCGTCGCGCACGATTTCAACAACCTGCTGATGATCATCAGCGGCAGCCTGCACAACCTGAAAAGGGGCATCGGCGACGATCCCAGGCTGCAGCGGGCGATATCGGCGATCGAGACCGCGACCCGGCGCGGCGCCGCGCTGACCAGCCAGCTCCTGACATTCGCGCGCAGGCAGAGCGTCAATCCGCAGCCGATCAACTTGGCCGAGAAGATCGAAGCGGTGCGAGAGGTGCTGGATACCGGCGTCGGCAGTTCGGTCGTCCTGGCATTCGACGTCGACCATGATCTCTGGCCGGTCACCGTTGACGTTTCCGAGTTCGAAACCGCTTTGGTCAATCTCGTCATCAATGCCCGTGATGCTATGCCGAATGGCGGGACCATCACCATCGGTGCACGCAATTGCGCGCTGGCTGATGAGCCCAACGCCGGCGACTACGTTGCCATCAGCATCAAGGACTGCGGCGTCGGTATTGCGCCGGACGTCCTGAACAAGATCTTCGATCCGTTCTTCACGACCAAGCCAGTCGGCAAAGGCACCGGCCTTGGCCTTTCACAGGTTCACGGCTTCGCCCATCAGGCTGGCGGTACGGTCAAGGTCGCAAGCGAGCTCGGCAAAGGCACCACGATTTCGATCCTGCTGCCACGAGACCTGTCGAGGCCGATATCTCACCGGCCATCGATCGGCGAGACCAAGGGCAGCGGCGCCGTGCTGCTGGTGGAAGACAATCCGGAGGTCGCTTCGGTCAGCATGAGCCTGCTCGAACAGCTCGGCTATGCCGTCCGCAAGGTATCGGACGCCGAGATGGCGCTACGTGAGATCGAGCGGAGCGATTTCGACCTGGTTTTTTCCGACATCATCATGCCCGGAAAGATGGACGGCCTCGCGCTCGCCCGGCGCTTGCGGGAAATCCGGCCCGATCTGCCGGTGCTGCTCGCCACCGGCTACAGCGATGCCGCCGCAAATGTGCGCGGCGACTTCCCGATCCTGCGCAAGCCCTATGAAATCCACCAATTGAGCCAGGCGATCGCCAAGCTGCCCCGCTGAAAGTTTTTTTGAGCGAAGGCTCCGTCCGGGACTTGAGCCGGGGTGGATTCCGCCTCGCCTGAAGAGAACGCATGATCCCCAAATCCAGAGCCTCGACGCTATAGCGTCGGCAGGACTGAAAACCCCTCGCCTGCCCGCCTCAAATTCAGATCATCCGACCGGGCCGGCTCCTCGGCGACCGCCTCGACATGCGCCGCAGAGGGCCCCTGTCGGCACAGCGCCATCATTTCGGTGACGGCGTCCTCTGCCCCGGCAAACAACGCCTCGACGCTGCCATCGCGGCGGTTGCGCACCCAGCCATCGAGGCCGAGCCCGACAGCCTGATACTCGACCCAGGCACGGTAGCCGACGCCCTGCACGCGGCCGCGAATCATGAGGCGATAGATCGCGGTGCTCATTGCGCCTGACCTATCGTTTCAAACCGAGGAATTCGGCACCACGCCGTTTCATGTCGGTCTCCCGGGTCACGCGGCCTGTCAGCTCCGAGGATGCGAGGCCTCTCAGGCTTTTGGGCGAAGCGCCGTCGCGGAGCGCTTTCAGCGTTTCATAAACAGCCTGCGTCGCCGCCGCGAACGGCGCATGACCTTGCAACGCAATGCGCACACGTTGGTTCGAAAGATAGTCGAGCGCGCTCATCTCTTCCGGCGCGCCGCCGAGCACGATCGGTAGCCCCGTCGCGCCGGTGATCGCCTCCAGTTCCGCGGAGCTCTTGATGCCGGTGAAGAACAGCGCATCGACGCCCGCAGCCTCATAGGCTTGTGCCCGCCGGATCGCATCCTCGATCGAGGTGATCGATGCTGCCCCGGTACGGCCGACAACCACCAGCGAAGGATCGCCGCGGCCATCAAGCGCGGCTTTCATCTTGCCGACGCCTTCTTCGAGCGAGATCAGTTGCGTCTTCGCTTCGCCAAAAGCCTGCGGCAGCAAGGTATCCTCGATCGTGAGCCCGGCGGCGCCGGCCGCTTCCAGCTCCTGCACAGTGCGCCGGACGTTCAATGCATTGCCATAGCCGTGATCGGCATCGACCAGTACCGGCAGCGATGCCGCGCGTGACATCCGCCGCATCTGCTCGGAAAGCTCCGTCAGCGTGATCAGGGTGATGTCGGGATCGCCGAGCACGGCCAGCGATGCCACCGATCCACCGAACATGCCGACCTGGAAGCCGAGATCCTCGGCAATGCGGATCGAGATCGCATCATAGACCGACCCCGGATGGATACAGGACGATCCGGACAGGATCGCGCGTAATTTCTCTCTACGTTGACGGAAGGTCATCACTTTCCTCCACGTCATTGCGAGCGAAGCGAAGCAATCCAGAGGTAAGACCGCGTCAAAGTCTGGATTGCTTCGTCGCTTCGCTCCTCGCAATGACAACTATCTTTCTTAAGCGTCGTGTCAGGCGAATTCCAGAATCAGCGCATCCACCGCCAGTGTCGCGCCGGCCGTGGCGTAGATCTTCTTGACCGTGCCGTCGCGCTCGGCGCGCAGCACGTTCTGCATCTTCATCGCTTCAATCACAGCCAACGTTTCGCCGGCCTTGACCTCCTGCCCCTCGGTCACCGCGATCGAGACCACGAGGCCGGGCATCGGGCACAGCAATTTCTTGCCGCTGTCGGCCGCGGTCACGACCGGCATGATCCGGGCCGATTCGGCCTCGGTCTCGGTGAACACATAGACCGGGATTTCGAACCCCTGATGTGCGAGACGGAAGCCGTTATTGATCGGGCGTACCTGAACGGCCACCGACTGGCTGTCGATGGTGCCCTCCCAGACCGGTTCGCCCGGCTTCCAGGCCGAGACCAGGAGATGGGCGCTGCCAGGGGCGCCATCGGCACCGATGAAACGGACCGAGATGCCGTCGGCCTCACGCGCCACATCAAGCGCGATCTCGTTGCGCTCGAGCCATACGGCACGGCGGCGTTCGCGCTGCACCAGGCGGCCGTTCATCTGGCCGGAAATCTGGCGCTTGCGTTCGCCCAGCACATGGTCGATCGCAGCGCCCACCGCGGCCAGCCGCCGCGCAACCTCGCCCTCCGGCGTGTGCGCGGTGAAGCCACCCGGGAATTCCTCGGCGATGAAGCCGGTCGACAGATTGCCGCCGCGCCAGCGCGGATGATTCATCAGCGCCGACAGGAACGGGATGTTGTGGCGGATGCCGTCGACATAGAACGCATCGAGCGCATGCGATTGCGCCTCGATCGCAGCGGCGCGCGACGGCCCATGGGTCACGAGCTTGGCGATCATCGGATCGTAATAGATCGAAATCTCGCCGCCCTCCTGCACGCCGGTATCGTTGCGGACGGTGATGCCATCGACGCTCGCCTCCTCAGGCGGCCGATATTTCACCAGCCGTCCGATCGAGGGCAGGAAGTTGCGGAATGGATCTTCAGCATAGATGCGCGATTCCACGGCCCAGCCGGTCAGAGTCACGTCCTTCTGAGCCAGCGTGAGCTTCTCGCCGGCCGCAATCCGGATCATCTGCTCGACCAGATCGATGCCGGTGATCAGTTCGGTCACGGGATGCTCGACCTGCAGGCGCGTATTCATTTCGAGGAAATAGAAGCTCTTGTCCTGCCCTGCGACGAACTCGACCGTGCCGGCGGAATCGTATTTGACCGCTTTCGCCAGCGCGACGGCCTGCTCGCCCATCTTGCGGCGGGTCTGCTCGTCGAGCAGCGGCGACGGTGCCTCCTCGATCACTTTCTGATTGCGGCGCTGGATCGAACATTCGCGCTCGCCGAGATAGATCACGTTACCGTGCTTGTCCCCCAGCACCTGGATCTCGATGTGGCGGGGCTCGACGATGAACTTCTCGATGAAGACGCGATCGTCACCGAAGGACGATTTGGCCTCGGCCTTGGCGAGGCCAAAACCTTCGGCGACCTCGGCCTTGGAATAGGCGATCCGCATGCCCTTGCCGCCGCCGCCGGCGGAAGCCTTGATCATCACGGGATAGCCGATCTCCTCGGCAATCCGCACCGCGTGTTTTTCATCGTCGATCACGCCGAGATGGCCCGGCACGGTCGAGACCTTGGCTTTCGCGGCGGCCTTCTTGGATTCGATCTTGTCGCCCATTGCCGCGATCGCGTCGGGATTGGGACCGATGAAGACGATGCCGGCCTGGCTCAGCGCACGCGGAAAGGCCTCTCGCTCTGACAGGAACCCATAACCGGGATGCACGGCTTCAGCGCCGGTCTTGCGGCAGGCCTCGACGATCTTGTCGATCAGGAGATAGCTTTCGGCCGCGGGCGGCGGCCCGATCAGGACGGCCTCATCGGCCATTTCGACGTGGAGCGCGTCGCGATCAGCCTCGGAATAGACGGCTACGGTCTCTATTCCCATCCGGCGGGCGGTCTTGATGATCCGGCAGGCGATCTCGCCGCGATTCGCGATCAGAATTCGTTTGAACATGCTATTTTTGCTTGCGAGCCTATGGGGCAGGATCCTCCCTGCCGATCTGGCATGGGGATGTGGGATAACATTTCCGTCGTACAGGAAAACGGCCGGGAGGCAATGGTTTATGTCGGATGGCGCCCCGCTAAATCCTACCCATCGAGGACGAATCGGAAGGTCCGGCCGTGCCACCGGAAGCTGGCCGGCTATCCCGAATCCAGCCGATATTGTCCCCAATGGCCCCTCATGTCACAATAATGCCAAATGGGGGCCAGCGATGAAGCATGACACCGGCTTTGAGGTGCTGACGGGTAATGACGTCGAGACACAACTCTTCAAGGCCGGCAGCGTCATTTTCCGGGAAGGCGATGAGGCCCATGAGCTCTTCGTCATCAAGAAGGGCGACGTGCGCATTCAGATCGGCAATCGGACCCTCAGCGAACTTTCTGCCGACAGCATTTTTGGTGAGATGGCGCTGATCGACAGCGAAGCGCGGAGCGCAACCGCCATTGCCGTATCCGATGTCGAGCTCGTCCCGGTTTCCGAAAAGCAGTTTCTGTTTCTGGTCAGCCAGACCCCCTACTTTGCACTGAAGGTGATGCGCGTCCTCGCCCAGCGGCTGCGGGCGACCAACAAGACCTTCGGCTGACCGTCACGGCGGGAGTCCGCCCCCGCCTTCCCCGCGCTTTTCGAGCCTCTCGAGACTCCCTGTAACAATTCTGTCGCACAGCAAATCTAGACAGAGTGGCAGCGGATAGGCCGCTCATTCGCTGCTCCAGGGGGAAATTCAATGCGCCGCTCACTCGTGCTGTTATCTGCCGGTCTGACCGTGCTCTCCACCGGCTTTGCCTCGGCGGGAAACAAGAAGCCGGCGCAAAACACCACGCCGCATAACGTCATCCTGTTCGTGCCGGATGGCCTGCGCGGGCGGATCGTGACCCCACAGACCGCTCCCACGATGGCCGAGCTGCGCGACAAGGGGGTCAATTTCAAGAACCCGCATTCGCTGTTCCCGACCTTCACCACCGCCAACGCTTCCGCGATGGCGACCGGCCACCTGCTCGGCGATACCGGCGACTTCAGCAACACCATCTATACCGGCTATCCGGTCGCAGCTGCGGGTGGCACTGTTACCCCCTTCCTCGAATCCGATCCGGTGCTGCACGACGCCGACGAGCATTTTGGCGGCGACTATCTCAATGAAGAAACCATCCTGAAGATGGCGCGCGCCAAGGGCTACAGCACCGCCTCGATCGGCAAGCTCGGCCCTACCCTGATGTTCGATCACACCGACAAGGTCGGCGAGAATGGCCTGCATTCGGTCGTCGTCGACGATTCGACCGGCAGCAAGAATGGCGTGCCGCTCTCCGATGAGATGAAGGATGCGCTGAACAAGGCCAATCTGCCGCTGGCTGCGCCCTCACGCGGCGAGAACGGCAAGATCGGCGACGCCAAGACACCGGGCACGACGGTGGCCAATGTCGCGCAGCAGGCCTATTTCGCCGACGTCGCCGCCAAGGTCGTGCTGCCGATGTTCAAGGCGCGCAACAAGCCGTTCGTGCTGGTGTTCTGGTCCCGCGACCCCGATGGCAGCCAGCACAATAATGGCGACAGCCTCAATACCGTCACTCCCGGCATCAACGGCCCGACCTCGATGGCCGGAATCAAGAATGCCGACGACAACCTCGCGGAATTGCGCAAGGCGCTCGATGATCTCGGCCTGTCAGCAACCACCGACATCATCGTCACCTCGGACCACGGTTTCTCGACCATCTCCAAGGAAAGCAAAACCAGCCCTTCGGCCAAGGTCAGCTATGGCGATACGCCGAAGGACTTCCTGCCGATGGGATTCCTCGCCATCGATCTGGCCAAGGCGCTCGACCTGCCGCTGTTCGATCCGAACGACAACAACGCGCGCGTCGCCGATGGCACCCACCCCAAGGCCGGCAATGGCCTGCTCGGCAAGGACCCTGCCAAGCCCGACGTCGTGGTCGCGACCAATGGCGGATCGGATTTGATCTACCTGCCCAAGCGCGACAAGAAACTGGCCGCTCGCATCGTCAAGGCACTGCTGGACCAGGATTACGTCAGCGGCCTGTTCGTCGACGACAAGTTCGGACGCTACCCCGGTACGCTGGAGATGTCACAGCTCGGCCTGAAGGGCAAAGCCGTGACGCCGACACCGTCGATCGTGGTCAATTTCCGCTCCTACGCGACCGGTTGCGACGAGCCGACCAATTGCTCGGTCGAGGTCGCCGACACCGTGTTGCGGCAGGGCCAGGGCATGCATGGCAGCTTCGGCCGGGGCGACACCATGAACTTCATGGCGGCGATCGGACCGGACTTCAAGGCCGGCTATGTCGATGCGCTGCCGGTCAGCAATGCCGATGTCGGCATGACCATTGCCGAACTGATGAATCTGCGTCCGACCGGAGAAGGTGGCCTGATCGGCCGCGTCATGTCCGAAGCCCTGCCCGGCGGCATCGTTCCGAAATCGGCCGCAGCCACCATCGCGTCCAAGCCGGCGGCAAACAGGCTGCGGACGGTCGTCAAATACCAGCGCGTGCTGTCACAGCGCTATTTCGATGTCGCCGGCTTCCCCGGCCGCAGCGTCGGCCTCGACGAGCAAGCCGGCAAAGAAAAAACGGCGGGAAGATAACCCCCGCCGTTCCACATCGCCCAGAGCATGATCCGGACAACCGCGAAGCGGTTTTCCCTCGCGACCAACATCTAGAGCGCGGATGCTACCGTGCTCCAGACGTCCGGGACTCTACATTCCGATATCGAACACGTTCGGCAATTGAACGAATGGCAGCGCGGCCACGCCGACGATGGTGGCGACCATTGCCATCAGCGTGCGATTGTTGCCGCGCTTGCCACGCATGTGGCTCGCGATCCACTCCAGCACCTCGCTATCGACGCCGGTAGCATGCCTGGGCGCCCAGCTTTCGATCGCGGTTTTCGGTGACAGCGCGAGCGTGCGCGGCGGCACCGAAAGTCCCGAGGCGGAAGCCGCATGATGCGCAACCGCTTTCGCCAGCAAGTCCTCGAAACGGCCATCGTCGCTGCGTTCTGTTGCCGCGGCGCCGATCTCGAACAGCGTTTCGACCTCGGCACGGCTCACCGGCAGATGATCGACAGCGGCCGCGGTCAGGATGCGCGCGCACCAGTCGGCGTCATCGGCATCGAGCGCGCGGGAAAAATGGACACGTCCCTTGGTGGTGGGTCCCTCACCGGTGATCACGCCATCGCGCACAATGGCAAGCGCCTGTGCAGCGGTGTTGTGGCAGGAGATGTTGGCGGGATCGAGGGCGCTGATCGGTTCGGCAAGGGCAGCAAGCGGGGCGGACATCGGTAGTTGCTCTTTTCAGTTCAGTGCTTCTGTAGGCCAGCAATTCCATGCGGGCGTAAACGAGTAGTTAAGGATTCGGAACTCGCTTCGTGACTCTTTTTCTAGATGGTTGCTGATGAACGGTTGCTGATTGGTCGCTGTGACACCTGTCACGGTTCGTGGCTATAGCAAGCCGGGTCGGGGTGTTGAGAGCCAGAAGAGGCAATATCGGGGCCAACCGGTGGCATTTAGAATAAATGTGATCTTTTCGCCGCAGCGCACCGATCGAAAGGAAATGCTAGAAGTTCCTCCGCCCGGAGAACCATATCGTCTTTTGCGGCTTTCCTCTCACCGGAGGCCCCTTGGACGCTATATTATCCAAGGAAATTTCCCTGCAACTAGAACAACATGAGGTCAAAACATGGCACTCCAGATTGGCGCTGTCGCCCCAGACTTCGAAGCCAACACCACAGAAGGAAAGATCAAGTTCCACGACTGGATCGGTAACAGCTGGGCCCTGTTGTTCTCGCATCCCAAGGATTTCACTCCGGTCTGCACCACCGAGCTCGGCGCGCTGGCCAGGCTGAAGCCGGAATTCGACAAGCGCGGCGTCAAGCTGATCGGACTGAGCGTCGATCCGGTCGACAACCACACCAGGTGGTCGGAAGACATCAAGGAGACGCAAGGCGCCGCACCGAACTATCCGATGATCGGTGACACCGACCTGAAGGTTTCCAAGCTCTACGACATGCTGCCGGCCTCGACCGTCGGCGATGCCAGCACGCGCACGGCCGCCGACAACCAGACCGTCCGCAACGTCTTCATCATCGGCCCCGACAAGAAGATCAAGCTGGTGCTGGTCTACCCGATGACGACGGGCCGGAATTTCCAGGAAATCCTGCGCGTGATCGATTCGCTGCAGATGACCTCCAAGCATCGCGTGGCGACGCCGGCCGACTGGAAACAAGGCGATGACGTCATCATCGCCGGCTCCGTCAGCGACGAGGAGGCCAAGACGATCTACCCGCAAGGCTGGAAGGCGCCGAAGCCCTATCTCCGCATCGTGCCGCAGCCGAAGTAACGGTCTGGCGGGTTTTCGCTCGACGCCCAAAGCCGCATGGTGCGGGTTTACAGCAGCTTCTACCAACCCGGGATCGCAAGATCCCGGGTTTCGTGTGAAATATACCACCTATTCCCGGACAGATTTGGCGTAGATCGTTGACCGGATTGCGCGCTGCGAGCCCGGCTCGATTCCAGTAGCCGTCAAGTCAGGCGCCTGCCGCGTTTTTAGCGTCGGGTCGAGCGATCGTATAGCGGCCCGAACGGACGGGAGTGCCATAATGGAAAGCAACAAGACCGCAGCGATAGGCTCTCCCTGGGCTACCGCGGCGCTGATCGCGCTATTGTTGGCGGCGCTGCCGCTTGCGGTATGGCTTGACCTGAAAAACCTGTCGGACGCCGCGCTGCGACGGCAGGCCAGCGACCTCAATTCCGTCATCAGCAGCGTCCGCTCCTATTACGCCTCGAATGTCGTCGGCCGCGTACTGGCCCATCCCGGAACGACCCAGGTCGTCCACAATTACGAGGCCATCCCCGGCGCGATCCCGATCCCGGCCACGCTGTCGCTCGAGCTCGGCAAGGTCATCAGCGAGCAGCAGCAGAACATCACCTATCGCTTCGTTTCCGATTTTCCCTTCAAGGATCGCGCGCCGCACCAGCTCGATGATTTCGAGCGCGCCTCGCTGCAAAGCCTGCGCCAAAATCCGAACCAGAAGAATATCGTCGAGGCGACCAGCTCCGCCTTCCGCGATCACGTGCGGCTGGTGGCGCCGATCGTCATGGGAGCGGCTTGCGTCAGTTGCCACAACACCCATCCCGACAGCCCCAAGCGCGACTGGAAGGTCGGCGACGTCAGAGGCATCCAGGAAGTCTCGATCTCGCAGCCGCTCGCCGCCAATCTGTTCTCTTTCAAATATCTGCTGGCTTATTTTGCGCTGGCCGCCATCAGCGGCGTCTCCTTCCTGATCTCGCAGCGCCGTCAGGCCCTGCAAATCCAGAGCATGAACCGCGAGCTGGAATCGGCCAACGATTTCCTCGCCGCGCTGTCCCTGAAGATCTCGCGCTATATCCCGCCGCAGATCTACAAGAGCATTTTCAGCGGCCAGAAGGATGTCACCATCCATACCGAGCGCAAGAAGCTGACGATCTTCTTCTCCGACATCCAGAACTTCACAGCGACCACCGAACGGCTGCAGCCGGAACAGATCACGCAATTGCTCAACGAATATTTCACGGAGATGTCCGCGATCGCACATCAGTATGGCGGCACCATCGACAAGTTCATCGGCGACGCGATGCTGATCTTTTTCGGCGATCCCGAGACCAAGGGCGACCGCGCCGACGCCCAGGCCTGCGTGCGGATGGCCTGGCACATGCAGCGCCGGCTGCTCGAACTCAATGCCAAATGGCGGTCCTCCGGCATCGAGCATCCGTTCAAGTCGCGGATCGGCATCAATTCCGGCTACTGCAATGTCGGCAATTTCGGCAGCGCCGACCGGATGGACTATACGATCATCGGCGCCGAGGCCAATCTGGCGGCGCGGCTGCAATCGATCGCCGAGCCCGGCGGCATCGTCGTCAGCTACGAGACCTTCGCCCTCGCCCGCGAGATCATCGAGGCCCACGCGCTGCCGCCGATCACGATGAAGGGCATCAGCCGCGAGGTCATTCCCTATTCGGTGGACAGCGTGCGCGATACCGCGGCCAGGGGCGATGTCATTGTCGAGCGGGTAAAGGGCATGGACCTCTATCTGGATCCCGCTGCCGTTGATGTCCAGGGCGTCGATCGGATCAGATCGGTACTGAGCAATGCACTGGCTGAGCTCGACCGGCGGCGGGCCAAGCCGGCCTAGGTCAGGATCAGCCATCCGTTCGGATGCCCGAAGCACGCAGTTGAGGCCGTTTATTTGACGCACGCAAGAATCCCGCTATCGTCCTGATGTCGTTAAATCTTGGGGGATAAAATGGACGACGATAAACCGGTTCTTGAACAAATGACCGATGCGATGAGCACGGCTGCCACTGCAACCACCGAAGCTGCCAAGACCGTCGTGAAGAAGGTCAGGAAGGCGGCCAAGAAGGTCGCGAAGAAAGTGGCGCCGAAGAAGGCCGCGAAGGCAAAAAAGAAAGCAAAAAAGCAGCCAAAGAAAGCCGCGAAGACACCAGCCAAGAAGAGCAAGAAAACCGCCGGAAAGGTCGCGAAAAAAGCTTCAAAGAAGGCAGCCAAGAAAAGCAAGGCCGCCAAGAAAAAGAAGGCGAAGCGCTGATTTTCCGGCGGGATTATAAAATGCAGGCCTTCGGACCAGCGTCCGGAGGCCTTTTTCGTTGCCGGGCGACCGAACTGCACTAGGTCTTTCGAGCCGACGGCTGTCCCTGCCCTGATCCAGGATGGCTTGCGGTCTTGCGTGAAGGCGGCGATGGCCCGGTCAATACTCTTCCGGGCAGGGATCGACGATCTTCCAGAGCTCGACCCCGTTCTTGATTTTCTTCATCTCGGTGGTGAGCCCGCCATTGCGGCGGATCCAATCCTTCACCGTCTGCGGATAATAGGACATCAGCTCGGCCGTCCCTTCGGCGCTGGTGACCTTGATGCCGAAGGTGAAGGCCTTGTCGTAATAGGCCTCGTGGAAACCGATGCTGGCCCGCGGCGTCACGCAGATCTTGTTGAGCGGCACGATCCCGAACACCAGCGTGCAAGCCGAGTTGCAGACCCCGTCGATGATGACCCGCTCATGCCTGTCGCGGATCCGCTGGTACTTGGCCTTGTACTCCTCGACGTAGCCGCCATGGTCGTTGGTGATGTGCAGGTTGGCGCGGGCTGGCGCTATGGCCAGAAGCAGGACCGGCAGCAGGGCGAGAGGCGTGATGCGCATGGTCAGGAATGGGATGGACCTGTCAGAACACGGCTACGCCGGTGCGTCGCCGGACCAGACAGGACAACCTTGGCCGCACTGTGTTGGGAATCCGTTAAGCATCCAAATCCGGGCCAAAATTCGGCCCTCGAATGCAAACGCCTGGAAGACCGCAGGGTACCCTGTCCTCCATCGGGACATCCACAAAAATCAAAGTATTACAAGGGGATAGATAAATATCCTGAACTGGCGCGCTCGGAGAGATTCGAACTCCCGACCCTCGGAATCGAAATCCGATGCTCTATCCAGCTGAGCTACGAGCGCGCACCCCGACCCAATTATCAGACTCGGCCGGATAGAGCCAGAACGACAAAGCGTTTTCGAGCGAAGCCTACTTCGAACTTGATCCGGGGTGGATACCGGCTCGGGTGAAGAAAACGCGCCGAGACAAACCCTGGAGCCGCCTTCGCCAGAAGTCGGGCTCCGATCGATCAAGCCCGCGATAGAAATGAGATTGGTGGGAGGCGCATTTCCCGCTCAAGCGCAAAATACCAGCAGGCGAATATTCATTTTTCCGGTGAAAACGGCGGCTACGCTCTCTGTAATCCTGCTGTCATGATCGTGAGAGAAGACAGCCGCCCGGCATGTTTGATGGCCGGATTGCATATTACGAACGGCTTTGATGAATGGACCGGTACGGATATTCGATCTTTTGTGACGATATTCGCAATGAGCCGGGTGGCAAGCTCAGCTTCATCGGGTGCTACAACGGCGTGATCTTCATTTCGGGCCAGTTTCCGCTGGTGCTGCCGAAACTGTGCGTGCACACGCATATTCTCTCGCCCGCCTCCCAGCCGTTCGGTTCGATCGCCGTCCGATGCTACCTGCCCGGCGACGAAAAACCGTTTTTCGAAGAGCCGATCGAAACACCGCAGCAGCACGATCAAACCGAGCTGGTCGCCAATCTGAAGACCGATACTGGCGCACCGCTGTTCATCGTTGCTGCCACCAGTCTGATCTTCACCCCGCTCGAACTGCGAAACGCGGGCCTGATGCGGGTCCGGGCCGTCATCGATGCCGACCAGGAAATTCGGCTCGGCTCGCTGCGCATCGAACACGCCTCCTGATCCAATAATTCAATAGCTGCAATTCAATAGCTGCCTGCGCCATTCGGCGGTCTTCGCGGCTGCGCGCCCGCTTGCGCGCATCTTCGCAACCGCACAAGCGCATAAACCTTAACGAAGAGTGAATCAAAACTGTCATCCGCTCGTTAGGTTAAGAATGTTTTAACGCGCGCCGAGGGCGGCGATCCCCGTCGACCCCAGCTTGGAAAACAGAGGAAGACACCTCAATGAAAACGATGACTGCTTTGGCGCTCATCCTCGCCAGCGCGTCGGCGGCTTACGCTGATAACCTCAACAACGAGTCGTTCATTCAGCAGGTCGGATCCGACAACACCGCGACCGTCTCGCAGAACAAGGGCAGCAACAATCAGGCTACGGTTCAGACCGGTCAGTACAACGGCGTGCTGAGCCAGCAGACCGGGGGAATTGCCGGCCAGACCAACAACTCGGGCAATATCCAGATCGGCAACGACAACATCGCCCAGATCACGCAGAAGAACGGCAACAACAACCAGGCCACGTTCCAGGTCGGTCGCGCCAACGGTGTCACCACCTCGCAGGTCAATAATCTCGCCAACGGCCAGAACAACTCGGGCAACATCCAGGTCGGCGAATTCAACAGCGCCACGACCACCCAGAACAACTCGGCCCCGAATTCGCAGGCCACCGGCGTCGACTATTCGAACAACTCGTTCACCGCCCAGTTCGGTTCGAGCACCGCGCAGGTCAAGCAGACCGGCGGCCAGAACACCCAGGGCACGCTGCAGGTCGGCACCGGCAACTTCGCGTTCACGACGCAATCCGACAAGGCCATCACTCCGGCCTCGGCTTCGCCGGTCGGCGGCGCCAATACCTCGTTCACCGGCCAGTTCGGTGACAGCAACATGGTCAACACGACGCAGAAGACTGCCGATGCCAGCGGCGAGTTCGGTGGTTTCGCCAACGGCTACGGCAATGCCTCAAGCGCGCTCCAGTTCGGCAGCGGCAACACCGCCACCATCAAGCAGAACGCATCGGCGAAGGCCGACGAGTTCTCGCCCACGCCCGGCACCAACAACGCTTCCGCCACGGTGCAGGTTGGTACCGCCAACACCGCCACGGTGACCCAGGGCGGCAGCACTGCCGGCAACTTCGGCGACACGACCGCTGCTCAGGCGGCGAATGACACCAACGCCTCGTTTGTCAGCCAGGTCGGCGCTCTGAACACCGCGACCGTCACCCAGAAGAACGGTGCCAACACCCAGGCGACGTTCCAGACCGGCTACGGCAACACCGCGACGATCGGCCAGAAGACGCAGGCCCTCGGCACGGGTAACGGCGCCAACAACGCCCTCACCGCGCAGTTCGGTGCCAAGAACCAGGCGACGGTCGCCCAGTCGATGGCAGTCCCGCTTTCGATTGGCGACAACAACTCGTTCATCACCCAGATCGGTGGCTCGAACGTTGTCAACGCCGCGCAGACCACCGGTCAGCAGGCGATGGCCGGCAACAACACGCAGGTGGCGTACCAGGTCGGCTACGGCAACTCGGCGACCGTTACCCAGGCGACCGGCGCCAACGTGGCGAACACCTCGTTCACCGCGCAGTTCGGTTCGCACAACGTTGCGGTTGTCTCGCAGAAGTAACGACTGCAGGCGGCGGGCCATGCCCGCCGCCTTTTTCGTCCCTGCTCCAGGAGCGCCGCCTGGCTGCGCGCCGGTAATCCATCTATTTCGGCCGATGTCCAGTCAGCGGCGACAGGTCCTTCAAGCGGCCAGAGACCTGCCCGGCTCGCAGCCGTGTTACTCAGCCCGCGTCTTTGGAGCGATGATTCTGATCGGCTTGTGACCGATCGTCGATGTCATCGGAGCGACGTTCTGCGGCGCGATGTTCTGCCCCTCGGCCTCGTCCGGGCGCCGCAACTCGAACGTGATCTCCCGATCCAGCGCCCAGGCGAGATCGGCGAGCGATCGCAGCGTTATCTCGGCCTCACCGGACAATTGACGATTGATATTGGAGCGACGGCTTTCAAGTCGGCGCGCGAGCTCCTGCTGCGTGAGGCCGGCGCTCTTTTCTTCCATGACCGCCTTGAGAAGCTCTCTGCGGACCCGTCCAATGAACCTGCCGGCGGTTCGAGATCGTGCGTCGATGTCAAACCGAAAGAACGTCATCGGGCGCAACTCCTTTTACGCACAGCGTCGCATCAACACCCAGTTCGCGGCGCAGCCGCCTGATCGCGATACGATACCCTCGATACAGATCATGGTCCTTGATTGTGTCAGCCCAATTTCCGAATACAGCAACAAAACAGTCCTTGGCCATGAACCAACCAAAAATACGAATATCCGGCGTCTTCAATTCCCAGACCGCATTATCCTCGGCCCGGACAACACGAAATTGTCTTGTAAAGACCAGTGGCGCGCCGCTCAAGAACGAATGAAAAAGATCGTCAATCTGCTCCGCGGGCGTTGTGTTGCCAAGCAGCCGTGACGGCTGCGCGCCATCAAGAATTTCCTGCAGCCATCGGACAAACTGCGGCGTCCCGTAAAGCAGCCGCAATGGCTGATCGCGCGGCGCGAGCTCGACCTCGATTTTTACAATCGCTCCACTTTCGACGAGGTCTGCGATGGTCGGCATGTGCTGACGAAGCAACGTTCCAGAGAAAAATGCGGCATCCGCTGTAGCAAACTCTTACGTGATTTCGCTGCGGTCCGCACCGTTACATAAGTGTCATGATCGCTCTCTAGATGTTTTGACTAAATCGTCGACAAGCGTGGCACAGTGTCAAAAAAGGACAAGGGTTACGCTTGTATTGAAGTCTGCATCGTGATTGCCCGAAGCGGCAAAGGTTCTAATCGGACAGAACAATCAAGATGACCGTGGCAGCACCACCAGTCGGAATAGAATGTGTGATTCGAGCGCAGCCGGACAGGGATTTCCTGCGGCTGGAGGCCGTCATACGATCGGACATGGCCGTCAGCGGGCAATATCGTTTTATCGTCGCCAAGCGCAGTTCGACCGGCAGCACCAACAACACACAGAGCGGCGCTTTCGCTCTGGAGCACGGGCCTGAGAAGGTCCTCACAACACTCATCCTGGATCGCTCGGCGGTTGGAAATTATCACGCCGAGCTTTCACTCCAATCAGACCGCGGGAGTTTCACATGCACGTCGCCATGAAGAGCATCATGCCGTCACGAGCGGGTCTGGCCGGCCTTTTGCTGCTTGTGGCTTGTCCGAGTGCGTTCGCGCAGTCGGCCTATATCACGCAGGTGAACTCTCGCTCCTCCATTATCAGCTCGCCGCTCACCTCAAAACCGATGCAGCAGACGGTGCCGGTTTTCCAGTATACGCCGAGCCAAATGGCGTTCGTGCCGACGCCGGAAATGGTCGTGCCGCACAACGGAAACGTTGCGCAGACGCTTGAGATTGGAAACAACAATGCAGTCCTCCAGGCGCAATCCGGCGGAAACAATTTCTCCAATGTCGGAATCCTGGGCGGCAATTCGAATAATGTCGGCGTGTTGCAGGCCGGCAAGGACTTTTCGAACGTCAACCTTATCAACACCCAGGGTCTTTCGGTCTGGGTACTGCAACCGACCGGTGCGGCACCGCTCAACGCGCTGGTTGCGCGGCTGCCGAACGGCAGCCTGCTGATCAAGCGGTAGAGCCAGATCAAGTGACATGGCTTAAGGCTATTTTTTTAACAGAGGGGTTGGCTATGAACAAATGGCATCGGGCGATTACCGCAATTGCTGCAATCATCATGAGCACGTCGGCTCCCGTATTCGCTTCTCAGTTGGTCTATCATCCCATTAGTCCGACATTCGGTGGCAATCCGCTCAATGGCAGTTTCCTGCTCTCCACGGCACAGGCCCAGGGCGAAGGCACGAAGTCCGGCCAGCAGAGCCCCGATCTCTCAGGTCTCGACAGCGCTTTGAGCAATCTTGGCAGTACTATCGTGGTCACCCCGACCAGCACTACCAACAACAACGGTAGCAACGACACGACCCCCTGAGACGCGAAACCTCGGCGGATTCGAAGTTCACTGGATTTCAGGCAATGAACAGACATGTCCGGAGCATCGCGATAGTTGCGATGCTCTCTCTCAGCTTGGGTGGATGCATCGCCGGATCTGCTAACGATCCGATGGCCCACCCCGCCACGCTCGTGCCCGATACCAAAACAGGTATCGTGCTCGACAGCCTGCCTCCGCCGCGGCGGAAGCTGGACGTCACCGTTTATAACTTTCCCGATCTGACGGGGCAGAACAAGGAGAACGACAACTTCGCGGAGTTCTCCCGAGCCCTTACGCAAGGCGGCAGCGCGATCCTGATCGACGTTCTCACCAAGGCTGGCGGCGGTAACTGGTTCAACGTCGTCGAGCGCAACGATCTGCAGCCGCTCCTGCAGGAGCGCCAGATCATTCAAAATACCCGCACCGCGGCCGAGGGCGACAAGGCACCGAGCCTTCCACCGCTGCGCTTTGCCGGCATATTGCTGGAAGGCGGCATCATCGGCTACGACAGCGACGAGACCACCGGCGGCATCGGCGCGAACTACCTGGGCGTTGGCCCGAGCGTCCAATATCGCCAGGACGTCATTACCGTCGCACTGCGAGCCGTCAGCGTGCAAACCGGCCGTGTACTGGCCTCGGTCACGACCACCAAGACGATCTACTCGCTGCAGGTCCAGGGCACCGCGTTCCTGTACGCCGCCGTCGACCAAATTCTGCAGGCGGATCTCGGCTTCACGAAAAATGATCCAGCCACGCTAGGTGTCCGCGAGGGCATTCAGCTTGCCGTCTATTCTCTCATTTTCGAAGGCGTGAAGAACCATCTGTGGGAATTCAAGGACAAGGCCGCCGGAGAAGCCTTCATGCTTGAACTCGAGAAGCAGCGTAAAGCCACCTTCATTCAGGCCAGCACGCAGGCTATCCCGAAAAAAAGCTAAACGCAGAAGAGAAAATCACCTTGTCCCCGGACGCGCCTGTTGGGTCGCCGTATGACAGGCTTGCGATGATGATGCGTTTTGAGCGTTGCATGTTGCCGGCGCAGTCGGGCCCGTTGCATTCGGCATCGACATGGTCGTCGCCTCCGGTGGCGGCTTGTGGACTTTTGTCCCCGGCGCGACGCGACCGTGCGATTGCTGAATATAAACATCCGACGCAGCAGATTCTGCCGAAGATGCCGATTGTGAGATCGCACCATCCGAAACGAACGCCAACAAAATCGCAACCGCGATCGATGTCCGTGCTCGTGTTCTCATCGCTGGGCTCTTTCTCTACTATCTTCTCAAATGTTGTTCGAAGACGCGTCTTTACACGAAGCGACCGCAGCAACGATAGCGTAATTTGGCCGGACCGCAATTGCGTCTCGCCAAATCATCTCATCAGAGGCTTTCGCCTGGCCCTGTTCTGGGCCTACGCCGCGACCGCTCTTTCAACACCCGCCTTCTCGAGTCCGTTGCAAGCCTCGGCGCCGCTCGCCTCGGTCAGCGAGGTTTCGGTAACCCAGCTGCCCCCCGGCACCAGATTGCGCTTTTTTCGACATCGGCCCGCAATGGCTTCGTCTCACGCCCATTCCGAAACGCCTCCTGCGGCGTTGAAGAAAATGGCCGAGGACGCCGCAAACGCGCACACCCTGCCCGTCAATTATTTCCTGCGGCTGATCCGGCAGGAAAGCGGATTTGATCCGAACTCCGTCAGCCCGGCCGGTGCGCAAGGCATCGCCCAGTTCATGCCCGCGACGGCCTCCACAAGGGGGTTGAAGGATCCGTTCGATCCGGCGGAAGCCTTGCCGAAATCCGCCGAGCTTTTGAGCGAACTGAAGGACCGTTTTGGCAATCTGGGCCTGGCGGCCGCGGCCTACAATGCCGGGCCAGAACGTATCCGAAGGTGGCTCGCGGGAGAAAGCCCGTTGCCGCAAGAGACGATCAACTATGTCCGCGTCATTACCGGACATGACGTCGCGGATTGGGCGAAGTCAAACAATCTGACGATCGATCTCAGCGCAGACGCGGTTAGTTCTTCGCGCGCACATTTCAATCGGCTGTCGTGGGAAGCGCAGCTTTTGGCAACGCTTCAGGCCGCCTCGGCGGATACCTCGGCTGCATCGGCGGCAAACGCTTCGGCCATCGGGCTGATGAAAACGCCCCTCAAATCGAGTGAAACAACCCTTTGCTCACATTGCATCGTGCAATCAGCGTATTAGGCAAGGCTCGGGCAAGAGCCTGCCAGAAGTTGATCGGGCTTTGATTGCAGGGAACCGAAACGGCTTTCGTGTGAGCCGCTTCACATCGACAACCGACACTCTGGATTACAATGCCGCATGGGATCTCGATTCCAGGGTCCCGCATCGGAGATTGTCCATGGCCACCCTCGCAAGAGCACTGACACGCGCCCTGCCCAGGAATTCTGTCGACATACAATTCCTCAACGAGCTGGTTCTGTTCTGCACTGCCGGGCTCTACGTGTCGCTTCTCATGATCAAATACGGGATCGATCTCAGCTACGGGCCGTTCTGACCGGCAGGCTTTATTGACGAGGTGCCCTATCGCTGCCGAGGGCTCCGAGATGCGTTTTGATCGCCAACAGGTGGCTGTCTGGCAGGTGAATCAATCAGACGTCGTACATCCTCGACACGATAAATCGATTGCGCCGCCCATATCGCAGGACTTCATCCGTTTCCCATATCTCGGTCCTGCCGGCATGCCTGATCGCTCCGGCGCTTTCAAAGCGCGTGGGACTCAAGAACCGGGATACATGCTTTCGCTCTTGGGAGAATGCACGGCGCGCAGTTCGGCGGTCCCGACTGCCAACGCCTGCCAGATCAATCGTTGGAAATCATTCGGTAGCTCTCCCCGCTCCGTAGAGGGCTGGCCTACCAGATTCGGCTGCCGAAAAATCCAAATCCGAACCCGAATGGTGGCTGCTGTGCCACCATCATCCTGCGCGGGCCCATCATCGGCGGGCTCACGTGCCGCCTGACGATCTTGCGCCTTTGCCGCAGCTTTGGCTCCGGCTTCCTGACGCTGGAATTTTTCACATCGGAAGACGCGAGCTGAGCAAAGGCCTCCCGCGGGGGAGCCTTGGCCGCGACTTCGGGAGCCGGTGGCGGAGCCTCAACTAGGTTACTGGCGGTCTGGGTCGGAACGATCGTCGGAGCGCTGGTATCGAAAACAACCTTGGCGGGCCATTTGCGGTCGCTGTTGATGCGGATCGTCGGCAACTCAGCCGCAGTATTCGTGCTCGGGGCGACCTGGGTCTGCGGCAGCTCCGCGCTCACAACCAGAAGCAGCGCGAGCAACGCTCCACCAACATACAAAAAATAACGCGCTAAAAACATTTTCGCGGGTGCTCCATTCCGCGATTACGCGGCTTATTCACACAACAACCCCCCATATGGTTGGTTCCTGCGCTATCGACTAGGTTCAACGGGAACTCATCGCTTCTTTGTGAAGAACTATGCCACCTGCGTTTCGAGCAACCTTGAGCTTCATCAATTCTGATTGCCTCAGAACCGATCTGGAATTCTCCACGCGAAGCACTTTGTCTGCGTTTGCGCAAGGCGATCCGCTTGCGCCGCAATGCTACTCAGACGCGGCTCGCGCTGACCAGTGAACATCTGGCGCGGTCGGCATTAACGTTAATGAAGCCGACGTGCATGCGCACGAAAGTCTTGTGGCTCCTTTTCCGGACCGTCTCATGAATCACGCGGGTACGGTCGGTGAGATGACTGCCATCCTTGCGGCTGAACGCGCAGGAAATCTCGATATCCTTGACCGCATAATGGTTGGTATTGCGGAGGGTAAAGGTCACCAGCGCGTTCGAGCCCAACCCGCCCCGGCGCCAATGTTGGGACGAAATCTTCAGCCCTCGAACCGGTGATGCCAGCGCCGATACCACCGCGGGCTCGGCCAGCGGCTCATTTTGCGTGCCGGACGTCACAGTAGAGGGCGCCGGCTCGGCCACTGCCGCCGGAGCCGCAATCCTGCCCGCAGGGATGGTGTCGGCGCGACCGGACAAGAGTATCCATCCGCCGCACCCGGCAGCCAGCACGGCCGCAAGCCCGATCAGCCCTGTTCTGGAAGTAACCGATGGTCGATCCGGAAAAAGGCCGCTGAATGCGCTGAGCCGATTCCATTCTATGCGGTAAAGCCCGGTCCCCATCGTCAAACCATCGCGTTGCGGCGCGCGGCTTCAGAAAACACTGCGGTTGCGCGATTACCCCGTCGGTAGCCTAATTCTTCAAAGGGAAAATAGTTGCACCGAGGGGCAACAATGTCGGCTCCCTCCATCTCCGACAGGGTCCGGCTGGGGGATGGCCAGCCGGGCACCCGCCCGCTAAAACTGCGGCCACAAACCAGCGCCCGAACCGGCCGAGTAACCGCCAAGGAGAGCCAACGATGCCGATTGCCGTCACCTGGGATCATATCCATTTGCGCAGTCCCGACCCGGAGGCAACGGCCGCCTGGCTGGAAGACATCCTGGGCGGCGAGATCGTCCGCAATCCCGGCCGGATTGACGTGAAGCTCGGGGGCGGCATGATCTTCATAGCGCCCGTCACCGCGGGAGACGGCGTCAGCGCCCCACCCGTGACGCCCTATCAGGGCCTCGATCATTTCGGGTTGGCGGTGAAGGACATCGATGCGGTAGCGGCCGAGATCAGGGCCAAAGGCGTGGAATTCACCACCGAGCCCACAACGATACGGCCGGGGGTCCGCATCTGCTTCATCCGGGGGCCGCAGGGCATCTCGATCGAGTTGCTCGAGTGCGACAGGAAATACGCCTGACCTGGCGCAACGGCGCGCTTTGTCTCCTCCTTTGGGGGCAACCTGACGCGTTGACGCCTGTATACGACTTTGGAATAACAGACTGGCGCGGCTCCAATGGGCGACGGCCGGCACCGGGACAGCATGAAAAACGGTCTGTATTCGATCCATGTGACGCTGCAGGACGGCCGATCGGGCAAGGGCAGCGGGGTGGTCATGTTCCAGGACGGCAAGATCCTGGGAGGCGACGCCTATCTGTTCTATACCGGCAGCTACGTGGTCAAAGGCAGCACCTTCAAAGGCGAAGTGCTGATCCAGCGCCACACCCCCAGCCCCGACATCAATCCGCTGTTCGGAGGGCCGGAGCCGGTGGGCGTCGGCGTTTCCGGCACCTTCACCGAGAACGCGGCGGTCATGAACGGCACCGCCCTGGTCGGTAAGGCGAGCCAGATATTCACCGCGACATTGCGCTTTCTGGCCGCCGGCGACTGAGCCGCCGGCCCTTTCCCTTTCCTGCATGATCCCGGGCCCCCTCGCCCCCGATCCCCGTCCTACTCGGCCGCCTGTTCAAGCGGCGCGGTCCGGGGAAGGATCATCCTGATCCGCGTTCCCTTCCCCGGCTCGGAATCCAGGTCGAGCCGGCCGCCCAGCCGCGTGGTCACGATGCTGTAGACGATATGCAGCCCGAGGCCGGTGCCGCCCTGGTCGCGCCGCGTCGTGAAGAACGGGTCGAATGCCCGCCGCCGGACATCGAGGCTCATGCCGCAGCCATTGTCGGCAAACACCACCTCGACATTGTCCTCGCCATATTCCCGCACGTCGATGTGGACCATGCCGGGCTTGCCGTCCGGAAACGCATGGGCCACCGAATTGAGGAAGAGATTGGTGAGCACCTGCCCGTACGGACCGGGGTAGCTGTTCATGGCCAGGTTCGGCTGGCAGTTCACGTTCAGCGTCAGATGATGTTTCCGCAACCCCGGCCGCAGGCTCATCACCACCTGTTCGGTGAGATCGCCGAGATCGAAGGTACGCTGATCGGAATAATTGCGATCGGCTGCGACCTGCTTGAACGACTGGATCAATTCGGCGGCGCGATTGAGGTTCGCCACCAGTTGCGCCGACGCATCGCGGCTGGTCTGCAGGAAATCGTTGAGCCGCGAGCGCCGGAGATCGCCGCGTTCGACTTCTGATGCGAATATTGCGGTCTTGCGCTCCAGCGAGGAGGCAACCGTCAGGCTGATCCCGACGGGATTGTTGACCTCATGCGCGACGCCCGCGACCAGGCGCCCGAGTGCCGCCAGCTTCTCGGCTTCGATCAGCGAATTCTGGGTTTCGCGCAGATTGCGAAGCGCTGCCTCCGCAGCATCCTTGGCCTTGCGCATCTCCAGTTCGCCGCGCTTGCGTTCGCCGATATCGAGCGCCACCGTGACGATCCGCTCGATCTCGCCTTCCGCATCAAGCAGCGGCATCTTGTTGACCAGCCATTGCCGCTGATTGCCGAACACATCCATGTATTCTTCTTCGTAGAACCCGAGGCTGTTTTTGGTGGCCAGAACGCGCTTGTCGTTTTCATCGGTCTTTTGCGAGCCATAGCGCGACATCAGGTCTGAAGTGGTCCGGCCGAGCGCATCTGCCGGCTCGATGCCGAAAATACCCGCCATGTAGCGGTTCATCAGCACGTAACGAAGCTGCCTGTCCTTGACGTTGATTACCGCAGGCACGGTGTCGATCACCTGCTGCAACAGCCGCCGGCCTTCTGCGATCGCCTGTTCGGCGCGCTTCTGATCGGTAATGTCGCGGACCGTTCCTTCATAGCGGACGATTTCGCCACTTTCGTCGCGGACGGCGGTGGCGCTGTCGGAAAGCCAGAGGATTTTGCCGTCCCGCCGCCGTACCTGATATTCGAATTCGCGCACCATGCCGTCGCGACGCATCATCGACTGGTAGACGGCGCGCACCTCCGGCTCGACGTAGATTGTATGCGCGATATCGCTGATGCTGTTGATCAGATCCTCCGGCGTCTCATGCCCCATCATGCGCGCCAGCGCCGGATTGGCGTTAAGCAGCGCCCCGGCCGGCGTCGTCACATAGATGCCGTCGACCGAGCCCTCGAACAGCTTACGGTAGCTTTCTTCGGCTAGGCGCTGTTCGGCCAGCGCGTGGATGGCGGCTTCGCGCGCAGTATCGGCATCGACCAGCGAGCGGCGGAACACTTCGGCCGCGCGGGCGATGTCGCCGATTTCGTTATGGACGTCGGTCGCCGGAATCGACGCGCTCTTCTCTCCCGCGGCCAGCGTACGGATGGATTTCGCAATCGCCTTGAGCGGACGGACGGTCCGGCGCACCACGAACAACGACGCCCCCAGCCCGGCCAGCACGCCGCCGATGCCCAGGATGATGCTTTGCCAGCGGTCATCGCGCAACGTCCTGGCGAAGTCGTTGGACAGCACCCGGCCGCGGCGCGCGCTGACATCGCGCAGCAGCTCGGTCACGCGCCCGATCTGCCGGCCCTCGGTGCCCAGCACGTTCTTGTCGATGTCCTCGATCTGACTTTCGGTCTTGGACAATCCGATGACCGCATCGACATAGCCGTTTACCGCATTGCGCAGCACGCCTTCGTCGGGCGGAATCGCCCGCATACGCTGCGCGGCTTTCTCGGCGGCAGCCGGATCGCGGGCGAGCAGCGCTTCGGCAATCTGGTTTTGCGCGCGGAACAGATCCCGGCGTGCCGGCCGGTCGGCGGCAACTGAAACCGCGGCTTCATACTGCTCACGCAGCGACGGCAATGCTGCAATCTGCTGCGAGCGGCGCGCGATCAGCATCGTGACCTGGTCGATACCTTCGCGGTAATTGGTCAGGCGCTGCATCACGCCGTCGATCATGTCCCGCTGCTCGGGCGCGAGCTCGAGCCGCGTCTTCTTCAGGAGCGCGGTCAATTCCGAAGCAGCCTGCTCGACCCGGTCGGACTGCGCGCCGGGATCGGTCACGAAGTCCCGCGCTGCGAGCCGCAGCTCGTTGGTGCGCCGGTCGATCTCCTCGGAGAGGTCGCCGACGTCCTGAAGCCGCTGCAATTCGGCAAAGGTCGCATCGATATGACGAATGGCGATGACGCTGGCCATGCTGGTTGCGGTGATGACCGCCAGAACCAGCAGAAAGCCGCCAAAGGTCAATTGACCGATCGAGACTGAAAACGGCCGTCTCTTCCGGTCGATAGCGGGAAATCGCATGGGGTTCGAAACCGGCTCCAAATATCGCCGGGTTATACTCCTGAATCCACCTCCGGGGGAACCGGCCGGCAACCGGAAGCCGGCGCGCGGTACGCCGAAAACGCTTATTTTGGCGGCATTCCGGCATCGTTAACGCTGAATTCGCCATTCAAGCCAATGCTTGCCACATTTGCAGCACGACTACCCGGCGTCGCCGACCTCGAACAGCTCACCGTCGTAACCGGCTTCCGCCGGGATGCGGAGCCGCCGGCCGCCATTGTCGAGCCTCGTCATCACCGGCATCACGGTCACGATCGGCTTGCCCCCGACATCGTCGAGTGCGGCGCGCACGTTCGGCTGCTTGCCGAGCCGGATCAGATTGCGCGTGGTCGGAAACGGCAGCTTGAACCGTCCGCTCTCGCCGCCTTCGAGCGCCTCGCGCGGCGACACCCAGATCGAGTCGGTGGATTCCCTGCCGTCATGCGCCCCGAGCTGCGCCGGCGGCGCGGCGGCGAGGAAGAACCAGGTGTCGAACCGTTTCGGCATGCCCTCCGGCGTGATCCAGTGCGCATAGGGGACGAGTTCATCGAGCGCCAGCGATACGCCGCTTTCGGCAACGACATTCAAAAAGCTGGTCTTGCTTTCACACAGGGCCGCGCGATGCCTGGCTTCAATCTCGGCGGCGCGCTGGCCATCGATCAGCGCCTTCGATCCACGCGGCCGAGCCACCAGGATGCCGCTCTCTTCAAACGTCTCGCGGATGGCGGCGATGCGAAAGCTGAGCGCCGCCTCATCCAGCCCCTCGCCGCCGGAATGGAGTTCCGGCCGGGCGATGATTTCCTTGTCGCTGGCATCGACGCTGCCGCCGGGAAATACCAGCGCGCCCGAGCTGAAATCGATCTGGTAATGGCGGACCATCATGAAGACTTCGATTTCATTGCCGGGACCTCCCGCAGCGCTGTCGCGCAGCAGGAGAACGGTGGACGCCGGACGCGGCGTGAC
>DASZTN010000169.1:0-18299 GCA_035547995.1 Bradyrhizobium sp. | reverse complement strand
AAGACGCATCTGCTGCAGGCGGTGACCTGGGCCGGCAATTCCGGCAGCGAGCGCAAGGTGCTCTATCTCACCGCGGAGAAATTCATGTACGGCTTCGTCGCCGCGCTGAAGACCCAGACCGCGCTCGCCTTCAAGGAAGCGTTGCGCGGCATCGACGTGCTGGTGATCGACGATCTCCAGTTCCTGCAGGGCAAGTCGACCCAGGCCGAGTTCTGCCACACGCTGAACGCGCTGATCGATGCCGGCCGGCAGGTGGTGATCGCGGCCGATCGTCCGCCGTCTGATCTGGAAAGCCTCGACGATCGCGTGCGCTCGCGGCTTGCCGGCGGCCTCGTGGTCGAGATGGGATCGCTCGGCGAAGAATTGCGGCTCGGTATCCTGAAGTCGCGCGTCGCCGCGGCCCGTGCCCATCACGCCGCGTTCGACGTGCCGGATCAGGTGCTCGATTATCTCGCGCGCACCATCACCCATAACGGCCGCGACCTCGAAGGCGCGATCAACCGTCTCCTGGCGCACAGCAAGCTCAATGCCCAGCCGGTGACGCTGGAAATGGCCGAGCGCGAAGTGCGCGACCTGATCCGGCCGCAGGAACCGAAGCGGATCAAGATCGAGGACATCCAGCGCGTGGTGGCGCGGCAATACAATGTCAGCCGCTCCGATCTGTTGTCGTCGCGCCGCACCGCCAACGTGGTGCGCCCGCGCCAGGTGGCGATGTATCTGGCCAAGACGCTGACGCTGCGCTCGCTGCCCGAGATCGGCCGCCGCTTTGGCGGACGCGACCACACCACGGTGCTGCACGCGGTGCGCAAGATCGAGGCGCTGGTCGTCAAGGACGTCACGCTGTCCGAAGAGGTCGAGGCGCTGAAGCGGCAATTGCAGCAGGAGTAAGCGGCGGCCCACCGCCTGCCCGGCCCGTTTTCCGCCTCCCCTCGCTTGGACCTCCCCTGAGTGCCTCCTTGGGGAGACGGCGTGAAACCGCGGCAAAAGGTGGGAAACGGCCTTCCGGTCTCTTGCGCTTGCCGTCCATCCGCGCCACTTTGGGTCCCCCGCGGGTCCAGTCAAATCCAGCTTTGACCGGGCCTTTCGGGTCTCAAACGCCCGGCGCGCCCCTTTTGGGCTGCCCGGCTCTCCCAATTCGGATCAGGCGGGTATAGCAATGAAGGTTACCGTCGAACGCGCGCAACTCCTGAAATCGCTGGGGCACGTCCACCGTGTGGTGGAACGGCGCAACACTATCCCGATCCTCGGTAATGTTCTGCTGCGCGCCGAGAACGCCAAGCTGTCGCTGAAGGCCACCGACCTCGATCTCGAGGTCACCGAGACGCTGGCGGCAGAGACCGCGACCGGCGGCTCGACCACCGTGCCCGCGCACATGTTCTATGACATCGTCCGCAAGCTGCCGGACGGCGCGCAGGTCGTGCTCGAAGGCGACGGCGACCGTTCGGTGCTGGCGATCCGCGCCGGCCGCTCGCGCTTCACGCTGCAGACCCTGCCGGAAAACGATTTTCCCGATCTCGCCGCCGGCGAGATGAAGCATTCGTTCACGCTTGCCGCCTCCGACGTGAAGCGGCTGATCGACCGCACCCAGTTTGCGATCTCGACCGAGGAAACCCGCTACTACCTCAACGGCATCTATCTGCACTCCGCCGGCAGCGGCAATGAGGCGACGCTGCGCGCGGTCGCAACCGACGGACACCGCCTCGCCCAAGTCGATCTGCCGCTGCCGGCAGGCGCCGCCGGCATGCCCGGCGTGATCGTGCCGCGCAAGACCGTCGGCGAGGTGCAGCGCCTGATCGAGGACAATGAGGCGGAAATCCGCATCGAGCTGTCGCAGGGCAAGATCCGCTTCACCATCGGCAATGTGGTGCTGACCTCGAAGCTGATCGACGGCACCTTCCCGGATTATGGCCGCGTCATTCCGCAGAACAACGACAAGGAACTGGTCGTCGACAAGAAGGATTTCGAGGCCGCGGTCGACCGCGTCTCGACCATCTCGAGCGAGCGCGGCCGCGCGGTGAAACTGTCGCTTTCGCCAGGCAAGCTGGTGCTCTCGGTGACCAATCCGGATTCCGGCAGCGCCACCGAAGAGCTGGAAGTCGAATATGCTTCCGACCCGCTCGATATCGGCTTCAACTCGCGCTATCTGCTGGACATCGCCGCCCAGATCGAAGGCGAAGCGGCGGTGTTGAAGCTGGCCGACCCCGGCTCGCCGACGCTGATCCAGGACCGCGATTCCAAGGGCGCGCTCTATGTGCTGATGCCGATGCGGGTGTGAGCCGCACGCTGAAAGTTCCCTCTCCCCTTGTGGAAGAGGGTGGCGCCGAAGGCGCCGGGTGAGGGGTTGTGCCGCAAACACTTGACTATCGGCAGACTGCGAAACACAACCGCAACTTCGCAGAGAAAATGCGGCGCCAGCCCACCGATGCCGAAACAGCAATGTGGCGGCTGTTGCGCGATCGACGGCTCGCCCCATTCAAATTTCGTAGACAAGTGCCCTTTCGAAATTTCATCCTTGATTTCGTTTGCTTTGAGAAGCGTCTTGTCATCGAGATCGACGGCAGCCAGCATGCCTCGTCCGGGACGGATGCGACAAGGGACGCCATTCTGGAAACAGAAGACTTTCGAATAGGCCGCTGTTGGAACAACGACGTGTTGCAACGAGCTTCAACCGTTGCAGAGGATGTTTTTGCAAAGCTCACCGCGCCGTAGGGCTCCCCTCACCCGACGCCTCACTTCGTGAGGCGCCACCCTTTCCCACAAGGGGAGAGGGAAAGACACCGCTCCTTTGCACCATGACCCCTTGCCGCATCCGCCGCCTCAGCCTGACGCATTTCCGCAATTATCGCGCGGCGAGCCTGCAGACACGCGGCGAGATGGTGGTGCTGGTCGGCCCCAATGGCGCCGGCAAGACCAATTGCATCGAGGCGATCTCGTTTCTGTCGCCCGGACGGGGCCTGCGTCGCGCCACGCTCGATGACGTTGCGGACATCCAGGGCGACGGCTCCTGGGCGGTCTCCGCCGAGGTCGAGGGCGCGCTGGGGCTGGCGACGCTCGGCACCGGCATCGAGCCGCCCGTGGGCGAAAACGCCGCCTCCAGCCGGCGCTGCCGGATCGATCGCGAGCCGGTCGGTTCCGCCGCAGCCTTCGGCGATCATCTGCGCATGGTCTGGCTGACGCCGTCGATGGACGGCCTCTTCACCGGTGCGGCATCGGAGCGGCGGCGTTTCTTCGACCGGCTGGTGCTGGCGATCGACAGCGAGCATTCGGCGCGGGTTTCCGCCCTCGATCGCGCCTTGCGATCGCGCAACCGGCTGCTCGAAGTGCGCAATTTCGACGACCATTGGTGTGACGCGATCGAGCGCGAGGCCGCCGAGCTTGCGGTCGCGGTAGCGGCGACGCGCGGCCAGACGCTGGCGCGGCTGGCCGCTATGCTGCGTCAGCGCGGCGCGCAGTCGGCGTTTCCCTCGGCCGAGATCGCACTCGACGGCTGGATGGAAAACGCGCTGATCAACGAGCCGGCCACATCAGTCGAGGACCGCTACCGTGAAGTCCTGCGCCAGGGCCGGGCGCGCGACGCCGCCGCCGGCCGCACCCTCGACGGCCCGCATCTCACCGACCTGCAGGTGATCTATGCGCCGAAGCAGATGCCGGCGCGCGATGCCTCGACCGGCGAGCAGAAGGCGCTGTTGATCGGGCTGGTGCTGGCGCATGCCAGTCTGGTTGCGGAAATGACCGGCATCATTCCCTTATTGCTGCTAGACGAGGTCGTCGCCCATCTCGATCCTGGAAGACGCAAGGCGCTGTTTGCCGAGCTCTCGACGCTCGGTTCGCAGGTCTGGATGACCGGGGCCGACCCCGCGGCGTTTGCCGATATCGGCGCGCAGGGCGAGGTTTTCGACGTCGAATCCGGCCGCATCACGCCGCGCGGCCATGCCTGACCGCGGCTTCCCACGCGCGAATTTCGCCGCCACTTTCGCTTGCACTTCAAACCAAGAATGATGGTTTTGCAGGCCTGAAAACCGGGCTCGAATCGGGGCGTTCCAGGCTCCTCGAATCGCCTCTTCTCCGCCTTGAAAAACCGTTAAAAAATCCCATTTAATCAATAGCTTGTTGACGAGGCCTTTGCGCTAGGCGCGGGGCCTCTTTCATGGCATAAATGCATCCTTCAGCGCCTTTCTCTGCGCCGCTGATTCGGGACATCCTCGAAGGCCTCACATGACAGAACCTGCCCGGCAGACGACTGCCGACACTGAGCATTCCATTCCTGTTGAATACGGCGCCGAGTCGATCCGGGTATTGAAGGGCCTCGATGCCGTGCGCAAGCGGCCGGGCATGTATATCGGCGACACCGATGACGGTTCCGGTCTGCACCACATGGTTTACGAAGTCGTCGACAACGCCATCGACGAGGCGCTGGCAGGATATGCGACGCGCGTCGAGGTCGTGCTCAACGCCGACAATTCCGTCACCGTGCGCGACGATGGCCGCGGCATTCCGGTCGACATTCACAAGGGCGAAGGCATTTCCGCGGCCGAGGTCATCATGACCCAGCTCCACGCCGGCGGAAAGTTCGACCAGAATTCCTACAAGGTTTCCGGCGGCCTGCATGGCGTCGGCGTCTCCGTCGTCAACGCGCTGTCGAGCAAACTGCAGCTTCGGGTATGGCGCGACGGCAAGGAGCATTTCGTCGAGTTCGCTCATGGCGATGCGGTGGCGCCGCTGAAGGTGGTCGGTGACGCCCATGGCAAGCGCGGCACCGAGGTGACCTTCCTGGCTTCGACCGAAACCTTCAAGAACATCGAATACGATTTCGCCACCCTCGAGCATCGCCTGCGCGAGCTGGCCTTCCTGAATTCCGGCGTCCACATCGTGCTTTCCGACATGCGTCATGCGGTCGAGAAACGCGAGGAGATGCACTATCAGGGCGGCGTCGAGGAGTTCGTCAAATATCTCGATCGCAACAAGAAGGCGCTCGTCCCCTCGCCGATCATGGTGCGTTCGGAAATGAACGGTATCGGCGTCGAGGCGGCGCTATGGTGGAACGACAGCTACCACGAGAACGTGCTCTGCTTCACCAACAACATCCCGCAGCGTGACGGCGGCACCCATCTCGCCGGCTTCCGCGGCGCGCTGACGCGCCAGGTCAACGGCTATGCCGAGGCCAACGCCAAGAAGGAAAAGATCCAGCTGACCGGCGATGACTGCCGCGAAGGCCTCACCGCGGTGCTCTCGGTGAAAGTGCCCGATCCGAAATTTTCGTCGCAGACCAAGGACAAGCTGGTGTCCTCGGAAGTGCGTCCCGTGGTCGAGAACGTGCTCAACGAGGCCCTGGCGGCGTGGTTCGAGGAGCATCCGGCGCAGGCCAAGGAGATCGTCGGCAAGGTGATTCAGGCAGCAGCCGCCCGCGAAGCGGCGCGCAAGGCGCGGGAGCTGACGCGGAAAAACCCGCTCAGTGTTTCCTCGCTGCCCGGCAAGCTCGCCGACTGCCAGGAAAAGGATCCTGCGAAATCCGAACTGTTCATCGTCGAGGGCGACTCGGCCGGCGGCAGCGCCAAGCAAGGCCGCAACCGCGAGTTCCAGGCGGTGCTGCCGCTGCGCGGCAAGATCCTCAATGTCGAGCGGGTGCGCACCGACAAGATGCTGTCTTCCGAACAGATCGGCACGCTGATCACGGCGCTCGGCACCGGCATCAGCGACGATTTCTCGGCCGACAAGCTGCGCTACCACAAGATCATCGTCATGACCGACGCCGACGTGGACGGCGCCCATATCCGCACCCTGCTCCTGACCTTCTTCTACCGGCAGATGCGCGAATTGATCGACCGCGGCCACCTCTATATTGCCCAGCCGCCGCTCTACAAGGTGAGCCGCGGCAAGTCCGAGCAATATCTGAAGGACGAGCGCGCGCTGGAGGACTACCTGATCTCGGCCGGGCTCGATGATTGCGTGTTCAAACCGGCTTCCGGAGCGGAACGGGCGGGCCGGGATCTGCAGTCGCTGGTCGAGGATGCGCGGACCATCCGCAGCATCCTGAACAATCTGCACAGCCGCTATAATCGCAAGGTGGTCGAACAGGCGGCGATCGCCGGGGTGCTGCGGGCGGAGATTTTCGGCGACCCGGCCAAGGGCGCGGATGCGGCGAACTATATCGCCTACCGGCTCGATGCGCTGGCCGAAGAGGCTGAACGCGGCTGGGTCGGGCATTTCACCGAAGGCGAAGGCTTCTTCTTCGAGCGCACGGTGCGCGGCGTCAAGGAAGTCGCGACGATCGATACCGCGCTGCTCGGTTCGGCCGATGCGCGCAAGCTCGACGAATATGCGGCGCGGCTGCAGGAGGCCTATGCGCGCACCGGCATGCTGCGCCGGAAAGACATCGAAACCCCCATCCATGGTCCGGTCGACCTGTTCGACGCGGTGACCGATGCAGCGCGCAAGGGCATCACGCTGCAGCGCTATAAAGGCCTCGGCGAGATGAACCCGGAGCAGCTCTGGGAAACCACGCTGGACACCGAAGCGCGCTCGCTGTTGCAGGTGAAGGTCAAGGAAGTCGACGAAGCCGACGACATCTTCACCAAGCTGATGGGCGACGTGGTCGAGCCGCGGCGCGAATTCATCCAGGACAACTCGCTGAGCGCCACCGTCGACGTCTGAGGCGTGCGTGTTATCCCGCGGGCTACGGATTGGAACAGCCCATTCGTAAGCGAAGTGGATACCGGTTCGCGTGAAGAAAACGCGCCAGAACAAAAAGCTGACGCCCGGCTCTGATTCCGTCAGAACCGAGACGCTTTCAGCCTCACTCGTTTGCCAGAGCGCTTCCCACGAGGTCAAACGGTGCCGACAGGCCCGCGCCGACGGTACCGGCCACGAAGGCCCCGGCCTGACGCAGGCCGTTTGCAGGGCCTTTCTCCGAGAGCCTTCCATACAGCGAGGCAAATTGAACGAACCCGTCATGTCCCGCTGGATCGGTAGGCCCCAGCGCCGCAACATCGATAATCTGCAGATGGTTTCTCAATGCAGCTTCCTGTACGCGCGGGTCATCGACATTCAACATGCCAATGCGTGGGCGGTTGTTCGCAAGTCGGCTCGATAGCGCAAGAGCGAGGTCTTGCCGCGACACCAGAATCGTCATGGGAGGCGAGAGCGGCCCGATCACTTCCATCTGCGATTTGAAGACGTCCGCGTCGATGTCAGGAGCTGCCAGCACCACAGTGAGGCGGCGCAAGGCGGCATCGTGCCGTGTCAGCCGCAGTTGACGTAGGGCTTCCGCGGTCAACCATCCACCCATGCTGTGTCCAAGGAGAGTGACCTTTCCGATCGCGGAATCGCGGGTAACCGTGACAAGCAAGTCGGCAAGCTGATCCCGCGAAAAGGTCACCGCATCCTTGTCGGCGAAATAACCACCCAGCTTGGCCTCCGATGGCCACGCGAACAGGATCGGCACACCCTTCACATCCGAATCCGCCGCCAGTTGCGCCAGACGATAAAGCGACTCCTGAAAATTGTTATTGAAGCCGTGAACGAAGATACCGGCATTGACAGGCAAACGGCTATCGCCTCCATGCCCAATGCGCTTGTAAAACGTATCGCGATCGAGAACCTCCTGTTCGACAGTTGCGAAATCATGCGCAGGATCCACCGCTCCCGCGGGCCATTCAATTCGTCCCGGCTGATGCGATGGAGGCAGCGATATCTTGAATTCGGCATAGTTGATGCCGCGCGCCCTGGACGAATCGTAGACATTGCTGTCCGGAATTTCCCTTGCGCGCGTGGTTGCAACATAGACCGTTACGATCTTCGTGCCGGGAACGGAAACCCGCGTCGGAATCAAGACCTCCGGGCCCGGACGCGGCGCGCAACCAGCGAGGAGAACTGCGCAGGATAGCCACGCGAGACTGTGCACGATCCGGGCGAGGTGCAAAGTATTCCCCCAATGCAAGCGGAAGAGATTGATGTATCATCAAACTGGCGAATTTTATATCGCATTCGCCGCGACCAGAGTTGATTTATGACGAGTTTTCGGCGCCGGGCCTAAACTTGTGCTTTGACCGATCTCAAGGCCAGGCGATCTCGTCCCGGAGCGCCGCAAAGCTTCCTTCGCTTTTCTTAGGTCGATCATGATCTCATCTCATTGGTCGGGCATGATATGCTTTCGCAGCGCGCTTTGCGTTTGACGCGAGAGAAAGCCGGCGTTCGATGAGCCATCATATCCTCGTCTTTTACGGATCTTACCGTTCCGACCGCATGGGCATTCGACTGGCCCGCTTCATCGTCGAAGGCTTTCAGGCTCGCGGTGACAGCATCGAGCTGATCGACGCCAAGGAGGTCGGGCTGCCAATGCTGGATCGGATGTACAAGGAATATCCGAAAGGACAGGCGCCGCAAAAACTCGAGAAACTCGCCGGCAGGATTCGCAGCGCGGATGGCTTCGTCTTTATCACTGGCGAATATAATTGGGGCGTGCAGCCCGGCCTGAAAAATCTGACGGATCATTTCCTGGAAGAATGGTTCTGGCGACCGGCCGCCATTGCCAGCTATTCCGCCGGACGCATCGCCGGAGCACGCTCGGCGACAGCCTGGCATGGCATCCTGTCCGAGATGGGAATGGTGGTGGTGTCCAGCACCATTGCGACCGGCCCGATCGCACAGGCGCTTTCCGAAGATGGCAAGCCGATTGGAGAGCCCGGCGCTGCGCTGGCGCACGCGTTCCCGCGCTTCGCCAACGATCTGACATGGTGGGTCGAAGCGGCGAAAGCACAGCGGGCGAAAAACCCGCCGCCCTATTAGGGCGTTTTGCTCGAAGGCCTGTTTCGGACCTGGATAGCGGACACCGGTTCGCGCGAAGAAAACGCGTCAAAACAAAATCCAGAACCAGAAAATCTAGAACCAGAAAGGCTCTCCCCGGAAGGCTCCAGCGCCCCTGGTTATGGCACAACCGAACAGTATCGGGGCAGGACGCCTTTATCCTCCCCGCCGCAGGATCTTGCAGCAGCCGATCGATGACACCACGTTGAGGGGACTGGCGCAACAATAAAAGGAACCGTTTTGCCTGACAGTGAATTCTACAACGGCGGGGGCACATCCCGGGAGCACCATCATGGCAACGTTGATCGTAATGGATCATACCGGCGACAGCCGGCACTATTTCGATGCCGACAATAGCGAAGCGCTTCGCAAGGCCGAGAAGGCTTTCAACGATCTGGTCGGCAACGGCTTTACCGCGGCAGCACGGTCCGGCTCCGGCGAAGCTAGGATTATAAGAAAATTCGATCCCACGGCGAACGAAACGCTGTTTTATCCGCGTCTGGTAGGCGGTTGAACAGATTTCCGCGCCATGCCGTGGACCTGGTCGTCTGACTGGCAGCAGCGCCTTCGACGATGGCGTGAGCTTTGCGTCCGGCTTGTCACCGATGACCGCAAGGCTCGCGGGATCAAGCTGCTGCGGGAATGGCTTTCGCCGGCCCAGCTGGCACAGTTCGATTCCAGCCGCTATTTCGACGTGATCGGCTGCCATACCGGCAAACGATACCGGATCCGCTATGCATCATCGATGAACGTCGTCGAGATCGATGACGATGGCCGCCCGCGGGCGGGCTGGTGTTTCATTCCCGATTGCTACCTCGTACCGGGCGACATCATGCTCGCCCAGAAGATCGCGCTCGAAACCAATGAATTCGGCGCCCTGAAAGTCGCGCATCGCTTCACCCCGCGCGACCCCTGGCCAAGCCGGCAGCGGATTCCCTGAAGTTCCTCTGCGCCGGGGACTGATCATGGCGGACATTCGATACAGGCGGCCCAGCTTTATATGATAGGCTGGCCGCCCGAATTACCGATCCAGAAGAGATTCCCTTGACTGATGAGTCAAAACCCGGTGCCCAGCGCCGAATGCCTCCGATTCAATATATCGTCGAAGGCGGCCGCCGCCTGACTGGCACGATCGAACCATCCGGCAACAAGAATGCGGCGCTGCCGATCATTGCCGCAGCGCTGCTGACCGAGCATCCGGTGACGCTGGAAAACGTACCGCGGATTCGCGACACCGAGACCCTGGTCGAGCTTATTCGCTCGGTCGGCGCGTCCGCCGAATGGCAGAGCCGCAACACCCTTGCGATCCACGCCAAGGAGATCCGCGCCGCCGATCTCGATCCGGAACTGTGCGCCCGGATTCGCGCCTCGATCCTGCTGGCCGGACCGCTGCTCGCCCGCTGCGGCGAGGTCGCGCTGCCGCCACCCGGCGGCGATGTCATCGGCCGCCGCCGGCTCGACACCCATGTGCTGGCGCTGGAACAGTTAGGGGCCACCATCACCGCAACCCATCGGCTGGAATTCCGCGCCTCGCGCCTCAAAGGCGCCGATGTGTTCCTTGATGAACCCAGCGTCACCGCCACCGAGAATGCGCTGGTCGCCGCCGTTGCCGCCCATGGCACCACCTATTTGCGCAATGTCGCCTCCGAACCGCATGTGCAGGATCTTGCGCATTTCCTGGTCGCGCTCGGCGCTCGGATCGAGGGCATCGGCACCAACACCATGGTGGTGCATGGCCCGGCCACGCTCGGCCAGGCGCATTATGCTGTTGGTCCCGATCACATCGAGGTCGGCTCGCTGATCGGGCTCGCGGCGGTGACGCGCTCGCCCTTGCGCATCGCGCGCGCCGGGGTCGAGCACTTGCGCTCGATCCGGATGGGCTTTGAGCGGCTCGGCATCGTCTGCGGCGTGGAGGGCGACGATTTGATCGTGCCGTCCACCCAGGCGATGAAGATCAAGGACGATTTCGGCGGCCACGTGCCGAAGCTGGAAGATCAGCCCTGGCCGGCTTTTCCCGCCGACCTGATGTCGATTGCGATCGTGACCGCGAGCCAATGCGACGGCGTCATCCTGATGTTCGAGAAGATGTTCGAATCGCGGATGTTCTTTGTCGACAAGCTGATCTCGATGGGCGCGCGCATCGTATTGTGCGATCCGCATCGCGCGGTGGTGGCGGGTCCGAGCCGGCTGCGCGGCGCCTCGATGATCTCGCCCGATATCCGTGCCGGCATGGCGATGCTGCTCGCCGCGGTCTGCGCCGAGGGCACCAGCACCATCAACAATGCCGACCAGATCGAACGCGGTTATGAGCGGATCGACGAGCGGCTGAATGCGCTCGGCGCCAGGATCACCCGCGTGCCGGAGCGGGCGCGGGCTGACGGATGAAGGTCCATGAAGTCCCTCCCCCGGGAGATGCCGCCGGCCTGCTGCCTGGCACGCAATTCGCCGACGCCTATTGCATCGAAGTCCCAGGCCCGCCTCTCGACGCCCACGAGGCTACGCAGCGCATGACGGAACATCCGCCACGCTGGACCGAAATCCTGCTGTCGATCCGCAATCTCGTCGTCGCACCGTTCGGCCTGAAAACGTCGGGAAAAGACGAAAAATCGCCGAGAGAGATGATGGGAATATTTCCCATCATCAGCGAAACACCGGACCGCCTGGTCGCCGGCTTCAATGACAAGCATCTGGATTTCCGCGTGGTGGTCGACGTCGCGGCCATTGGCACCGGCCAGCAGGTCACTGCGACAACGCTGGTGAAAACGCATAATCGGTTCGGCCGCGCCTATCTGACCCTGATCCTGCCGTTCCATCGCCTGATCGTGGCGTCGATGCTGCGGCGAATCGCCTGAGTGGCAGCGCTCCAAGTTGACGCTTTTGCATCGGCGCCCACCGGAAAGGGCACCTGAGAGATCATCCAGCTAACACTTTTCTCGACAACGCCCTGGTGGACTTCGTTCCATGACTTCTCTTCGCAAAATCGAGCGAACGGCGTTCGCAACTGCGCGCAGCGCGATGGCACGGGAGCTGAGCGACACGATCAAGCTGGCATTGCCGATGGCGCTGACGCAGCTTGGCCAGATCGCCATGATGACGACCGATCTGGCCTTCATCGGGCGTCTCGGCAACAAAGCCGTCGCCGCCGCAGCACTGGCGGGCACCGTCTATTTCGTCAGCTTCACCTTCGGCATGGGCCTCGTGTCGGCGGTGGCGCCCCTGGCCGCGCAGGCGTTCGGCGCCCGCGATCCACATTCGGTACGGCGCGTGCTTCGCACCGGGCTGTGGGCGGCGCTCCTGATCTCGGTGCCGATCATGATGTTTCCGCTGTCCGGCAAGCACATCCTACTGGCGCTGGGACAGCAGCCCGCAGCAGCGATGCTGGCCCAACATTATCTCTTCGGCCTGGTATGGGGCGTGGCGCCGGCGCTGTGGTTTCTGGCGATCCGTGGCTTTCTCGGCGCACTCGACCGGCCGGAGCCCGCGCTTTGGATCATGCTGGCCGCGATCCCTGCCAATGCGCTTCTTGTCTATCTGCTGGTATACGGCGAATGGGGCCTGCCGCGGCTTGAATTGCTCGGTGCCGGCCTCGCCACCACGATCGTCAATTTCGTCACCTTCCTCGCCGGTCTGTGGTTCGCCACCTGTCATCCGCCGTTCCGGAAGTACCACGTGCTCGGCCATATCTGGCGCATCGACTGGGGGCTGATGCGTCGCCTCGTGGTGATCGGCGCGCCGATCTCGATGGCGTTCCTGCTCGAATATGGCCTGTTCTCGGCGGCGGCGCTGTTGATGGGGCTGATCTCGACCACCGCGCTGGCCGCCCATCAGGTTGCGCTGCAGGTCACCGCGATCCTGTTCATGGTGCCGTTCGGCATCAGCATGGCGGCCACGGTGCGGGTCGGACATGCCCTGGGCCGAAACGATCCCGCCGCGGTCAAACGAGCCGGCTTCGTCGCGATCGCACTCGGCATCGCCCTGGTCGCCGCGCTGACGCTGGCGGTGATCGCAGGCCGGTTTGCGATCGCGCGGCTCTTCTTCGGCACCGATGACGGCGCCAATGCCGCGGTCGAGCTGAGCGCCACACTGCTTTTGATCGGGGCGACCTTCTTCGTCGCCGACGGCGTTCAATCCATTGCCGCCGGATCGCTTCGCGGCATCAACGATACGCGCGTGCCGCTGCTATTCGCCGGGATCGGATATTGGCTGGTCGGATTCACCACGGCCTGCACGCTCGGTTTCTTTACGCCGCTCGGCGCATCCGGCGTCTGGATTGGGTTATCGCTCGGCACTTTCGTCTATGCCATGCTGCTCGTTCTGCGTTTCCTGCGGCTGACTGAACGACTCCGCCGTCGGCAGCCGCATGCTCGCGCCTAGGTCCAATATTTTGCTGCATAGATCAGCGTCATCACCGCACCCACGAAAATGACAATCGAGCGCACGATCTCCGCCGGCAGAATACGGACCAGATAACCGCCGGCGAAGCCGCCGAACAAAGCGCCAGTCGACATGACGAGCGCGGGTATCCATGCCACCGAGCCCTGCACGCCGAAGATTAGGATAGCCGTCGCGCTGACGACCGCCGCAAGCAGATTTTTTGCCGCCTTGACCGACCGCATATCGGTGGTGCCCGAAAGCGCGATCGTCGATGTCAGGATGATGCCGAGGCCGGTAGCCTGGACCTCATCGTGAAAATGCAAGCTGGAAAAAGGGGAGGAATCGCTGTTCCAGGCCGCAAGTTCAATTCCCGCAGAACCGGCCGGTCGGCGATAGGACCAGGCCATCTGCCGTTGGTCCGCTGCGATGTCGCTCGCGGAAGCCGCGCGAAACAACTCGGTCAACCGATGCCGTAACGTGTCGTGCACGCAGGACTCCCAATAGAACAAGGCGCGTTATCCCGTAGAAATTCCGACCTGTCATCCTCCCTTCGCGCGGACCGAACGCGCCGTGGCCGGCCGCGGTTCGCGTGCTTTGCTGCGATGGTCCACATGACCTCCAGGACCGTATATAACTTTCTCCTGTCATCGGGGCCGGTCCCGGCAAGTTTGACGCCGTAATTGCCCGCAATGAGAGGGATCACGCGGCCTCCGGTCATTGCAGCGTATCGACCTGCTGATCTGGCGCATGGAAAGCAAGGGGCTGATGCGCAGGAACGGGCGTTGACGCCACTTCTCACCCGCCGTACCAAAACATCCGATAAACGCTAAACGCATGACACGAGGCAACGCCATGGCCCAGGAAACCGCAACCCTCGCCGGTTACGTCGCCAAGCTGAAATTCGCTGACATCCCGAAGGAAGTGCTGGAGCGCGCCAAGGCGCTGACGCTCGACTTTCTCGGCAGCGCGGTCCGGGCGCGGCGCGATGCGGAATCGACGCCGTCGCTGCTCAAGATGCTGGAAACGCTGGCGCTCGACGGCAAGGGCGAGGCCACCGTGTTCGGCGACAGCAAGACTTGGAGCCCGGCAGTCGCCGCGCTGCTCAACGGCGCGCTTGGCCATTCGCTGGATTTCGACGATACCCATGCCGACTCTTCGCTACATCCCAGCGCACCGGTGGTGCCGGCGGCCTTCGCGGTCGGCGAGATCGTTGGCGCGTCGGGCCGCGAGGTGCTGACCGCGATCGTGGCAGGCTATGAAGTATGCTGCCGGCTCGGCAATGCGCTGGACCCGACCTCGCATTACGCGCGCGGCTTTCACCCTACCGCGACCGCCGGCACCTATGGCGCCGCAGCCGCGGCGTCAAAGCTGTTCGGGCTGTCGCAGGACCAGATCGTTGCAGCGTTCGGCGTCTCCGGCAGCCAGGCCGCCGGCTCGCTGCAATTCCTGGTCAACGGCGCCTGGAACAAGCGCTACCAGGTCGGCGCCGCAGCGATGAACGGCGTGATCGCGGCGACGCTGGCGCGCAACGGTTTTGTCGGCGCGATCGAGTCGATTGAAGGCAAGCACGGCCTCCTGGTCGGCTACAGCGACAACGCCCATCCCGACAAGGCCGTGGCCGAACTCGGCAAGACCTATGAGACGATGAAGATCGGCGTCAAACCCTATCCGAGCTGCCGCTATACCCACGCCGCGCTCGATGCGCTGATCGCAATGCGCCGCGAGCACAATCTGACGCCGGAGCAGATCAGGCACGTCCAGATCGGCCTGCACCGCAACGGCATCACGCTGACCGGCGATGCCGCCACCAAGCGCCATCCGACCTCGATCGTCGGCGGCCAGTTCTCGATGTTCTTTACCGGCGCGGTCGCGCTCGACCAGGGCAGCTTCGGCTGGGACGATTACGACCGGCTCGGCGACAAGGCCATCGACGCGCTGGCCGACAAGTTCGACGTGGTGCAGGACGATCGTCTCGAAATCGGCCGCAGCCATCCGTTCGGCGCCCGGGTCTCGATCACCACCGCCGACGGCGTGCATGAGCGGCTGCATGCCGATCCTTCCGGCGAACCGAACTCGTTCCCCGATGCAAAAACGATGCAGCAGAAATTCCTCACCCTCGCCCGCCCGGTGCTGAACGGCCGCGCCGACGAACTGGCCGATGCGATCCTCTCGCTCGAACGATTTGATCGCGCCGGACAGGCGATCGCGCTCGGAAGGCAGTAAAGCGCCGGGCCTCAGCCCGGCTTTGCCGCGTCGCTGATGGCGCGCAGCATCGCCAGCAAGGCCGAATTGATCGGGGTTGCGACCTGGAGCCGCTGGCCGGCTGCGACGATCGCCCCCGTCAAAGCCTCGACCTCGAGCGTCCGCCCCGCCAGCCGATCGAAATACATCGAGGTGCCGGCATCCGGCGGATAGGTCAGAAGCGTCGACAGCGTTCGCGTCGATTCATCCTCGGCCAGATGCGCATCGTCGGCGCGCGCCACCGCCACCGCCTCATCGAGGATCGCAAGGCACAACGTCTTGATATCGTCGCGCCGAAACACCGCCTGCCGCTGCAGGGTCAGCGCCGTGACTGGATTGGCAATGGCGTTGATCAGCAGCTTCCGCCATACCAGCGTGCGGAAATCCTCGGCCAGCTTGACATGCAGCGGCGTGCCCTCGAGCAATTGTGCAAAGGCCCGGCCATTGGCATCGTCGGCCACGGCAAGATCGTGCTCCGCGACCTGGCGCAAGCGGACGTGGTCGGGGCCGATCCGCTCGCCGTTATAATAAACAATGGCAGGAACGATGCCGGCGTCGCCCGCCAATGGGGCGACCCGCGCGACATGCTCGATCCCGTTCTGCAGCACCGCAACCCGCGTCGAGCAGTCGCACAGCCGCTGCAGCCATGGCGCGGTCTGTGGCGTGTGCTGCACCTTGGTGCACAGCAGGACCCAGTCGACACGCGGCGCCTGTGCCGGATCGGTCAGGACCTTGAGCGGCAGCTCGACACTCTCATCCGCCCGGTCGAGCACGAGGCGCCCGATCGGATGGCGGACGCAGCCGATGACGTCATGCCGATCGGCGGCACGCAGACACCCGGCGACCACACCGCCGATGCTGCCGAGACCGATCACGGCGATCGTTGAACGCCCATTGCGGGATGAAGATGGTGTCATGATATTTCCTGCCGTGGCATGACTGGCCGTTCCAGCCCGCCGTCCATTGCGCCCTTGATAGCTTTCATCGCCGGCAGCGCAAGCGAGGAGCCGCTTCTGCCACTGCCGCCAGGGATCGGACCGAAGCTGCCGCGAGCCGCGGACGGACGGATATGCCGGGCCACGCAATTCCTGCTATGATCCGTCAAAACATGGAGTTTTGGCCATGAGCTGGCTTCCTTCCAACGATCCCGTCCTCGGCGATCCCCTGTCCTGCGATGCGCTCGAACTTGTGATCGTGCCGCGCACCCGCGACCTCGGCGACGGCTTCGAGGTGCGCCGCGCGCTGCCGCATGGCAAGCGCCAGATGGTCGGCCCCTTCATCTTCTTCGATCATTTCGGACCGGTGCAGTTCATCGCCGGCAGGGGCATGGACGTGCGGCCGCATCCGCATATCGGGCTCGCCACCGTGACCTATCTGTTCGACGGCAGCATCATGCACCGCGACAGCGAGGGCAACATTCAGGAAATCCAGCCCGGCGCGATGAACCTGATGACCGCAGGTCGCGGCATCGCCCATTCCGAGCGCACGCCGGACGTGCAGCGCCGTGACGGGCAGAAGATGCTCGGCCTGCAGAGCTGGATCGCACTGCCGGCGGCCTCGGAAGAGATCGCGCCTTCGTTCCAGCATTATTCAGCCGGATCGCTGCCGACCGTGAAGGAGCGCGGCTTCACCGCGCGCATCATCGCCGGCAGCGGCTTTGGCGTGAAATCGCCGGTGGCGATGGTCTCGCCCTGGTTCTACACCGAGGTGACCGCCGAACAGGGCGTCAGCCTGCCGCTCGATCCCGATCATGAGGAGCGTGCGATCTATGTCGTCGACGGCGAGATCGAGATCGCCGGCGACCGCTATCAATCGCCGCGGCTTCTGATCTTCCGGCCGGGCGATGCCGTCACCGTGAAGACGCTGAAGCCGACCCGGATGATGTTTCTCGGCGGCGATGCGCTGGAAGGCCCGCGCCACATCTGGTGGAATTTCGTCTCTTCCAGCAAGGAGCGGATCGAGCAGGCCAAGCAGGACTGGAAAACCGGCCGCTTTGCACCGGTTCCGAACGAACATGAGTTCATTCCGCTGCCGGAATAGGCTATCTCCTTTGCTCTTCTACCGCCGCGCCTTCACGCGCAGGCCTATTCGAAAGCGTGAACCATGACCACCATGCTCGCCAGCGACCTGCCTTTGCCGCGCATCGGACGCGGCAAAGTCCGTGACATCTATGCCGTCGGCGACGACCGCGTGCTGCTGCTCACCACCGACCGCATCAGCGCCTTCGACGTGGTGATGGCCGAGACGATCCCGATGAAGGGCGCGGTGCTGACCCAGATCAGCGCCTGGTGGTTCAGCCAGCTCGACGGCGTGGTGCCACATCACATGATCAGCGCCGATGCCGACACCATCATCAAGGAAGTGCCGGCGCTGCAGGGCCATCGCGACGCGCTGCTCGGCCGCGCCATGCTGTGCCGCCGCACCACGGTGTTTCCGATCGAATGCGTGATCCGTGGCTATCTCTCGGGTTCGGCCTGGAAGGAATATGCCGCGCATGGCACGCTCGCCGGGGAGAAACTCCAGGAAGGCCTGCTCGAAAGCGGCAAGCTCGAGCCGGCGATCTTCAGCCCCGCGACCAAGGCCGAAAGCGGCCATGACGAGAACATCACCATCGCACGGATGCGCGAGGTCGTCGGCGAGGAGGTCGCCTACACGCTGGAGAGCATGACCCGCGCGATCTATACGCTCGGTGAGAAGATCAGCCGCGACCAGGGCATCATCATCGCCGACACCAAATTCGAGTTCGGCCGCGACGGCGACGGCCGCATCATCCTGATCGACGAAGTCATGACCCCCGACAGTTCGCGATTCTGGGCCGCCGACGTCTATCAACCCGGCCGGCCGCAGCCGAGCTTCGACAAGCAGCCCTTGCGCGACTATCT
>DASZTN010000168.1:0-30362 GCA_035547995.1 Bradyrhizobium sp. | reverse complement strand
GACGGCGCCGGTGCCGGACGCGGGCGCGGCCTCCGGCCAGCCGCCGTCGCCGGCTGGTGGTTCGGCTTCGGCTATTTCGTGCCGGGGCTGTACTGGATCGGCTACGCCTTCTTCGTCGACGCATCGACCTTCGCCTGGCTGACGCCGTTCGCCGTGCTCGGCCTGCCGGCCTATCTGGCGCTGTTCACCGCCTTCGGCTTCGCGCTGGCGCGATTGATCTGGACCAGGGACGCCTCGCGCGTGATCGCACTTGCTGCCGCACTGACGGTCAGCGAATGGCTGCGCGGCCATGTGCTGACCGGCTTTCCCTGGAATACGTTCGGCTATGCACTGACCGAGCCGCTGGCGCTGGCGCAAACGGGATCGTTGATCGGCCTGTGGGGCCTCACTTTTCTCACCGTGGCGGTCTTTGCAAGCCCGGCGGTGCTGATCGACGGAAGATCGCGGGGCAACACGCCATGGATTGCGCCGGTGGCGGCGCTGCTGGTGCTTGTCGCCATGGCGGGTTTCGGCATCGTTCGCTTGTCGCGACAGCCGACCACCATGGTCGCCGACCTCAAGCTCCGCATCATGCAGCCGAACCTGCAGCAGGACGAAAAATTCAATTATTCCGCCAAGGCGGCGGTGATGCAGAAATATCTGGCGCTGTCGGATCGCTCCTCCGGTCCGCAATCGACCGGCGTGCGCGACGTCAACCTGCTGATCTGGCCGGAATCGGCATTTCCGTTTTTCTTAACCCGCGAAGCCGACGCGATGGCCGAGATTGCCGATCTCCTGCATCACGGCACCGTCCTGATCACCGGCGCGGTGCGTGCACCCGACCTGCCCCCCGGTGTCCGGATCACCCGCGCCTATAATTCGATCTATGTGATCGATCACGACGGCAGCGTGCTCTCGGTTTACGACAAGCTGCATCTGGTGCCGTTCGGCGAATATCTGCCGTTCCAGGACTGGATGGAGAAGCTCGGCTTCCAGCAATTGACCAAGATCGAGGGCGGCTTCATTCCCGGCACCCGCCGCCGCACCATGGCCATTCCGCATGCGCCGCCCGCGCTACCTTTGATCTGCTACGAGGCGATATTTCCCGGTGACGTTGCCGAACGTGGCGATCGCCCTGGCTGGATCGTCAATCTCACCAATGACGGCTGGTTTGGCATCTCGACCGGACCCTATCAGCATCTGCAGCAGGTCCGCTTGCGCGCAATCGAGGAAGGATTGCCCGTGGTGCGTGCAGCCAATACCGGAATTTCCGCCGTGATCGATCCGATGGGCCGGATCGTGGCCCGCCTTGGCCTTGGCCTCGAAGGCGTGCTGGATTCCGGATTGCCTGAGGCGATTCCGCCGACGATCTACGCCCGCGTCGGTGACATCCCCGCCGCCGTCATGATCGCCGTCGGCATCGTTTTCGTCCTCCGCCGCCGCGCTGCAAAACGCGCAGCCTGAGGCCTTCTACGTTCATCTTTATTGTTCGTTTTGGATGCCGTTCAAAAATGGCGGCGGGCGACGCCATGCCGGTTGACAGGCTGACGACGACATTCGCAATCTGGCCACAGTAATGGAGAATAGATTCAGCCAGTTAGATTCGAATTGCCTTTTTCTTCGCTTGCGCCGCACAGAATTTGACGGCGTCCAGTCTTCGCGAGGCCTCTTTAAGGCCGATCCTTTTAACGTAAGTGCCCGTCCCTGGCTCGATCCCAAGGAGTGTCTTGAAATGTCGAAAGCGCCCAACCCTGTTGACAAATATGTCGGCAGTCGCGTGCGCATGCGCCGTATCATGCTCGGCATGAGCCAGGAAAAACTCGGCGAAGCATTGGGCCTCACCTTCCAGCAGGTCCAGAAATACGAGAAGGGCACCAACCGGGTCGGTGCCAGCCGGATTCAACAGATCTCCGAAATCCTCCAGGTGCCAGTGTCGTTCCTGTTCGAGGGCGGCCCGACCGGCACGGCCAGCGCCGAAGGCTTCGGCGAAAACGCCTCGCCGAGCTACATCTCCGATTTCCTCGCCACCTCCGAAGGTCTTGCCCTGACGCGCGCCTTTACCCGGATCGGCGATGCCAAGCTTCGGCGCAGCATCGTCGACCTGGTCGAACAGATCGCCGCGCGCGAGGCACCCGACAAGCGCTGACGCGTTTTGCAGCTCTAGGCAAGGCCCGCGAGACCCGCTACGAGCAGCGATCTATTCTCTCGATCAGGCCGGTCCGCACCAGACGCTGCGATGAACAACGCAAGCCACGATTCTGCTTCTCACCATGCGCCGACCGACGAGGCCGGCGGCGACGTGCGCGCGCAAGGCTCGTTTTTCGGCCGCCGCAAGGGCCACAAGCTTCGCCTGCACCAGGCGGACCTGATCGAACACCTGCTGCCACGGCTGGCACTCGACATCTCCAACCCGAACCCCGCCGATCTCACCGAACTGTTCGACCGTCCGCTCGACGGTGTCAGGCTCGAAATCGGATTCGGCGGCGGCGAACATCTGGTGGCGGAAGCACTCGCTTCTCCCAACCTCGGGTTCATCGGCTGTGAACCCTATGTCAACGGCATGGCGAAGATCCTGGCCCAGATCGAGGCGCACGATATCGGCAATATCCGCCTGTTCGCCGGTGATGCGGCAGAACTGCTCGCCTGGGCGCCGCCCGGTTCGCTGACCCGGATCGACCTGATCCATCCCGATCCCTGGCCGAAGCGACGGCACTGGAAGCGGCGCTTCGTGCAGGATGCGACGATCGCTGCGATGGCGCGCATCCTGAAGCCGGGCGGCGAATTCCGTTTCGTCAGCGATATCGCCGATTATTGCGCCTGGACGCTCGCGCATCTGGCCCGCTCGCCCGATTTCACCTGGATCGCGGAGCGCGCCTCCGACTGGCGCCTGCCCTGGCCCGATTACACGATGACGCGATACGGGCGCAAAGCCGAACGTGAAGGACGCAAGGCGGCCTATTTGCGCTTCCGCAAGCACAGCTAACGCGTTTTCGAGCGAAACGGCCGCCGGCTGGTGTGAAGGAAACGCGTGACTATAAAAGACCGGGCCCTCACGCCGATTGACGGGCGCGCCAGAAGCCGACCACACGCTCGGCGGTTGACGGCATCAGCCGCGCGAAGTTCACCCGCGCACTCTCCATATCCGCCGGAGACGGTGCCCTGCCCGGCCCCGTCCGGAGCAGGATCAAGGCCCGCACGGTGGCCCATTGCAGGCCGATCATCTTGCTCACGATCAGAATCGGATCATAGCGGTCGGTCGAGATCAGCCGATCGAGAGTTGTGATCCTGACCGCCGACAGTACCGACAGCGCCGCGATCGATTCCTCGTATTTGTGATCCCGGGCAAAGCCGAGCAGCGCGGCTTCGTTGAGTTCGCCGGCATCCTTCAGCGCAAACACGATCGCCAATGCCGCTTCGAAGTTGCGGGGACGGTCGGCTCGCTCCGCAATGTCAGCAACCTCGCTGATGGCCTGCTTGATCGCGGCCTGTCGCGCCGGCGCTGCGATCTTGAGCAGGCGCTGACGGATCGGCTCTATCGATCCCGCCAGCAGGTCCTTCAACTGGGCTTGTGGAAGATCCTCGCGCTGGCCCACGGTCAATGTCAGGATGCCGTCACGACCGGCGCGCTTGATCAGCTCCGCATAGCCGCTCTCCGAAAACAGCGCGCCGCGATTGCCGGCGACGCGCCTGACGACCTCGCGGTCGCCGCGGTGCACGATGACCTCGGTGAGCTCGCGGGAAAGCGTCGGACGGTCGGAGATGGCGAGCAGGTGGCCTTGCCCTTTAGACCGCGCGATATCGATCAGTGTCGTATCATTGAGGACAGGCGAGCGGCGCAGCAGCGGCGCGGCGATGGCGATCTCATCCTCGCGGGCGAGCTGGCCGACCAGTCCGCGCGGCGGGTTGGTGAGTTCCGACAATCGCTGCGCCAGATCGACGCGCGCGGCAAGCTCGGTGTGGGGAACAAGATCGCGCAAGACCCCGTCGAACAGATCGACATGATCGGGACGGAAATTGGCGGCACCGGCAAAGAACAGGTCGGCGATGCGCCTGGCTGCCTCGGTCTGACGCCTGAGATCGCCGGCTCTGACGATCTCATCAAGCTCAGGAATCAATGACGAAGCGGCCACCATCCAACCTACTCAAACCGCCGCCCGGGATGCCTTCCACGAATGCTTCTGCGAGGCGCGCCACAGCAGGGTTAAGGAATTCTGAACCGGCTGCGACAGCGAGGCGGGTTTCGCCCACCGTGGTAGGCGAGCTTCGTGAAGGAAGGGTTAGGTTCCGGCTTCGCCTTGTAGCGGTTGTAAAATCAGGCCCCCAGGGCAGCCGCAGGTCTTGTCGGATGGTGTAAAAAACGTTATATCAGCTGCAACTTACGGTATCTCATACGATCGCGTATTGAGAGTGGGCCCCCCGGGACCCGCTCTTTTTTATTACCTGGACGGACCCGACGCGCGTAACGGCGTTATAGCGTTTTCGAGCGAAGTGGGCGCCGGTTCGCGTGAGGAAAACGCGCCATGGGACGCCAGCCTTTACGGACATACGCTGGAACGCTCAACACAGACGATTTCGACCCAGACTTTTCGAACCCAGAACATGACTGACCCGACCGCCCTTTCTTCGGACACCGACCTGCTCAGCGAGCCCCGGCTCGTCGTCGAGCCGGGCGTGGCGGCGCGGGTGTCGGCGGTGGCAACGCCGGTGCTGCAGGCGATGGGCTATCGGCTGGTCCGGATCAGGATTTCCGGAGAAGCCGGCTGCACCGTGCAGATCATGGCCGAGCGGCCGGACGGCTCGATGCAGATCGAGGATTGCGAGGCGATCTCCAAGGCGCTGTCGCCGGTGCTGGACATTGCCGATCCGATCGACCGTGCCTATCGGCTGGAGATCTCCTCACCGGGCATCGACCGGCCGCTGGTGCGCCGCTCCGATTTCGAGCGCCATGCCGGCCATCTCGCCAAGATCGAAATGGCGGTGGCGAGCCACGGCCGCAAGCGGTTCCGCGGAACGCTGGCCGGCGTCGAAGGGCCATCGGTGAGGCTCCATCGCGATGATGCACGCGCCGACGAGGATGCCGACGTGCTCCTGGTGATGGAAGATATCGCCGATGCAAGGCTGGTTTTGACCGACGAGCTGATCGCCGAATCGATGCGGCGCGGCAAGGCTGCGGAGCGCGAGCTCAAACAGCATCTCGGTCTCGAACCGCCGCCGCCGGCGCATGCAAGAAAAAGCGAAGTGGCGAAAAGCAACAAACCGAAGCCGAAATTGAAGTCTAAAAGCGGCGGCAAGAGCGCGCCCAAAGATACGCCAAAGAACACCAAGCAACATCGCCTCGCCGCGGACAAAGCGCGCAGGGGCGACCTCGATCCAAGTTAAGGAGACGGAACATGGCAGTCAGTGCCAACAGACTCGAACTGCTGCAGATCGCCGACGCGGTGGCGCGCGAGAAATCGATCGACCGCGGCATCGTGATCGCGGCGATGGAAGACGCGATCGCGAAAGCGGCACGCGCCCGTTACGGCAGCGAGACTGACATTCATGCCGAGATCGATCCCAAGAAGGGCGAGCTGCGGCTGTCGCGCCACATGCTGGTGGTCGACAAGGTCGAGAATTCGTCCAACCAGATCTCGCTGACCGACGCCCAGCGCGCCAATCCGGGCGCACGGGTCGGCGACACCATCGCCGACACCCTGCCGCCGCTGGAATATGGCCGTATTGCAGCCCAGTCGGCCAAGCAGGTGATCGTACAGAAGGTGCGCGAGGCCGAGCGCGACCGGCAATATCAGGAATTCAAGGACCGCATCGGCGACATCGTCAACGGCGTCGTCAAGCGCGTCGAATATGGCAGCGTCATCGTCGATCTTGGCCGTGGCGAAGCCATCATCCGCCGCGATGAGATGCTGCCGCGCGAGGTGTTCCGCAACGGCGATCGCGTCCGCGCCTATATTTTCGACGTGCGGCGCGAGACCCGCGGCCCGCAGATTTTCCTCTCCCGCACCCATCCGCAGTTCATGGCGAAGCTGTTCGCGCAGGAAGTGCCGGAGATCTATGACGGCATCGTCGAGATCAAGGCGGTCGCGCGCGATCCCGGTTCACGCGCCAAGATCGGCGTGACCTCGCGGGATTCCTCGGTCGATCCGGTCGGTGCCTGCGTCGGCATGCGCGGCTCCCGCGTGCAGGCGGTGGTCAATGAGCTGCAGGGCGAAAAGATCGACATCATCCCGTGGTCGCCCGACATTGCGACCTTCGTCGTCAATGCGCTGGCGCCGGCGGAAGTCGCCAAGGTCGTGATCGACGAGGACCGCGAGCGGATCGAGGTCGTGGTTCCCGACACCAACAACCAGCTCTCGCTGGCGATCGGCCGCCGCGGACAGAACGTACGGCTGGCCTCGCAGCTCACCGGCTGGGACATCGATATTCTCACCGAGCAGGAAGAATCCGAGCGCCGGCAGGCCGATTTCGAGAATTCGACGCGGGCGTTCATGGAAGCGCTCAATGTCGACGAGGTCGTCGGCCAGCTATTGGCGTCGGAAGGCTTCACCTCCGTGGAGGAACTCGCGCTGGTCGATGTCCGCGAATTGGCGGGCATCGAGGGCTTCGACGAGGAAACCGCGACAGAGCTGCAGACCCGCGCCAAGGAATATCTGGAGCGGCTCGAGACCGAGCTGGAAAACAAGCGCAAGGAACTCGGCGTCGAGGACGCGCTGAAGACCGTGCCGGGCGTGACCTCGAAGATGCTGGTGAAGTTCGGCGAGAATGGCGTCAAGACGGTCGAGGACCTGGCCGGCTGCGCCACTGACGATCTGGTCGGCTGGACCGAGCGCAAGGAAGGCGCCGAGCCGGTCAAGCATGCCGGATTCCTCGACGGCATCGAGATTTCACGCGACGAGGCGGAAGCCATGATCATGCAGGCGCGCGTCAAGGCCGGCTGGATCACGGAAGCCGACCTCGCCAAGAACAGCGAAGAGAACAGCGAAAACGCCGAAGCCACCGAAGGCCAGCCGGCGTAATGCGCATGTTCGCTTGAACCACGCGCCAAGGATGGGACAGACGTCACCAGCATGCTTGCGGTCGCCGATCTCGATCTCGACAACGGACCGCGGACTCACAAGTCCGCGACGATGCGGATGTGCGCGGTCACGCGCAAGGTGCGGCCGGTCGACGAACTGATCCGGTTCGTGGTCTCGCCTTCGGGCGAGGTGGTGGCGGATCTGAAGCGCAAGCTGCCCGGCCGGGGCCTGTGGATTTCGGCTTCCCGAAAGGCGGTTGCGGAAGCTGCCCGCCGTCACCACTTCACCAGGGGGTTCAAGCGCGACGTTCGCGTCCCGCCGGCTCTACCCTCCGATACCGAAAACCTGCTGGTGCGCAGCGCCGTCGAGGCACTCGCGATGGCCGCCAAGGCCGGCCAGGTGATTTCGGGCTTCGGCAAGGTGGAAACCGCGCTGGAACAGCGTCAGCCCCCCGTCCGGGCCCTGATCCACGCTTCCGACGGCGCCGCCGACGGAATCCGCAAATTGGACGCCAAATTAGGTACCTTGGCGGGACGAAAAACCGGGATTAACGACGATTTCGGTGCACTGCCGGTCATCACCGCACTGACATCGGAACAATTGGATTTGGCACTGGGCCGGTCAAATGTGATACATGCTGCGCTGCTCGCGGGCCCGGCGAGCAAAACGTTCCTGTCGCGCTGCCAGATGCTGGTCCAATACCGGCTGGCCGACGACGACAAGACCGCCGATATCGCGGCCGATTCTAGAGCATGATCGCGGAAAAGTGGTACCGGTTTTCCGATCAGATCATGCTCAAGCAAAGACGACCTGCTTCAATGACGGTGCGGCAACGCACATCGCAACGAGATTAGGATTAGTGAATGGTTGATACCAAGACGCCTGGCGACAAGACACTGAGTGTCCCGTCCAAGACCTTGACGCTCAAGCCGCGCGTCGAGACGGGCACCGTGCGCCAGAGCTTCAGCCATGGCCGCAGCAAGCAGGTTGTGGTCGAAAAGCGCGGCAAGCGCCGCCTCGGCGGCGACGGACCCGAAGCGCCGGCGCCGGAACCGACGGTGGCCAAGCCTGCGCCCGCCAAGGCGCCGGCCGGCCGACCGGCTGCACCTTCGCCGTCGCGCAATAATTCAGGCGTGGTGCTGCGCACGCTGACCGCGGACGAGCGCTCCGCGCGCGCCAGCGCCTTGGCCGACGCCAGGCTGCGCGACATCGAGGAGCGGCGGATCGCGGAAGAGGAAGCCAAGCGCCGCGCCGCCCGCGAGGCTGCCGAGAAGGCCGAGCGCGAGGCCGCCGAGGCCCGGCGCAAGGCCGAGGAAGAGCGCCACCGCCAGGAAGAAGACGCCAAGCGCAAGGCCGAGCAGGAAGCGAAGAAGCGGTTCGGCGAAACCACGACGCCTGCGCCTGCCGAAGCCAAGCCGGCTGCGGTCAGCGCCCCAGCCGCGACCACCACCGCTGCGCCGGCCACGGCACCGAAGCCGCGTCCCGCCGCAGCGCCGGTCAGCCGGGCTCCAGGCGTTGCCGTCGAGGCCGAGGAAGATGAAGGGCCACGTCAGATCCGCCGCGGTCCTGGTGGCGCGATGCGTCCTGCCGCCGCGCCCAAGACCACCCACAAGCCGGGGCCGCAGAAGCAGCGTGGCCGCCTGACGGTGGTGACTGCGCTCGACGCCGACGACGTGCGCGAGCGTTCGATTGCCTCGTTCCGCCGCCGCACCCAGCGCCTGAAGGGACACGCGTCGAACGAGCCGAAGGAAAAGCTGGTTCGCGAAGTCACGATTCCAGAAGCGATCACGATCCAGGAACTCGCCAACCGCATGTCGGAACGCGCGGTCGACGTCATCCGCCTGTTGATGAAGCAGGGCGCGATGCACAAGATCACCGACGTGATCGATGCCGATACAGCGCAGCTGATCGCCGAGGAAATGGGCCACAGCGTCAAGCGCGTCGCCGCCTCTGACGTCGAGGAAGGCCTGTTCGACGTGGTCGACGATTCCACCGATACCGAGCCGCGCTCGCCGGTGGTCACCGTGATGGGCCATGTCGACCACGGCAAGACCTCGCTGCTCGACGCGCTGCGCCACGCTAACGTGGTGTCCGGCGAAGCCGGCGGCATCACCCAGCATATCGGCGCCTATCAGGTGAAATCGCCGGAAAGCGGCAAGATGATCACCTTCATCGACACGCCGGGCCACGCCGCGTTCACCGCGATGCGCGCCCGCGGCGCCAAGGTGACCGACATCGTGGTGCTGGTGGTCGCCGCCGACGACGGCGTGATGCCGCAGACGGTGGAGGCGATCAATCACGCCAAGGCGGCCAAGGTGCCGATGATCGTGGCGATCAACAAGATCGACAAGCCCGACGCCAGGCCGGACCGCGTGCGCACCGAACTGTTGCAGCATGAAGTGCAGGTCGAATCGCTCGGCGGCGATGTCGTCGATGTCGAGGTTTCCGCCAAGAACCGCACCAATCTCGACCGCCTGCTGGAGATGATCGCGCTGCAGGCCGAGATTCTCGACCTCAAGACCAATTCACATCGTCCCGCCGAGGGCACCGTGATCGAAGCCAAGCTCGACCGCGGCCGCGGCCCGGTCGCGACCGTGCTGGTGCAGCGAGGCACGCTTCACGTCGGTGATATCATCGTCGCCGGCGCCGAAATGGGCCGCGTGCGCGCGCTGATCACCGACCAGGGCGAAACCGTTCAGGAGGCCGGCCCCTCAGTGCCGGTCGAAGTGCTCGGCTTCAACGGCCCGCCGGAAGCCGGCGATCGTCTCGCGGTAGTCGAAAACGAAGCCCGTGCCCGCCAGGTGACGAGCTACCGCGCCCATCAGAAGCGCGAGAACGCGGCTGCCAGCATTTCCGGCATGCGCGGCTCGCTCGAACAGATGATGTCGCAGCTCAAGACCGTCGGCCGCAAGGAATTCCCGCTGATCGTCAAGGCTGACGTGCAGGGCTCGCTGGAAGCCATCCTCGGATCGCTGGAGAAGCTCGGCACCGACGAGGTCGCCGCGCGCATCCTGCATGCAGGTGTCGGCGGCATCTCCGAATCCGACGTGACGCTGGCCGAAGGCTTCAACGCCGCGATCATCGGCTTTTCGGTGCGCGCCAACATGGAAGCGGCCGCGGCCGCCAAGCGCAACGGCATCGAAATCCGCTACTACAACATCATCTACGATCTGGTCGACGACATCAAAAAGGCGATGTCCGGCCTGCTCGCACCGACGCTGCGCGAAACCATGCTCGGTAATGCGCAGATCCTGGAAGTGTTCAACATCTCCAAGGTCGGCAAGGTCGCGGGCTGCCGTGTCACAGACGGCACCGTGGAACGCGGCGCCAATGTCCGCCTGATCCGCGACAACGTCGTGGTGCACGAAGGCAAGCTGTCGACGCTGAAGCGCTTCAAGGATGAAGTGAAGGAAGTGGTCGCCGGCCAGGAATGCGGCATGGCGTTCGAGAACTACGGCGACATGCGTGTCGGCGACGTGATCGAATGTTATCGTATCGAGACGATCCAGCGCTCTCTGTAAGTCCAAATCTTTAGGAAGCGTACTGTATCTGCCCCATCCTTCGAGAGGCGGCCAAGCGGCCGCTCCTCGAAGTGAGGCCAAACACCGAAACCCAGCCGTCATGGCGAGGAGCGTAGCCTTTGCTGCGCATCCTGAGCCATGAGGCCATTGAGAAATGAGCATGCCCCGCCAGCATCACAGGAAAGGCTCCGCCACCGGCGGCTCGCAGCGTCAGCTGCGAGTCGGCGAGACCGTGCGTCACGCGCTCGCGGAGATTCTGTCGCACGGCAATGTGCACGATCCGGATCTCGAGGGTCATATCATCACGGTGCCTGAAGTGCGGATGTCGCCGGACCTGAAGCTGGCGACGATCTATGTGATGCCGCTCGGCGGCCGCGACACCGACGTCGTGATCGCAGCGCTCGAGCGCAACAAGAAATTCCTGCGCGGCGAGATCGCGCATCGCGTTAACTTAAAATTTGCTCCTGACATTCGATTCCGCGTCGACGATCGATTCGATGAAGCGGAACGAATAGAGAAATTACTGCGAACACCTGCGGTGCAAAGAGACCTTGCGCCCGATTCGGACGACTGATGATGACGATGACCATCGCCAACGGCGAAATCGATGCCAAAAACGCCGAATCGAACGCCACCGATAAAAATATTTTCGCCGAACCGCGGCACGACGAGCCGCGCCGCACCAACAATGATCCGCGCCACAGGCAGCCGCGTCACAACAACCAGCCGCGGCGCGACAAGCGCGACGTTCACGGCTGGGTGGTGCTCGACAAGCCGATCGGCATGACCTCGACGCACGCGGTCGCAATCGTCAAGCGGCTGTTCCAGGCCAAACGCGCCGGCCATGCCGGCACGCTTGATCCGCTAGCCTCCGGCGGGCTGCCGATCGCACTCGGCGAAGCCACCAAGACCGTTCCGTTCGTGATGGATGGTCGCAAGCGCTACCGCTTCACCGTGAATTGGGGCGAGGAGCGCGACACCGACGACAGCGAGGGCCGCGTCACCCGAAGCAGCGATCTCAGGCCATCAGCGGATTCGGTCCTGCAGTTGCTGCCGCGGTTCACCGGCCTGATCGAGCAGATCCCGCCACAATATTCCGCGATCAAGGTCCAGGGCGAGCGCGCCTATGATCTCGCCCGCGATGGCGAGGCCGTGGAGCTGAAGCCTCGACCGGTCGAGATTCACGAATTAATTCTTGTAAATCATGAAGATAACGGCCAGTCGGTATTCGAGGCCGAATGCGGCAAGGGGACCTATGTCCGGGCCCTGGCCCGCGATATCGGCCGGATCCTCGGCTGCTACGGCCATATTTCGGCGCTGCGGCGGACCCTGGTCGGGCCATTTGACGAATCCGACATGATTCCACTGGAACAGTTGGAGGCTTTGTGCAATAGAGCCGCGTCCGGTGAGGGAAGCCTCGCCGACGCTCTTTTGCCCGTTGAGACCGCGCTGGACGACATCCCGGCACTGGCCGTCACTCGGGCTGATGCGGCAAGGCTCCATCGGGGCCAAGCCGTTTTGTTGCGCGGACGGGATGCGCCCAATAGTAGCGGCACAGTCTATGTCACGGTGGCAGGCCGGCTTCTGGCCCTCGCCGAAATTGGCAATGGCGAACTCATCCCCAAGCGTGTGTTCAACCTGACCGGGCTGACTGCCAGCTCCGGTCGCAACGAAAGTAACTGACGATGTCGATTACCGCCGAACGCAAAGCGGAAGTCATCAAGACGAATGCCGTTAAAGCCGGCGACACCGGCTCGCCTGAGGTTCAGATCGCGATCCTGTCGGAACGCATCAACAACCTGACCGGCCACTTCAAGACCCACGTGAAGGACAATCATTCGCGCCGTGGTCTTCTGAAGCTGGTGTCAACGCGCCGCTCCCTTCTCGACTATATCAAGAAGAAGGACGAGGCGCGCTACAGGGCCTTGCTGGAAAAGCACAACATTCGTCGTTGATGCAAATCGAATGCGCGCGCCCATCAGCGCGCGTTTTTGCATGGCCAGGGACCGGTCACGGTTTTCCAGAAGGTCATGCGCCAGAGGCGTTTTCGAGCGAAGTGGATACCGGTTCGCATGAAGGAAACGCACTAAATGAAGAGCTAGGGTCCGGTTCTGATTCCATCGGAACTGAAAGGGCTCTAGGCCATCCAGCAGCAATCCGGCCGCTGGGTGCAACGGGCATGGTGCCCGTACGACCCGAAAGGATGGACGCCATCCGAAACATGAGAACCATGGCAGGATCGCCGGACGCTGATCTCGCTTCGAGACCAGCCTCTCGCCATCTTGCGCATGGCTTTTGTGTTTGGAGGCGTCCTTCTTTCGTGAACTCATGAAAGAAGATCACAATGTTCAATACGCATTCAGTCGAAATCGACTGGGGTGGACGTCCCCTCAAGCTTGAAACCGGAAAGATCGCCAGGCAAGCCGACGGCGCCGTGATGGCGACCTATGGCGAGACCGTGGTGCTCGCCACCGTGGTTGCCGCCAAGGCCGCACGCGAAGGCGTCGACTTCCTCCCCCTCACCGTCGACTACCAGGAGAAAGCCTATGCCGCGGGCCGCATTCCCGGCGGCTATTTCAAGCGCGAGGGCCGTCCGACCGAAAAGGAAACCCTGGTTTCCCGCCTGATCGACCGCCCGATCCGCCCGCTATTCGTCGACGGCTGGCGCAACGAGACCCAGGTCATCGTCACCGTGCTCTCGCACGACATGGAAAACGATCCCGACGTTCTGGCGATGGTTGCGGCGTCTGCGGCGCTGACGCTGTCCGGCGTCCCCTTCAAGGGTCCGATCGGTGGCGCCCGCGTCGGCTTTGCCAATGACGAATATGTGCTCAATCCGACGCTCGACGAGATGACCGAGACCCAGCTCGATCTCGTGGTCGCCGGTACCGCGGACGCGGTGCTGATGGTGGAATCGGAAGCCAAGGAGCTCAGCGAAGACGTGATGCTGGGCGCGGTGATGTTCGGCCACCGGCACTTCCAGCCGGTGATCAAGGCCATCATCGATCTGGCCGAGAAGGCCGCCAAGGAGCCGCTCGAGGTCAAGACCATCGACGACAGCGAGCTCGAAAAGGACATGCTGGCGCTGATCGAGAAGGATCTGCGCGCGGCCTATGCGATTGCCGTGAAGCAGGACCGCTACGCCGCCGTCGGCGCCGCCAAGGAAAAGGTGCTGGCGCACTATTTCCCGGAAGGCCAGGAGCCGAAATACGACAAGCTGCGCGTTGCCGACGTGTTCAAGTCGCTCGAAGCCAAGATCGTGCGCTGGAACATCCTCGATACCGGCAAGCGCATCGACGGCCGCGACGTCAAGACCGTTCGCAACATCATCGCCGAAGTCGGCGTGCTGCCGCGCGCCCACGGTTCGGCGCTGTTCACCCGCGGTGAAACCCAGGCGATGGTGGTGACCACGCTCGGCACCGGCGAGGACGAGCAGTATATCGACTCACTGTCGGGCACCTATAAAGAGCAATTCATGCTGCACTACAATTTCCCGCCCTTCTCGGTCGGCGAAGTTGGGCGTCTCGGCGGCACCAAGCGGCGCGAGATCGGCCACGGCAAGCTGGCCTGGCGCGCGATCCACCCCGTGCTGCCGCCGCATCATGAATTCCCCTATACGGTGCGCGTGGTTTCCGAGATCACCGAGTCCAACGGCTCGTCCTCGATGGCCTCGGTCTGCGGCGCCTCGCTGTCGCTGATGGATGCCGGCGTGCCGATCAAGCGTCCTACCGCGGGCATCGCCATGGGCCTCATCCTCGAAGACAAGCGCTTCGCGGTGCTCTCGGACATTCTCGGCGACGAGGATCATCTCGGCGACATGGACTTCAAGGTCGCCGGCACCGACCAGGGCATCACCTCGCTGCAGATGGACATCAAGATCGAGGGCATCACCGAGGAGATCATGCGCGTTGCGCTTGGCCAGGCCAAGGAAGGACGCATCCACATCCTCGGCGAGATGGCCAAGGCCCTCACGGCCGCGCGCGCCGAACTCGGCGAATACGCGCCGCGGATCGAGACCTTCAAGATCGCCACCGACAAGATCCGCGAAGTGATCGGCACCGGCGGCAAGGTGATCCGCGAGATCGTCGAGAAGACCGGCGCCAAGGTCAATATCGAAGACGACGGCACCGTGAAGGTCGCCTCCAACGACGGCGAATCGATCAAGGCCGCGATCAAGTGGATCAAGTCGATCGCCTCCGATCCGGAGGTCGGCCAGATCTATGACGGCACCGTGGTCAAGGTGATGGAGTTCGGCGCATTCGTGAACTTCTTCGGCAGCCGCGATGGCCTCGTCCATATCAGCCAGCTCGCCGCCAACCGCGTGCAGAAGACCTCCGATGTCGTCAAGGAAGGCGACAAGGTCAAGGTCAAGCTGCTCGGCTTCGATGACCGCGGCAAGACCCGGCTGTCGATGAAGGCGGTCGATCAGGTGACCGGCGAGGATCTGGAAGCCAAGCAGAAGGCGGAAGGCAAGGCCGAAGCAGCCCCGGTGCAGGCCGCCGGCGAGTAACGAGCCAATATCTGAAGATAAATTGAAAGGGGCGGCCTTCACGGCCGCCCTTTTTATTTTCCGTCATTGCTAGAAGCGAAAGCGACGAAGCAGACTGGAAACTGGTTGTTGTGAATCTGGATTGCTTCGCTTCGCTCGCAATGACGGCAGCGGACATGCGTTCAGCATTTTTCCTTCACCGCCTTGTCCGCTTGGTAGATTTGGGTAAGCCACAACATCCGGCCTCCCGGCTGCCTCTTTTGTCTGGTCAAGTTCCATCGAGCGAAGCGAGACGAGCCCCAGAAGATGGCACCGCCGATCATCCGCCTTGCACGTCCCGAGGAGCATGACGAGGTTGCACGCGTCTGGATGGACAGCTGGGTCTCGACCGGCCTTGCCGAAGAAAGCGAGTTCCTGCTGGCGAATTTGCAGGCGCGCATCCAGCGCGAAATCGATAACGGCTGGAGCCTTTTTGTCGCCGATGCCGGTGGCCGGCTTGCGGCGATGCTGGCCTTGCACGTTCCGAACCGCTATCTCGACCAATTATTCGTCGCCCCCGAATATCAGGGACAAAGCCTCGGCCGCCGGCTGCTCGCCTTCAGCCGGCAGCAGATGCCGGATCAAATCCGGCTGTGCTGCGTCCGCGAGAACGAAAAGGCCTGGCGCTGGTATGAGCGTCAAGGCTTTGTGTTCGAACACGAGACGGTCGAGCCGGCCACCGGCTTCACCATGAAACATTACCATTGGAAGGGAGGAAACACCGCATGATGCAGCTGTACTGGTCGCCACGTTCGCGCTCATTCACTGCGCTCTGGCTGATGGAGGAGACCAAGCAGCCCTATGAACGGGTGCTGGTCGATATCTCGGCGGGCGCGCAGAAGAAGCTGGAATACCTTGCCGTCAACCCGATGGGCAAGGTGCCGGCGCTGAAAGACGGTGAGGCGACGCTGGCGGAGGCGGCCGCGATCTGCGCCTATGTTGCCGAGCGTTATCCCGAAGCCGGGCTGGCGCCACCGGTCGGCGATCCCCTGCGCGCGAAATATCTGTACTGGCTGTTCTTTGCGCCGAGTTGCGTCGAGCCTGCGATGGTGCAGATCGCCACCAAGATCGAGATGAACCCCGTTGCCGCCGGCTGGGGCGACGCGCAGCGCGTGTTCGACGTGCTCGAGGCCGCGCTGATGACGGGCCCCTGGATCCTCGGCGAGAATTTTTCCGCCGCCGATATCGCGATCGGCTCGGCGCTGAACTTTTCGGTACGGTTGTTCAAGATGGTGCCACCACGGCCGTCCTTCGACGCCTATCTCGAGCGCTGCATCGCCCGGCCCGCCTTCCAGGTCGCCGAGAAGCTGGTGTCGGGTTAGCTCAACCCCGTCTGTCATTGCTGTGCGAGGAGCGGAAGCTCCGAAGCAATCCAGAGCCTTGTGCATGATTCGGGATTGCTTCGCGAAACCTTCATCGGTCGGGGCTTTGCGCCGACCGTTGGCTCGCCTATTCCGCCTTCAGCTCTTCCGGCCGCGGCATCGAAATGATGTTGTAGCCGGAATCGACATAGTGGATTTCGCCGGTGACGCCGCCGGAGAGATCGGACAACAGATAGAGCGCGGAACCGCCGAGTTCGTCCAGTGTCACGCCGCGGCCGAGCGGCGAATGCTTCTGCTGGAACCCAAACATCGCCCGCGCATCGCCGATGCCCGATCCTGCCAGCGTCCGCACGGGACCGGCCGAGATCGCATTGACGCGGATGCCGCGCGATCCAAAGTCGGAGGCGAGATAGCGCACCGAGGCCTCCAGCGCCGCCTTGGCGACGCCCATCACATTGTAGTTCGGCATCACCCGCAGCGAACCACCGAAGGTCAGCGTAATCATCGCGCCGCCCGATGCCGGCATCATCTCGGCCGCACGCTTCGCCAGTTCCGTGAACGAGAAGCACGAGATCAGCATGGTGCGCGAAAAATTGTCGCGCGTGGTGTCGGCGTAGCGGCCCTTCAGCTCATTCTTGTCGGAGAAGGCAATGGCGTGCACCAGGAAGTCCAGCCCACCCCATTTGTCGCGCAGCGCGTCGAATACCGCATCGACGCTGGCGAGGTTCTCGACGTCACACGGCAGCACGGTGTCCACCTTCAGCGACTCCGCGAGCGGCTTGACGCGCCTGCCAAGCGCATCGCCCTGATAGGTGAAGGCGAGCTCGGCGCCATGGGCGGCAAGCGTTTTGGCAATGCCCCAGGCGATCGAATGGTCATTGGCGATGCCCATGACCAATCCGCGCTTGCCTTTCATCAGTTCGTTCATTGACCGTCAGCTCCACTCTTTCGCAAAGTCACACCCGCGAAGGCGGGTGATCGAGTATTCCACCGCCGCTCGCGGTCGATCGAGAAGCTACGGCATACCGGATACCCCGCCTGTCATCGGGCTCGCAAGGCGAGAGCCGGTGGCGGGGCATGACCGGTGAAGGAAACTACGCATCCAGCCGCTTGAACACCAGCGTGGCGTTGGTGCCGCCGAATCCGAACGAGTTCGACAGCACGGTGCCGAGCTTGGCGTTATCGATCCGCTTGCGCACGATCGGCATGTCGGCGAACACCGGATCGAGCTCGGTGATATGGGCGCTTTCGCAGATGAAGCCGTTGTTCATCATCAGCAGCGAATAGATCGCCTCCTGCACGCCGGTGGCGCCGAGCGAATGGCCGGTCAACGCCTTGGTGGCGGAAATCGGCGGGCACTTCTCGCCGGTTCCGAACACCTTGCGGATCGCCTCGATCTCCGGCGGATCGCCTGCCGGCGTCGAGGTCGCATGCGGATTGATGTAATCGACCGGCGTTCTCACGGTCTGCAGCGCCATGCGCATGCAACGTTCGGCGCCTTCGCCCGAGGGAGCGACCATATCGTAACCGTCGGAGGTGGCGCCATAGCCGATCACCTCGGCATAGATGCGGGCGCCGCGCGCCCTGGCATGCTCAAGCTCTTCCAGCACGACGACACCGGCACCGCCGGCAATGACGAAACCGTCGCGATTGACGTCATAGGGACGCGAGGCGGTGGCCGGCGTATCGTTGTATTTCGACGACATCGCGCCCATCGCGTCGAACAGAACCGACAGCGACCAGTCCAATTCCTCGCAGCCGCCGGCGAAGATCACATCCTGCTTGCCGATCTGGATCGTCTCATAGGCGTTGCCGATGCAATGGTTCGAGGTCGCGCAGGCCGACGAAATCGAATAATTCACGCCCTTGATCTTGAACCAGGTCGCAAGCGTGGCGGACGCGGTCGAGGACATCGCCTTCGGCACCGCAAACGGCCCGACCCGCTTCGGACCCTTGGTGCGCGTGATATCGGCGGCTTCGACGATGGTGCGCGCCGACGGGCCGCCGGAGCCCATGATGATGCCGGTACGGATGTTGGAGACGTCGGAAGGCTCCAGACCGGCGTCCTGGATCGCCTGCTCCATCGCGATGTGATTCCAGGCCGCGCCCTCGGCAAGAAAACGCATCGCCCGGCGATCGATCACCTCTGCCGGATTGATGCTCGGCGCGCCATGGACCTGGCAGCGGAAACCGAGTTCGGCATATTTCTCCGCACGCGTGATTCCGGACTTCGCCTCATGGAGACTCGCCAGCACTTCCTGGGTGTTGTTTCCGATCGATGAGACAATGCCCATCCCGGTGATGACAACCCGCCTCATGATCGCCTCGCCCTGCCTGTGTGCTTTGTGTGTTTTACGCCGATCTGGTTCAAGCTGGCTCTGTGCCCTGCTTGAACAACCCGACCTTCAGATCCTTTGCGCGATAGATAATGTCGCCGTCCATGGAAAGCCACCCGTCGGCGATTCCTAGCACCAGCTTCGAGCGCATCACGCGTTTGATATCGATGTTGTACACAACCTTGCGGACGTTCGGCAGCACCTGCCCGGCCAGCTTCAGTTCGCCGAGGCCAAGCGCCCGCCCGCGGCCCTCGCCGCCAATCCAGCCGAGATAAAAGCCGACCATCTGCCACAAAGCGTCCAGGCCGAGACACCCCGGCATCACCGGATCGTTCTTGAAGTGGCAACCGAAGAACCACAGGTCCGGTTTCACATCGAGTTCGGCCCGCACCAGGCCCTTGCCGTGCTCGCCGCCGGTTTCTGAAATTTCGCTGATGCGGTCGAACATCAGCATCGGAGGCAACGGCAGCTGGGCATTGCCCGGGCCGAACATCTCGCCCCGGCCACACGCCAGCAAATCCTCGTATTCATAACCGTTGCGCCGATCCAGCATCCCTCCAGCCTCTTTCCTTTTCCCGATGGAGCGCGTTTGCGCCAGAAATGCACCTTGATGACCATCATCTGGATCATCATGTGGCGCGAAAGCCGCCCGCCCGGCAAATTGGCGCCGACGGCCCCCTGCCTATGCGAAAACCGCATGGGCGGGTCCGCGGGACCTCTATCATAGGGACTCTCCGCCGGCAAAGCGCCATGGCGGGATAAATTGTCATATTTGGCGGCTGGTTCCTCCTCACCTTAGGATCGTTCTAGTTGCGAAATACTTGCATGTACCGGCGTTGCTTCTTATATTTCGTTTAAATTATGCCCAGATAACGTGTGTGGTGCTTGACGTGGGAATGAACGACGACACTTCGATGTTGAACGACGACAGCGTCGTTTCGGCGGCGCAAGGTGCGGCGCACCAGCCCGCACTCACCGGCTGCCCTTGGCATGACGTCAATGAAATGCTGCAGGCGGCGGGCCTTCGCCCCACGCGGCAGCGCATGGCCTTGGGATGGCTGTTGTTCGGCAAGGGCGCGCGTCATCTGACTGCCGAAATGCTCTACGAAGAAGCAACGCTGGCCAAGGTTCCGGTGTCACTGGCGACCGTCTACAATACCCTTAACCAGCTCACCGACGCCGGTCTGCTGCGCCAGGTCAGCGTCGACGGTACCAAGACCTATTTCGACACCAATGTGTCGGCGCATCATCACTTCTATCTGGAACACAACCACGAGCTGGTCGACATCCAGGATCCGCATCTGATGTTGCAGAAGATGCCGGAAGTCCCCGAGGGCTATGAGATCGCCCGGGTCGATATGGTGGTCCGCCTGCGCAAGAAGCGCTGAGACCCGTTAATCGACTTCAGAGAATACCCTTTGAGGCGGGGCGTCAGTCGATCTTCTCGTCGGCGTAGACGCCCCAGAGCCGCTGCTGCTGAATCCAGCCGTCGAAGCCGCTGCCGCTGATGTGGCACCATCCGGAACCGCAATGCTTGACCTGGGCCAGCACGCCGGCCTGCAGGCGCGCGGCAATGGCGCTGGACAGATCGGCGCTCTCATAGAGCGTCGCCAGGTCATCCTTGTGCTTCATGGTCACGACAGCGGTTCGCCGGCCCGACAGCAGCGAATGGTAGACCCAGCCCTCGGCGCCCTCGGAATCCCGCACCCGGCGCCAGTTCTCGAATTCAGCGGTAATTTCCACCGGCAGGCCGGCGCGGGTGTAAATCCAGGCGACGTCATTGTCCTTGGTCGGGCCGATCCGGACATTCACGCGGTCGGACTTGAGGCTGACATAGCGCGGGACCGGCAATCCGCTGGTGGTGGCAACGGGGGTATCCTTGGCCGAAAACCCCGAACTCACGGAAGCACCCAATACGCCCCCGACGAGCACCACAACGACACAGAAACGCCCTAACATCGACCTGTCCCCTGCCGAGAACTCAATTCAATCTGTTCGAATTGAACCACTCGGGATGTTGACCCCTTACCCCTGTATGGCCGCCTCTCGGTGTCCCCATTTTGGGGTTCTTGTCTTGGCCCGGCCTTCTGCTAGAGAGGACAGAACGCCAGACGAACAAGACAACGGCCGAATTTCCCTTCTTTGGAATTTTCAAAAGGGAATGCCGGGGAACCCCACGGAAACGCCGGGACCGCGCTGCACCTGGCAGTGTCGAACAACCGGGTTAATGAGGTCTGAACGAACCTCAAGAGCAGGACATGTCGGTCAAGAAAAAGCCTCTCGTTGTCGTGACGCGCAAACTGCCGGACTCGATCGAGACCCGGATGCGCGAACTGTTCGACGCGCGGCTCAACCTCGACGACGCGCCGCTGACGCCGGAGCAGATTGCGGAAGCCGTGCGCACCGCCGATGTGCTGGTGCCGACGGTTACCGACGAAATCACCGAAGAGATGCTGAAGCAGCCCGAGTGCAAGCTGAAGCTGATCGCCCATTTCGGCAACGGCGTCGACAATATCGATGTGGTCGCGGCGCATGCGCTCGGCATCACCGTGACCAACACGCCCAAGGTTCTGACCGAAGACACCGCTGACATGACGATGGCACTGATCCTGGCGGTGCCACGCCGGCTGATCGAAGGTTCCTCCATCCTGACCGAAGGCAAGGACTGGGCAGGCTGGTCGCCGACCTGGATGCTCGGCCATCGCATCGGCGGCAAGCGGCTCGGCATCATCGGCATGGGCCGGATCGGTCAGGCTGTGGCGCGACGCGCGCGGGCCTTCGGCCTGCAGATTCACTATCATAACCGCCGCCCGGTAGCGCCGCGCATCGCCGACGAACTCGGCGCCACCTATTGGGAAAGCCTCGACCAGATGCTGGCGCGGATGGACATCATCTCGGTGAATTGTCCGCATACGCCGGCCACCTTCCACCTGCTGTCAGCGCGGCGGCTCAAGCTGATCCGCAAGGACGCCTACATCGTCAATACCGCGCGCGGCGAGGTGATCGACGAGGAAACGCTGACCAGGCTGATCGAAAGCGGTGAGATCGCCGGTGCCGGCCTCGACGTGTTCGAGCACGAGCCGGCGGTCAATCCGAAACTGGTGCGGCTCGCCCGCGCCGGCAAGGTGACGCTGCTGCCGCATATGGGCTCGGCCACGATCGAAGGTCGGGTCGAGATGGGCGAGAAGGTGATCATCAACATCCGCGCCTTCCTCGACAACCACAAGCCGCCGGACCGCGTGCTGCCGAGCATGTTGTAAGCGCGCGCCCTCAGCAGATTATTTCTTTTTCTTTCCAGCGTTCCTGATCGCGTCTTCCAGGCTGGCCGTCGCCGATCCCGGCTTGAGCGGCTTCGGCTGGCTTTCATGCGGCGCCCAGCCCGACAGCCAGATCACGTCGAAGGTGGCCCGGATGCGGCCATCCGGATCGGCAAAACGTTCGCCGTAAATCTGCGCCATCCGCAGCATGGTCGCGCGGCGCGTCGGCTTGTGTCGCCGCTCGAACAGGATGTTGGTCGCGCCCATTCGCCGCAGATCGTGCATCAGCGCAAAGGCGTGATCATAGCGCACCGCGACGTGATCGAGATCGGTGACCGGCAGCGCAAAGCCCGCACGCTGCAACAGGCCGCCGACATCGCGCAGATCGGCGAAGGGTGCCACGCGCGGCGAGACCCCGCCTTCGCATTCGGCTTCCGCCGCGGCGAAGGATTGCCGCAGCTCGGTCAGCGTATCGCCGCCGATCATCGCCGCCAGCAGGAGGCCGTCAGGCTTCAGCGCGCGGCGGATTTGCGCCAGCACGCCCGGCAGGTCGTTGACGAACTGAAAGGCGAGCCCGGAGACCACAAGGTCGAGCGATTGCGGCTCAAGCCGCAGGATCTCCTGCGTCTCGAGATCGAGGTGCTTCGGACCACCAAAGCGTTCACGCAGCAATTCACCCGGGGTCCAGATATCGGCGGCATCGGTAAAATTCCGCAGCACTGCACGCAGCCGCTCGTCGATGTCGTCAGCCACGCGGTCGAGCAGGAAGGTTTCCGGCCCCAGCTTGCGCGCACGGTTCTGCCGCACCTTCAGCAAGGTGCGGTCGAACAGAGCGGGCGCGGTATCCGGACTGGAGGCCATGGCTGTTGGTACGCCCGTGCGCCCCGTTCTGGCAATCCGGACGCCTTGAGCCCATCGTCAGCCGACGCTAGGCTTCCCGCCATGGAAGCTGAAATCGCCCCGGCACGCCCGTTTTCGAGCCAGTTGCGCGGTGCCCTCGGCGCCTGCCGAGGCGTCTGGTCGCGGGCCGCCAAGCTAGCGCTCGGCATCGCGCTGCCGACGCTCTGCGTCGCCTGCCGCGAACCGGTCGACGGCGAGGGCGTCTGCGCCAAATGCTGGGCCAGGCTGTCGTTCATTGAACCACCCTATTGCCCGCGGCTCGGCATTCCCTTCGTTTACGATCCCGGGCCCGAACTGCTGTCGATGGAAGCAATCGCCAATCCGCCGGCCTATGGCCGCGCCCGCGCCGCCGTGCGTTACGACGACGTTGCGCGGTCGCTGGTGCATGCGTTGAAATATCAGGACCGCACCGATCTCGCCCCGACCATGGGCCGCTGGATGGCGCGTGCGGGCCGCGAACTGCTCCAGGAAGCCGATGTTATGATCCCGGTGCCGCTGCATTGGCGGCGCGGCTGGAGCCGCCGCTATAACCAATCGGGCGCGCTGGCGCGGGTGATCCAGCGGCACAGCGGTGTCCGGCTGGCCACCGAAGCATTGCGGCGGGTCCGGCGCACCGAACAGCAGATCGGCCTGTCGCGCAGCCAGCGCGCCAGCAATGTGCAAGGCGCATTCAAGGTCGCGCCCGAGCGTAACGGCGACATCGCCGGCCGCCGGGTGATCCTGATCGACGACGTGCTCACCTCAGGGGCAACCGTCGACACCTGCGCCCGGGCGCTGCTCCGCGCCAAGGCTGCGTCGGTCGACGTGCTGGTATTCGCGCGGGTTGTGGATACCCATAAAACTCCCATATAATTTGCGACTTCAACCCTGAGCACATCATGACCGCTGCGATTGAAATCTACACCCGTCCGGGCTGCGGCTATTGTAGCGCCGCCAAGTCGCTGCTGACGCGGAAGAAGGCCGCGTTTACCGAATTTAATGTCGCAATCGACCCGGCGCTGCGGCAACAAATGTATGACCGCGCCGGCGCGGGCTCGACATTTCCGCAAATTTTCATCGGCGAAATCCATGTCGGCGGCTGCGACGAGCTTTACGCCCTCGACCGCGAAGGCAAGCTCGATGCGCTGCTCGCGAGCGACAAAAAGGCTGCTTCATGAGCGCTGATCTCAGCTTCACCGCCGCCATGGTGCAGATGCGCACCGGGCTGTTGCCGGAACCGAGCCTGGAACAGGGCACAAGGCTGATTCGCGAAGCCGCCGCCCACGGCGCAGATTATGTGCTCACGCCCGAGGTGAGCAACATGATGCAGCTGAACCGCCAGGCGCTGTTCGAGCATCTTGCCGCCGAGGAAGACGATCTCTCGCTGAAGGCCTATCGCGCGCTCGCGGCCGAATTGAAAATTCACTTACATATCGGCTCGCTGGCCTTACGGGCCTCGCCCGAGCGCGCCGTCAACCGCTCGTTCCTGATCGGCCCCGACGGCAATGTGATCGCGAGCTATGACAAGATTCACATGTTCGACATCGATCTGCCCGGCGGCGAGAGCTACCGCGAATCGGCCAATTACCAGCCGGGCGAGACCGCTGTGATTACAGACCTGCCATGGGGCCGCCTGGGCCTGACGATCTGCTACGACGTGCGTTTCCCGGCGCTGTACCGCGCGCTGGCCGAAAGCGGCGCCTCGTTCCTTGCGGTGCCCTCCGCCTTCACCCGCAAGACCGGCGAAGCACATTGGCACACGCTGCTGCGCGCCCGCGCCATCGAGAACGGCTGCTTTGTGTTCGCGGCGGCACAAGCCGGCCTGCATGAGAACAGACGCGAAACCTATGGCCATTCGCTGATCATCGACCCCTGGGGCGCCGTGATTGCGGAAGGCGGCGTCGAACCCGGTGTTTTCCTGGCCAGAATCGATCCGGCCAAGGTCGAGGAGGCGCGCAGAAGCATACCCTCGCTGCAGCATGGCCGGCGTTTCAGCATTGCCGATCCCAAGGCGGGACCCGAGCATCTGCACCTGGTGCGGGGCTCGGCATGATCCACTACAACCTGCGCTGCGAGCGCGGCCACGCGTTCGAAAGCTGGTTTCAGAGCTCTTCAGCCTATGAATCCCAGGAAAAGCGCAAGCTGATCAGCTGTCCGGTCTGCGGCTCCGTTAAGGTCGAGCGCGCCATCATGGCCCCGCAGATCGTGAGCAAGAAGGGACGCGAGCGCGCGGCTCCCGAGACGGCTCCGGCCCCCACGGAAGCCACCGCGCCCGCCGCCGCAACGCCACTGATGATGGCGCAGGAACGCGAATTGCGCGCCAAGCTGAAGGAATTGCGCGATCACATCGTCAAGAATGCCGATAATGTCGGCGAACGCTTCCCCAACGAAGCCCGCAAGATGCATTACGGCGATATCGAGCATCGTCCGATCTATGGCGAGGCCTCGCCCGACGAGGCGCGCTCGCTGATCGAGGAAGGCATCGAGGTGTCGCCGCTGCCGGTATTGCCTGACGACAGGAATTGACACGCGAAGCGCGTCATTCCGGGATGCTCCGAAGGAGCAGGCCCGGAATTTCGAGATACCGGGTTCGCTCGTTTCACCCGCGCCCCGGAATGACGCTGTATCACCCGATGCGCGAGCAATATTCATGAGCCCCATCAGCTTTTCATCCTGGCAAATCTGGGCCGTCTTGTCCGCCATCTTTGCGGCATTGACTGCAATCTTCGCCAAAGTCGGCGTCGAGGATATCAATCCCGATCTTGCGACCTTTCTCCGTACCATCGTCGTGTTGATCAGTTTCGCGCTGATCCTGTTCGCGACCGGCCAGCTGCGTAATCCCGGCGCGATTTCAGCGAAGAGCTGGCTGTTCCTGATGCTTTCCGGTCTCGGCACCGGCGCCTCTTGGCTGTGTTATTTCCGGGCGCTGAAGCTCGGGCCGGCGACGCTGGTAGCCCCGATCGACAAATTGAGCGTGGTGCTGGTGGCCTTGTTCGGCGTGGTCTTTCTCGGCGAACGGCCATCGCTCAATGGCTGGGTCGGCATCGCCTTGATTGCCGCCGGTGCCGTGCTGATCGTGATCAAGCGCTGATCATCCCGCCACTTCAGCCGCCCACTCCGCAACCACCATGTAATTGACATCGGTGTCGGCGGACAGCGACCAGCGGTCGGCGAACGGGCTGTAGACCACGCCGGTCTCCTCGGTGACAACAAGCTTGTTCTGCAGCAGATACTGCGCGAGCTCGTCGGGCGTGACGAATTTCTCCCACTGATGGGTGCCGCGCGGCAGCCAGCGCAGGATGTATTCGGCGCCGACAATGGCGAGCGCGAAGCTCTTCCAGTTGCGGTTCAAGGTCGAGACCACCATCATGCCGCCGGGCTTCAGCATCGCCGCGCAGCGGCTGAGGAAGGCGCCGATATCGGTGACATGCTCCACCACCTCCATCGCCAGCACGATGTCGAAGCGCTCGCGCACGTCCATCTGCTCGACCGTGGTGCAACGGTAGTCGATCGAAAGATGGCCCTTGTCGGCATGCAGTTTCGCCGCCGCGATGTTGCTGGCGGACGGGTCGACGCCGATCACCTGCGCGCCCAGCCGCGTCAGCGGCTCGCACAGAAGCCCGGCGCCGCAGCCGATATCGAGGATACGCAAGCCGGACAGGCAGCTCAGGCTCTTGGCGTTGCGATCGAACTTGCGGCAGGCGGCATCGCGAATATAGCCGAGCCGCAGCGGATTGATCTTGTGCAACGGCGCCATCTTGCCGTTGGGATTCCACCATTCGTCCGACAATTTGGAAAATTTCGCCACTTCCGCCGGATCGACGGTGCTGTCAGCGGCATCGGCGGCCGGAAGGTCTTGTTGCTGCATGGCCATGGGTGAACGCGCTACTCCTTACCGGGCCGTGATGTGATTGCGGAAATCCAGCGGCGAGGCAATCGTCCTGATCGTCTCGACACCCTCGCCGACTCCCCGCACTGTAACGTCGCCATAGTTCAGGAGGCGACCGAGAATGCTTTGGTTAACGTCAACGCTTTCCACCTTGTCCAGACTCATCTCAAAGGTCCGGCGCTTGATGAAGCCGGTCTTGTGGACCACCCTTAAATTGGTGACATCAGTCTCCGTGGTCCAGCGATGGAACCAGGCGGTGAGCATCTTGTACAGCGCCACGACGGCCATGATCGCGGCCGCCGCCAGGCAGAACAGCGTGACGGTATCGTTCACGAAGGTACGAGATACCGCCAGGAATGCGAGCGCCGCCACCCAGGCCACAATAGAAGGCCAATAGAAGATCCAGTGCGCGTTGGTCGAATACAGCACCCTCTCATTGGGCTGCAGGATATCGTCGATATAACGCCCCATACGTCCAGCCTCAATAATCGCGCAATTACCGCATCTTCGGCCCTCGAATAAAGAGGAACCAGCTTGCCCCCGAGCCCGGCGCTATGTATACGCGCCTTTCAGGCCCGGCGCCTTCGGTTTCTGTGCGGGCCAGCCGACTTATCCTCGTGAGGAAAATACGCGCCGTCATGGGTCGCCTCGTCATGAAGTTCGGCGGCACGTCCGTCGCCAATCTCGACCGCATCCGCAATGTCGCGCTTCATGTGAAGCGGGAGGTCGATGCCGGCCACGACGTCGCCGTGGTGGTCTCGGCCATGGCCGGCAAGACCAACGAACTGGTCGAGTGGTGCCGCGACGCCTCGCCGATGCACGATGCGCGCGAATACGACGCGGTGGTAGCCTCCGGAGAGCAGGTGACATCCGGCCTGCTGGCGATCGCGCTGCAGGCTATCGGTATCCAGGCGCGCTCCTGGCAAGGCTGGCAGATCCCGATTCTGACCAGCGACGCCCATGCCTCGGCGCGCATCCTCGATATCGACGGCAGCGAGCTGATCAAACGGTTCAAGGAGCGCAAGGAGGTTGCCGTCATTGCCGGCTTCCAGGGCATTCATCAGCCGACCGGCCGGATCACGACGCTGGGGCGCGGCGGTTCCGACACCTCGGCTGTCGCGGTCGCGGCCGCCATTCGTGCCGACCGCTGCGACATCTATACCGACGTCGACGGCGTCTATACCACCGATCCCCGCGTGGTTCCGAAGGCGCGCCGGCTCGACAAGATCGCATTCGAGGACATGCTGGAGCTGGCTTCACAAGGCGCCAAGGTGCTGCAGGTTCGTTCGGTGGAACTCGGCATGGTGCACAACATGCCAATCTTCGTGCGCTCCAGCTTCGACAAGCCCGAAGACATCGACCCCCACGGCACGCCGCCGGGCACGCTGATCTGCAGCGAGGAGGAAATCATGGAAAGCCACGTCGTCACCGGCATCGCCTTCTCCAAGGACGAGGCCCAGATTTCGGTGCGTCAGATCGAGGACAAGCCGGGCGTTGCCGCCTCGATCTTCGGACCGCTCGCGGATGCCAATATCAATGTCGATATGATCGTGCAGAACGTGTCCGAGGACGGCAAGACTACCGACCTGACCTTCACCGTCCCGGCCTCGGACTACAACCGCGCCCGCGACACCATCACGACGGCAAAGAACAAGATCGGCTATGCCCGGATCGATACCGCGACCGATGTGGCCAAGGTCTCGGTGATCGGCAGCGGCATGCGCAGCCATGCCGGTGTTGCCGCCCAGGCTTTCGGGGCGCTCGCCTCGCGCAACATCAACATCCGTGCCATCACCACCTCCGAAATCAAGTTTTCGGTGCTGATCGACGCCGCCTATACCGAGCTTGCGGTACGCACGCTGCACACACTCTACGGGCTCGATCAGGCGTGAATGGCGGCGGACGCCCCGCCACTCACGCATCACACGCCGCCGGCCATCAAATTTGAGAAGTTTTTTCCCTTAGCATCCGCAGCATTGGACCCGCGGAGACGTTATTGGCTTTGGCAGGCGTTTTGCTTGGCAAAACAAGCCCTAATTCGCTATACGGCCTGCAGGGCGGCTGCCGCAGACTGCCAGTCAGTCTCGGTCCTCCGGTCCGGCCGTTTCCAAGGCTCTTCGAAGGTCAAGGCTCATTCGATGGCTTCTGACGGCGCCGAATGAATAAAATTGTTGTTTTGTCCGAGTTTCACGCCAGCTTCCGGCCGCCCGGCAGGTTGGGCTCATGGAGGAGGATTTCGATACATGCGGAGCGCGTCGGGAGGTCCCCGCGTCTTGTTGAGACGGCTCCGCGAAACCATGGCGGAGCAAGTCTCGGCGCAGGAGCGGCTGGACAAGATCGTGGTGCTGATCGCGGCCAATATGGTGGCAGAAGTCTGCTCCTGCTACGTGCTGCGCATCGACAACACGCTCGAGCTCTACGCCACCGAGGGCCTGAACCGCAATGCGGTTCACAGGACGGTGCTGAGCGCGCATGAGGGTCTGGTCGGCCTCGTCGCCAGCGAGGCAACTCCGCTCAACCTGAGTGACGCGCAAAGCCATCCGGCGTTCTCGTTCCGCCCGGAAACCGGCGAAGAAATCTATCATTCCTTCCTCGGCGTGCCGATCCTGCGCGCTGGCAATACGCTCGGCGTGCTGGTGGTGCAGAATCGCGCCAAGCGCACCTATGTCGAGGAAGAGGTCGAGGCGCTGCAGACCACCGCCATGGTGCTGGCGGAGATGATCGCTTCGGGCGAATTGTCGGCACTGGCGCAGCCCGGCGCCGAACCAGCCGCCCGCCACTCCCAGCACAAGACCGGCGCGATCCTGTCCGACGGCATTGCGCTCGGCCATGTGGTGCTGCACGAGCCGCGCGTCGTCATCACCAATTACATTGCCGAAGACCTGCCGAAGGAAATCAAGCGGCTGGATGCGGCAATGACCAAGCTGCGCTCCGATCTCGACCGCCTGCTGGAACGCGGCGATGTCGCCGAGGGCGGCGAGCATCGCGACGTGCTGGAAGCCTACCGCATGTTCGCCAATGACCATGGCTGGTCGCACAAGCTGCATGAGGCAGTCGCCACCGGCCTCACTGCGGAAGCCGCGGTCGAACGTGTGCAGTCCGACACCCGCGCCCGTATGCTGCGCTCCACCGATCCCTATTTGCGCGATCGCCTGCATGATCTCGAGGATCTCGGCTATCGCCTGATGCGGCAGCTGGTCGGCCAGGACCACGCCCCTTCGCGCGAGCAACTGCCTGACAACGCCATCCTGATCGCGCGCGCGATGGGACCTGCGGCGCTGCTCGATTACGACCGCAAACGGCTGCGCGGGCTGGTGCTGGAGGAAGGCACTGCCAATTCCCACGTCTCGATCGTGGCGCGTGCGCTCGGCATTCCCGCGGTCGGCGAGGTGCCGAACGCACCTGGCATCGCCGATCCCGGCGACGCCATCATCGTCGACGGCACCAGCGGTGAAATCTATGTGCGCCCGTCGGCCGAAATCGAATCAGCCTATGCCGAAAGGGTGCGCTTCCGCGCCCGCCGGCAGGCGCAATATTCGGCATTGCGCGACAAGCCCTGCGTGACCAAGGACGGCCAGCCGGTCGAGCTGATGATCAATGCCGGCCTTGCCATCGACCTGCCGCATATCGACGACACC
>DASZTN010000167.1:0-49555 GCA_035547995.1 Bradyrhizobium sp. | reverse complement strand
CACCTATCTCTCGCGCCGCTCACAGAACCCCGAATCGGACTTCCGGCAGCTATGGCGTAGACGTGGTTGCCGTCTTCATCGTCGCGTCGGCAGGTTTCTCTGCCCCGGCCATCAGAACAGGCTGTATTGCAGCGCCGCCTTCCGCTTCCGCGCCGATACCTGTTGCGTCGTCAATTCTTCGGCGATGCAGGCAAGGAAACGCGACCGCGGCAGGGAGCGGGCTGCGCCGCGCCAGAACCGCTGTGACGCGCGGCTCAGGAACAACCGGTCCTTGGCCCGCGTCATGGCGACATAGAACAGGCGGCGTTCTTCGGGATCATCTTCGCCCTCGGCGGAATTATCCCAGGAGAATGGCACCAGCCCGTCTTCCAGGCCGACCACGAACACGGCGGCAAACTCTAATCCCTTTGCTGCATGCATCGTCATCAGCGATACACGGTCGGCTCGTGCGTCGTGGAAGTCGGCCTCTGTAGCGAGCGCGATCTGTTCACGCAGCCGCTCCTCATCGCCTGCGACGTGATCGCCTGCTGCGAGCGACATAAGCCAGCCCTTCGCTTCGGCCACCGCTGCAATGTCGCTGTGTCCACAATGCTGTAGGGCTGCGGCCGCTGCAGCGAGACGGTCCGCCAGATTCGCTTCCGCGAGGCTCTCGCGCTGTTCGCTCAAGACATCCAGGATCGCGTTGACGCCGCCGTGCCCGGCAAGCGGGGCCGGCGAGCTCTTTTTGAAGGGAATGCCGGCGCGGTCGAACGCATTTCGCAGCGCGGCCGATTGCGCATCGGTGCGATAGAGCACGGCGAAATCGGCAAAGCCGAGCGGCATTGCGGCGCCGTTTTTGCCGCGATTGGCCGACAGCAGGTGATGGCCACCCATCAGTTCTTCAATGGTCGCGGCGACGAAGTCTGCCTCATCGTCTTCGCTCGCGGCCGCATGCAGCACGATCGGATCCTGCATCGGCCGGACGATGCCATCGGGCGGCGTGCCGACAAGGCTGCTCGCGGCCGTGACGATGGTCCCGGTCGAACGGTAGTTGCGTCTGAGCTCTACCCGGCGTGCCGACGGGAAATCATGGGCGAAACGCTCGAAGCAGGTCGCATCCGCACCGCGGAATCCGTAGATCGCCTGGTTCGGGTCGCCGATCACGCAGAGATTGCCGCTGGAATCGACGAGCGCCCGCAGCAGACGGTATTGCTGCTCGTCGACGTCCTGAAATTCGTCGGCCAGCACATGGGTAAAGCGCGACCGCCATGATGCTGCAACGGTCGCGTCGTTCTCCAACAGCTCCGCCGCAAGCGCAACCAGATCATCGAAATCGACCCAGCCGCATTCCCGTCCCAGTCGGCGCAGCGTCGCGAGCGCCTGTCTTTCTTCTCCATCGCCTGCTGCACCGGTTCGCTTGAGAACAGAGACCGATTTCAGGAGCTGTGCTGCACGGCCGGCGCTTATGTTCAGCGCGGAGATCAGCGCCGCCTTCCGCTCGGTGTCGTCGGCAATGCGGAAATCGCCAGGCAAGCCGAGCGCCGCACCATGGGCGCGCAGGATCGAAAGCCCAAGCGAATGAAAACTGTGCACTGCAATGTCCTGCGCCAGGTTCGGCAGCAGGCTCGCAAGTCTTGCCCGCAGCTCCTCAGTCGCCCTTCGGGTGAAGGTGATGGCGAGGCATGACGAGCCCGGCACGCCGAGCTCCATGACCAGATGGGCTATCCGGTGGGTCAGCATGCGCGTTTTGCCGGAGCCTGGGCCGGCGACGACCACGACGGGGCCGTCGATCATTTCCGCCGCGCCTGCCTGATCGGCATCGAGGCCGGCAAGCAGCCCTTTGCGTCCGGACGGCGTCGGCGCGGCCGCGTCTGCGGCAGATGGCGCTGTATCTGCACGGTTGGTCGGTCTGGCCTTTGGCTTCTGGGTGCGGCGAGAGAGCGGCGCGTCGAACAGCAGGTCGCCTTTGGTCAGGCGATCGAGTTCGCTGTTTTCGAACAGTCGGATGATGCCATATTCGCCGTCATAGCCGGCCTGGCGGATCACTGCGCCGGAACGCAGCCGCGTAACGGCTTCGCCCATCAGAGGATGCACCTTGGCGATGTCATCGATGGGCACTGCGTCGAGCACTGAAAGCTCGGGCCCGAGCGCGGTAATCGTGCGCTCATAGGCATTGGCCACCGCCTTGGAGCCGACGCCGCTGCCAACGATCTCGGACAACATTTCCGGTAATGGCACCAGGCTCGATACGGTCCCGGCAGTGGGCGGCGGCATCGCTTCGGCTTCGGCGCGGTCTGCCAGCATCTCGACCCGGTGTGCCACCCCGACGGTGACACGGTTGCCGCAGACTGGACAGCATCCGTTGAGCGCGATCGTCTCCTTCGGATCGAGCCGCACATTGCAGGCGCGATGGCCATCCAGATGGTACTTTCCTTCCTCGGGAAAGAACTCGACGGTGCCCTGATATCCATCGCCGCTCTCCAGCGCCTGGCGAATGGCGAAATAATCCGGCTCGCAGCCAAAGCGCGTCGCTTCTCGCCCGAGCTTGCCTGGCGAATGGGCGTCCGAGTTGGAGGTGAGCCGATAGCGGTCGAGAAAAGAGATCCGCCAGTTCATTGCCGGATCCGAAGAAAGCCCGGTTTCGACAGCGAAGATATGTTCGGCGAGATCGCCATAGCACTCGGCGATGGAATCGAATCCGGATTGCGAGCCGAGCGCGGCGAACCACGGTGTCCAGATATGGGCCGGCACCAGATAGGAATGCGGTCCCGATTCCAGCGCGATCTCCAGAAGATCGCGCGAATCCAGACCGAGGATCGGGCGTCCGTCGGAGGCGATGTTGCCGATCCGTGCCAGGCTCGCTGCCAGCCGATCCGCCGAGTCGAGATCGGGCAGGTAGATCAGATGATGGATCTTCCGTGTCTTCTCGCCCTTCTTGTAGATCGTCGAAATTTCGGTCGACAGCATGAACTGCACCTGCCGCCGGCAGGCGGGCGGCAGCGTCTTCCATAGCTCGGCTTCAATATCCGCTCTCAGCCTGAACAAGCCGTTCCCTGCGGGTACGAGCTTGTTCTTGATTTCCGCAAGCCAGGTCGGGTGCACGCAATCGCCGGTGCCGACCACGTCGATCCCCTTGCGGGCGGCCCACCATGCCAAATGCTCCAGATCGAGGTCCGAACTGGTGGCGCGTGAATATTTCGAATGGACGTGCAAGTCGGCGTGAAATGTCATGAGGCGCGGCTATCCGATCGGTGGATCGCCAAGCTTCAGGTCAAAGTTGGACAATTCAAGAACACTTTCCACTTTTCTACAGAAGAAAGCGGAGGCGCGTCTCGCGCAAGCGGCGGCGCAAGGCGTGTGCCTTAGCGTCGGCTGGCAGCCGCGTCGACTTGGCCCATCACTAACTTGGCCCATCACTACCGATGGTGCCGCGATTCCCAGGTGCCGCGTTCGGCCCGCAACGAGGGTTCGAAGCCGATGGGGAACCAGTGCAAAGCCAGCCGCTGTCCCTCGGCGACCTCATCCTTCGACATTTTCGATGCAACGGCATCGCGAAACCTTGCATAGGTATCGTGCTCGTGCCCGTTGGTATGGGCCGCCGCGAGGTTGAGCCATTTGTAGGCGAGGATGAAGTCCTGCGGCACACCGTGTCCCTTGTCGTATAGCAAGCCGAGCATGGCCTGGGCGAAGGGATTTCCCTGCACGGCGCCTTGCGCATAGAGATCGGCGGCAGCGACATAGGCCTGCGGTTCACCGAAGCCGTTTTCATAGAGGAAACCGAGCAGGCCGAGCGCCTTCGGGTTGCCCCGTAGCGCCAGCGGCGTGAGCTCTCTGGCTGCAAGAACGTAGTTGCCGCGGGAATAGGCCGCGGTGCCGCGTGCCAGTGAGTCGGCATGCGCCAAGGGCGCGGCGGTTGTGCCGAGCAGCACGGCGGCGATCACGGTCGACAGGCGCCGGCGCCTGATCAGGTGGGGCGGAGTTCTTGTCATGACACTAGGGAATACTGGTGGTCTTAGCCCGGGTTATTTCAGTTGTGGCGATGTCGCCGCGCAGCTTCGATCGCAGCTCTTCGGCGACGAGGTGTGCATCCGAGCCGTTGCGAATGATCTGAGGCCGGATGAAGATGATCAGCTCGGTGCGGGTTGTGGTATTGTCCTGATGCCCAAGCGCATCCCCGAGCACTGGAATCTGATCAAGCCCCGGGATGGCATTGCGGGTGCCGGATTGCTGCTCGCTGACCAGCCCGGCGAGCAGCACAGTCTGACCGGACGGGACCAGGATCGAACTCTTGACCTTGCGTTCCGAAATCGTTGGCGTCAGGCTGGTGTTGTTCTCCGGCACGTTGCTGATCTCCTGCTCGATATTGAGCCGGACACTGCCGTTGGCGTTGACGCGCGGTGACACGTTCAGGATGACGCCCGTGTTTTGATAGTTGACGGTGTTTACGATCGTATTGTTCGACGTCAGCACCGTGGCGCTGCCGGTGGAAATCGGTACGGAGTCGCCGACCTGCAGCGTTGCCACCTGATTGTTGACGACGACAAGGGACGGGTTGGACAGAACCTTGAGGCTGGTGACGGCATGCAGCGCGTCGAGGATCGCGCTCGGCTGCGTTTGGGATCCGACGATGAAATTGAATCCCGGAAACGCGCTGTTGATGAAGGCGTTGGAAAGCGATCCGACGACGGTGGTGGCGCCAGTGGAATCGGTGCTCGTCGCCGGCGCTGTCGTTGCCTGCGTGTTGAGGGCAGCGACCCCGTGGCTTGTAAGGTAAGTCTGAACGCCATAGCTCAGCTCATTATTAAGCGTCACCTCGGCAATGGTTGCATCGATCGCGACCTGAAGTTCCGGCTTGTCGATCTGCACCAGCGTGGCTTCGATGATGCGGTAATTGGCCTGGTCCGCATAGATCAGCAGCGAGTTGTTGACGGTGTCGGGCGTGATCCGCACCTCGCCCTGCAGCACCGGCTGGCCATTGCCGGAACTGGCGCCATGGCCTGCGTCGAGGGCGGCGCTGCCGTTGCCATGAGCACCCGAGCCCTGTGCCTGTGTGCCGAAGCCTGAGCTGCCGTTGGAGTTCAATCCCGGGGACGAACCGAGGCCACTCGTCGTGGTCGGCGACGAATTGCCGTTCGCCGACAGTCGGTCGGCGCTGGATGTCGTCGAACTGCCGGAGCCCGGCGCGAGCTGATTATCGGCGCTGTCGAGCAGGCTGGAGGATGAGCCGCCGAGGAACATGTCGTTCAGCACTTTCGCCATCTGCTTGGCGTCGCCGTATTTCACCTGGTAGACGTGAACGGCGGTCCGTTCAGTGTCGGCATGATCGAGCCGCTTGATCCACATCGCCGCAGTGCGCAGCATCTCCGGCCGCTTGGTTACCACCATGACGGCGTTGAGACGAGCGATTGGCTCGAATTTGATGACATTCTGGCTGAGACCGTTGTCGCCGGAATCCACGATCTTTTCCATCTCTTCGATAATCGGAGCGGGCGGGCCGCTCGAAATCGGAAAAATGCCGACCGATTGACCGCGCATCCAATCGACGTCGAAACTGAGCGCAGTGTCGACCGCGACGCGGCGCTCGGCGCCGCTGCCCTGAATCAACAACAAATTCCGTGTCGTATCGGCGCGAACCGTGCCGGCCTTGGTGGCGAAGCTGTCCATCAGCTTGAGCAGGGTTTGTGCCGATACATATTGCAGCGGCACAACGGAAACGCCGTAACCCGGCTCGGGGCTCGCGCCGGCCGCATCGACATGTCCGGCGCCAACTGCATCGTTGAGCGGAGTCAGGCGATAGCCCGCGGTATCGCGGATCAGTACGACGCCGCTCAGCCGCAAGGCGTTTTCGAGCACAAAGACGATGTCGGATTTCGGTACCGGACGTACCGAGACCAGGCTGACGGTTCCCTGCACGCGCGGATCGATCGTATAGCCAACGCGGAGTATATCGCCGAGCACAACTTTCGCGACGGTCGCGACCGGTGTATTCTCGAAGTTGAGGTCGAAGCCGTTGCCGCTCGGCGTGGGTTGCGGCCTCTCGTCGGAGACGGCTGTTACTTCCGACCCCTCATACATCATCGCATGACTGCTGTGATCCTGGCTCGATGCGGCCGCGCCATTGGCGTTTACCGGCTGCGGCCGACGCGGCAGCAGATCCAGCGAACGCACCTTGTCCATGATGTCCAGTTGGGCGCCATCATTGGTGGAATTGATGGTCGCCGAATTGCACGAGGCCAATAGGCCGAGAGACAAAATAATAAAGGCAGCGCGCAGGCTGCCATTGATCGTCGGGTACCGGCCTAGCTTGCCGACGCGTACCATCGCTTCCGCCATTCTACTGCACATTTAACTCGCAGATCGTGCATCACAACCTGCTCACGCCGGCGGCCATACTTAGCGATGGATTATGACAGAAATAATTGGCGACCGGGATCGCTCACCGATCATTTCACGACGTTGATTCCAGAGCACAGTATTTTGTTGTGGCTGGTGAAAATGTCCGAACAAAAAAATTTTAAAGCGATGTGCACAGGCGCGCTTCGTACAGGTGTCACACTTAGGATGAATAACTAAAAACGACGGCCGGGCGATGCTCCGTGATCCGCCGACCGATCCTCAAGAAGCGGCGCGACCGGAACAGCGAATGGCCAGCGATTTGTCCGTGCAGTTCGTAGAATATCTGCGTCAAAGCAGGCATTTGGCCGCTGCGGACAGCGGCGCCGATGCGGCTGCGCCAGATGGTTCGAGCCGCCGTCGTTCCAAGCTTTGGGAGCTTACCGATCTATCGGCTGCCGAATTTGCCGATGAAGCGGCGCGTTTCTATGGATTGGAACGGGTCGCGCTGCAGGAAATGATGTCGGCGACGCCGCTGGCAGCGTCATTCTCGCAGCGTTTCCTGCGCGAGATGATGGTCTTTCCATATCAGTCCCCTGACGGACGTGCGATGCTCGCGGTAGCTGATCCGACCGACGAAGCAGCGCGGCGTGCCGCTCAGATCGTGCTCGGCGCCGATGTCGCGATCGGGATCGCGACATCGGAGGATCTGGCGGTCGTTCTCAGCCAACGACTGGGCGAGGAGGATGTCGATCCCGGCGCCGGATTGGCGGCGCAGCCGCGCGAGGACGACATCGAAAGCCTGCGCGATCTTGCCAGCGGCGCGCCGGTGGTGCGCGCCGTCAACGATCTGATCGAAAAAGCGGTGGAGCTGCGCGCCAGCGACATCCACATCGAGCCCTTCACGACCGGTCTTGCGGTGCGCCTGCGCATCGATGGCCTGTTGCGGCCGGTGGCGGCGCCTGCCGGCGTGTTGCCGCAGGCGGTGATTTCACGCATCAAGATCATTGCCAATCTCAATATCGCGGAGCGGCGCCTGCCGCAGGATGGCGCGGCGCGATTGCGGGCAGGGCGCACCGAGGTCGATATCCGCGTCGCGATCATGCCGACCCAGCACGGCGAATCCGCCGTCATCCGCATCCTGCCGAAGGATCGCGGTCTGCTTGTCGTCGAAAGGCTCGGATTTTCACCGCGCGACGAGACCACGCTGCGCCGGTTATTGAAATTGCCGCACGGGATGGTCGTCATCACCGGCCCGACCGGCAGCGGCAAAACCACGACCCTGGCAACCATCCTGTCGATCCTGAACGAGCCGACCCGGAAAATCCTCACCGTCGAAGATCCGGTGGAATATGAAATTCCCGGCGTCAACCAATCGCAGATCAAACCGGCGATCGGCCTGACCTTTGCTGCAGCGCTACGCTCCTTCGTGCGCCAGGATCCCGACGTTATCATGCTCGGCGAGGTGCGCGATACCGAAACCGCGCATGTTGCAGTCCATGCCGCGCTCACCGGACATCTGGTGCTGACCACGCTGCATACCGAGACCGCAGCGGCGGCGGTGCCGCGCCTGCTCGATCTCGGCGTCGAGGGCTATCTGCTGCGGTCGGTGTTGCGCGCCGTGATCGCGCAGCGGCTGGTGCGCCAATTATGCGAACGCTGCAAGGGGCCGCGGGCGCTGAGCGATGCCGATCTCGTCGACGATCCCAGGCTGGTCACGCTCGGTTTCCGCGCCGGTGAAATGGTTCAGGAACCTCGCGGCTGCGAACGCTGCGGCGGAACCGGCTATCGCGGCCGGCTTGGCGTTTTCGAGCTTCTGGAACTGACCAACGATATCCGTGAATTGATTTCGGACAAGACTGACGGGTTGAAGATCGACGAAATGGCGATCCGCGCCGGCATGACGACGATGCTCGAAGACGGCATCGCCAAATGCCGCGCCGGTCTCACTTCGCCCGCTGAAATCCTTCGCGTGACAACGGTGCGGTGATCGCGTGCCAAACTATCGCTACCGGGCACTGACGCAGAACGGCGAGATCGTGAACGGCACGATCTCGGCGCCGACCTCCGCGGAAGTCGCCCGCCGCATCGAATATTTGCGACTGTTGCCGATCGAGACGGTCGAGGATAGGCGCGCCGCATCCGGGTCAGGCGGCTTCGGCCTGTTCAGCAAGCCGAGCGCTGCCGAGATCACCACTTTCACCCGCGATCTGGCGCTGCTGCTCAAGGCGGGAGCGCGGCTGGACGATGCGCTCGAACTGTTGTCCGGCGATGCCGATGTCGGAAGGATGCGGCCGGTCGTTGCCAAGCTGCGTGCGGCCCTGCTCAGTGGCGAGAGCCTAGCTGATGCAGTGGCCGATCACCCGGCGCTGTTTCCACCGATGTATGGCGCGCTGGTGCGCGTCGGCGAAGTCTCCGGCACGCTCGATCAGGTGCTCGACATGCTGGGTGCTGAGCGGGCACGATCGGAAGCGATGCGCCGCAAGCTGACCGATGCAATGCAATATCCGGCCTTTGTGCTGGTGGCGGCTGCCGGTGTGATGCTGTTCTTCATCCTGTTCGTGCTGCCGCAATTCGCCCCGGTGTTGCAGGATTTCGGCGCGAAGTCGGATACGACGCTGGGCAACTTCATCAAGCTGTCGGACTTCCTGCGCGCCAACGCCACGGCTGCGATGCTGATTACGGCAGCAGTAATTGCCGGGGTGTGGTGGCTGTTACGCCGGCCCGGCGCCGGGGCCGCGGTGATGACCGCGATCTCGCACATACCCGGCATCGGCGGCATCTTCCAATTCTACCGGACCAGCCTGTTCTGCCGCAATCTCAGCGTCCTGCTCGGCAGCGGCGTCAATCTGACCGCCACTCTGCGTATCCTCGTCGATATCATGGCGGCGACGGGCAGCGAGGACACCTGGACTGCGGCAGCCGATCGGGTCCGACATGGCGGCAAGCTGTCCGATGCGCTCTCGGTGACGACAAGTCTGCCGCCGATGGCCGTCCGTATGCTGCGCCTCGGCGAGGAGACCGGGCAGTTGCCGGCTCTGGCCGGCCGGGTCGCCGAATTCTACGAAGCAAAATTGCAGCGCAGCCTCGACCGTGTCGTCGCCGTCGTCGGGCCGCTGGCCATCATCACCATCAGCACGGTCGTCGGCGGCCTGATCGTGTCGGTCATGACCGCATTGCTGTCGGTCACGCAACTCGTCAATTGAATCAAGGGTTGATCCATCATGATATCCAAGGGCATCGGCGGAATCTTCGTCAAGCGCGTACAGCCTCGTGCGACAGGGAAGCGCGGACCTCGCGTCGGCGAGCAGGGATTCACCCTGGTCGAGATGCTGGTGGTGATCACCATCATCGGCCTCATCATGGGACTGATCGGTCCGCGCGTGCTCAATTATCTCAGCGAATCCAAGGTCAAGGCGGCCAGGATTCAGCTGCAGAGCTTCGCCAGCGCGCTTGACCTGTTCTATCTCGACGCCGGTCGGTATCCTTCGACGGAGGAGGGATTGACAGCCTTGGTCCGGCAGACCCCGGGCGTCGCCGCCTGGAATGGGCCCTATCTGAAAGGCGGCAGCGTTCCCACCGATCCCTGGAATCACCCTTATGTCTATCGTTCGCCTGGCGAGCATGGCCCCTATGACATCGTGTCCTATGGTTCAGACGGCCAGGAAGGCGGCAGTGGCGTCGCCGCCGATCTGTCGCTTGAAAACGTCACCGCGAAAAATGAATGATGTCGCCGAGCGCGGCTTCACCCTGCTCGAGATGGTGTGCGTGCTCGCCATCATCGCACTGCTTGCGGCCGTGCTGCTGCCAATCATCCCGCATGAAACGTCGCGGTCGCGCCTGCAGGCCTATGCGCTGCAGGCGGCGGCGCTGTTGAAGGCGGATCGCAACGCGGCCATCCGCCGCCAGACCAGCGTCGCCACCGTGGTCGATGCGGAGGCGCGTGCGATTCGTTCCGGCTCGTCGCAGGCCGTTATTCGCATTCCCCGCGACGTGCGGTTTGACGCGTTGCTGCCGCAGACCTGCCGTGAGCGCGCGGCGCTGTCGACCATCAGCTTTTTCGCCAACGGCACCTCTTGTGGCGGCGCCATCGCGCTGACGCGCCTGGATACCGGCTACGAGATTCGCGTCAATTGGCTGACCGGAAGGATCGAGATTGTCTCCCGTGATACCAGCAGCAACTGATCGTCGCGACGCCGGCTTTACAATCATCGAAGTGCTGATTGCACTTGCGATCGTGGCCGTTTCGATTGTCGCGATCGGCTCGCTGATGGCGACCAATGCCCGGGGAGTGCGATCGCTGGAGCAGCATGTGGCGCTGGTGCAGGCTGCCCGGGCGGTGATGACCGCCGGCCTCCCGGCGCGTGCCGAACTACAGCCCGGCGCCTCGTCCGGACAATTGGAAGGCTATCACTGGAGCGTCGATGTCACGCCACTCGGCGGCGGCTGGGCTGTAAAAGATGCCGACGTTTCCTGGACGCCCGAACTCGTCAGGGTGCGCGTACAGGCGCCCTCCGGCGCGGTGTCCGACATTCGTACCGTCCGCCTGATGCCCAAGGCTTCTAAATGAGAGCGGCTTCTAAATGAGAGCGGCTTCCAAATGAGCGCCGCAGCGAGCGAAAGGCGGGCCGGCGAAGCCGGGTTCACCCTGATCGAAACCATCGTGGCTTTGGCCTTGATGGGGCTGGTGCTCTCGGCGCTGGTCACTATCACCGCACAATGGCTGCCGAACTGGAATCGTGGTCTTGGCCGCATCCAGCGCAGCGAGGCGATCGGCATCGCAATGCAGCGGATCGCGGACGATCTCGCCGCGGCCGAATATGTCCCAGCCAATCGTGATACCCATAAGCCGCTGTTCGAAGGATCGGAACTGTCGGTGACCTTCGTCCGGACCGCGTTCGGGCCCGATGCCGGCCCCGGACTGGACATTGTGCGCATCGGCGAGACGACCGAACGCCACAAATTTTTGGCGGTGCGCTCGCGCTCGAGGTTCGCACCGCTGCCATCGGCCACGTCGCTGTCGGAACAAGTGCAGTTCGGCGATCCGGTGGTGCTGCTGCGCTCGCCATATCGCCTGTCGTTCGCCTATGCCGCACCGGACCGGATCTGGAAGACGACCTGGCACGGCGCCGACAAGCTGCCGGCCATGGTCAGGCTGACGGTTCGTGATGCGAGCAGCGAGCGCGTCCTGTCGGTCTCGACCATCGCGCCGATCCATGTGCAGGTGCCGAGCGATTGCACGCAGCCGGACGGCAATTGCGCCAATAAAGACCAGAAAACCGGCTCGCCTACGACGCCACCGGATCAGCAAGCCGGTATTGCAGACCAGAGGAGCCCGCTATGACGCAGGATCGCGTTGGCGCGTCATCCTCGGAGCAGGGTTTCGTTCTCGTCGCCGTGCTCTGGATCCTGCTGGCGCTGTCGACGCTGGCGGCGATCTTCTCCATCTATCTGTCGGCCTCGGCGCAGGCGCTGGCACTCAACGACACGGCTTTGCGGGCGGAGGCTCTGGTGTCGGGCAGCCTGGAACTGACTGCCTATCAACTTGCTCTGGCCGATGAAAAAAACCGACCGGCGCATGGATCGTTTCACTTCCGGATGGACGACGCCGACGTGTCCGTGACATTCACTTCGGAGGCCGCGCGGATCGACCTGAATTTTGCGCCAAAAGAGTTGCTGGCGGCTCTGTTCGCCGACCTTGGTGCAAGCAAGGATGCGGCGAAGGAATATGCGGACCGGATCATCGGCTGGCGGACGCGCCCGGCGCCGAACAGCAGCAGCGACGAGGCGTCGCTTTACGCCGCAGCCGGACTGAATTACGGGCCGCGGCAGTCGCTGTTCACGCATGTCGACGAACTGGCGCTGGTGGTTGATTTGCCGCCTGCGCTGGTTGAGCGCGCGCTGCCGTTCGTGACGGTATTCAACGGCTCATCTGATGTCGACGCCGCGATTGCGGCGCCTGAGGTGGTCGCGGCATTACGGGATACGGGACAGGGCAAGCCGGCCGATCCGTTCGGCCAGTCGACGACGCCGTCGAACGATCCGTTCGCGGCAACGGATACGTCGGCAGCCGCGCAAAAAAATACACCGACGGCGAAGAGTCCATGCTACCGGGTCCGTGCCATCATCCATTTCAGCAATGGCCGTCGCACCGCTTCGGAAGTCGTGATCGCGCTCGGCGACAAGGTCGAGCCATATCACGTACTGTCGTGGCAGGATGACCTCGAATTGCGCGGCGGCATGCAAGGACGCAGGGGCGCGTGATGGCTATCATCCCCGAACTCAAGCAGACATTTGGTGAATGGATCGCGGCTGTTACCACCACAGTGGAACTGGCCGCGGAAAAATTTGTCCGCTTGCGCTGCATTGAACTTGACGAGGCCGAGGACGGTACATTCTCGGCCAAGGCCATTCCGGGAAGCCGAGTTTCAGGGAAAAAAGCCCAGCTGCTGCCCGACCTGTCTTTTCGCATCGAGAACGGCCGGCCGCATCCACCATTGCCGCCGGTCTGGCAAACCGCATTCCGCGGCAGCCGGGTCGAAGCACGATTGAGGGCGGACCACGTCATGGCCTCGTTGCTCGATTTCCCAAGCAAGGCAGGCGATTTTCTGGATGGCATGATCCGGGCGCAGATCGATCGCCTGACGCCCTGGACCGTCAATGACGCGGTGTTCGGCTGGAGTCCGCCGGTGGCCGCGGCGAACGACCGGATCGACGTCACCTTTGCCGCGACCTCGAAGCAGGAGGTGCAGCCGGTGCTTCAGCTTGTGCAGGCGCTGGATGTGGCATCCGTTGCCATCTACACCATCGCTTCTGATGGCGCCGGTGCGCCGGTCCGGATCAAGCTGCTCGATCAGCCGTGGCGGAGCGTGTTCGGTTCGGCGGAGCGGATACCGCGCCTGCTGCGCGCGGTGCTGCTCGGCACCGGTGTCGCAGCCGCGGTTTTGCTGCTGATCGCAACCTTTCTCGAAAGCTCGATGCAATCGGAGCAGGATGAGCTGCAGCGACAGATTGCGCAACGCCGCGCGGCGTTGCGTCTGGACGCCAACGCCACGGGATCGGCCCTTGGTCTGTTGGCAAAGCGCAAGCAGACCACGCCCTCCGCTGTCATGGTGCTGGAGGCCATCTCGCGCGTCCTGCCCGACAATACCTATGTGACGGAGCTCAGGATCGAGGGCGACAAGATCCAGGTCGTCGGCATGACGAAGGATGCGCCATCGCTGATCCGGCTGATGGAACAATCGCCGCAATTCACCCGCGCGACATTCTTCGCGCCGACCACACAGGCACCGAATGAGCCGGGTGAGCGCTTCCATATCGAGGCCCATATCACTGCCTATTTTGGATCCGCCACGTGAACGCATTTCTCACATCGAAAAACTCCATCATCACGTCGCCCATCGTGGCGACAGCGCTCTATATCGGCCTTGTTGCTACGCTGCTGTTCATCGCCATCTCTTCGATCAGCGATGTCATAGACCGGCACGGCCAGGTTGCGGCGGCGTCAAGCATGCTGGAGCAGCTGGATGACCGTCGCCCTGCCGCCGCCAACGGCAGTGACGTGACGATTCCATCGGGCTCACCCTATCTCGAGGGCGCGACCGTGACAGTTGCCGGCGCGAACCTGTTGCAGCGCGTGGCCGGAGCGGTAGTGAAATTGGGCGGCAATGTGCTGTCGACCCAACTCGACGTGCAGGGCACGGCGTCGCGAAGCGGTCTTCTCAGCATGATTGCGAGCTGCGAGATCGAGCAGTCGCAGTTGCAGAAATTGCTTTACGATCTCGAAGCCGGAATGCCCTTCCTGTTCATCGACCAGCTGGTGGTCCAGACCCCGCTCAGCAATTCGGGGACGGAAAGCGGCAAATTGCGGGTCCTGCTCGCGGTGTCGGGGCAATGGCGGGGTTCCAAATGAAGCGAAATTTCGCAATCTGCCTGATATTGCTGGGCTCACTGATCCTGGTCGCCGCCGCGTCGGCGACGGCCGTTTCCACTGATGCGCTCGATGCCGGCGTCAATGACGCGATGCCGTCTCCTGTCGCGCCGGCAATATCCGTCGCTCCGGCCGAACCCGTGACCTCGGTACACGTGGTCGCGGCACCCGTTGCGCCGGCGCGGACACCAAGCGCCAATCCGCTCTGGGCCATCCCGCTCAGCCAATTGTCGGAGACGCGTGACCGGCCGATCTTTTCGCCCTCCCGCCGTCCGCCACCGGTTGCGGTGGCTGCCGTTTCCCCGCCGGTCAAGCCGCCGCCGCGGAAAAAGGAGGTCCGGCCTCCGCAGCTCTCGCTGGTCGGCACCATCGCCGGCGAGGACGAAGGTTTCGGCATTTTTCTCGATCAGTCGACCAAGGCGGCGCTTCGCCTGAAAGTCGGCGAGGATTATCAGGGCTGGAAGCTACAGGCGATCCGTGGCCGCGAGGTGACGATGCAAAAAGATGAGCAGACCGCCGTGCTGGCCTTGCCGGAACCAGGCGCGAGCTCGAGCGGCTCAGTTCGCCTGATTCCGGTCAGCGAGATCAAGACGCCGGTGGCGATACAACAAATAGCTCCCCCGGCGATCAGCAATAGACGCGGGGATTAGGCTGATCCAAAAATTTTCTGCGCAACGAATGCCGCGAGCAGGCCGATCGCCAGAAACGGTCCGAATGGCAGCGACGTCTGCCGCGTCATGTTCTGTCCGGCCAATTGCAGACTGCCGACCGCGGCGAGTGCCATCAGCGTCGCGATCAGCAACAACATCGGGATTCCAGTGATGCCGATCCAGGGGGTTGCCGCGGCAAGGAGCTTGACATCGCCAAGGCCGAGCCCCTGGATCCTGCGCAGCACAAAGTAAATCCGCCGCAGCAGCCAGAAAATCACTCCGACCGCCACCGCTTCACCCAGCGCGTCGATGCCCGCCGTCGCGCCGCCATCGATCGTGGCGTTTGCGAGGCCAACAACAGCGATAAACAGGTTCAGCCCGTCCGGAATGATCCCGCGGCGAATGTCGATCAACGCCAACGCACTGCATGACAATAAGAGCGCCGCAAAAAATCCAAGGAACTGCAAGGAGCCACTGTCGAGAGGCATTTGAGTCCCGCTGAAGATCAGGCAAATTGACCGATGCGCGATGATAAATCGCGCTTCCAAAGCACGTTACGCGCGTTTTTTGAAGAAATTATTTTGCAGCAATCGAGCGGTGACCATCACGGCATGTTTTCGCCGCGAGCCATTCCGCGGGAAAAAATTTATTTTCAGGAGAAAATTCGGCGCTCGCAACAAATCGTCACAAAACAGCATAGTGAGTTGAACAATATCGTCGCGAGTAATCTGCGCCGTTGTGCGATGGCCGCGAGCTCGTCGCGGCCTGGAGCCTTGAGACGATGATCAATGTAAGAGGAGCGGCGTGTTTCGCTCTATTCCTGCTCGTGATGCGCTCGGCGAACGCTGGCCCGCTCGATGACGGTGCGGAGAGCTATCGGCCTTACATGATCGAAGGCATCGGGAATGCCTTGGATGGCGCCCGCCATTTGCGCGAGCGTGCCGCCGCCGGCGACCTGAAGGGCGCAAAGGAGGCCTGGATTTCGGCCCGGGCCGGATGGGAGCGTTCGGAAGTCTTCACCACAGGTTTCGTTCCAGAACTCGATGCCAAGATCGACGCTTGGCCCAATGCCAATAGCGGTTTTCACGCCATCGAAGCGGCCTTGTTCGGAGCCGGACGCACCGATGTCGGGCGTGATGCCGACGCACTGGTCGACAATCTGAACGACCTGCATGGTAAGCTTCACGATATGCCGTTGACGCCGCAGGGTCTGCTCGACGGCACCGTCCGCCTGGCCTATGAGGTCGGTGAGAGCAAGGCCGACGGCGGCGAGTCGCGCATCAGTGGCACGTCGCTCGATGACATGCGTAACAACGTTGCCGGCATCGATTTCGCCTATCGCACCATATTCGCATCTTCGCTCAGGAATGCCGATGCCAAGCTCGCCGCCGCCGTTGACGCGAGGATTGCGCAATTGAAAGCCATCGTCGCCGCGCCAGACCTGCAGCATATCGACGTCACCGAGCTGCGGCGGGCCAGCGAGGAGCTTGTGATCACGTTACAGGATGCCTCGAGCAGACTGGGATTGCGGCGTTCGACGCTGGAAGCGGCATCGCAATGACTGTTCGCCATACGAGGGTTGCCGTTGCTGTCGCGCTCGGCGTTCTGCTCGTTGGCGCTTATGGACGCGTCATGGCTTTTCCTGTCGAGGGCGATCAAACGACGCTGCCGCCGAAGACCGAACTCAATGAGGACGCGCTCGACAAGCCGCGTGAGGTATTTCACTCCGAGATCGCCGGCGGCAAGTCATATATCATCAATCTCGGCAATCTGGCCTTCAGTTCGCCGTCGATTCTTGGCGGCGTGGCAAGGCAGGCCGGCGTGAGCTGCGAGACCTGTCACGTCAATGGCGCGGGCAACGCCAAGTTCTTCATGCCGAAAATGTCGACGCGTCCGGGTAATTTCGACACTACCGGGCCGCTGTTCAATCCGAAGGCCGACAATTTCGTGCTCGACCCCGTCACGATTCCGAGCCTGCGCGGCGCGCGCTACCTCGCGCCCTATGGCCATGATGGCCGCATGGCGTCGCTGCGCGACTTCGTACATAATGTCATCGTCAACGAGTTCGCAGGACCCGAGCCCTCACCGGTGATTCTCGATGCGCTCGTTGCCTACATCCAGGATATTGATTTCCTGCCCAATCCGAGCCTCGGTGCGAGCGGGCATTTGGTCGGGAAGATCAGTGATTCGGAGCGTCGAGGCCAAGCGCTGTTCTCAAAGCCGTTCCCGCACGATCCCACCCTGAGCTGCGCCGGCTGTCATATTCCGTCGGCAGCCTTTGTCGATCATCAGCAGCATGATATCGGCTCCGGCGGTCTGTTTAAAACGCCGACGTTGCGCAACGCCGACTTCAACGCGCCGTATTTCCACGATGGCCGTTTCGATAATTACGATCAGGTGGTGGCTTATTTCGACAACACATTTGATCTCGGTCTGTCGACACAGGATAAGCAGGATCTCGTGGCCTATCTCACGGCGGTTGGTGATGGCGCCATGCCGTATGAGCGGGACGGTTCATCGGCAACCTTGAAAGAGATCAACGATTTCACTGCCGTCCTCGGAACGGCCATTCCGGCGGGAGACAAGGAGATTGTCTCGCTCGCGGTCGACACCATCGGCGACGAGCTGCGTGAATTGACCGAGCAATATCCCGATCTCAAGGATACCAGCCTGTCGGGCGGCGAACAGCAGCGGATGCTTGCTCGCACCTCGCTCAAGGAACTTGTGCTTATCTTGCGGCGAATCGATATGGCAGTGGCAGATGGTCGAGCCTCAGACGCGGCCGCCGACTACAAAAATTATCGCGCGCTGATGGTTGCGGCGGTGCCGTCTCTGCTGGCCAGCGCCGAGCGCTGGTCCCTGTTCAACCCGGCAGTGCACGATTCGCACTATGCGGCGTTGCGGCAGGTTCTGGAATCGAAGCGCGTCGTGCATTGATGCGTTTGTTGAATCGCTTGCGGCTTTCTGGTGCGGTTCAGGATCAGTGCAGGCGATCGCCCAGACCAGATTTGATCGCGATTGTTTATCGGCTGCGCATCTGTTTTGCTGGCTTAGACCAAATGCGCCGAATCGCCCCGCGATGTTGGTAACGAGAGAATGAAGTCTCGATCACGCGCTGGGAAATGCTTATGAAAAATCTGCAGCAGAAAATTTTTGAATCGTTCTGAGATTCTTTTGCACGTTCACAGCATCGATATGCGTGCGTCACGTTGACCCACTAAGTACCACGAGGTTAACTTTAACTTCGGGGTCGACAATGAAACCTGCTCTGACTTTCAAGCTAAAATGGAAGGCCACGACAGCAATCTGCATCGTGTCCACGATGGCAATCGCTACCGCGGCTTTCGCGGCCAGCAACAATGGCCTCAGCACCTGGGATACGCGCTCGCATCCCAATCCTTATCTCAATGGCAGCGTGCCGGCTGCCGATGCCACGAACAGCAGGCTCGAAGCGCTGAACAAGAGCAGCAGCTCGAACGCGGCTGACAACGTCAAGACGGCTTCGCCGATCAAGCACGTCATCATCCTGATCGGTGAAAATCGCGGCCTCGATCACACATTCGGTGTCTACAAGCCGAAGGGCAAGGGACAGACGATCAGCAACCTGCTGTCGAAGGGAATCGTCAACGAGGACGGCACGCCCGGCCCGAACTTTGCACAGGCCCAGCAATATTCGGTCGCAGCTCAGCCTTCTTATTATATCGGCGCTCCGGCGGTTGCGAAGTCGCCCTATGGCACGACCAACACGATGCCGCAGCCCAACACCAACGGCGCTCCGACCGCACAAAGCGCTACCGGCGCTCCGTTCCAGAACGTCCAGGAAGCCGGCGTTGAAAAGGATATCGACCCGTCGAATCTCGATATCCTGACGACGGGTTTCACCAATCTTCCGACCGGTGTTCTTGACACCCGCGTTCCCGGCGCCGGCTCCTTGAATGGTCCGTTCCCGCTGCAAGGCCAGGAAATTACCGACGATGATTACACCGGTGATATGACGCACCGTTTCTATCAGGATTGGCAGCAGGATGATTGCAGCGTCGCCAGCGTGACAAAAAGCAACACGTCGGGCTGTCTGAACGATCTGTTTCCCTTCGTGATGGCGACCTATTCGAAGGGCAACAGCCAGGGCAACGAGATGGGCTTCTATAATGCCCAGCAGGGTGAAGCCCCGATCCTGAAGGAGCTCGCCGACCGTTTCACGCTGACCGACAACTTCCACCAGTCGTTCCATGGCGGTACCGGCGCCAACCACTTCATGCTCGGCACCGGTGACGCAGGCTTCTGGAGCGATGGCAAGGGCAACGCGATCGTGCCGCCGGCGAACCAGATCGCTAACCCGAACCCCATAGCCGGTACGGTCAACCAGTACACGGCCGACAACAACTTCAGCGCCTGCGCCGACTTCAGCCAGCCCGGCGTTGCGCCGATTGTGAGCTATCTGAACAATCTGCCCTATCCGGCCGAGCCGAACTGCGCTCCCGGCCATTACTACATGCTCGATAACACCAATCCGGGTTTCCTCCCGAATGGTGCGCCGTCGGGTGCGGGTAACCTGCCGCCGTCTTCCGTCCGGACCATCGGCGATGCTCTGATGGAAAAGAACATTCCGTGGGCATATTATGGCGGTTCGTACAACGCTGCCGTGGCGCTCTCGAACGAGGCAGTTGCAGCGAATCCGACCAGCCCGAACCTGACGGCTGCGGCTCTGAAGGATCCGGCCAATGCGGTTGGCGTGGCCTACTGCCAGATCTGCAATCCGTTCCAGTATGCGACCTCGATCATGGCCGATCCCGCCATTCGTCAGGCCCATATCAAGGACACCTCCGACCTGGTCACGGCGATCCAGAACAACACCCTGCCTGCGGTGTCGTTCGGCAAGCCGGATGGTCTGCTCGATGGCCATCCGCAGAGCTCGAAGGTCGACCTGTTTGAGGCTTATGTGCTCAACATCCTCAACGCCCTCGACGCCAATCCGAAGCTGAAGGCGGAGACGGCAGTGTTCGTCACCTGGGACGAGGCCGGCGGTTACTGGGACTCCGGTTTCACCCAGTCGATCGACTTCTTCGGTGACGGGCCGCGCATTCCGATGCTGATCCTCTCGCCGTATTCGACGGGCGGAAAGGTCTATCACAATTACGGCGACCACGTTTCGCTGCTGAAGTTCATCGAGCGCAACTGGAGCCTCAAGCCGCTCACGAACCGCAGCCGCGATAACCTGCCGAACCCGACCTTCACCAAGGCCAATCCCTATGTGCCGACCAACAGTCCGGCACTTTCGGACCTGTGGGACGCGTTCGACTTCAGCAAGGCGGTCGATCAGCCCTATACCGAGTAATTGCGGCCTGATCGCGTAAGAAGCGGCGCCGGCCGGGCCTAGGCTCGGTCGGCGCTGCTTTTGTCCGCTTGGTTTCGATGGTGATGATTTGAGGGCTTTGACGATGGCTGGAGCTTCAATGACGGTCTCGCTCCTGGTGCCGAGATTGGGCTGGCTTGCGCTCGCGGGCATTCTGTTCGGCGGCTGCGTGCCGGGCCACGCACAGCAGTTTTCAGCCGAGATCGCGGTCATGAAGGATGATGGTCCGGCCGCTCCAGCCGGCAAGCTCCACGTTTCCGGACATAAGGAGCGTATCGAGACACCGGAACATGCGGACGGATTTTTCGTGGTCGATAGCGCCGCGCCGTCTGCTTATTTTGTGCGGCCATCGGCGCACCAGTTCATGGACGCTCGTCAGTCCAGCCTGCTTACCCGGATTTTTGTATCGGTCGATCCGGAGAATCCGTGCCCGCAATGGGCAATGATGGCAGATCTGTCCGGTATGGCGGACCGTGGCGCCTGGCGATGCGAGCGCATCGGGCAGGAGACGATCGATGGAAGCAGCGTCATCGCCTACCAGGCCATCTCGGCTTCCGGTCGCAAACTGCTGGGCTGGGTCGATCCGATGCGCAGATTCCCGCTGCGGATAAAGACCGAGGATGGAGCGGTTTTCGAGGTCGGCAACCTTCGCGACGAGCCGCAGCCTGCGCAATTGTTCGTGGTCCCTGCAAACTTCCGCAAGCTTGATCCTCAAGCCTTGATCGATCGAATCAAACAGAGCGACGTCTGGGTCGAAAATCGAGCGCAGCAGGGAAAGCCTTGAGGCATCCGCGGGAGCCCAAAACCTCCCGGTTCTGATTGAATCAGAACCGGACTTCGGACTTTATCTTTGTCTTGACGCGTTTTCCTCATGCGGTCTCGATCCCGGATCAAGTCTGGGACGAGCTTTCGCTCGAAAACGTCATAACCTTGGCGTGGTGCCAACCGATAAACGGTACATCAACATTCGGCGTTCACCAGCGCGATCAAATCGTGCCCGTACCGTTCAAGTTTTTTGTCGCCGATGCCGGGGACGCCACGAAGCTGCTCCGGCGTTCTCGGGCGCAATGAAGCAATGCCGTCGATCGTGGCATCATGCAGCACGACATAGGCAGGAATGCCGTGCTTGCGTGCCACTTCGGACCGCCAAGCCCGGAGCTTGTCGATCAAAATGGCATTATGTGCTTCGCCGGGACTGACCGGATGCGGGGCGAGGTCGCCGCGCTTGGACCTGGTTCGAGCGCGGACACCGATGGTCTTCTCGCGCAACAGCACCTCGGTTTCGCCTTTCAGCACGCCGCGCGCGCTGTCGGTGAGCTTCAGCGCGCCGAAAGCCTCGCTGTCGGCCTGAAGATGGCCCATGGCTACCAACTGGCGCAGCGCCGAGCGCCATTGTTTCTCGTTTAATTCGCGGCCGATTCCGAATACCGAAAGCCTATCGTGTCCGAATTGCTTGACGCGCTCGGTCATACGGCCGACCAGAACATCGATCAGATGCATCGCCCCGAATCGCTGCCCGGTGCGATAGACGCAGGACAGCAGCTTCTGCGCGATAACCTTGCCGTCGCGGACCAGCGGCGGCGACAGGCAATTGTCGCAATTGCCGCACTTCACCGCCTTCAGCGTTTCGCCGAAATAGCGCAGCAGGCGGCCTCGCCTGCATTCCGCAGTTTCGGCCAGGCCGACCAGGGCGTCGAGCTTGCCGATCGAGACGCGCTTGAACACTTCCGTGCCCTCGGATTCATCGATCATCCGGCGCTGCTGCACGATGTCGGAGAGGCCGTAAGCCATCCAGGCGGTGGATGGTTTGCCGTCACGCCCGGCGCGACCGGTTTCCTGATAATAGGCTTCGACGCTTTTCGGCAAATCGAGATGGGCGACGAACCGTACATCCGGTTTATCGATGCCCATGCCGAAAGCGATCGTGGCGACCATCACGAGGCCATCTTCATTGAGGAAGCGGTCTTGATGCTGCGCGCGTAGATTCGGGTCGAGGCCGGCGTGGTAGGGCAGCGCTGGTATGCCGGCCCGGTTCAAGGTCGCCGCGGTGTCTTCGACCTTGGCGCGCGACAAGCAATAGACGATTCCGGCCTCGCCGGCGTGGCGTTCGGCTATGAAAGTCTTGAGCTGCGTCTGTGCGTTTTGCTTGTCGACGATCTCATATCGGATATTCGGGCGATCAAAGCTTGCGACAAAGCACGGCGCTTCAATCAGCCCGAGGCGATCGACAATCTCCTGGCGCGTGAGCTCGTCGGCGGTCGCCGTCAGCGCGATACGGGGCACCTCGGGAAACCGCTCTGCGATCGCCGAGAGGCCGATATATTCGGGACGGAAATCGTGGCCCCATTGCGACAGGCAATGGGCCTCGTCGATTGCAAACAACGCGATCCTGGCGCGGGCAAGCAGATTGAGGCAACGCGGTGTCAACAGCCGCTCCGGTGCGACATAGAGCAGATCGAGATCGCCGGTGATGAGCCGCCGCTCGACATCGGAGGCTTCATCCCATGACAGCGTTGAATTCAATGTCGCGGCTTTGACGCCGGCCTCCGCGAGCCCTGCGACCTGGTCGCGCATCAGCGCGATCAACGGCGAAACCACGATGCCGCAGCCGTCACGCAACAGCGATGGCAGTTGATAGCACAGCGACTTGCCGCCGCCGGTCGGCATCAGCACCAGGCAATTGCCGCCACTGGCGACATGCTGGATGATCTCTTCCTGGCGGCCCCGAAAGGCCGGCAGGCCGAACACGGAATTCAGGAGAGAAAAAGCTCTGGCAGCGGTGTCGGACACACCTCAGCTCTATCCCTGATTCGGGCGGCCGCGCCTACTCACTTTCGGATGGATCTGCATGCAACATGGCGCGCCGAGCCCAAAATGCCCGAAACCGGCTGGCGAGCCTTTCGGCCGCTCGATCTAGGAACGGGAAGCCGTGGTCGCGGGCTTGGCGCCGTCGGAAAGATATTGGAGCCAATTGCGAAAGATGACGGAAGCAACTTCGCCGAAAGCGAGGTCCCGGCGAAGCGTGAGCTTCGGAGGCTCGACGCTTAGCGGGATCGTGCGCTCGGCAATCGCCCGCTTCTGATAGTTGGAAAGCCTGACCTCGGTGGTGCGATCGAAATAGCCGGAAGGCGGATGCGGAAAAGTGTCGCGCTGACGCGACAAATACCGCGTGATGTCGCGTAGATATTCGCGCTGTAGCGACAGCGCTTCATATTCAGGGTGTCCTTGCAGGAACACGAAGCGGCTGCGAAACTGCTTGACGAAAATGTCGACACCCGCCTCAGGCGATTCCGTCAGGATCTGATATCCGCCGCCGGTAAGGTCACTCCCGCGCAACGCGTTGAGGCGCGAATGTGGAACTTTGATCGATGACGGCAAATCCTTTGTCAGCCAGTCATCATTTATTTTGACACAGTCGTAGACGCCGGAGCATTTCGCGTCGAGCCGATAGCGCTCGATGCCGTCGAGATGCCGGACGGCGGCGTGCGCGGCAAGGCACGACCAGATCGCCGAGCGCGTATTGGTTTTTGCCCAGTCGATTACGTCGATAAGCTCCTTCCAGAATGGCTCTTCGGAAAGGGCATCGCAATTGGGCTCGGCGCCGGTGACGATCAGGCCGTCGAAGTGCAGGCGACCGAGATCGGCGATATCCCGATAGCGCCCCTGCATCAATTGTCTGGCCTGCTGCGATCGTTTGACCGATGGCAGCGAGAAGCAGTGCAGATGGATGCGATGATCGCCCGCAACCGCCTGCAGCAACCCCATGAACTGGCGTTCAACCGATTGCAGCGCCGAATCCGGCATATTGTTGATCAGGCCGATGGTGATGATCGAAGTATCGGCTTGTCGGCCGTTCGTCAGCCCACCGGCCTCGCGCGGCTGCGCGGGCGCAAGCGCGGGGCTTGCGATGGACCGATGTCTGTCGAACAGCACTGCCATTTGGTGTTCGTCCGATCTATTCAGCGGCGTCAAGCTGCCGGCGTTGCGGGCAGGCCCGGCCAAGCGCCTGCTCGATATCTTCGATGATGTCCTCGCTATGCTCGATACCGATCGAGAGCCGGATCGTCTCCGGCAGAACGCCGGCCTTGCGCTGCTGCTCTGAAGTCATCTGGCGATGCGTTGTCGATGCCGGATGACAGGCCAGCGATTTGGCATCGCCGATATTGACCAGGCGCGTGATCAGTTTCAGCGAGTCATAGAAAGTCTTGCCGGCCTCAAGGCCGCCCTTGATACCGAACGTAAAGAGCGATGAGGCCCGGCCATCCAGGTATTTCTGGACGAGTTCGTAATAGGGGCTGTCGGGGAAGCCGGCGTAATTCACCCAGGCGACGCGCGAGTCGTTGCGAAGGAATTCGGCAACCTTCCGGGCATTCTCCACATGCCGTTCAACCCGCAAGGCGACGGTTTCGATGCCCTGCAGCAGCAAGAATGCATTGAACGGCGACAGCACGGATCCCATGGTGCGCTGATAGACGCTGCGTACGCGCTGGATATAGGCGCTGGTTCCGAATTGCTCGACGTAGACCAGGCCGTGATAGGATTCGTCGGGCTGGTTGAAGGCGGGAAAACGACCGGCATGCTCGGCCCAGGGGAAGCGGCCGCTGTCGACCACCGCACCGCCAAGCGTCGTGCCATGGCCGCCCAGGAATTTGGTCAGCGAATGCACGGCGATATCCGCGCCGTAATCGAACGGCTTCAGCAGGATCGGCGTCGCAACGGTATTGTCGACGATCAGCGGCACGCCATGACGATGCGCGACCTTTGCCAGCGCCTCGATATCGCAGACATTGCCGGCGGGGTTGCCGATCGTCTCGGAAAAAATCGCCTTGGTGTCGTCGTCGATCAGGCGCTCGATCGCATCCGGCTTGTCGCTTTCGGCAAAGCGGGTGGTAATGCCTTGCCGCGGCAGGATATGAGAGAGCAGGGTGTGTGTCGTGCCGTAGAGCTGCGGCACCGAGACGATGTTGCCACCCATATCGGCCAGATTGACAAAGGCAAAATGCAGCGCCGCCTGCCCGGTGCTAACTGCCAGCGCGCCAACGCCGCCTTCAAGCTCGGTAATGCGCTTCTCCAGCACCGAAGTGGTTGGATTGGCGATGCGGCTGTAGCGAAATCCTTCGGCCTCGAGGTTGAACAAGGCAGCGCCATGATCGGCGCTGTCGAAGGCGTAAGCAGCGGTCTGGTAGATCGGAACGGCAACGGATTTGGTGGTGGGGTCGGGGTCGTAGCCGGCGTGAATTGCAATGGTTTCGCTGCGCATGTCCACCTCGCATTGCCCTTACGCATTTCAGTATGCGTTTTCATCGCCCGTACGCGGTTCTAGTGGGGGGCCGTAAACCCGGCAATAATTCGCGAAGAGATTGAGGAAATAACCCTAACGAAGGACCGCGAATTGATTAAAGTTTGAGTCAAAATGAGCGCGATGCGGTAACGACGGGCGAGCGCGTGATCCGGGCGCTGCGTAGCCGATGGCGTCACGACGGTTGAGAAAACGCTATGCTCTACCGACGTCCAGTACGCCGATGAAATCGTCTTCAGCGGTAATTTCGCCAAGTCTAGCCGGTGATCCGGATTTGATGATTGGTCTTTCCGGTCGGGTCCGTTCTATCGCAAGGCGCGGGAGTTCTATGGGGACCTTGCCCATTCCCGCATCCGGTGAGCCGGTCTCAGGGACCGTACAGCACCAGTTCGGTGTCAGTGAGGTCGGCGAGACGCGGCCGATGCGGGCCCTTGAAGTATTTGCGGCCTCTCAATTCGGCGTAGAGGCCCAAAAGGCCCGGAACGCGGCCATTGGCGTCGAGAACGACCGAAATCCTCCCGTAGGAAAGAAGCCGTCGCCCGATTGCGCCGGCGCACCGAACATATTCGGCGATGTCACGACAATAGATCAGTTGCATTGCCGGAACGGAAATCCATCCCTTGCGGATGCGCAAGCGTTGCAGAATGAACGGCATGGCATTGCCGTCTGCTGTGCGGCAGACCAGGCTGAGACAGCCATATTGTGCGTGCCGGCTCAGCAGCTCGATTTCCGCGGCGGACAGGCCATCGATCGCATGCGTATCCGGTGATACGGTCTCGACGGAGATTCTTGAACCGGTGAGCGACAGCGCGGGAATGGAGAAGAACAGGCCGCTGCAATAGGAACGAAAGCCCTGCGTTTCGATGATCGGCCAGGTCCATCTTGCCGCGCTGATGTTGATATAGGTCACTTCCTTGTTCTTCTGCGCGATCTTGGTCAGCAACGGCGCATAGTTACGAAATGTCGGTTCAACATACCAGCTCGACAGGTTGCAATAGATTATGGTCTCGCCGGCTTCGTTCTTGAAGCCATATAGCAGCAACAGCACTCCGACCGGTACGCCGCCATTATCGAGCACGTAGCCGAAGCGGGGATACCCCTGCGGTACTTCACGCACAGCCTGGCGGCGCAATCCCTGCAGCCAGTATTCCCGCGATCGGCCGACAAATCCGCGTGTCAACAGCTCCGCGACCGCCTCGATGTCGGCCTCGGAGATTTCGCGGCAGCGGATTTGTTGCTTGAGCACGATCGTCTACCGGCGCGACGTTTGCGTTACGACTCGATGCCGAGCATCTGACGCACTTCGGCAGGCCATTTTGCGAGGACCGTTCCGTGGATGTGGAACATCGCGACGGCAAGACGATCCATTCCAAAGGCCACGCAACCGGTATGCGCCGGCTCGCCGCCCGCGTCGGTGATGCCCCAGGTGGTGCCGAAATGATCGCGATGATAGTTGAAGCTCATGCAGGCGGTCGGCTGCTCCTCTGAGCGCAGCGGCACCAGCAGCTCGAACTTCAGCGATTGCTGTTTCTGACTCACCGCCTTCATCTGGCCAACGCGGCCGAAAAATGGATCACTGGCATGATCGACCCTGAAGCTCAGGCCGAGACTGCGCGCAATCGCTTGCGCGCGCTCCATCCAGCGCTCGCGAAAATCGGCAACATCATTCGGGCTGCCGATACAGACATATTCGCGCATCCGGAACGACTGCAGGCGATCGAGATGGCGCGAGGGCTCACGCCGGAAACAGTCGGCGGCGACGTCGAACCGCAGGCCACCTGATGGGAGCGGACCTCGCGAGGCCGCGATCGGATAGACCGGGTAACAGGCTGCCGGAGAAAGCACGAGATCGGCGGGCGAGAGCGATGTCGTCCAGTCGCCGCCGGCATCGAAGCGGCCGACCGCAGCATTGATTTCGCGCTCGCTGCCATGCAGACCGCAGACGCAGCCAAGCAGATTGGGAAAGCTCTTCAGGTAGCCGGATTTTTCGAGCTGGCTGCGATTCATCACCGGCGGAAAACGCATCACTTCGGTGTCGGGCTCGCGATGCCGGGTAATAAGAGCGGCAAGCCGCTCGATCATGTCTTCGTACAGCGCGGTCCGGGCATAGATACCGTCGGTGCCCATCCTGTGAAACAGGATGTCGGCGAGATGATCCAGCGGATCGGCCGGTTGAAGCAAGGTCTCCGACGCAGCTTCCCGGACGACGAGGTTCATGGCATTCACTTCCCTGTTTACGAAAGGTTTCGGTTCAGTCCCGCAGTCCGGCGGGTATCGCGCTCATCAGGCTTGCGGTCGCGATATTGGAGAGGATGCGATCGTTGTTGATCATCAGCGGCGAGGAAAGGATGTCGCGGAGCTGCCGTCCGACGCTGAAGTCGCCGTCATTGCGGTATCCGGAGAGACCGCAGGCGCGCATCGCGTGCATCACGGTGGAAACCGCAAGCTCGGACGCCTCGACTTTCAACAGATTGATCGAGGACTGGAAGTCGAGCGTAGAAAGCGCCCGCTCGTCATGCTCATGACTGGCATAAGTATCGAGCATCGCACTGATCATGGCGCGCAGCCTGGTGAGCGCCATTTTGGCTGACGTGAAGTGCGCAGCACCCGGCGGCATCTGTCCGCCCGCGCCGCGGGCCGCCTTGCGGGTGAACGCCTGGGCGCGCTCGACGGCGGAGGCGGCAATGCCGGCCCAGACCGACGACCAGCAGAGATGCGCCACCGGCGTCATCGTCTGCGCATGAATCCTGTCATAGGATTCTGGGAAAATCTGTTCGGCTGCGCCCGCTGCTTTCAGCTCGAAGCCGGCACTGCAGGTGCCGCGCATGCCGAGCGTTTCCCATTCGAGGCTGCGTTCCAGGGTGTAATTGTCTTTGGTCAAGGCGACCAGCACCTGATCGGAGGCGGCGGCATCACCGGCGCGGCGCGCGATCGTGACGATCCCGTCGGCCTGCGCACCATAGGAAATCACGGTGGCGTTACGAACCAGCGAAATGCCGCCGTCACGGCGTTCGATCGCCGCAGCGCTGGAGCGGATATTGCCGCCGTTCTGTCCTTCGGTCGTCGACGATGCGAGCAGCAGCTGTTCGGTTGCCACGCGGCGCATCAGCGTTTCGTGCCATGGGCTTCCGGTCCCATGACGAACCAGGCAGGCGACCTTGGTCTGATGCATCGCAAAGATCATTGCGGTGGACGAGCAGGCACGGCCGAGTGCGTAGCACATTTCGGTGATGTCGAAGATCGATGCGCCATGGCCGCCGAATGCGGTCGGGATCTGGGCGCCCAAAAGTTTTTCCTTGCGGGCAGCATCGATGGCGGTTTGCGGGAATCGCGCTTGGCGGTCGACATCTGCGGCATCCACCGCGGCAATGGCTGCGACCGATGCCGTCCGCTGCGCAAAGGATGCGCTTCGATCGAGGAGGAATTGTTCGCTGATGTCTGTGGAAACGGAATCGCGGAGCCCGGCTTCGTGCACGCTCATGGGCGATATGCCTCCAGGGTTTTCGATGTAGTGCAGCTTTGCTGCGTCAATGCTGTGGCCGATCGACAGCGCCGGGTCGAGGGCGAGGCTAAGGATTTAATTCAAATGCGTCGACGGAATTCAGGGTAAACGGTTTTGCTTTTGACGCTGACGGTTAATCACGCGTGCCCTGGCAGCCGCGGGATTCCGCGATCGGATCAACGCTTGCGTAACCGTCGTTAGTCTTAAGGGCAAAACTTAGCTTTGCGTCAAACACCGGTCACTATTTCTCAAGCCAGGCCGGCGCTAGATAGCCGTGTCCAGTGTGACAGGATGAAAGATCTAGAATGCAGGACTTTGGCATCGACGTTCAAACGCGGCTTCTTGCGCTCGTCAAATCCCTCCTCCAGCAGAATGCCATGACAGCCGAGGTCGGCCCGCAAACGCGCCTTGTCGATGTCGGATTGACATCGATGGACATGGTCAATCTGATGCTCGCTGTCGAAGCCGAGTTCGATTTCACCATTCCGCAATCGGAAATCACGCCGGAAAATTTCCAGTCGGTCGCTACGCTGGAAAGGATGATCGTGCATCAGCTCCAGCCGGCGACGGCGTGATCCCCCGCGTAAACGCGTTCTGCGTTTATCGGGAGTAAAACCCCTTCACACTTTTCCGGATCATTCTCTGGAACTGCCAACGGCCCGGTTTCACCTTGTTGCTCCGTTTTGTCGGACCGAGGCCCGGCGGCCGGCCGTGTCTGTAACCGATGACGAGGTCAAGAGCTGGTGATCGCCGTTTTGTGGCCGGCATGATGCGATAATAATGTGTTAAGTGTCTTTCCGGGGATTGACGGCCACCAGAGGACACAAGGTAGCTGCATGGCAGTTTCGCCGCGCATGGTCGCAGGCATTGTCGGGGGCATTCTGGTTGCCGGCGCGGCGGCCGGTTTTGCCGTGGCGTGGCGCCCGGCGATCACGGCCATCAAACCCCCTGCGCCACAATCCTTCGATCCAGGCTTGGTCAAGCGCGGCCGCGAACTGGCGGCCATCGGCAATTGCAGCGACTGCCATACCGTGCGGGGAGGGGCGAGCTTCGCCGGCGGCCGCCCCGTCCCGACTCCGTTCGGCACCATCTACTCATCCAATATCACGCCTGATCCTGAGACCGGTATCGGTCGCTGGTCGGAGGAGGCTTTCCGCCGCGCCATGCGCTCGGGAGTCGGTCGCGACGGCCAGCATCTTTATCCGACCTTTCCTTACGACCATTTCACCAATGTCAGCGATGACGATGACCGGGCGCTCTATGCGTTCCTGATGACCAGGCAACCGGTGCACGCGCCGGCCCGCGACAACCGGCTCGCGTTTCCGCTCGATCAGCGTTTCATGGTAGCCGGCTGGAAGCTCCTGTTCCTGCGCCGCGATAATTTCCACCCGGACAACAGCAAAAGCGCGGAGTGGAATCGCGGCGCCTATCTCGTGCAAGGGCTGGCGCATTGCGGCTCATGTCACACGCCACGCAATATCTTGGGCGCGGAGCAGTCGACGGCGCAATTCGGCGGCGGCGACGTCGATGACTGGCAGGCCTATCCGATCAATGCACAATCGCCCTCGCCGGTGCCATGGACCGCGGATGCGTTGTTCGCCTATCTGCGCCAGGGCTGGGACCCTGATCATGGGACGGCACGTGGCCCGATGGCGGAGGTGGTCAGCAATCTGTCGTCGGTCAACGAAAGCGATGTCCGGGCGATCGCGACCTATATGGCGGACGTGTTCGGTGCGCCGACGCCGGACCGCATCCAGCACGGCGAAGCCGTGATTGCGCAGGCAAAAGCACCGAGCACGCCGCCGATCCAATCCTCGGCCACCAATTCGTCGGGTGCAGCGATTTTTGCGGCGGCTTGCGCTACCTGTCACGAAACCGGCCGGGCGCTGCCCTATGGCGGCGTCAATCTTGCGCTGAGCACCGCACTTAGCAGCCCCGATCCCCGCAATGCCGTCAACATCGTGCTGTCGGGCGTGCGGCCGGTCGATGGCGAACGCAGCCCGATCATGCCTGGCTTTGCCGATAGCATGAGCAATGAGCAGATCGTGGCGCTGTTGCAGTTCCTGCGCGGCCATTTCAGCAACCAACCGGCGTGGACCGGAATTGAAAAGGCCGTGGAGGATGCACGGCGCACGCAGACCGCGTTTCTCCAGACTTCGCCAGGCCCCGCCAATGCTCCGGCCGAACCAACGCAGCGAGACAAGCCATGATGACGTTGAAGGTCAATGGTAAGGACCACGAAATCGATGCCGAGCCCGATACGCCGCTGCTCTATGTGTTGCGCGACGATCTGAAGCTCAATGCCGCGAAATTCGGCTGCGGCCTCGGCCAATGCGGATCGTGTACGGTGATCGTGGATGGCAAGGCGGTGCTGTCCTGCGTTACGCCGATATTGCTTCTCGAAGGCAAGCAGGTGACGACCCTGGAAGGGTTGGGAACGATCGAGAGCCCGGCCCCGATCCAGCGCGCGTTCATGGAAGAGCAGGCGGCGCAATGCGGCTACTGTATCGCCGGCATGATCATGCGGGCGCAGGCGCTGCTGCAGCGCAATTCCAAGCCGACCGATGAGCAGATTCGTGCGGAGATGGAGCCCAATCTGTGCCGTTGCGGTACGCATATGCGTATCCTGCGCGCGGTACACCGGGCTTCGCGGCTGATGGATGCCGCCGAGGCGTCGCCGTCCGTTCAGGAGGCTGCCCGATGAATGCGCCAGTGACCCTTGATCGACGCACCGTGCTCGCCGGCGGCGGAGCGCTGATCGTCAGCTTCTCGGTCGGCAACGCCTTCGCAGAGGAGCAGGCATCCCTGCCGGCTGCGGCGACACCGAAACTGCCCGGCAGCCTGAAGAACGCGCCATTCCTGGATTCCTGGATCCGGATCGATGCCGGCGGCAAGATCACGGCCTTTACCGGCAAGGCCGAGCTCGGTCAGGGTTTCAAGACCGCGTTCCAGCAGATCGCCGCCGAACAGCTCGATGTGCCCTTTGACGCGCTAACGGTTGTGACCGCGGATACGCAGCGCACCGCCAATGAAGGCTATACCGCTGGCAGCCATTCGATGCAGGACAGCGGCACTGCGATCCTCAATGCCGCCGCGCAGGCCCGGTCGCTCTTGCTGGCGGAAGCGGCGCAGCGTCTGAATGTGCCGGAACAAAATCTGCGCACCGAGAATGGCGCGGTGGTTGCGCCGGACGGCCAGCGCTTGAGCTATGGCGATCTGGTCTCGGGAAGCCTGCTGCATGTCGAGGCGCAGCCGACCTCGAAGCTGAAGGACCCCGCGACTTTCAAGGTCATGGGCCAGCCGGTGCCGCGGGTCGACATCCCGGGCAAGGTCACCGGCGGCGCTGCCTATGTCCAGGACATGCGCCTGCCCGGCATGGTGCATGCACGCATAGTGCGGCCGCCGAGCTATGGCGCCGAGTTGATCGAGGTCGACACGACCGCGGTGGAAAAGCTCCCGGGGTTCGTCAAGGTCGTCCGCAGCGGCAATTTCCTGGCGGTGGTTGCCAGGAAGGAGTTTCAGGCCGTCAAGGCGATGCGGGCACTGTCAGCCGCCGCGAGGTGGAAGGAGACGGCGGCCTTGCCGAAGCAGGACGATCTGCTTGATGTCATCACCGGCCTGCCGTCGCGCGACTCGGTGATTTTCCAGCAGACCGATGCGTCCGCAGTCGGCCAGAAAACACTGGAAGCTACCTATACTCGTCCCTACCAGTCACATGGTTCGATCGGCCCGTCCTGCGCCGTAGCGCAGACCGTCGATGGCGTTACGACCGTCTGGACCCACACCCAGGGCGTCTTTCCCGATCGCCAGGGTATCGCCGAGATGCTGCACGTGCCGCTGCCGAACGTGCATCTCATTCATACCGAAGGCTCCGGTTGTTACGGCCACAACGGCGCCGACGACGCTGCGGCCGATGCGGCCCTGATCGCGCGCCAATTACCGGGCATTCCAGTGCGGGTACAATGGATGCGCGAGCAGGAGCACAGCTGGGAGCCGTACGGACCGGCGATGGTGACCAAGCTCAAGGCTTCGCTCGACGCCAATGGCAGCATCGCGGACTGGAATTTCGAGGTGTGGAGCAACACGCATTCGATGCGGCCGGGCGGGGCGGGCTGCATGCTTGCGGCGCAGCATATGGATCAGCCCTTTGCCGTGCCTCCGGCGAAGCCGCTGCCACTGCCGGAGGGCGGTGGCGACCGCAATGCAATCCCGATCTATAAATTTCCCAACGCGCATATCGTGCATCATTTCCTGCCTGATATGCCGCTTCGGGTTTCCGCGATGCGTGGGCTTGGTGCCTATCACAACGTGTTTTCGCTCGAAAGCTTCATGGACGAGCTTGCGCTCGCCGCCGGTGCCGATCCGGTCGAGTTCAGGCTGAAACATCTGGAGGATCCGCGCGGCCGCGACGTCGTCACGAAGGCTGCCGAGGGTTTTGGCTGGAAAAAAGGGCAGAAGGCGCCGCGCGATCGCGGTTACGGCTTTGCCTTTGCGCGTTACAAGAATCTTGCGGCCTATTGCGCCATCGCCACCGAAGTCGAGGTCAATAGCGAAACCGGCCAGCCACGGCTGCTGCGGGCGGTCGCAGCCGTCGATAGCGGCCAGATGGTCAATCCGGATGGCATCACCAACCAGATCGAAGGCGCGATCATCCAGTCGATGAGCTGGACACTGTTCGAGAACGTGACGTTCGATGACAGGCGGATTACCAGCATCGACTGGCAGACCTATCCGATCGCGCGGTTCAATTCGGTGCCCGACAGCATCGAAGTGCACATCATCAACCGGCCGGGCATGCCGTTCCTCGGCAGCGGCGAGACCGGGCAGGGACCGGCGGCGGCATCGATCGCCAATGCCATTGCCAATGCCACCGGGAAAAGACTGCGCAACCTGCCGCTGACCCGCAAGCGCATCAAGGACGCGATCGATGCGTAGTCATTGATAGGTCGCCACGATATCGGACACCGCGCGCTCGAGCTGTTGTGCGGTGGCGCATTGGCGGACGACCGAGCAGAAGGTTGCGTAGCGCGACATTTCCGAATCGCCAAAGCCCCAGGCGGTGCGGCCCTCCGGATTGAGCCACACCAGCCGCTTCGACCGCTCCGCGATGCGGCGCAGGATGTCCGCCCGGGGATCGAGATTGTTGCTGCGGGCGTCGCCGAGCACGATCACGGTGGTTTTCTGCGTCACCGCGCCCATCCATTGCTTTTCGAAATCGGCAAAGGAACGGCCATAGTCCGACGAGCCGAAGCCGACCTTGGACATGATTTCCTGCATCGCCTCCTGCGGCGGCCTGGATTCGAGGATGTCGCTGACCTCGATCAGGTGGCCGGAAAAGGCAAAGGACCGGACATCGGATACGACTTCATGCAGGCTGTGGATCAGCAACAGGAAGAAATCGGAAACCCGCGCCACCGATCCGCTGACGTCACAGAGCGCGACGATCTTTGGTCGGTCGCGGCGCCGTCGCTTCCACGCCGTCAGGAAGGGAACGCCGCCCCAGGCCGCATTGCGGCGCAGTGTCCGGCGCACGTCGAGATGACCGCGCCGTTGCCGTTTGCGCGGCTTGCTGTAGCGCTCGCGCAGACGCCGCGCGATCTGGCGGATCAACAAGCGCATCTGCTCCACCTGACGCGGTTCGATCTGCGACAGCGGCGTGTTTCGCAAAATCTCATTGCGCAGATTTTCCGTTTCTTCGCGGCCATAGAGCAGCAGCGCCTGCGAAACCATGTCGCGAACATTGTCGCGCAATTGTTCAAGTGCAGCCGTGAGCCGTTCAGCAAGGGCGGGACTGGTGTCCGACAGCTCATCCAGATCATCGCGCAGGCGCTGGACACCCATCAGCTCGAGAATACGACCCGAGAATATGCCACGCTGGGTGAAGTATCTGATATCGGACAGCGAGGCGGCGCTCGAGGCATTGGCGATCGCGGCCGAGACGTCCGACCGGTCCTGCGACAACAACATCTGTGCGAGCGGGCCAAGGTTCGCGGTCAGAAGGCTTTCGGTCGATAGCTCGCTTGCGCTTCCAGCGTCCGCAAGGTCCCCTTGCTCGGATGCGCCGTCGTTTTGATCACTTGCCGCCGTCGCCTGCGGGGATTGCACTGGTTCCGCAATGTTGAAGAAGAGATCGAAACACCCGCCGAGCGCCTGCTTTTCCTCCTCGGTCTTGGCGAGCGTCAGCAGCAAGGTGTCGCGCAGGACGCCGCGATCGGACAGGCCGACACTGGCCACCGCGCGCATTGCATCGATGCTTTCGGCCGGCGAGACCCTGATACCGGCGCCGCGCGCTGCCCTGAAGAACCGGTGCAGGTTCTCTTTCATCCGAAGACGTTCTGACGCGCCGCCCTGGCAACGAAGGTCGTCACCTGCGGCAATGTCGCCTCAATGTCCGACTCGTATTTCAGGAGCACGTTCAGCGTATCCTTGACCATCTCCGGACCCAGTTCGGAAGCTTGCAGCAGCACCAGCACGCGCGCCCAGTCGATGGTTTCACTCACCGATGGCAGCTTCTTCAGATCGAGGGTGCGGACCTCGTGGATAAATCCAACCAGCTGCCGGCGCAGCGCTTGCGAAATGCCGGGTACCCGGCTTTCGACGATGCGCTCCTCGAGCCTTTGTTCAGGGAATCCGATGTGCAGATGCAGACAGCGCCGTTTCAACGCATCGCCAAGGTCGCGCTCGCCATTGGAGGTCAGGATCACGGTTGGCGGCACTGCGGCCGCGACGGTACCGAGTTCGGGAATGCTGACCTGGAAATCGCTGAGGATTTCCAGCAGCAGGGACTCGAATTCTGCATCCGATTTATCGATCTCATCGATCAGGAGCACGCAGCCGGCGGGCTGCTCCAACGCTTGCAGCAGCGGCCGAGGCTCGACGAATTCCTTGGAGAAAAACACGTCGCCAAAGCCGTGCAACTGATCAAGCGCCGCATGCAGTGTTTCAGCGCCGCCCAGCACTTCGCCGAGCTTATCCTTTAGGATTTGGGTATACAGAAGCTGCTTGGCATATTTCCACTCATAGAGCGCCCTGGCTTCATCGAGGCCTTCATAACACTGCAGGCGGATCATGCTCAGCCCGCGCCAGGCAGCGATTGCCTTGGCAAGCTCGGTCTTGCCGACGCCCGCGGGACCCTCGACCAGGATCGGTTTTTCGATCTGTTGCGAAAGGTAAACCGCGGTCGCGATCTGACGGCTCGCAATATAGCCCTGCGCGGCGAGGCCGTTCTCGACCGCTTCGATGGCGGCCACAGGCCGGTGTTCAGCCACGAATATTCGCTCCCGATAATGTCAGTTCTTTGGACTGTTCTGCCTGCGTTCCCCGCAAAGAACAAGCCCGCTTGATTGCCGATTTTTCAGCTTCCGATGCGACCCTGATGGCCTGTGCTCGACGTGTCACTTGGCGATCGGCCCCGCGGCGTCTATTGCTGCGGCCATGAAATTCTCGATTGGAATTCTTGCCGCTTTCGCATCGTTATGTGCCACGCCGGTTCTGGCGATCGTCGGTGGCGCCGCGCCAAAGACCGAGGGCGTCGGCCGATCCGTCGTTACCATCGTCGGTTCGCGCGGTAATTTTTGTACCGGCACCCTGATCGCGCCCGATCTGGTGTTGTCGGCCGCTCATTGTGTCGGTCCGGGCACGATCTACAAGATCGTCGAATATGGCACGGATCGGCAGCCGCAGCTCAAGGACGTGACGCGGGTTGCCGATCATCCCGGCTTCAACATGCAGACCATGCTGGCGCATCGCGCCACCGCCGATGTGAGTCTGCTGCAGCTCAAATCACCCCGGACCAGTCCCTCGCCGATCGGGGAGCCCACCACGCCGCTTGCGGCAGGCGATCATTTCACCATCGCAGGTATCGGCGTCACCATCCGCGGCGATGGCAAGAGCGGAGGCACGGTGCGCACGGCAGACCTCGTCGCCACGGGGCAGCCGGGCACCTTGCAGATTCGTCTCGTCGATCCCGCCACGCAGGGCGCTCGCGCCGGCCTGGGCGCCTGCACCGGGGATTCCGGCGGTCCGGTGTTCGAGGATCAACAGGGCAAGCCGGTCGTGATCGGGATCATCAGCTGGTCGACCGGGCCGAACAATGCCGGCGGTTGTGGCGGCCTGACCGGCGTGACGCCGCTCACGCTCTATCGCGACTGGATTGTAAACACGGCGCGGCAATGGGGCTCGGTGCTGGCGGCACCGTGATCGCTTCGGGGATCATCGATTGGATGGTCATTCACCAGTTCGACCGCATCCGCGACGGTGCGGCGATACTGGCAAACAGCACGGCGAGAATGCCGGTCAGGAAAATACCATCGAAGGTGCCGGCGCCGCCGATCGAGGCGACCGGCGCGCCGAGGCCGCCGACTTTGTCGAGGTTGAGCAGATCGGCGCCGATCAGCGTCCCCATCGAGCCACCGATGTAAGCCAGCGGCGGCGCATATTCGCGCGAAAGGATGAACGCAAGGATCGCGGTGGTCACGACCGGGGCGAAGACCGGTACTGCAATGCCGATACCATGCACCGGCGTAGCCATTGCGTGGATGACAGCAGCGATGATCACGATGGCGATCGCCGCCTTGAACCAGAGCTGGTACCGGATCACCAGATAGGCGGACATCAGGGTCGGGATCACCGCGCCGCCGACATTCACAGCCAGCACGGTGCCGGGCCACTGCACCACCGTCGGCACGATATAGCGCATGCCATAGAAATCGACGACTTCGCCCGATGCGACCGATTTCCCGGGCAGGACCGTGATCGGAATATTGAAGTAGCTGCCGATCAGTGAGCCGAACAGCAGCAGCAATGCGGCGCCAGGACCAACGCCAAGCCGCATATAGGCGTAGCGCAGGATCCGGAGCTGAATCAGGATGACAAGGCCGATGGTCAGAACCACCAGGACCGAGAACAACCCGGGTGTTATCGGCAGGTAATGAACCTGTGAGTTCATGGCTTTGACGCTTCAGCTTTTTCAACCAGCCCGAAGCATCTCACGAGACCGAAATGAATTAAATAGCTTCGCTGGCCCCGGTGGCCGGCAAATTCATCCGGCAGGTCCGATCAGGGTAGCATGCAGCAGGTAGCGCTCCGGCCCTGATGTCAGCGCATCGAACGGCCAGCAGGTGGATAGTATCAGCTCATGGCCCTTGCTTAGCGGATCGATCCCCGAATCGTCGAACCGCACGATGGAGCTCCGGTCGGCGCGATAGCGGAAGGTTTTGCCGTCGCTGCGGGTGACGTCGATCTCGTCGCCGATGACGACGTTGCGCAGGAAATGGAAATGCGTATCGCGATGTGCCGCGTAGACGGCAACGCCGCGCTCGCCGGCGTTCGGCGTGAATTCGACATGACCCGGGCCGAAGGCGAGCGCCTGTCCGCTGCTGCCTTCGAGCACGATGGCGCTGGCATGGATCCGCTTCACCTCGATCCGGGCGATCGGCCAGGTATCGGCCCAGCTCCATGGTTTGGTCGCGTGCCCCGTGGCGATGGTTTCGGCAAAAGCCCGCTGGAGCAGGACCTGCGCGAGCAGCGCCTTGGCATGGATGTAGGCACCCTGGCCGAACAGAGCCAGGCCAATAATTGCGATGAGGCAAGGGACAATGCGGCGCATGAGATGTCTCTCCAGGAGCTCCGGTCTGCCTGAATTTGCGAGAAGGGATTGCGCGCGCGGCTCCAGGGGATTGGAAGCCGCGCGTGCTGTTGGAGAAGGGTGGGGAAGCCTCCTCCAACTGCCTCAGCGGGTCAGCATCGGACGGCGCCTAAAGCTGAACAGGATCAGGCTGAAGATCAGCAGCATCAGGCCGGTGATCATCTTGAGCTCGGCATCAGTTGCTGTCTTCGGTAGCGTGATTGTGCCTGGCATGGGCGCGAGCGCAGGGACCAGCCGCTTCGTGGCCACGGTCTGAGCCTTGGTGTCGCTGGCATCGGCGCGCCGCTGCAGCGGCGGCGTCGGCAGTTGCGGTTGCTCGCCGAACACTTTGGCGAAATCCCAGCCGGCCGGCAGGTTGAGCGGCAGTTCGGACAGTTTCAGCGGCTCGCCTTGGGGGCGGCTTGGCGTCTTGTCGACCGCGACCAGGCTGGTCAACCTGGTCACCAGCTGATGCTCCAATGCCAGCGCCAGAATGGTCTTGTCGGCCTGTTCCGGACTTATCTGCCGCGTGGTGCGTGCGATTTCCGCGTCGCTGATCTTGCGACGTGCCCACAGCTTGGAGAGGCCCTTGCCTTCGGCCGCTTTCGCAACCGGCAAGATGGCGGTCCACGGCCGGTCACCGATCCGCCCCTTGATCTCAAGCGAGCCGGCGAGCTTGTCGAGTTTTGCCACCAGAACCAGAGGTTCGCCGCGATAGAGATCGGGGATTGCCGAGGGCGTGATATCCGCAGAGCCGTCGGAGAATTTCACGCTCAGCCCCGTCACGGCCGGATTCTCGAGCTTGGAGAACAGTTCGCGCATACGGTCTTCGACTTCATTGACCGAACCGATATGGGTGAAGGTGCCGCGGCCGAGCTCGGCGGCGCGGGTCATCAGATAGGTGTTCGGCGCCGAGCCGATGCCGACCATGAAGACGCGCGAGCGACCGCGCATCGCTGTGATGGTTTCGAACAATTGCTGCTCGTTGCCGATGTCGCCGTCCGTGAGGAATACGACCTGACGGAGGTAATTCGAGCTGCCGCTCGCATCATTGTCGGTCAGCGCTGCACGCATCGCCGGCACCATTTCGGTGCCGCCGGAGGCCTGCAGCGCGGTGACGAACGAAGTGGCTCGGCTGATATGTTCAGCGTCGGCCGGCACTGAAGCCGGGAACAGCACATCCATGGTGTGATCGAAACGGATCACATTGAAACGATCGTGGGGCTGCAGATGGCCGAGCGCGTAAATCAGGCTTGCCTTGGCCTGCATGATCGAGGTGCCCCCCATCGAGCCGGAATTGTCGATGACAAAGATCACCTCGCGCGGCAGCAGCTTTTTCTCGGCCTGTTCGGCCGTCGGCGGCGTGACAAAGGCGAGCAGATAATCGGCGCTGCCGACATGTTCGCGGAACAGACCGACTGACGGCACCTTTCCGGCCGCCGGTTTCCAGGTCAGCTCGAAGTCGCGGTCCGCCGCCACCTCGCCGCCCGCAAGGCGGATGATGCGCGTCGAATCATCCGGGCTTTCGATTCGCACTTGGTGATAAAGGCTCTTCACCTCGCCGAGCGGAAAGCCGGCTTGCAGATGCACCGTGATGCTGATGGGATTGACCGGAGGGCTTTGCCCGGGATCGAGCACCGGCGGCGAGATGCGGTCGCGATCGGGGACCGGATCAGAGAGGGTCGAGCCCCAGCCGCTGCCGTCGTTCCGCAGGTCGGCACTCTGCACCAGCGGCGCCGGATTGTAGCGCGGGCCGACCACCAACGGCACCCGCAGAGAGAATTCATTGCCGGATTGATGAACCGGCTCCTGATATTCGATCTGCACCAGAACGCTCTCGCCCGGGCCGATATTGGCGACCGAGTTGGTGAAGATGTTGGGCCGCTCCTGTTCAGTGAGTGCAGCCTTCTGTCCACTCTGACGTGCCCGCTCGTAGATGGCGCGGGCTTGTTGCCGTTCCTTGATATCACCGACGATGATGCGGCCGCCGGCGACCATCTTGAGCGTGTCGACCGCACTGCCATCCGGCAGCGGATAGACATAGGTCGCTTCGACCCAGTTCTGCGTCGGATTGCGGAAAATCTGGGTGACGCGGGCGCGGATCGTCGGGCCGGATACGGTGAGATCGACGTCGGTGCCGAGCCGGACCGCCTCGGCATAGCCGGCATCGGTCTTCACCAGCAACGAGCCGGACCGGGCATCATCCGGCCTTGCCAGCATCGCCTGCGGATTGTCCGCCGACCAGACCGGCTCGAAGCTTAGAAACAGCGCCGCAAATCCGATCAGGATGACGGCGGCGCCCTGCATCGCCAGAAACAATAGCAGCTTGATGATGGTGGTCAGGGTTCGGTAGTTGCGGCTCTTCATTTCGTCATAGGCGAGGGTTTGCGCAGTCATTGGCGTGGCTCCCGAGGGGCTGATTTAACCTCCAGATTTGTGCGGAATGGCCTGCTGCGGCGCGAGCAGAATGATCGGCATAGTTCAGCCGTGGCCCGTTGCGGCGGACCCTGGCAAAGGCCGGCTTGTGCGGTTTTGTGCTGAATTGTCCGTCTGCTAGAGTGATGGGATCAGAGTGTTTTCGGGCCAAGTGGGTGCCGGTTTGCGTGAAGAAAACGCGTCAAAACAAAAACCTGGAGTGCGGTTCTGATTCCATCGGAGCCGGGCTCTAGAGCAGGGGTGGTAATGTCGACACCGGACAAGCAGCTTTCCGCCGAGCAAAGCAGCCAGCTCGCCGAAGTAATTCGCGAGGAAATCGCGCGTCGCCGCATCTCTCGGCAGGCACTGGCCGAGCAGGCCAAGCTCAGCCTCTCGACGCTTGAAAAAGTGCTCGGCGGCCGGCGCCCGTTCACGCTTGCAACCATGGTACGGCTCGAACAGGCGCTCGGTGTCTCCTTGCGCGAGACGAAAAGCGCGCTCGCGCCGGCCACGACGGCCGTCAACGGCGATATCGCTCCCGACAATCTGGGCGCCTATTCGCGCCGCGCGGTGACGTGGCTCGAAGGCATGTATTTGACGCTTCGCCCGTCATTCGGCGAGAAGGATGCGATCTTTGCCTATTACACCGAGATCGCCTGGGACCAGGCGGCCTCATGTCTCGGCTTTCGCGAAAGCGAACGCGTCGATGCCGCCTATGGTCAATTCGGCGAGGTTGCCGTGCCCAACCAATCCGGCTTCATTTATCTCGTAACTAATCGGCAAGGTCAGTATCGCGTCATCACCGTCTCGCGTCCGACGCGGTTGGGCGAAATGTACGGCATCATCACCACTTTATTGGCGGGACGTGGGTCGCAGTTAACCCCGATCGCCGCGCCGATCGTGTTTCTTCCGGCCGGCAACGTTCCGAACCCGACGGTCGGGCGCATCTCTTCCAGTGACGCCAATTACGCCGCCTACCGCGAGCATCTGCGCCGCACCATCGAGGAACCATTCGCCTTGTTCCTGCAGGGCTGATCTTGATGCCGGAGATCGGTCGTCCCCCAGCGAGCTTTGAGTGTGAGGAAACATCCCATGATCACGTTATATCACTGCGCTGCGGCGCGTTCGTTCCGTCCATTATGGACGCTGGAAGAGCTTGGGCTTCCCTATGAACTCAAGATGCTGCCGTTTCCGCCGCGAGTCCTGGCCAAGGAATATCTCGGGCTCAATCCGCTCGGCACGATTCCGTTTCTGATCGATGGCGACACCCGCATGACGGAATCGGCCGCGATCTCGCATTATCTGGTGGCGCGTTATGGCCCGACGCCATTATCCGTCGGCATTGATGAGCCCGATTTCGGCGCCTTTCTGAACTGGCTGCATTTCGGTGAGGCCACGCTGACCTTTCCGCAGACTCTGGTGCTGCGCTATTCCGAGCTCGAGCCGGAGGAGCGGCGCAATCCGCAAGTCGTGGCCGATTATTCGAAATGGTTCTTCGGCCGGCTGCGTGGATTGGAGGCGGCCCTCTCCCGCGGCGAGACGGTCTGTGCCGGCCGCTTTACCGCCGCCGACATCTCGGTCGGATATGCATTGCTGCTGGCGCAGGATATCGGTTTGAGCGGCAATTTCACGCCTGGCGTTGCCGCCTATTGGCAGCGATTGCAGGCCCGCGACGGTTTCCGTCGCGCGGTCGATGCGGAAAATCGCGCCGGGCTTGAACAGAACGTGCCAAAACGATCCTGAGACGCCTGATCATTTAGTGCGGCTGGCGACACGGAAATGTTGGCCCATGCCGCCAGCCGCCGCTTCTTGGGTCAGACTTCCAGCTTGTCGCCGCCCTTGAGATGCAGGATTTCGCGCGCCTCGTCGGCGGTGGCCACTTCGAGCCCGAGGCCTTCGATGATCTTGCGGGCGAGTTGAACCTGTTCGGCATTCGATGCCGCCATGCGTCCCGGCGCCGCCCAAAGCGAGTCCTCGAGGCCGACGCGGACATTGCCACCCATCGCCGCCGCCATCGCCGCGATCGGCAATTGGTTGCGTCCGGCGCCAAGCACGGACCAGATGAACTGGTCGCCGAACAGCCGCTCCGCCGTGCGCTTCATGTGCATCACGTCTTCCGGATGCGCGCCCGTTCCGCCCTGCAGCCCGAACACCGTCTGCACGAACAGCGGCGGCTTCACCATGCCCTGATCGAGGAAATACTTTAAATTGTAGAGATGGGCGGTGTCGTAGCATTCGAACTCGAACCGCGTGCCTGTTTCCGACAAGGTCGTCAGGACATATTCGATATCCGCAAAGGTGTTGCGGAACACGATATCCTTGTTTTCGACATGCTTGCGCTCCCAATCGTGCTGGAAGGTCTTGAAGCGGTTGAGCATGCCGAAGAAGGCAAAATTCATCGATCCCATATTGAGAGAGGCGACTTCAGGCTTGTAAGTGGCGGCGGGACGGACGCGCTCGTCGACCGTCATGGTCGGCGCGCCACCGGTGGTGAGATTGATCACCGCATTCGAGCGCTGCTTGATGATCTTCAGGAATGGCGCGAAAGCCTCGGGACTCTGGTCGGGCTGGCCGGTCTTCGGATTGCGTGCATGCAGATGCACGATTGCGGCACCGGCTTCGGCGGCCTCTACGGCGGCATCGGCGATTTCCTGCGGCGTCACCGGCAGGGCCTTTGACATCGAGGGCGTGTGAATGGCGCCGGTGACGGCACAGGTGATGATGACTTTGCGGCTCATGCTTTCTTCTCTTCCTTGGGGTTCATGATGGATTGCTCCTGGGCTCGCTTATGCGCAGCCAGCGCAGCGAGGCGCTCGTTGCGCCGCTGCGTCAGCCTGGCAATGCGCTCGGGCGCAGGCTGGTGCGGCCATGCCGCGATCACCCGGTCTACATTCGGACTCTGATACACTTCCGGACCGGCGGCTGTTGCCGCCAGCTCCTTGTAGAAGCCGGTATAGCGTGCGCAATAGTCCGGGATGCCGCCGGGTGCGTTAAGCTCGATGGTTTCGAACGGACCAAGGAACGACCAGCGCAGCCCGAGGCCATCCTTCACCGTGTGATCGAGATCTTCCGCCGAAATGTAGCCTTCGCCGACCAGCCGGAACGCTTCCGCGAGCAGCGCACCTTGCAGCCGGTTCAACACAAAACCATTGATCTCGCGCTTGATGGTCACGGGTACCTGCCCGATCTCGCGATAGATCCGGCGGGCGCGTTCGACCGTCTCGGGCGATGTCCATGGCGCGCCGCATAATTCGACCAAGGGCACCAGATGTGGCGGATTGACGGGATGACCGACCAGGCAACGGCTCCGGCCCGGCAGCATTTCGGTGAAGTGCGACGCCGTGATCGCCGACGTAGAGGACGCCAGCACCGCCATCGGCGGCGCCAGGCGATCCAGTTCGGCAAAGATGGTCTTCTTCTGTTCGACCAGCTCCGGGCCGCTTTCCTGCACGAATTCGACGCCCTCGACAGCTGCTTCCAGACTGGACGCCGCAGATAGGCGCGCTGCGGCGCCTTCGGGATCGTTGGCCAGTCCGTGGCGTGCCAGAGCCTGTAGCTCGTTCCTGATCAGATCGATCGCATTCCTGAGTGTCGGTTCATGGGGATCGGTCAGCCGAACCTTCCATCCACCTCGGGCAAAGATCGTAGCCCAGGCTCGCCCGATCAGGCCGGCGCCGACGATGGCGACCTGACGATTTTTCTCTTCCATTATTTCCTCACTCGTCGAAGCATGTTTCGCGGGCTCGAATGGGCCGTTGGACTGACGGGTGGCGTGCTTTGGGCTCTCAGTTCTCTTCTCCCCGATACCGCGATGCGGCGTTTATTCGTTCGGCTAGCGATCCCTGTCATGCAGTTTCGCCTCGCTTGCCGTGATCATGGCTCGCTATTACAGTTACAAAAGACCGGGCCGTTGTCGATTCCTCTGTTGGAATTGCCCTGCATGGGAGAGCTGACTTTCGCCCGGCCTGGGCCGGACCTGACCGCGAAGCCATGCGGTGCGGCCTTCCAATCGAACCGGTTTCAAACGACATTGTGGAGCAATCATGGATCTCGACATCAGGGGTTTGCGCGTGCTGGTCACGGCCGGCGCCAACGGCATCGGACGCGCGATTGCGCGCCGCTTCGTGGATGAAGGAGCCAAGGTTCATACCTGCGATGTCGACGAAAGCGCACTGTCGGCGCTCGCCGCCAGCGATCCGGCGATCACGTCGACGCGCTGCGACGTTTCCGATCGCGCCGCCGTCAAGAATCTGTTCGCGGATGCCGTGACGAGGCTCGGCGGTCTCGATGTGCTCGTCAACAATGCCGGCATTGCCGGGCCGACCTCCAAGGTCGAGGACATGAATCCCGAAGACTGGGATCGTTGCCTGGAGATTTGCCTGACCGGACAGTTCAATTGCACGCGGCTGGCGGTGCCGTTGTTGCGGCAGAGCAGGAACGCATCAATCGTCAATGTCTCGTCGGTCGCAGGACGGCTCGGCTTTGCAATGCGTGCGCCCTATGCCGCGGCGAAATGGGGCGTAATCGGTTTCACCAAGTCGTTGTCGATCGAGCTTGGGCCGGACAATATCCGCGTCAATGCGATCCTGCCCGGCCTCGTCGCCGGTGACCGGCAACGCCGCGTGCTGGAGGCCAAGGCGCAGCAGCGCGGTATTTCCTATGCCGAGATGGAGCGGATCGCATTCTCCTACACATCCATCAAGGACTATGTGACGCCGGAACAGATTGCAGATCAGATCCTGTTCATGTGCAGCCCGCGCGGCAAAACCATTTCCGGGCAAGCGATCTCGATTTGCGGCGACACGCAAATGCTCGGATAGCGCAATGAGATCATGATCCGATTAGACGGAATCGGACCATGATCTCATCTCTTTGTTTGCGCATGATCTCCGCGCAAACGCGTTACGCATTTGTCGCGAGGGAAAACCGGTTTCCACTTTTCCGGATCATGCTCCTAATGGTCGAATGAAAACTGAAGCGGTATTTGTTCGGCGAGCCCCCGCTTCAGATCGCTGCTTGCGAAGCTTCGATTGCGGCCGTGCCGTTTGGCCTCGTAGAGGGCGAGATCGGCCTCGCCGACCAGCATTGCTTCGTCGAGCGTCGCCTCGGTTTTTGCCGAGATGCCGATGCTGACGGTGACGTATCCGCGGCTTGATGCGGAGTTGGGAATACCGAGTGCTCGTACCGTCAATCTTACCGCCTCGGCGACCCGCAGTGCATCAGCCTCGGAGACGTTGGGGAGGACAATGATGAATTCCTCGCCTCCATATCTCGCCGACATTCCGGATGTATGGACGGTCGCATCGGCGATGACCGTGGCGACGGCCTTCAGGCATTCGTCGCCGGCCTGATGTCCATAGGTGTCATTGTAGCCCTTGAAATTATCGATATCGAGTAGCAACACCGATATGACGTCATGCGAGGCATATTCACGACGCATGAAGCCGTCGAACGTTCGCCGGTTCGAAAGCCCGGTCAGCCCGTCGGTGGTTGCAAGCTGGGCCAGACGGGCATTGAGCGAGGTCAGTTCGTCTTCCATCTTCTTGCGCTGGGTGACATCCCTCAGCACGCCGACAAACTGGGTCCGTCCGTGATCATCATGCTCCGCCGTCAGCTTGAGATGCATTTCGACCCAGGCGATTGACTGGTCGGCACGGGAAATCCTGAAGGCAACTGTATTGGTCAAATCCGCATCCGGCTGCGCCGTAGCCGCAAGGATGCGCTCCTTGTCGTCGGCGTGAACGAGATCGAAACACGATTTACCGATCAGGTCGCGCCATTGCAGGCCGAGGACCGGCTCTACCGATGGCGAAATATAGAGCAGCGTTCCCCGGCCATCGAGCAGGATCACGACGTCGGCGACATTGTCGGCCAGCAGCCGATAGCGCGCCTCGCGCTCTCGTAGCGCAAGCTCCGTCTTCGTTCGAAAGCGGAATTGCCACCACAGCAGCGCCGCTGAAAGCACGATCAGGCAGAACAAGACGCCGCCTACGATCGCATCGGTACGCAATGCGGCCCACCAATTCGCCAGCATCTCGTCCTCGGAGCGGGAAACCGTTACGACCAGCGGATAGAGCGAGGTCTCCTCATATCCGAAATATTTCATCTTGCCGTCGAACGATGAAGGTGCCCGGTAATAGCCGAACGAGCTCAGCTCGAGTTGGTTCGTGAACAGGTCAGCGTTCGAGAGGTCGGCGCCGATGTCAGCTAAGGGCCAGTGGATCAGCACGATGCCATCGGTCCGCATCAGCGCGATGGCCCCGTCGGGCCCAAGCTGGAATCGGTTATAGAATGCATTGAAGTAATCGCTGTCGATCGTTGCCATCAGAACGCCGCCGAAACTGCCGTCCTGCCTGGTGATCCGTTTGGTCAAAATGATCGCCATATGGCCGGTCAGGCGCGATTTTATCGGCCTGTTGATTCTGAGGGTGCTGCCCGGCGTATCACGGTGGTAGATGAAGAAATCCCGGTCGGAGCAATTGTCATGCGGCAGCTCCGGAAGCGATGAATATTGCCAAATGCCGTTTGCATCGATGACATTGAGGTCGTGCAGTTGCGGCAGTGCGTTGACGGTGTCAGCAAGGAAGGGGTTGATGCGCTCGGGTAGCGGCGTTCGATACCTTAGAAATGCGACGATGCCGTCCATGGCGATGTCGACCGCCAGGATCGTGTGGGATGCCTGTTCTGCAAGCGAGTGCGCGAGATTTTGCGTTGCGGTCTGAGCGCGCTTGAGTATGACGGCTTTCGTTTCCAGTGCCTTCCAGACGACCAGTCCGAACATGCAGACACTCATCGCCAGCGCAAAGAACGCCGCGATCGCGATCGGGGCGACTTGACGACTTAGCGACGTAGTGGTTGCAGATGCGGTGTCCGACATCTTACGAGTGCTAAATGGAGAGGCTGACGCGCAAATCATAGGCGCGATCTGCTTTACAGGACCATAAGGGCCTGCGGCGGCCAGGCTTCGATGCAGCGGATGTAGTTAATGTCGCGTGAGCAACGCGTTCCGTAAATGCACGGCTCGGCGCGGAGCTTTTGTTTTGCGGCAGCGAACGGCCGATGGAACTTACTGGAACTTAGATGCGAAGCGGTTGTGTGGCGGCTGCATGGGGGATCGGATTCTGGCCCGCGTCGCTCGGCCATGCTGCAGGTCAACTAAAGCCTGGCTCTGGTTGAGTCAGCCGGGCTTTATGCGAACCGGTCTCTGCTCTACTCGAAAAACGTTGTAAGTTATTCGTGGTAACGAACGGTGAGGAAAGCACTCAGTCCTTCGCCGACAAATCCGCCGGCGCCGTTCGCGGCGACGAAGTAGCGCTCATTGGTGACGTTCTTGACATTCAAGGCGACGCCCCAATTGGCATCATCCCAGCCGATCATGGCGTTGCCGATCACGAAGGCGGGAACCGAGTTGACATTGGTCGTGTCGCTATAGGTCTTGTCGCGATAGTTCAGGCCGCCGCCGATCTTGAAGCCCGGAATGCCGCCGATCGAAAAGGTGTAGGTGGTCCACAGATTGGCCATATAGGCCGGAACACCCTGCGGGTGATTTCCCATTGTCGTCGGAGCTTGCGGGGCATTGGTGACGACGGCTTCCTGTACCGTCGCATTGGCAAGCAGATGCCACTGTTCGGTGATCGCAGCATCCAGTGAGGCCTCGACGCCATTGGTGAGCTGGCTGTCGAACGCGACTGCTTCCTGACCCAGGCTGTTGGTGAACAGCGTCGCGACGTTGTCGCGGGAGATGTTGAAGATCGACGTGTTCAGGACCACTCTGTCGTGCAGCAGCGATAACTTTACGCCCGCTTCATATTGCAGCGCCGATTCCGGCGCGCCGATGCCGTTCTGGGTGTTTTCCGAGTTGAAGTTCGTCAGATAGCTCTTGGAGACGCCGATATAGGGGGAGATGCCGGGATAGAGCTGGTAGAGCGTGCCGATATTCCAGCTCACCGGTGTGTCGTTCCGGTGTAGCGGCACGCCGGCGACGATCGGAACCGCCGTATTGGTGAAGCGGCCCGGTACGGTGATCAGCGGATCGAGCACCGTGTTGTACCAATCCTGCCGGACGCCGAGGCGCAGTTTCCATTTGTCGGTGAGGTCCATCTGGTCGGTCGCGTAGAGGCTGTAATAATCGGCTACGAGATGGTCATCGTCGCAGGAATGTTTGGCGTCGCATTGGAAGTTCAGGCTGGCCGGCGACAATTCCAGTGGAGTCGGGGCGAAGATGTCGGCGATATTCGGAAGATCCGCTGTGGTCCGTTGCGTGTCCAACACCTGATGCTGGTATTCGAAGCCGGTCAACAGGGTGTGTCGCACCGAACCGGTACCGAATTTCCATACCGGTTCGAACTGATAGTCGAAGCTGCCGTCAGAATCGTCCTGCGAACGCAATTGCCGTCCGACCAGCGCATCGCCGGCGATGTGGGTGCCGGAGGCGCTCATGCTGTCATTGTTGCGCATCACGTCGATCGA
>DASZTN010000166.1:0-7822 GCA_035547995.1 Bradyrhizobium sp. | reverse complement strand
CTGTGCGTCACATTTTGATCATGTGAGCGCATCTCCGCCGGGGTGGCTCGGCAGGCCGCCTTGAAATGATGCGCTCCTGAAAATGGAGGTTGGCATGGTCTCGCGGGTTGGGGTTGTTTCCGAAGACTTCCGGAAGCAGGTGCTGGGTTACGGGCTCACCACAGCGCAAATTCTCTATCGGATGCCCGACCATCCCTCGCTGTTACAGACTTATGTCTGGCAGAATTACGATCTGTTTCCGAAATTTCCGGCGCTGACCGATTTCCTCAACTTCTGGCAGCAAAAGCTGGAGGGGCCGCTGTTTTCCGTCGTCGTGGCGCATTCCAAGCTGATCAAGCCGACTGAGCTGCGCGCCGTCGATGGCGTGTTCCGGCTGCATTGATCCTGCGCCTAACCCGGATCGCGGCGGCTGGCAAAAGCGCAGCGTGCCCACCAGAGTGGACGCCGGTCCGCGACGCGGTGGTCACGGCACGGAGCGCTTTTGCCCACCCCACGGTTTGAATCCACCGTACGGTTTGAATTGGGGCATTGGGCTCGACACTTCGCATCGCCCGCAATGACGATCCCCCAAGCACGCAATCCGTGTTAGCCTCTCTCCGTTACAAAAGGGAGGAACGTCGATGGCCAAAAAGAAGACGTCCGGAAAGCCGAACGCGCGCGCAGCAAACCGCACGTCTGCGCAGAAGAAATCGCCGCGCAAGGCCGCGGCCAAATCGAGCGCGCGCAAGGCGCTGAAGAGCAAGGGCCGCGCGGCGGCGCCGGTCAAACCGGCTCGGCGCAAGCAGCGGATCGCGATCAGCCATTATCGCGACGAGGACTTCAAGGCCGACGGCCTGCGCGCTTACGCCCAATACCGCGACCTCGGCATGGCCGCGGCCAGCAACGGCCTGGCGCAGGCGCATGTGATACGCCTGATCGGGCCGTGCGATCCGGACCAAGTCTCGAAGCTGCATTTCCACGATGTCGATTTCCAGATGGTCTATGTGCTGAAGGGCTGGGTGAAGACCTACATGGAAGGGCAGGGCGAGACCCTGATGCGGGAGGGCAGCTCCTGGACCCAGCCGCCGAAGATCAGGCACATGATCCTGGATTATTCCGATGACGTCGAACTGCTGGAAGTGATCCTGCCGGCGGAGTTCGAGACGGTGGAGCTGACGGCGTAATCACGTTCGTCATTCCGGGATGGTGCGCAAGCACCAGACCTCAGATGCGCAATTGCGCATCGGGGGAATCTCGGGATTCTCTGGTGCGCAAGCGCGCACCAGAGTTCGACACTTCGTGTCGCCCCGGAATGACGACGGAGGTTACGTCAACATCCCCACGATCGCGCCCATCAGGCAGGTCGTCAGCGTGCCCGAGATGATCGACTTCGGCGCCAGCGAATTGATCTCCTCGCGGCGCTCCGGCGCCATGGTGCCGAGGCCGGCGATCATGATGCCGAGGCTGCCGAAATTGGCGAAACCGCACATCGCATAGAGCATGATCAGCCGTGAGCGCGCGTCGAGCGCACCCGCCGGCAGTTTCGAGAAATCGACATAGGCGATCAGTTCGTTCAGGATCGTCTTGGTGCCCATCAGGCTGCCGGCGGTCACGGCCTGCGGCCACGGCAGGCCCATCAGCCAGCATACCGGCGCCATCACATAGCCGAGCAGCCGCTGCAGCGAGATTGCCGCGCCGCCGATCGCGGGCAGCAGGCCGAGCATCGAATTGACGAGATGCACCAGCGCCACCAGCACGATCAGCATGGCGACGATGTTGAGCAGGAGTTCGAGCCCGGCCGAGGTGCCCTTGACGATCGCATCCATCGTGCCGGCGATATGGACATCGGGATCCTCGAGCGATCCGCCGGTAAGCTTGCTTGAGGTTTCCGGCACCATGATCAGGCTGACGAGGATCGCGGCCGGCGCGCCCAGCACGGAAGCGATGACGAAATGCGCCGCCGCGTCCGGGATCAGCGGACCGAGCAGCGTGGCGTACAGCACGAGTACGGTGCCGGCAATTCCGGCCATGCCGCCGGTCATCACCAGAAACAATTCGCTGCGGGAGAGCTGCGAAAGATAGGGCCGGATGAACAGCGGCGCTTCCACCATGCCGAGAAAGATGTTGGCGGCGGTGGACAGGCCGACGGCGCCGCCGACGCCGAGCGTGCGCTCCAGCAGCCACGCCATCCCGCGCACGACCGGCGGCAGCACGCGCCAATAGAACAGCAGCGTGGTGAGCACGCTCATCAACAGCACGATCGGCAGCGCCTGGAAGGCCAGGATGAAGTCGGCGCCGGGGGCCTTCAGGTCGAACGGCAGCGGGCCGCCGCCGAGATAACCGAACACGAAGGAGGTGCCGGCGCGCGAGGCGTCGGCGATGGCGCCGACGGCATCGTTGATCGCGCCGAAAGCGCGGGTGACCAGCGGCAGCTTGATCAGCACGATCGCGGTCAGAAGCGTGACGATCAGCCCGACCGCGGCCTGCCTGAAGGACACTTCGCGGCGGCTCTCGCTCAATGCCCATGCGATCCCGAGCAACGCGACCACCCCGAACGCCGACTGCAGCTGAAGCATGCTTCCCCCAGAACCCAAGGGCCACGTTACGGCAGCGGCATGCGTTGGCGCAATGCCATGCGCATGCGGACGTTGACATCTCCGGCGCGGTCGGCCACGCCACGCGGAAACGACCACGCATGCGGGAAAACCGTTCCCGCAAAACAGGGATCTTAAGGACCGGACGAGAATGTCCTCGACCATGCCTGTGGGCACCGGCACGCTGCTCAGCCAAAGATCGCTGCTTTTCTTCCTGCTGTCGCGCGGCCTGTCGCGGTTTTCCAGCCAGATCGGGGCGGTGGCGATCGGCTGGCAGATCTATGATCTCACCGGCAGCGCCTTCGATCTCGGCATGGTCGGGCTGGTCCAGTTTCTCCCCACTGCATTGTTGGTGTTCGTCGCGGGCCACGCCGCCGACCGCTATGAACGCAAGCTGGTGTTGCAACTGTGCCAACTGGTCGAGGCGCTGACCGCGGTGTTCCTGGCCTGGGGCGCCTATGCCGGCTGGCTCTCGGTGACTGACATTTTCCTGGCGACGGTCGTGCTGGGGACGGCGGGCGCGTTCGAGAGCCCGGCCACAGCGGCGCTGCTGCCGCTGGTCGTGCCGCAGGGATCGTTGCAGCGCGCCACCGCGCTGTCGAGCGGCGCGGCGCAGGTCGCGACCATCGCGGGGCCGGCGCTCGGCGGCATCGCCTATGCTGTTTCGCCCGGCCTGTCCTATGCCACCATGGCGGTGTTCTGGCTGCTTGGCGTGGTGTTTGCCGCCTTGATCCGCCTCGTGCAGGCGCAGACCTCGGCGCCGAAGAAGGATTCGGCGACACCGAATGACCTGTTTGCCGGCGTCAGGTTCATCCGCGGCAATTCGGCGATTCTCGGCACCATCTCGCTCGATCTGTTCGCGGTGCTGTTCGGCGGCGTCACCGCGCTGCTGCCGATCTATGCACGCGACATCCTGCAGACCGGTCCGCTCGGCCTTGGCATCCTGCGCGCCGCGCCCGCGGTCGGCGCGCTGTTGATGACTGCGATCCTGGCGCGGCACAGCATCCAGCGCCATGTCGGACTTAGGATGTTTCAATCCGTCATCGTGTTCGGCGTGGCGACGGTGGTGTTCGCGGTTTCCACCTGGATGTGGCTTTCGGTGCTGGCGCTGGCGATCCTCGGCGCAGCCGACACCGTCAGCGTCGTCATTCGCTTTTCGCTGGTGCAACTGGCCACGCCCGACGAGATGCGCGGCCGCGTCGGCGCGGTGAACTTCCTGTTCATCAACGCCTCGAACCAGCTCGGCCAGTTCGAAAGCGGCGTCACGGCGGCGCTGTTCGGCGCCATGCCGGCCGCCGTGCTCGGCGGCGTCGCCACGGTCGCGATCGCGCTGTTATGGATGAGGCTGTTCCCGTCACTGCGTCAGGTCGAGAAGCTGGAATAGGGCGAGTCTCTCTACTGTCATGCCGGGGCGCGACAACGTCGCGAGCCCGGAATCCATCGGGCAAACGGTGAAATGGATTCCGGTTCGCCCTTCGGGCGCCTCGGAATGACGAATCCGTATCGCCCATGCTCCCTAATATTCCCCGCCCGCTGGATGAGCGCCGGCATTGGCTTGCGGCGCGTGCTCGCCACCGACCTTCTGCAAGTAAGCGACGATATCGCGGCGGGACGGGGCGTCGAGGACGCGCACCGGCATCCGCACGCCGGGAACGAATTTCTTGGGGTCGGCAAGCCAGCGATCGAGATTGTCGGCGGACCAGACCAGGCCGGCATTCTTCAGCGCCTCGGAATAATGATAGCCGGCAGCCGAGCCGGCCTTTCGGCCGACCACGCCGCCGAGCATCGGGCCGGTCTTGTTGGCATCGAGCGAATGACAGGCGGTGCAGCGCTCGCCGAACAGCTGCTCGCCATGGGCCGGGTCGGGCGCAGCGTTGGCCAGGAAGCGGTTGAGATTCTTGGCCTGCGATGGATTGGGCGAACGCAGGAAGGTATAGCTCAAGGTGATGGTGTCGACATAGGCCATCTCCGGATCCTTGGCAAAGGCCGGGTCGACATAGAAGACGACGGGCATGTCGACCTTCTGATGCGGATCGAGACGTTCCTCATTGAAGCAGAAGCACTGGATCTTGGTGAAATAGATGCCGCTGGTCTCCGGCGTGACGTTGTACGTCGCGTGGCCGACGATCGATTCATTGCCGAGATTTTCAGCCTTGAAGTACACCAGCTTCTGCTCGCCGAGATGGACCGTCACCGAGCGCTGCTCCGGCTCGAAGCGCCATGGCAGATCGGGCGCGACATTGCTGTCGAACGCGATGGTCACGGTCTTGTCCGAGGTGGTGGTCGGGTCGGAATAGGCCCGCTGCGTCGTGCCGCCATAGCCGGTGGCGCCGCAGAACACGCGATAAAGCTGCGGCGCGTAGGCGACCAGCGTGAGCATGATGCCGAGAGTAATGAAGCAGGGCAGCAGAACGTTCAGGTGTTTGCGCTTCCGCGGCTCCATCGTCGTCCTCCCCATGCCGGCTGTCGCGTCAGGATAGCCTGTTTATCGATGGGTTTTACGGGGGCATTGCCCTGCTGTCGCGGCCAGCAGCGGCAATGCGCCCTCACTTTTATTTTATCCGCCCGATGAAAAGGAACTCAGCCGCGACCGACGAACGGCATCTTGCTCGCCATGACGGTCATGAACAGCACGTTGGCATCGAGCGGCAGCGTCGCCATGTAGGCCACGGCGTCGCCGACCGCCTTGGCGTCCATGCGCGGCTCCGGCATCTTGCGGCCATCGGGCTGCAGCACGCCGTCGACCATGCGGTCGGTCATCGGGGTTGCGGCGTTGCCGATGTCGATCTGGCCGACCGCGATGTCATAGGCGCGGCCATCGAGATTGGATGCCTTGGTGAGGCCGGTGATGGCGTGCTTGGTCGAGGTATAGGCCGCGGAAAACGGCCGCGGCGCATGCGCCGAGATCGACCCGTTATTGATGATGCGGCCGCCGCGCGGGCTCTGGTCCTTCATGATGCGGAAGGCGTGCTGGGTGCACAGGAACGGCGCGGTGAGGTTGGTGTTCACGACCGCCTGCCATTGCGCCAGCGGCAGATCCTCGAACGGAACCGGCGGCGCGCCCATGCCGGCATTGTTGAAGAGCACGTCGAGCCGACCATAGGCGTCCGTCACCTTGGCGAACAGCGCCGCGATCGAGCCGGGATCGGTCATGTCGGCCGAGACGGGAAGGCTTTCGCCGATCTTCTCGCCGAGCTTCCTGGTCTCTTCCAGCTTGTCGAGCCGCCGTCCCGCCAGCACCACCTTGAAGCCCGCGCCCATCAGCGCCAGCGATGCGGCGCGTCCGACACCTGTGCCGGCGCCGGTGACGAGGGCGATCTTGTTGCTTGTTTCCGCCATTTGCTTCCTGCCTTCTCTCTTTTAAGTTTTTGGCTTTTCGTTCTTGTAGGGTGGACGTGGAATATTCTGATGCGCCGCGCGCAGCGCCGCCGACCAGCGCGAGCGCAGATCATGGAAATAAGGCTCGCCGGCCTCGATGCGGTGGTTGAGATCGGCCTCGCAGGTATCGGTGCGCACCACCAGCACGTCGATCGGCAAACCGACGCCGAGATTGGAGCGCATCGTCGAATCCATCGAGATCAGGCCGCTCTTCAGCGCCTCATAGAGCTCGACATCGTAATGCATGGCGCGATCGAGCACCGGCTTGCCGTATTTGTGCTCGCCGATCTGCAAATAGGGCGTATCGGTGGTGCATTCGATGAAATTGCCCGCGGTATAGACCATGAACAGCCGCATCCGCGAGCCCTTGATCTGGCCGCCGAACAGGAACGACACGTCGAAGCTGACGTCTTCGGCCTTCAGCGCGTCGCCTTCCATCGCATGCACGGTGCGGATGGCGCGGCCGATGCGCTGCGCGGCCTGGAACATGGTCGGCGCATTCATCAGGGTTTCGAACTCGCCGGTGTCGGGGTTCTCGATTCCTTCCGTCAGCGTCGACAGGACCGACTGGCTGATCGCGAGATTGCCGGCGCTGGCGATCGCCAGGATGCGCTCGCCCGGATCGCTGAAGATATGCAGCTTGCGGAAGGTCGAGACGTTGTCGAGCCCGGCATTGGTCCTGGTGTCCGCGATCATGACCAGTCCTTCCCGAACCAGTATTCCGCAGCAATAGGTCATTCCCGGTCCCTGAATGGCAGACGATCACGCGCGAAATTACTAACCAATTTCAAAGGCTGCTCCAACCCCAATCGGGCCGTTCCGGCGGGCGGGGCACCGGAATCTGCCCTGCCGCTTGCCGGCCTTTCAGCCTCGAAAGCCGTCGAGATCAGGCGCGCTCGACGCCTACTGCGACTGCCACTGGCCCTGCTGCGGCCGTCCGGCGTGATCGACCTTGACCGCCACTGTCAGCGTCTCGGTGCCGCCGCCATAGCGGGTGCCACGCACTGGTGCCGCGCCGAGATAGTCGAGCCCGATGGCGACGCGGACATGGGCGTCGGTGGTGCAGATGCCGTTGGCGGCATCGAAACCGACCCAGCCGAGATCGGGCACGAAGGCTTCCGCCCAGGCATGGCCGGCCTCCTGATGCACCATGCCGTCCGAGCGCAGGAAATGGCCGGAGGCGAAACGCGCCGGCACGCCGCCGTTGCGCGCGCAGGCGATGAAGATATGCGCATAGTCCTGGCAGACCCCGCGCTTCAGGCCGAAGGCCTCCGCCGCCGTGGTGCTGGTGTCGGTCGGATGGTCGTCGAATGTCATGTGCTCGTTGATCTGCACCATCAGCGCATGGAGAAATCCGAGCTCGTCACTGTCCGCTTCGGCCCGAAGCTCGCGGGTGAAGTTCGCCATTGCCGCATTGGCCTCGGTCAGCGCTGTCGAGCGCAGGAACAGGCTCGGCGGAAAGCGCTCGTCGCTGCCCTTCAGCACGCCGCCGGTGTCGTGGGTCTCGACCAGACCTTCGACCGCGATGGTGAGGTCCTCGACCTGCCCATGCGTCAGCACATGGGTGATGTTGCCGAAGGCGTCTTCATGCATGTCGAGCCGGGAGTCGGTGGAGACATCGATCTGCCAGTCGACGACATACTGGCCGTCATGGCTTCCCGGCGTCATCCGCAAAATCTGGATCACGCTCGAAGCCGGCGGTATGTAGCGATAGGTCGTGGTGTGGGCGATGCGCAGGCGCATGATGAGCCTTCGGTAAAACCAGATGTTGCTGCGGTGGGACAGGCTCCCTCTCCCATAGGGAGAGGGTTGGGGTGAGGGGTTACGGTCTCTCGTTAGGCCGCAACCCCTCACCCGGATCGCAAGAGCGA
>DASZTN010000165.1:0-8076 GCA_035547995.1 Bradyrhizobium sp. | reverse complement strand
TTGAAATAGGAGCCGACCGGGGAAGCGATCACTGCGAAGATGTATTCCGCCGATGGTTTGACGCCGAGGAAGACCTCGCTCGCGATCATGAAGGGACGCAAATAGAGACTGCCCTCGCCGCCGGGAATCCAGGCGCGGTCGATGCGCACGATCTGCTCGACCGCTTCGATGAATACGGGCTCCGGCAGCGGCGCCATCGCCATGCGCTCGGCCCCGTCCCTGAAGCGCCGCGCATTGGCGTCGGGACGAAACAGGTTCACGCCGCCATCATCGCGCTTGTAGGCCTTGAGGCCCTCGAAAATTTCCTGCGCGTAATGCAGCACGGCCACCGCCGGATCGAGCGGAAAATTGGCGCGGGATTCGACCCGCGCGCCATGCCAGCCCTTGGCCTGATCGTAGCGGACCAGGGCCATATGATCGGTGAAAATCCGGCCGAAGCCCGGGTTCTCGAGTCTGGCCGCGCGCTCCTTCTCAGCAACAGGATTCGCTGCAGGCTGAATTTCGAATTTCAAGCTCATTCCCTTGCTTTCCGCTGTCTGAACCGGAGCGGTTTTCCAGCCCCGGCGTGGCTCTTTCGGCCCTGCTGGTTCGATGGATCCGGACTTCACCTACACCAGCCTTGCCGGTGATTTCCACCGTCAGCACAGCCCCGTGAGGACATGCTTTTGCGGAATGAGGAAGTCCAGTATGTTTGCCGACATGCCGCTCGACAATCGTACGGTAGACCTGATGCGGCGGTCGCCGCAGATTTGGCCCGTTCGGGCCCTTTGAAAACGTCACTACAGCACGAAACGATCTAATATTTCGCGACGATGGGAAGTTTTGTAACATTGAACCCCAGAAATGTCAACATGACTGACATAAATTTCTCAGGGCTCCCCGCCGACCAGGATTCGACCAGCACTTCCGCCTCACCGGCCAGCCATGCCGGCGAGTTTCGTTGGGATATTATCGAACTTCTGTTCTTCGCCTATCGCGACTTTGTCGGCGATGCCGACCAGGTGCTCGAGGCTTTCGGTTTCGGCCGGGCGCATCACCGGGTCCTGCATTTCGTCTACCGCTATCCCGGCCTGAAGGTGGCGGATCTGCTCGACGTGCTGCGCATCACCAAACAGTCGCTGGGCCGGGTGCTCAAGCAGTTGCTCGACGAAGGCTACATTATCCAGCGAACGGGCAATAATGACCGGCGGCAGCGCCTTCTTTTCGCCACGGCGAAGGGCGAGGCGCTGGTGACGAAGCTCGCAGGGCTGCAGACCGACCGCATCACCCGCGCGCTCGGCGATATCAGCCCGGCCGGTGCGGATACGGTGCGGCAGTTCCTGCGCGCGATGATCGATCACGACGATCCCGACAAGGTGCTGGAGATCATCCTCAAGCCCGGCGCCCCAACCGCAAAGGAATGATCGTGGCCCAACCTGCAATCCTCCCCCATGCTCCGCCGGAGCCGGCTGACGATGCGCCGCATCTGCTGCTGGTCGATGACGATCGCCGTATCCGCGATCTGCTGTCGCGCTTTCTTGCCAGCGAGGGCTATCGCGTCACCACGGCGATGAGCGCCAAGGACGCGCGGGCCAAATTGCTCGGCCTGCATTTCGACATGCTGATCCTCGACGTGATGATGCCCGGCGAAACCGGTTTCGATCTCGCCCGCTTCATCCGCACCTCGTCCTCGGTGCCGATCATCATGCTGACCGCGCGCCATGAGGCGGAAAGCCGGATCGAGGGCCTGCAGATCGGCGCCGACGATTACGTCGCCAAGCCGTTCGAACCGCGCGAGCTGGTGTTACGGATCGGCAATATCCTCAAGCGCAGCGCGCCGCCGCGGGTGGAGACGCTGGAGTCGGTGGCGTTCGGTCCTTACGTCTATCATCTGGAGCGCGGCGAACTGCGCCAGGGCGAGGAGGTGATCCATCTCACCGACCGCGAGCGCGACATGCTGCGGATTCTCGCGGCGAACCCGGGCGAGACCGTGCCGCGCGGCGCGCTGACCGGCGGCGACGGCTCCGTCAACGAGCGCGCGGTCGACGTCCAGATCAACCGGCTGCGCCGCAAGATCGAGCGCGATCCGGCGAGCCCGCTGTTCCTGCAGGCGGTGCGCGGCATCGGCTACCGGCTGGTTGCTTCCCCTTGAATTTCCCACGCTCCATTCCCTCGGCGATGAGCACGATCGACAACGGCCTGACCCTGATCCGCAGCGCCGCCGGACGCCTCTCCGCCGTCAATGGCTGGATGGGCAATGCGTTCAAGGGCTGGATGCCGACCGGTCTTTATGCCCGCGCCCTGCTGATCATGATCGTGCCGATGGTGGTGCTGCAGTCGGTGGTCGCCTTCGTGTTCATGGAGCGCCACTGGAACACGGTGACGCAGCATCTGTCCGCCGCCGTGGTGCAGGACATCGCCAGCCTGATCGACATCTATAACGACTATCCGCAGGACAAGGATCATTCGGTGCTGCGGCGGATCGCCCAGCAGCGCCTCAACATGGTGGTCGATTTCCTGCCCTCGGGCGATCTGCCGCCGCCGGGCCCGAAGCCGTTCTTCTCGCTGCTCGACCAGTCGCTGTCCCGGCAGCTCGGCCGGCAGATCGCAAGGCCGTTCTGGATCGATACCGTCGGCAATTCCAACCTGGTCGAAATCCGCATCCAGCTCGACGACAGCGTGATGCGGGTGTTCGCGCTGCGCAGCGCCGCCTATGCCTCGAATTCCGAAATCTTCCTGTTCTGGATGGTCGGCACTTCCTCGATCCTGCTGATCGTCGCGGTGCTGTTCCTGCGCAACCAGATCCGGCCGATCCTGCGGCTGGCGGACGCTGCGGAGAGTTTCGGCAAGGGCCGCGAAGCAGCGAACTTCCGCCCGCGCGGCGCGCGCGAGGTCCGCCGCGCGGCGCAGGCGTTCATCGAGATGAAGATCCGCATCGAGCGCGCGATGGAGCAGCGCACCGCGATGCTGGCCGGCGTGTCGCACGACCTGCGCACCATCCTGACACGCTTCAAGCTCGAGCTGGCGCTGATCGGCGACAGCCCCGAGGTCGACGGCATGCGCAAGGATGTCGACGAGATGTCGGGAATGCTGGAGGACTATCTCGCCTTCGCCCGCGGCGACGGCGGCGAGAACGCGCAGCCGACCGACATGACCAAGGCGCTGGAGGAGCTACGCATCGACGCCGAGCGCAACGGCCACAACGCCACGGTGCAATTCCGCGGCCTGCCGGTGGTCACCGTCAAACCTGCGGCGTTCAAGCGTTGCCTCGGCAATCTGGTGTCGAACGCGGCGCGCTATGCCAATTCGATTGCGATCACCGGTCAACGCGACCACCGCTATCTCACCGTCACCATCGACGACGACGGCCCGGGCATTCCCTCGGCCAGGCGCGAGGACGTGTTCAAGCCGTTCCTGCGGCTGGACAGCTCCCGCAACCAGGACGAAGGCGGCACCGGCCTTGGCCTTGCCATCGCCCGCGACATCGCGCGCTCGCATGGCGGCGACATCATGCTCGGCGACAGCCCGATGGGCGGCCTCCGCGCCACCGTGCGGATACCGGTTTAGACCGGCCAGCCTCCAGTTCTGTGGCCTCATCCTTCGAGACGCTTGCTGGCGCCAGGATGAGGATCTTTTCGCGGCAAAATCTCAGAACCTCATGGTGAGGAGCGTGGCGAAGCCTACGCGTCTCGAACCATGAGGCCACCGGACGTCAATCGAAACCGGCGACGCGCGCTCGCGCTACTTCTGCAGCGACTTGGGCAGCAGGCTCTTCAGCTTGTCGAGATCGTGGATGTTCATCTTCAGCCCGCCGGGCATGATGATGTCGCCCGGCTTCTGATCGGACTTGCAGGGGCCGACCCATTTCGCTTCGACCGTGGTGTCGTGCTCGCCCTGGATCGCTTTCGGCCCGCCCTCGGTATGCGATTTGGTCTTCATCGTGTAGGCGGAATTGAAATCGCCGGTGATCTCGGCGTGCGAGGTGACCGACACGCCAGCGGCACCGCAGACGGAATCGCTGACATAGCCGGTTGCGGTCTTCTGGATATCCTTCCTGGAGCAGACCTCCTTCGACATCGGCGAGAAGGTCATGACCAATTCCTTGTCGGAAGCCTCGTCGGTGCACTGCTGGATCGTGGTCCCCGAGGACGAACCGTTCCGCACCATGTTCATTTCCCACAGGCCCGCCTTGCGGGTCGGCAGTTCGTCGGCGCGGGCTTGGGGGTTTGCGAGCAACGCCAGCAGCCCGGACGCGAGACAAACCGAAACAGCCCGCTGCATCATGTTGCGCTTCCCCTGAACTCTACGACTGATCTTGACCGTTTGCCCTGGCCGACGTGTCAGTACCGGGCACGCACCGGCCGATCGAGCCTGTCATACGGCACCCAGCGGCAGGCAAAGGAAATGTAGCCGCCATAATGCGGCTCGACCGAAAGGAATTTCACCACCTTGCCGTATTTTGCGCAGTGATCGATCGCGAGCGCGCGGATATCGGTATCCTTGGTCATGGAATAGGCGATGATGCCGCCGGTGTCGTTGCCCTTGAAGGGAGGAACGGTGTCGGCGCGGACCGGCGAAAACGCCAGCATTCCGCAGGTGACAACCAAGCTCGCGGCCCGAATCATTCGCATCGCAGACTCCTTCTGATGGCGGCACCTTAAAGGTCATCCAGGGCCATGAAAAGAACGCCTGTGCGCAAGCGATGGAGTTGCCGCAAAGTGTTGCCGCGCTGCACTTGACCTCGTGCTCCCTTCGCGGCACCGTCCGCGTCTTAAAATGATCCGGCGGATTGCCCCATGTACGACCTCTTCAAATCCCTGAAAAAACCCGGCCTTGGACGTTACCGCGTTGGCGCTGCGCTTGGTGCGGCCTTGGGTTTGCTCGCATGCGGCCAGACCGCTCGGGCCGCCAATCCGCTGGAGCTGAACTTCTGGCTGTCGGGCCCGAAATATGACGGCCGGGTGGCGCCGTGCGAGGCCGCACTCTCGACCATCTCCTCCCAATTCCGCGAGAGGGAGAGCACTTACTGGAATTCGGCGCTGGTCATCACCGGCTTCGACAATATCCGCGAGACCACGTTCCGGCCCTGGCAGTCCGACAACATCCCGCGCCGCTATTGCAGCGGCGAGGCGATGTTCAGCGACGGCAAAATGCGCCAGGTGCACTACTCCATCATCGAAGACGGCGGCTTTGCCGGTTTCGATCAGGGCGTCGAATGGTGCGTCACCGGTCTCGATCGCAACTGGGCGGACAACCCGCGCTGCCGCGGCGCCAAGCCCTGATTCAGCCGATCCGTCATTCTTGCATTTTTCAAGATTTATCGTCGCAGGATTTAAAATCGCCTGGGCTCGGTCCCAGGCGATTTTGTTCTTGAAATGTTCCATCCGCCTGTTAGGCTGCGCCCCGGCTGGGGCCCCTTCGGCCGCGATGGAAATCAGCGACCGGGGCTCCGGCCTACTGTTCTGACGCGTTTTCTTCATGCGAACTGCGCCCGGGCCGCTATCCAAATCGGGGCAGGCTTTCGCTGGAAACGCTTTCCGGGGTTGAAGGGGCGTCCTCATGCTACAGTTTCGTCGGATTTTGATTTCCGGGCTGATCTCGGCTGGCCTGTTCACGACTGCGGCCCTGCCCGGCGCGACAGCCGCGTCGGCGCAGGACAGCCGGCAGAACACGCCCGGCGAGTTCGACTATTACGTGCTGTCGCTGTCATGGTCGCCGTCCTTCTGCGAGGATGCGCAGGAGCGCGGCAGCAATGGCCGCAGCACCCGGGCGCAATGCGACGGCCGGCCGTTTTCCTTCGTGGTGCACGGGCTGTGGCCGCAATATGAGCACGGCTTCCCGGAATATTGCCAGCACCCCTCGCCCCGTCTGGCCCGCAACATCATGACCTCGATGCTCGATCTGATGCCGGCGCCCGGTCTGGTCTATAACGAGTGGGACAAGCACGGCACCTGTTCGGGACTGGGCGAGCGCGCTTATTTCGAAACCATCCGCAAGGCGCGCGCCGCGATCAAGATCCCGGAGCAATATCTGCAATTGTCGGAAGAAAAGACGGTTGCGCCGTCCGATATCGAGGAGGCCTTCATCAAGGCCAATCCCGGCCTCGCCGCCAACGGCATCGCGGTGACCTGCAACCGCACCCGGCTGAGCGAAGTCCGCATCTGCCTGAGCAAGGACCTGCAATTCCGTTCCTGCGAGGAGATCGACCGCCGCGCCTGCAAGCGCGACCAGGTCTCGATGCCGCCGATGCGCGGCGGCTGAAACTGCACCATCGCGCCGGGTTCGCGGTGCAGCGACGGCAATGACGGCGGGTTACTTTCGTCACCCGATGTCGTAACCCTTGGCGATGAACTATCGTCACGCCTTTCACGCCGGAAATTTTGCCGACGTCATCAAGCACATCGTGCTGACGCGGATTCTGATCTATCTGCAGGAAAAGCCGGCCGCATTCCGCGTCATCGATACCCATGCCGGCGCCGGCATATACGATCTTACCGGCGAGGAAGCGCTGCGCGGCGGCGAATGGCTCACCGGCATTGCACGACTGATGCAGGCGCGGTTTTCGCAAGCCGCAATGCCGCTGGTTGCGCCCTACCTGGACATCGTCAGGGCCTTCAATCCGCAGCGTGATCTCAAGGCCTATCCGGGATCACCGCTGATTGCGCGCGCCCTGCTGCGGCCGCAGGATCGCCTGACCGCTTGCGAGCTCGAGCCCAATGCGCGCAAGCATCTGATCGAGGCGTTGCGCCGGGACGCCCAGGCCCGCGTCGTCGATCTCGACGGCTGGATGGCATTACCGGCGTTCGTGCCGCCGAATGAGCGGCGCGGCCTGGTCGTGATCGACCCGCCATTCGAGGCCAAGGACGAATTCGAGCGCATGGCGAACGGATTTGCGACAGCCTTCGCAAAATGGCCGACCGGTACTTATCTGTTGTGGTATCCGGCCAAGAGCCGCCGCGCCAGCGATCACCTGGCGCAGCAGGTCGCCGCGACCGCCGCCTCGGCGGCCTCGTCCGGAAAATGTCTGCGCCTGGAATTCAGCGTCGCGCCCCAGATGCCTGGCACCGCGCTGACCTCAGCCGGCCTCCTGATCGTCAATCCACCCTGGACGCTGGCGAGCGAGCTCAAGATCATCCTGCCCGAGCTCGAAAAACCGCTTGGCCAGGGCGGCGCCGGCCGGTTCAGACTCGAAGCCCCCAAACCTTAGCTGCCCGCCACAACTTGTGGTTTCGATAGATTTTCCTCACACAAAGGTGTCCGCTGCGCCGGAAAAACGCTATAAAGACGAGGTTTCCGGCGTAGGCAATTTGCCGGAATCCATAATATATTAAGATCATTCTTGACTGGCTTTACGTTCCGCTTCCGCGAATGGTAGCGGCGGAGTGGTTGGGCCGAAAATTTTTTTCAAGACGGATCGGCGGTAGCCGCCTAATCCGCAAGCCATGGCCATCTTCCGGCGGCAGCGAAGGTTCGGTCGGGCCGATACGCAGGACGCGTAACGGCGGAGCGGGGAGTTTTCCCGATGGCCATGACTGGAACAGTTAAGTTCTTCAATGCAGAGCGCGGTTACGGCTTCATCAAGCCCGATGACGGCGGCCGCGATGTGTTCGTCCACGTCACTGCGGTCGAACGCGCAGGGTTGAAGGATTTGAACGAAGGACAGCGCATCACCTTTGAGGTTGAACCGGACAAGAAGGGCAAGGGCCCGAAAGCGGTCAACCTCGTGATCGCATCCTGACGCCTGCATAAGCGTCAGGCGAAGAGTTCGGTTCTGGCGAGAGCAGAACCGAAGCCATGATGGTGCTGGCGTTTTCTCGTCCGGGTCGACGCCTGAAAAGCAGCGCACGCACGCCTGCCACTTCGGCCGTAAAAAAATCCCGGCCGCTTGCGGCCGGGAGGATGGATATTGTCGTTTCTTGTTGCTGATCAGAGCCGGATTCCAATGGAATCAGGACCCGGCTGCGGATTTTGTTTTAACGCGTTTGCCTCATGGCGGACCGATATCCACCCCGGATCAAGTCCGGGGCAGGCTTTCGCTCGAAAACGCTCTAGAAATGATAGTTCACGCCGGCGCGCAGCACGCCGAACTGCGAGCCG
>DASZTN010000164.1:0-11278 GCA_035547995.1 Bradyrhizobium sp. | reverse complement strand
ATGCAGATGATCATCCGCGCAGAAATGGCATTGCTGCTGCTGGCGCCGTTCTTCGCGACCTGGATGGCGCACGGCGAGTTCTGATTGTTACAGGCGCGTGACGCCGGCTCCTTCAAACGTGAAGAGCTGATAGCGGCCGTTTACCGCAACCAACGGCCAACTCCGCTATTGTCCGGTGGTTCGTCAAGGTGAGCATAGACACGCGAGCTGGATGAGGCCCGCATGATCGTCGATCCGCACAGCCTTCAAATTCCTTTTCTGTGCCTGGTCTGGAAATCCGCGCCGAATATTCTCTGGAGCATCGGCGGTGCGGCGAACAATCATTTCCTGCAGATCAGGAAAGACAATCTCGCCCTGATGGCGAGGATATCGCTGATGTCGCTGCTGGCAGGTTCACAACGGCCGCGCCTGGCAAAGTGGCTTGGCAGCGCCAGGCGCCTTGGCTATCGCATGATGCAATAACGGTCTGGCGGTAGCGCGACTTGCCTTTCAAGTTACTGCTATCGCTGTCGGCGAGGTTTCGCCATCCAGCCAGTCCTGCGCTTCGGCCAGCGAGCGCCAGGCTTCTTCCATGCGCTTGTAACGAAGATAGGTCGGGTGGTCAGCGGCCCGCTCGGCGAGGTGCTGACAATTCTCGGCGTTTTCCCGAAAAAGATCGGACTGCTTCATCGAAGCCTCCTGTTTCTGTCAACATAGGAACGGGACCGTCATAACCAACCCGCACCGGGTGAAATGTTCGTAAACTGGAACCCGGTTGCGCCGGTCGAGACTGCCTCCATCGCGAACGGAGGCGGAAGGGGATATTGACGCCGGGCCTTGCGGAACCGCCGCAGCCTTCCTATTTCGCAGTCAACGGCGACGTTGCAGTCTGATGGCTCCGGCGCCGGAACGGCCACGAAATAGCTGGGCAGCGCCGGATGTACGCGCGCCCGTTGTTCGTGGTCGTTGGCGTTTTTGGGCCTGTGGGTGCCGATCGGCAGGCATCCGGGCCCCTCTATCTGCTTCGGATATCCGGACGGCGCGCCTTGGCTTCCCCGGGCCCGCCGGATATACGCTGCCGACATGAACGAAGCCATCCGACCGGGCCCCGAAACCCCGCTGCTGCAGGCCATGCACGCGCCTGAGCTTTCGGTCGTCGTCCCCACCTTCAACGAACGGGATAATGTCACCGCGCTGTTCCGGCGGCTGGAAGTGGCGCTGATGGGTCTGGCCTGGGAGGTCATCTTCGTCGACGACAATTCCCCCGACGGCACGTGGGAGGTGGTGCGCGGACTGGCGCGGCAGGACAGCCGTGTTCGCTGCATCAGGCGGATCGGACGCCGGGGCCTGTCCGGCGCCTGTATCGAGGGCATCCTCGCCTCCAGCGCGCCGTGCGCCGCGGTGATCGACGCCGACCTGCAGCATGACGAGATGCAGCTGCCGAAGATGCTGTCGCTGTTGCAAAGCGGCGATTTCGATCTCGTGGTCGGCAGCCGCTATATCGAAGGCGGCAGCGCCGACAGCTTCAACCGCCAGCGCGCCGGCGGCAGCGCCTTTGCCACCGGGATCGCCAGGCGCGTGCTGCGGGTGAAGATCGCAGATCCCATGAGCGGCTTCTTCATGATCCGCCGCGACCGCTTCGAGCAGCTGGCGCCGCAGCTCTCGACCCACGGATTCAAGATCCTGCTCGATATCATCGCCACCGCGCGCGGCGGGCTGCGAGTGAAGGAGATTCCCTATCGGTTCGGCTCGCGGCTGCATGGCGAGAGCAAGCTCGATTCCATGGTGGTGCTGGATTTCCTTGGCCTGGTGCTGGCCAAGCTGACCAATGATGCGGTGTCGCTGCGCTTCCTGCTGTTCGCGATGGTCGGATCGATCGGCGTGGTCGTGCATTTTACCGGGCTGTACCTGGCGCTCCGAGGGCTCGATCTGCCGTTCGCCGTCGCCCAGGGCATCGGGGCGCTGTCGGCAATGACCAGCAATTTCCTGCTCAATAATTTCCTCACCTATCGCGACCAGCGTCTCAAGGGCTGGGCGACGCTGCGCGGCCTCGTGATGTTCTATCTGATCTGCGGCGTCGGGCTCGCCGCCAATGTCGGGGTTGCCTTCTCGGTCTATTCCGAGCGGCCGAACTGGTGGCTTGCCGGCGCCGCCGGCGCGCTGATGGGTGTGGTCTGGAATTACGCGATGTCCGGGCTGTTCGTCTGGCGCAAGCGATGACGTCCTTGACGAGCGAAGAAGAGAGGCGGCTCGCCCGCACCACCGCACTGATCGTGCTGGCGCTGGTGGCCCTGCGGCTGGTCGTGGCGGCGTTCACGCCGATCACCTTTGACGAAGCCTATTACTGGACCTGGTCGAAACATCTGGCGGGCGGTTATTACGATCACCCGCCGATGGTTGCGGTGGTCATCCGCCTGGGAACGATGATCGCCGGCGACACCGAATTCGGCGTGCGGCTGGTGTCGATCCTGCTGGCGCTGCCGATGAGCTGGGCGGTTTATCGCACGGCCCAAATCCTGTTTGCCGATGCGCGCGTCGCTGCGACCTCGACGATCCTGCTCAACGCGACGCTGATGGCGGCGGTCGGCACCATCATCGTCACGCCGGATGCGCCTTTGATCGTGGCCTCGAGTTTCGTGCTGTTCTGTCTCGCCAAGGTGCTGGAAACCCGCAGGGGCGCGTGGTGGCTCGCGGTCGGCGTGGCGGTCGGCGCGTCGCTGGTGTCGAAATATACCGCATTGTTCTTCGGCGCTTCGATCCTGATCTGGCTTCTGGCTGTTCCCAAGCTGCGCCACTGGCTGATCTCGCCCTGGCCCTATCTCGGCGGCGTCATCGCCTTCGCGATCTTCGCGCCGGTCATCCTGTGGAATGCCGATCACCACTGGGTCTCCTTCATCAAGCAGTTCGGCCGGGCGCGGGTCGAGGATTTCCGGCCCGGTTATATTGCCGAACTCATCCCAACCCAGATCGCCTTTGCCTCGCCGCTGGTATGGATGCTCGGTGCGATGGGTCTCTACGCGCTGCTCCGGCGCGGCACTGGTTCAGCGGCCGCGCGCGTCCTGATCAACGCGATGTTCTGGGTCGTCACGCTCTACTTCGTCTGGCACTCGCTGCACGCCCGGGTCGAGGCGAACTGGTTCGCGCCGGTCTATCCGGCCTTCGCGATTGCCGCTGCGGTCGCCGCGCATCTCGTCGGGTGGCCGACGCGCTGGCAGCGCGTCGCCGATTTCTGTCTCCGCTGGGCTGCGCCGACCGGCGTCGTGATGTTCGTGCTGTTGATCGTGCAGGCCAATACCGGCTGGCTGTCGGGCTATCGCCGCGACGCCACCGTGCGCAGCGTCGGTATCGGCTGGCGTCAATTGGCTGATGAGATCGAGGCGGTCCGCGCCCGCGTCGGCGCCACTTGCGTGCTGGCGCCGGATTACGGCACCACGAGCTGGCTCAAATTCTATCTGCCCAAGGGCACCTGCGTGGAGCAGCAGAGCCAGCGCATCCGCTGGATCAACATGCCCGAGCCCGATCCGGCATTGCTGGCCGGCAAGCTTCTCTACGTCGATGAAGCGCGTCCCGGCGGCCATCCCGAGCTGGACCGTGCCTTTGCCCATGTCGAACGCGTCGCCGAATTGCCGCGCAAGCGCGGTCCGCTCACCATCGAAACCTACGGCATCGATCTGTTGCAAGGGGCCAAGGGCGAGGTGCTCGACCGCTCGCCGCCGCCGGAACTACAGTAGACCGGCGATTACTTTCGATCTCCGACAGATCGCGAACGCTGTCGCAATCGGGCATTTCTGCGGCACCGGGATGAATCGCGCTTCAGCCGGGGCCGGCTCAGGGAGCCCCACGGGCCTGAGCTGATGGCGATCCCGGCTCTGTTCCGGAAGCGAGTTTCCGAGCGGGGAACCATCAACTGGTATCGACGGCCAATTACTGAAGCAAATCAGCGCCCTGGATGGTTAAAATGGCGTAAAACCCGTCCCAATGCGGAACAACGTTAGCCCCGCCCAATAAGTGCCGCCACTTAATCCGCATTTAACTAAAAGTCGCCTTAATGACGCTCCGCGCCTCTGCGAAATGCCCGGCTGCCATTTTTTTGACCGTGGCGTCTCGTAGGCAGGTTGGCGTTCGATTCCGCAAGCAGCTTGCCGATCGAGCGCAGCCTGGAAGGGGGACACGGTGGTACCAGTCTGGATGCAAGGCGAATGAGTACGAGTGCGTGTTGTGACTTTGGGGGCCGAACTCGCAGAAGACTTCCCCGAAAATCAGCTCTCTCGCCGAACCTGTTGGGTGGTGCTGCGCTCGCATGTCTGGTCCTCGGATGTGCGTGGACGGTATACGCCAACGTTTTCGGATCGGAGATCTATCCATCGGTGAATGGCGGCGACTTCAGCGTCGCCGTCGTCAAGCAGGTGGCTTCGTCGGCTCGCAACGTGCTCACGGCTGCCAACAGTTCCATCGCGGTTGAGAAGCCGCCGCTTGCTGTTGCGCCCGCTCCCGTCTCGCACGGTCCGCTACTCTCGTTCGCGGATCGCTTCGCCGCGGCTGCTCCCGATTCCGTCGCGCCGCAGCCGGTGCCCGTGTCGCCGCCCAAGCAGATCGCGGCATTGACGCCGCCTGCCGAGCGCGAGTCCGCCGCGCCGATGCCATCGCCGCGGCCGGCAGAAGCGAATTCCGACAAGCGTTCCGGCGCTTCGGTCCGCGAGGTGGCGGAGCGGCGCGAGCACGCCAGGGCGCGGGAGATGATTGCTTCCGTGGAGAAAGACAAGCCTGAGAAGCCGCCATCGATTTTCGAGCGGCTGTTCGGCAAATGGCAATCGCCGGGTTCGGCGCTGGCCTACGCTTCGGCCGATGCCAGCAGCACGTCTTCGCTCGGCCTGAGCCGGAACATCGGCAGCGCCGGCGTGGCGCCGATGTATGATCGCCAGACCGCGGTCTACGATATTTCCGCGCATACGGTTTATCTGCCCGACGGCACCAAGCTCGAAGCGCATTCCGGCCTCGGCTCCAGGCTCGACGATCCGAGCTCGGCCAATGTACGGATGCGCGGCGTGACTCCGCCGCATCTTTACGATCTTACGCCGCGCGAGTCGCTGTTCCACGGCGTCGCCGCGCTGCGGCTCAATCCGGTCGGCGGCGAGAGCACGATCTACGGACGCTCGGGCCTGCTCGCACACACCTACATGCTGGGACCGAACGGCGACTCCAATGGCTGCGTCTCGTTCAGGGATTACAACCGCTTCCTGGCGGCCTATCGCAGCGGCGAGATCAAGCGGCTCGCGGTAGTCGCGCATCTCTGAGCAACGTGCAGATATGGGGCAGGGCGCATTTGCGCCTTGTCGGCCGTCTGTTATCAGATTCAAATTTCAAACAGCCGATACGATGGCACAGCTTCCAGCCTGTCGTGTGCGGGCTTGACCCGCATCCATCAAAGAAATTTTCCTCAGAAGACGGAAAGACACAGTCCCGCATTCCCGCGGCGCGAGACGCCCGAGTGATGCGTGAATATTTCCCTCCGATGAAAGAGGGCGCAGCGCGACCCTCAAGAGAGGGTGCAGGGAATGCCGGGCGCTCGTCGCACCCATAGCCTCGTGTGCGAGTGAAAAAAGCACACGAGGTAGTCGCTACAGGTACGCCGAACATCACGGCATTCCCTGCGCAATGGTGTAACGGCTTACTTCGGGCTCTCCTTGGTGACCGGGCTTTATTGTCACCATCGTCAGTGGATGCGCGGGCGACATCACTTGCGTGATGCGCGGGCATCGTCACCAACTTGACGCCAGCGTCGGGGCGTCAGGACCACACGACTTCGCCGTATGCGGCAACATCATTCGTCTCTTGAAGCTGCCGCATCCACCGCATCCCGCGCCCAACGTCCGTGACGATCGCGAAGCGCCCCTCTTGCGGGCGCGGGACGGCGCAGGAAAAGCACTGATTTGGGCTAATTGGACAGCGAAATGTTTTTTCGAAGCCGGCTGGACGACCCAAATCGCCTTGAAATGCCTCCATGAATCGGCGGTTACGGGCGATGAATCTTAGTTCGTTAACGCGATCGCTGACGCAGCGCTCCGATCCGGCCGTTGCATGTGCAGGTGCACGCTATTTACAAATTAGAAAATTGGTGTATTCGGATCGCCATTCTGCGGAACGTCCGCACGAGAGAGTGCCATGCGATATCCAAACGTCCAGCTCATGCTTGAAGCGGTCCTGCCGATCTCACGGCACGACAGCTCTTTGGCGTTTGGATTGGGTATTCACTCAATGCCGACCGCCGAAAGCCTGAGAATAGCAGCGTAGTACGGCAGCGGGTTTCCCTCTGCCGATAGGCAGAGAGAATACCACGCGCGCATTGCTGATATTCGCAACAACCTCCCTGCCTGATCATCGAAGATTGCTTGCGCGCAAGCATGTCTCCGGCGCGCTCGTGGCGTGCCGGCCGTAACGAGTTGGGCAATGAAGGAGGATCATATGCGATCTGACCCCTATCGCCAGCGGGCGAGGGCTCTGGCCGTCGAGGCTGGCCTCGATCCCGATGCGAAGATCGACCGACCGGGCCAACGACCGATGCCGTTGTGGTGCACGTTCCGCGACGTGGCGCGCAAGGAGCAGCTTGCCCGCGAAGCGCAAGCTGTTGCCGCCGATATCGCGATCGAGCCTCAGGCTGCTCGGTACCAGAACAGCCCGCTGAAGATTTTCGGAGACCATCATGAGACGACGGTCGCGCAGATGCGCAACTGCATGTCTGTCGGCAACGTAGTCGCGGGCGTTATTTGTGCAGACGGTCATCTCGGCTACGCGCAGCCGGTCGGCGGCGTCATCGCTTATGAGAAGCAGGTCAGCATCTCCGGCGTCGGCTTCGACATCGGATGCGGCAACATGGCCGTACGTCTCGACACGCGCTTCAGCGAGATCGAGGATAATGTAGGTACGATCATCAAGGATGTACGCAACGTCATTTCGTTCGGTGTCGGGCGAACGAATGAGGAGCGCGTCGAACACGAACTGTTCGACGACGGTGACGCCTGGCGCGAATCCGACATGGGAGCGTATCGGCGGAAGGCGGTTGCGCAACTCGGCACGGTCGGGTCGGGCAACCATTACGTCGACCTGATGCGCGACGTGGATGGTTTTGTCTGGATCGGCGTCCACTTCGGCAGCCGCGGCCTCGGCCATACCAGCGCGACCCGGTATCTCAAGGCGGCCGGCGGCAAGGACGGCATGAACGTGCCGCCTGCAGTCGTGGACGAGGATAGCGAAATCGGCCGGCGCTACATCGCCGCGATGCAGCTCGCCGGGCGCTATTCCTATGCGGGCCGCGAGTGGGTGGTCGAGCGTGTCCGCAAGATCATCGGCGGCAAGATCATGGATCTGGTCCACAACCACCACAATTACGCCTGGCGTGAAAGCCATGGCGGCAAGGATTTGTGGGTGGTTCGTAAGGGAGCCACGCCGGCATTTCCGGGACAGCGCGGCTTCGTTGGTGGATCGATGGGTGACGACGCCGTCATCGTCGAAGGCATCGACTCGGCGGATGCACGGGCCGCGCTCTACTCCACGGTTCACGGCGCAGGGCGGTTGTTCGGACGCAAGGAGGCCAAGCGCAGGTTCACGCGCGCCGAAATGGATGCATGGCTCCAGGCCCGTGGCGTCACCTTGATCGGGGCTGATCTCGACGAAAGCCCGATGGCCTATCGTCGATTGCCGGAAGTTCTGGCCGAGCATTCCGGGTCGATCAAGGTACTGCATTTGCTGCGGCCGTTCGCCGTGGCGATGGCCGGAGCCAACGAGTTCGATCCGTTCAAGGATTGAGCGCGCGGACTTCTCAAGGAAGAACCCCGGCATCGCTGCCGGGGTTCTGCGTTGCTGAGCGCAGCTGCCGCGGCATCGGGCTACGACGCCCTCGCTTTTGCAAGCGCGTCCCAGCGCTGTTGCTGCTGAGCAGCGAGGCCGGCGGCATCGGTGCGCGAGGCGTGCCAGATTTCCTCAGCCCGCGCATCCGCGAGCACGTGATCGAGCCCGTTGCGGATGCCATCCAGGCTTCGTTCGGCGACCTGCTGCGGCGATGTCTTGGGCGCATCGATGCCGGCGGCCATGTCGGTGTCGATGAAGCCGGCATAGACGCCGACGACATGGGTTCCTTGCGCCTTTAGTTCGATCCGCAGCGCATCGCTGATGGCGAGCGCGGCGTGCTTCGAGGCGCAATAGGTGGCATTCATCGGCACCGCGAACCAGCTCACCACCGACAGCATGTTGACGAGGGCACCGCCGCCATTGCGCTTCAGCGCCGGCGCGAATGCCCGCGCCATCGCCAGCAGGCCGAAGACATTCACCTCCATTTCCTGCCGCATCGCTGCTTCGGACCCGGGCGCCAGCGCCGATTTCATCAGCATCGCGCCGGCATTGTTGATCAGGATATGGACGTCACCGCATCGCTCGGTAGCCGCTGCGATATCCGCCGGCGAGGTGACGTCAAGCCTGACCGGTGTCAGCCGCGGGTCGGAAATCGCGGCGGGATCGCGCGCGCCCGCATAGACCTTGGCTGCGCCCGCCGCCAGCAACGCCTCGGCATAGGCTTTGCCGAGTCCGCGATTGGCGCCGGTCACCAACGCCACCGAATTCTCGATCCTCATGTTGCGCCCTCCTCCTGCGGCTGGATCCGGCAGGCTGGCATGCTGATCTATATCAACGCCCGCCGCCGCGCCACGGCTAGCTTCAAACTGCTTTTTTCCATCCCATGATGGAAATCGACAAGACAAGGTTCAGCCATGACAGTTTCCGTTAACACTATTCCGGCCTCGAGTTCGGCATCGAGGCAGGCTGCGATAAGCAGCGTCGGGCTCTCATCATGGGAGCTCGTCGCCTACGCCATGCTCGCCGTTCGCTTCGTCCAGGGCTTCATCTATTGGGGCGGCGGCTCCCGCCGGTTCATCTATGCGCCCGCGAAGCTCGATCCGCATGCTGCGACCTGGATGGCGAATAAATTCCAGGGCGCAATGCCCGGCGCTATCCTCGGCACCGGTCATATCGTCGATTTTCTGCTCCGGCATTTCTATCTGCTTTACGCCAGCATCATCATCTTCAGCCTCGTCGAACTGGTGTTCGGCCTGTTCCTGATCGTCGGCTTCCTGACGCGCCTGTCCGCCCTGGCGACGATCGGCCTGTCCACGGTGCTGATGCTTCTCTACGGTTGGCAGGGGGCGACCTGCATCGACGAATGGACGATGGCGGCCTGCAATTTCGGGATGGGGATGGCGCTGCTCGTCGCCGGAAGCTCGGCATGGTCGATCGACGCCATCGTTGCCCGGCGCAAGCCGGCCCTGGCTGCGAGGCCCTGGTTCACCTGGGCGGCAAGCGGACCGTTGCCGGAGAATATTCTCCGTCCTCTCGCGGTGACGCTGGCGGCGATCACCGTCGCCTTCGTGATGCTGACCTATAATTATTATCGGGGCGCCATCCTGACGCCGTTCCATGCCGACCCGACCAGCCCGGCGATCCATCATCTGAGCCTCTCCGATGCGACCGCGGCATCCGACGGCAGCGTGGCCTTCACCGTCTATCTGGATGGCGGCACGCCCGACGTTCCCGCGCATGTCGTCCGTGCCCGGCTGCTTGGCCCCGCCAGCAACGTCGAGGCCGTCTGGGGACCGGATGAGTTGTCCAAGCTGCCGCAATCCGCGATCGTGAACGACTATGCCTACAACAAATTCAAGCCTGCCCTGATGGGGCTTGCGGCAGGCATGGGCGCGCGGGCACGGATCACCTTGCCGAAGGTTGACGGCGAGGCGCTGGCGGCCGGCTCCACGATCGAGCTGCAGACCATCGACAACCACCTGTTCAAGGCTCCGGTAACGATGGCTCCTGCCAACGGCAGCTGATCAAAGCGCCGGACAAACAAGACCCCGGCAGCGATGCCGGGGTTTTCCTTGGGAAAGCAGTATCGGTTCTGCGATCAATTGATCTATCCTAAAAGTAAGCAATATATAACTCACCGTCATTCCGGGGCGGCGCGATAGCGCCGAGCCCGGAATCCATTTCGCCGATTGCACATAGCTTACTACGTATATCTGCTTGCCAGCGAAAAATACGGGACACTTTATATCGGTGTAACGAACGATATCATACGTCGGGTACATGAGCATAAGATCAAAACCGTCGCAGGGTTCAGCAAACGATATAGCGTCGACAAATTAGTCTGGTTCGAAATTTACGATGACGCGATCAGCGCGATTGCGCGCGAGAAGGAACTCAAAAAATGGCGAAGAGGCTGGAAGATACGCTTGATTGAAGAGAGAAATCCTCACTGGATCGACCTCTACCCTCAAATTGCGAGTTGATATCTGGACCGATGGATTCCGGGCTCGACGCTGAAGCGTCGCCCCGGAATGACGGCCAGCCAAACAAAAACCCCGGCATCGCTGCCGGGGTTTTGCATTTCGTGGATCGCCTGAAGCGAAGTGGGACCTTAGAAGTCCATGCCGCCCATGCCGCCGCCCGGAGGCATGCCGGCGGCCGGAGCGGCTTTCTTCGGCAGCTCGGCGACCATCGCCTCGGTGGTGATCAGGAGAGCCGCGACGGAAGCCGCGTTCTGGATCGCGGTGCGGACCACCTTGGTCGGGTCGATGATGCCCTTGGAGACCAGGTTGACGTACTCGCCGCTCTGGGAGTCGAAGCCGTAGGCATACTGATCCTTCTCGAGGATCTTGCCGACGATGACCGAACCGTCTTCGCCAGCGTTGATGGCGATCTGGCGGGCCGGCGCCGACAGCGCCTTGCGCACGATCTCGACGCCGGTCTTCTGGTCGTCGTTCTTGGTGCGGATGCCCTTGAGCTGCTCGGAAGCACGGAGCAGGGCGACGCCGCCACCCGGAACGATGCCTTCCTCGACCGCAGCACGGGTCGCATGCATCGCGTCATCCACGCGATCCTTGCGCTCCTTGACCTCGACTTCGGTCGCGCCGCCGACGCGGATCACCGCGACGCCGCCTGCGAGCTTGGCGAGACGCTCCTGCAGCTTCTCACGGTCGTAGTCCGAGGTGGTCTCCTCGATCTGCGCCTTGATCTGGGCCACGCGCGCCTCGATGTCGGCCTTCTTGCCGGCGCCGTTGACGATCGTGGTGTTCTCCTTGTCGATCATCACCTTCTTGGCGCGACCGAGCATCTGCAGGGTGACGTTCTCGAGCTTGATGCCGAGATCTTCCGAGATCGCCTGGCCGCCGGTCAGGATCGCGATGTCCTGCAGCATGGCCTTGCGGCGATCGCCGAAGCCCGGAGCCTTGACGGCCGCGACCTTCAGGCCGCCGCGCAG
>DASZTN010000163.1:0-2751 GCA_035547995.1 Bradyrhizobium sp. | reverse complement strand
ACCTGCTTCTTCGGCTTCGGCGCGGCGTAATAATAGATGCCCTGGTAGTCGATCTCCGGGTAATCGACGCGGGCCCATTTCGGCTCACGCATGGTGAGCCAGCGGCGATAGGCCTCCAGCCGCCACTCCAGCATCCAGGCGTGCTCGTTCTTCTTGGCCGAAATGAAGCGGATCGTGTCTTCCGACAGCCCCTTCGGGGCCTTGTCGGATTCGATCAGCGTCTCGAATCCATATCGATACTGATCGACGTCGATGCGCCTGACGCGCTCGACGGTCTCTTGTACAGCCGGCATCCAATCCTCCGCTCGCGGTTTCAAGGACCGCGGTGGACCTGTTCCGAAACTTTATTACGATGCTTTTCGGACGAAATCACCTGCTTAGAACGGTTCAAGCCGTGTTTCGTCCCTCTTTAAGTAAGGTACTGGCGAGCTTTCGCCAAGCCTCAAGACAGCGATTGACGTCTCCTTGTGATGTGGACCAGCCCAGACTGAGCCGCACGGCTCCTTCCGCGAGATCCGGGCCGAAACCCATGGCGGCCAGCACATGGGAGGACTGGACCTTGCCGGAGGAACAGGCCGAGCCCGAAGACACCGCCACTCCGGCGAGATCGAAACCGATCACCGCCGTCTCGGCTTTGAGGCCGGGAACCGTGAACAGAGTGGTATTCGGCAACCGCGGCGCATCCTCAGAGAACACAATGATTTCAGGGACTTGCCGTAAATCCCTCTCAAGCTGGTTGCGCAGCCGCTCGATCCCGGCCGGATCGGTTTCCAGGGCGGCTATCGCGGCCTTGGCGGCGGCCCCAAAGCCGATGATGCCAACGACATTCTCGGTGCCCGCCCGCCGGCCCCGCTCCTGGCCGCCGCCGCGCAGCAGCGCGCCAAGCCCCTCCAGGCCTTCCGCCAGGGCCACCGCGCCAATCCCCTTGGGACCGCCGATCTTGTGGGCCGAAACCGTCACCAGGTCGGCGCCGAGCGCGCCGATGTCGACCGGGATCTTGCCGAGCGCCTGGATGGCATCGACATGGAGCACGCCGCCGGCGGCATGCACGATCCCGGCCGCCTCCGCCACCGGCTGCAATGCGCCGGTCTCGTTGTTGGCGAGCATGATCGAAACCAGCGCCGGCGGCTTGCCGTCGAGCGCTGTGCGCAATTGATCGAGGTCCACGACGCCCGAGCGCGTCACCCCGACCATGCTGACCGCCTGAGGCGAAAACTGGCCGCCTGCGAGCACCGAGGCATGTTCGATGGCCGACACCACCAGCCGCTCCACCGGCGCGCCTGCGCCGAGGTGCAGGCCCGGCCGCAACGCCAGGGCATTGGCTTCGGTGCCGCCGGAGGTAAAAACCACATTGCGGGGCTTTGCGCCGACCGCGCCCGCAACCAGCGCCCTCGCTTCCTCGACCAGCGCCCGTGCCTCGCGGCCCTCGGCGTGGACGGAAGAGGGATTGCCGCAGCGGTCCCAGGCCGCAGTCATCGCCTCCCGCGCCTCAGAGCGCAGCGGCGTGGTCGCGTTCCAGTCGAGATAAATACGATCAGACATGGAGTATTATATTACCTCAAGCGCCCGTCGAACGCAAAACTCTCCCCTCAATTGGCGATCGCGGCGCAACTTGCAATCGAATGGCCTGGACAATGGCGGGGACAAATAGTTCGGACAATGACTTGGACCTCGAATGCAAAGGCACATGCTCAAGATGCTTGCTTTTTGCCCCTCGCACCATGTTAGAACGCGACCATCCAACTCACCCGCCGTTCGCGTCACCGCCAGACGGCGCTTGATCATCCCCTTCTGCAAGGTTCGTCTGATCGACAGATGAAGCCCGCATCAAGTCGGTTGATTATCTAGGGATCACTCATGCCTGAAGTCATTTTCACCGGCCCGGCAGGCCGTCTTGAAGGCCGTTACCATCCGGCCAAGCAGAAGAACGCGCCGATCGCGATGATTCTGCATCCGCATCCGCAGTTTCACGGCACGATGAACCATCAGATCGTCTACCAGTGCTACTACGCCTTTGCGCATCGCGGCTTCTCGGTGCTGCGCTTCAACTTCCGCGGCGTCGGCCGCAGCCAGGGCTCGTTCGATCACGGCACCGGCGAATTGTCGGATGCCGCTTCCGCGCTCGACTGGGCGCAGACCATCAATCCGGAAGCGCGGGCCTGCTGGGTCGCCGGCTTCTCCTTCGGCGCCTGGATCGGCATGCAGCTCCTGATGCGCCGGCCGGAAGTCGAAGGCTTCATCTCGATTGCGCCGCCGGCCAATCTCTACGACTTCTCGTTCCTGGCGCCCTGCCCGTCCTCGGGCCTGATCGTGCATGGCGAGAAGGACGCGGTGGTGCCGCCGAAGGACGTCAACACGCTGGTCGAGAAGTTGAAGACCCAGAAGGGCATCGTGATCGATCAGCAGATCATCCCCGGCGCCAACCATTTCTTCGACGGCAAGCTCGAGCCGCTGATGGAGACGGTGACGAGCTATCTCGACATGCGGCTCGCCAACGTCCGGTAGGGCGTGATGAGATTAAGTTCAATTGGATCGTCACCGGAAATCTGCCCCCTCTCCCGTGGGGAGGGCTGGGGTGAGGGCGTACGGTCCATCGAGAGCGCGTACCCCCTCACCCGGATTGCACTGGACGATGCTTGCGCATCGCCAGGAGCAATCCGACCTCTCCCCATGGGCTACGACATTCACACATCTGGTGAGGGTTGCAATCCGGCTCGGAAGCTGACTCCCTATGGCGGAGATTCGCATGAG
>DASZTN010000162.1:0-44993 GCA_035547995.1 Bradyrhizobium sp. | reverse complement strand
GAAATAGGCTCGATCACGATCATCCACCAGCGCGAAGATGCTGCGGCTGACCGACACTCTGGGTTCGCGGGCGTGGCCGGCTTCCTTCCAGGCGGTCCGGTAGGCGCGGATCTGGGCCGCCTGCTGCACGTGGAAAGCTTCACCGGTCTCGTCATTCTTGAGCGTCGAGCTCTGCAGGTTCATGCCGAGCTTCGCGGCCCAGACCGCCGTGTCGTTCGACCCGGCGCCCCACCAGATCCGTTCGCGCAGCCCCTCCGAATGGGGCTCGAGCCGTAGCAGGCCGGGCGGGTTCGGAAACATCGGCCGCGGGTTCGGCTCGGCGAACCCCTTGCCGCTGAGCAGCTCCAGGAAGACTTCGGCATGCCGCCGCCCCATGTCGGCATCGCTCTGGCCTTCGGCCGGCTGATAGCCGAAATAGCGCCATCCATCGATCACCTGCTCAGGCGATCCGCGGCTGATGCCGAGCTGCAGGCGTCCGCGCGATATCAGATCGGCCGCGCCGGCGTCTTCGATCATGTAGAGCGGGTTCTCATAGCGCATGTCGATCACGGCGGTGCCGATCTCGATCCGGCTGGTTTTCGCACCGACGGCGGCCAGCAGGGGAAACGGTGAAGCGAGCTGGCGGGCAAAGTGATGGACACGAAAATACGCGCCGTCCGCGCCGAGCTCCTCGGCCGCAACGGCCAGCTCGATGGATTGCAGCAACGTGTCCGCGGCCGAGCGCGTCTGCGACTGTGGCGAAGGCGTCCAATGCCCGAACGAAAGAAAGCCGATCTTTTTCATATGGTGTAGTATAGCTATGCCAGTGGGAAGTCCACGAATTCGAAAGGGAAAGATTCGAGCGTGCTGATCGGGCCGATGATGCGCTCCCTGAACGACGAGTAAGTGATCGCCACATCGAGTGCTTTGAGGAAATCGGCTTCGATGCCCTGCTTCAGTTTACAGCCAGCCCAGGCGCGTCGCCGATGTGATCCGTTCCTTGTCGCCGCAGGCCAGAAGATCGATCAGCATGCCCCGGACCATGGCAAGCACGCGGGTGGCCCTGGCCTTGGCGACCGCCAGCGGAACGTCCGTTTGTGCATCGATCAGCAAATTCAGCCAGTCCTGGGCGGATTCCGCGGCGAACCCCGACCACGGACCGGGCTCTCGACTGAGAGAAAGCATAAATGCTTCGTATGTCAGACGAACCATCGCCCGCTGCTCGGGCGCAGAGAGCCAACTCCATAAGCGGTTGGCGAATGCCTCGAACTCACCTTCTCCGGCGGGGGCGGATCTAAGCGCGGAGCTGACCTGTGCGATCTGCTCTTTGCGCGCCCGCGCCAAGAGTTCGCGGAGCAGGTTCTCCTTGTTGCCGAACAAATAGAGCAGCACCCGGGGACTGCTGCCGATCGCCGCGGCGAGGGGGCGTAGGGACAATCCGTTCAGTCCGTGATCGAGAACATAGGCGTAGCTGGCGTCGAGCAATTCGGTGCGCCGAGGCGACGATTCGACCTTCATCCTCTCCACTCCTTGCGACCTTGCGCCACGGCTATGCATGGTATAAAAGTAACTGAAACGGTCGTTTCAGTCCAGGCATCAAAATGATTTGCAGTATTGGCTTCTCGCTCGCTGGTCGTACGGCCTTGGTGACGGGTTCGGTGCGGGGACTCGGATTGGAGATGGCGCGCGGCCTGGCCAAGGCTGGCGCTCGTGTCATTCTAAACGGACGCCAGCCCGCCGTACTGGAGGAGGCCGTCAATCAGCTACGTGCCGAAGGGTTGGATATTCTCGGCGCGCCGTTCGACGTCACGCAGCGCGACGCGATGCGGCTGGCGATTGCCGCGCTCGGAGACATCGATGTGCTCGTCAACAATGTCGGGCAGCGCGACCGTCGCGGGTTCAATGAGATGTCGCCGGACGAATTCGGCCGCATGCTCGACAGTCATCTCATCTCCGCCTATGCGATCAGTCAGACGATTGCTCGTGATCTGATCCGGCGGCGCGTACAAGGTCGAATCATCAATGTTTCCTCGGTGATCGGCCGCCTCGGTCGGATCGGCGACGTCGGCTATACAGCCGCCAAGGCAGGCATCGACGGCCTTACGCGCGCGCTGGCCGCCGATCTTGGCAGCCATGGAATCACCGTCAATTCGATCGCGCCGGGAACGTTTGCCACGGAGACCAACGCCAAGCTCGCTGAAGATCCGGAGTGGGCGCGCTGGCTGAAACGCCGCACCGCACTGGGGCGTTGGGGGCGCCCGGAAGAGATCGCCGGCGTGGTAGTCTTCCTTGCCAGCGACGCAGCCTCGTTCGTGACAGGCCAAAGCATTGCGGTAGATGGCGGCATCACGACGACGTTCTGACCTCACGCGCCGTCAAGTCCATACGTAATTCGCATAAGGTATATTATGGAATATATTTGGCCATGAAGATGGGTCGGTTCGATCTGAGGATTTGCGGCTCCATTGACGTCTAATCGCGGGTTTGTGGCAGCCAATCTGTCAGTTGAGATTTCCGATCTAAGTCATTGTCATGCAGGAAATTTCTTCAGCTGGACGCAAGCGTCCAGCTCCTTTCGTACGCGCCGATTGTCCGCCTCAATGCATGCTATTGCCGCGGCGATGATCACGATGGGCGCGGCAGGCGCACCCGCATCCGGGTGCCGCCGCCCGGACGGTCCTCGATGGCAACCGTACCACGGCTGCTCTCGATGATCTGCCGCACGATCGTAAGGCCCAATCCGGCGCCGCCTCGTTCGCGATTCCGCGAGGCTTCGAGTCGGTAAAATGGCTCGAACACCTGATTGCGCTCCGCCGCCGGAATACCCGGCCCCCGATCCTCCACCCAGAGCTCGGCAAACTCCTTCTCCGCATGCAATGAGATATCTGCGGAGCCGCCATAGGCCAGTGCATTGGCGACGAGATTGGCCACCATCCGTGCAACGCCGAGCTTCGATCCGCACACGACAAGCGGAGCGTCCGCGCCGCTCAGCGTGATCGCCGCATGTTCGGCCTCGCGCGCCTCGTATTCATTGCGCGCGATAAACGCGAGATCGACCTGCTCGTCGGGAGCGGCCGCAAAGGAGGCGCGCACGAAGGCCAGCGCGTCATCCATCAGCGACTGCATGCTGTCGAGATCGGCGGCCGCCTTGGTGCGCTGCTCGCTCTCGGGCAACAGCTCGATGCGCAGCTTCAGCCTTGTCACGAAAGTCCGCAGATCGTGACTGATCGCGCCCAGCGCCAGCGTGCGGCTGCGCAGCAGCTCTGCGATACGGGCCTGCATGGTGTTGACGGCACGGATCAGCGTGCGCACATCAGGCGCGCCGGACTCGGCGATCGGCCGCGTCTCCATCGCCGCACCGAAACGCTCGATCGACTTTGCGAGCTCGGACAACGGCCTGGTTTCGCGCCGGACAGCGATCAGAGCGATCAGCGCAACCGCGAAACCGAGAATGCCCGCCAGCAACCCGACCGGGATGCCGAGAAGCCGCAGACTGAAATCGCCCGTCGTTTCGATATCGAGATAATCGCCGGAGGCAAGGCCGATCACCCCGTGCAGGCGCGCGCCGACCAGATCGCGCAGGCGCGCGACCGGCCGGCTGCCGTTCTGCTCGCTGGTAATGAATGACAGCGCGACGAAGCGATCTTCGGGCGGACCAATCAGCTCGCGCAATCTCCCCTCCGCGTTGCCGAGCAGCCTGGAATGCGTGGTGTTTGCCGGAATATCCTGACGGATGCGGGCCACGAGCCGAATTGATGTCGCGGCGCGACTGACGAGGTCGCGATCAGCCACTGGCACGCGGTCGAGTGCCTGGACCAGCGCGGCGATCTGTTCAAGAAATGGCGCGACGCCCGAGGTCTCGCGCCGACTGCGCTGCTCGACGAAATAGGCTGCCGCCATCAACATCTGCACGAGAACGATCGCACCGACCACGATGAGGGCCAGACGGCCGGCGATGCGAAGATGGCTCACGGTAACACCGCCCGGTTGCGCAAATCAGAGCACGCGCACATCGGCGCTGAACAGATAGCCGCCATTGCGCACGGTCTTGATCACGGAGACCGCCTGTGGATCGGCTGCAACGAGCTTGCGGCGCAGGCGACTGACCGACACGTCTATGGTGCGGTCGTACGGATCGGCCGTGCGGCCACGCGTCCAGTCGAGAAGCTGGTCGCGCGAGAGCACGCGCTTCGGCCGCTCCAGGAAGCAGGCGAGCAAATCGAACTCCGCCGAGGTCAGTTCGATAACGGCCAGGCTGTCGTCGAGAAGGCTGCGCGCATCGAGATCGGCGACCAGCGTCCCGAATCCGAGCCGGCGAGACGCCACCACCTGCGCGGGCTCACCGGAGCGGCGCAGCACGGCGCGGATGCGCGCCAGCAGCTCGCGCGGATTGAACGGCTTCGGCAGATAGTCGTCCGCGCCGATCTCGAGCCCGACGATGCGGTCGACATCCTCGCCCTTGGCGGTGAGCATCAGGATCGGCAGACTGCCCTTGGCACGCAGGCGCCGGCAGATCGAAAGTCCATCTTCGCCCGGCAGCATGATGTCGAGCACGACCAGATCGGGACGCGTTCGCAGCAGCGCGTTATGCATCGCCGCGCCATCCTCGACGCAAACCGTCTCGAAGCCTTCGCGCCTGAGGAAATCCGAAAGCAGCGAGCGGATTTCGCGGTCATCCTCCACGATCATGATGATCTTGCTGTCCATGGGCGCACTCTATGGAGTGGCGCGCTGGCGGCAATAGGGCAGCGGCCGACCGTTACAAAACGTTACAAACTCTTCTTCTCGCGCAATATCCCGGCAAAGGGCGGCAGCCAGCATGTCTCGCGTCGGCTCCGATGGCCTCCGGGTCCCGGAGCGCTCGAACAAGGAGAACCGTGATGAAATCCATTCTTGCTTCCGCATCGCTTGCTGCGCTGCTCGGAGTGGCCAGCATCTCCCAGGCCAGCGCCTGGACACGCAGCGGCAGCGTCACCACGTGGCGCGGCACCTATTACGGCAGCGCCAGTGGCGGCTGTGCGGCAGGAACCTGCTCGCGCTCGGCCTCGATCACCGGGCCTTATGGCCGCACGGTTTCCCGGACCGGCAGCATCAGCCGTGTCGGTCCCCACGCCTATGCCTATTCGCGCACCACGACCGGCCCGTACGGCAACAGCGTTACGCGCAGCGGCGCGGTCGTAGCGTATCGCCACTACGGCTACCGCTACTGACCCCCTCGCGCGACGCCGCCGGTTCGGAACTCGTGTCCCGGAGTCCGGCCGGCGGCTGCCCTCTTCCCTCCCCGACCATGAAAGGAATCAATCCCACGATGAAGAAGCTTCTATCGTCGGCGGCCTTCGCTGTCGCCGTGACGCTGGCAGGCGCCACAGCACAAGCCTTCCCGGCTCTCACACCGTCCGGCCCCGCCGCGGTCATTCAAGTGCGAAACTTGTGCGGTCTCGGCTGGCATCGCGGTCCCTATGGGCTGTGCCATCCCAACGGCGTCTACCCCTACGTATACGGGCCCTATGGCGCCTATCCGCAACCTTATTATGCCGGCCGCTGCTGGTGGACGGAAACTGCCTATGGTCCGCGGAGGGTCTGCACATGGTGAGGCCGGCAACGCTGCGCGAACTCCGGCTCGCAGTCGCCGGCATTCTCGCCGTGTCGATTGCGGCTGCATCATCTGCCCCGGCCCAGGCTGGACGGGGCGAACTGCGGCAAGCCTGTGGCGCCGATGTGCGCTCGCTCTGCTCCGGCATCTTTCCGGGCGGCGGACGCATCAAGAAATGCATGACCGAAAAATTCGATCAGCTTTCGGACGGCTGCAAGAACGCCCTGAAACAGGCGCAGGCGCAACCGAACGGCAAGTAGGGAATAGCAACATCGCCAGGCCATTCGCGCAAGGCCTCGTCTTGACGCGGACGGCTGGGCACCGCCTTCAAGAGAGCTGATCCCTGACGTCACCGTTAACTGCCGGCGGGTACGGCGTCGCGATAAGATGCCGCCCTCCACTACGGAAGACCGGCTTCTTCCTGCTTGACATCGTTATTTCGATAAACGGCGGACGACTTTCGAGATGCGCGTCTGCTGGCTTTTGACCATTCCGACGCCGCACGTCCCGGCCAAATGTTTCGCGGTGCGGCTGAGGCTGCCTCGATATCGAAAAGCTGCCGCATTCTCGGTACGCAGATCCGCTCTGCGTCGTAATGATCAACCACGAAGCTTCGGGCGGCGTCCCTGATCGCGTTGAACCGTTGGGGCTCCCGAAGCGCTTCGATAATTCGTGCGGCAAGCTCGTCGACTGCAAAAAAGGGAATCAGCAGGCCGTTCTCGCCGGAACTGACGACCTCGCGCACCGGCGGCGTGTCAGACCCGATCACCAGGCACCCCGCGCTCATGGCTTCCAGCACAGACCAGGACAGCACAAAGGGGTAAGTCAGGTAGACATGCGCCGATGACACCTGAAGTGTTGAAATAAACGTGTCGTATGAAACGCCGCCCATGAAATGGACGCGCGACATGTCCAACTGATCGCGTACTTCCTCCAGGAAGATCGACTTCCACGTGCTGCCCGCAGGCGGAGGAAGTCCGTAGGACAACCCATCCCTTCCGATAATGACGATCTGTGCATCAGGTCGCCGCCTCAGTATTTCGGGAAGCGCGCGCATGAAGATGTGATAACCCCTCAGCGGTTCGAGATTGCGCACCACAAACGTCACGATTTCATCCGAACGGCCTACTTGCCGGCCGTTCGGGAGCATCAGGCGAGCCTGCGGATTCGGCCGCACGCGCGACGTATCAATTCCCTCATGGATAACTTCGATCTTGCTTTGATAGTGCGAGGGAAAAGTCGACCGCTGCCAATTTGTAGGCGAGATTCCAAGTTCGCAATCGGCCAGCGCGAGCAACGTCGTCGCATTCTTGAGCTGCAGCCCGATATGACCGTCTAGCCCGGACGCCGGAAATTCCGGGTCGAATCCGATGTCACGCCGCTCGGCTCCGTAAAAGAATTCGCAGTAGACGAACAATCTCGCTTTGGGAAACGTCGTGCGCAAAGGCAACGTCTCGCCCCATCCGGGATGAGCGAAGATCACATCCGGTGCAAATCCAGACGCCGCCAATGTCGACAGGCTGTACAATACCTGCTCGGCGCGGCGGCACTCCAAATCGAAACGTCGGGCGAACGGATGAGTTCCAGAAACATCGGCATGAGGAAGCGCATATTTAATCAACTTGACCGAAGGCATCGGATGCGCGTTCGACGCGCCAACGGCAACAAGTTCCAAACCAGGCACATGAGCCAACGCAGCCACCAGATGTCGGTACTGCGCCGGGAAATTATTGTGAACAAATAGAATCTTCATTGAAGATAAGTCCCACTTCGGTGCTTCGTGCCAGCGTCGATTGAGAACGCGATGAAGCTCAAGCGACGCGTTTGCAGCTCAAATTTTCGGCAGCGAAGTTTTCAGTGACGAGTTTGCCCGACCCTTCGCGTCCTGCAGAGCAGAATTGCAATACTGTGCAATCCGCATTCATCGAGCTTTCGCTTTCCTCTGACATCTTCTTGCCCTAAAATCCGTTGAAGAAATTATAATCACAAGAACGCGAATTCACAAAAGTCAGCGTCCTATCGCAAATGAAGGACAAGCCGGATGAGAGTCAGACTCACGCAAGGTCTCACACAAGATCCCTCCGGCAACCAGGCGCAATTCCAGCATCTCGATTTAAGCAGTGCTGAGGACATCGCAGACTCCATCGTATTGTTGCGACAAGAAAACGACAGGCTTCGCAAGATGGCCGCGTCGCTCAGCATGGAAACTGAGAGGATTCGGCGTTCTCTCTCGCCGGCTGCCAGCCTGGTGGTTCCGTCTCCTCTGAAGACATCTTCGAATCGTCTTGGGTGAGCGGATCATGAGCCTCGCCATTCGCAAACGAGTCCCGGAGAGTTCGATGAACAACGCTGAGCAACGGAAAATGGCAAGTCTCGACCGCGGACTGTTCTTCATAAATTACAAGAGCGCGGACGATTCCTTCTCGCCACCTCAGGTGACGGTCGCTCCCGCCGAAGGGCATGAGCAGCGCATGGAAATCATCCTGCATCCCGATGCAACTGAGCCAACCCTGCGCGCGCCCAATTCCGGCCTGGTGGTGCGTGTCAACACGCCGGGTACTTTGCAGGTCCTGGTCCGGCCGAGGAGTCCTGGAGGATCGCAGGCTGCCCTGGTGCGCATCGAACCAATCCACGCGGGCCGGATGTCTGCTGTCACGTCCGGCGAGCAAATCAATGGCATAGGATTGCACTCGCAAGCTGCAACGGAGGGCCTGACGCTACTTGGCCACGTGGCAGGTCGCGGCGACGTCGTTGTCGGTTCCAATGCATGGATTGCAGGACCGACTGCGCCGTCTCGCGTGGAAGGTGTGGCTCTGGAATGGCCGGACAAGCCGGCAGGTGTCGATATTCGCTATGCGGTCCAATTCGCCAACGGTCAGGCGGGCAGCGGCAGGATGGTGCCCCTCGGGACCTATGCCGGTACCCGCGGACAGGCCCTGCCCCTCACCGGTGTGGTTCTCGAAATAAATGGAACCGATGAACTGCAGTTCGTCGCGGATGCAGGATTTTTGAATGCGCCGACCTTGCACGCGGTCGGCCAGCGCGTGGTGCTGTCGGGTCCGACCAGCCGCGAACCGCTGGTCGGTCTTCGCATCGGCATCGAGCGCATCGCGACCGCGGAACGCGTCGTGACACCCGTGGCGCCGCGCAAGCCTGCCGGCCCGGCACGGGTACGGGTCTTTCGCAGCCGGCCGCGCCGGGCAAACGCTATTTGATAATCATGTCCGATGAGACGGACGCAACCGGTCGGGGCACCGTCAGATGGTTCTCGGCAGTGATCGTCCGCTCCATGTCGGGTATCGCTCGCATACCACGCTCGAGCGCCTGGCTGCACAGGCGCTGACGGCTCAGGACTTTCCTGCAGCATTCAAATACGCGGATCGACGCTGCCGTGTCGGACCACCATCGGCTGCACATTGCTTCGTTCTCCGCGCCGAGGCGAACTGGAGGCTCGAACGCAAAGAAGCGGCGCTGGCGGACCTCGCTGAAGCGCTCCGTGTCGATCCTTCCGACCTTGGCGCGAACCGCCGCATGCTCACCTGGGCCACGGATGATCGGCGGCGGACCGCGGCCGTCAATCTGATCAGCCGCGACGGAAATCCGGCGATCCTCCGGGCTGCCATAGCGGAACTCCTGCGTGCAGGAGAGCGGCACTGGGCCGCCTGCTCGGTGTTCGACAATCATGTGACGGGCTGGGTCGCCTGGACCGAGGCGACCGTGATCGAAGCCAGCCTTGCAACCGCGCACGGCATTCTCACCAGCCTGCTCGAACCCAATTCGTTTCACCCCCTGGCTGGGAAGGACGTTCAGGCAACCGCTTTTCTGGTTCGGCGGCCGCCATCCAGAACGCCTCATACGCTGATGTTGAAATGCGACGGAGAAATTTTCCAGGTTCGCCGGCTGGCGCCCAATCTGTCCTTGCCGCCCGGGCTGAGAACCGATGCGCCCCGCCCTGCCGCGCCACGATCCGACATCACACCCACCGTCATCGTTCCGGTGTACCGGGATGCACAGACAACGCTTGCCTGCTTTGACAGCCTCATCAAGGCTCGGACTTCGGGTGAATTCCGCATCCTGGCAGTCGACGATGCCAGCCCGGAAACGGAGTTGCGGCACGATCTAAACACGCTTGCCGCTGCCGGAACGATCGATCTTCTCGTGAATGCGGCCAATCTGGGTTTTGTCGGTTCAGTCAATCGCGCGCTGGAGAAGGTGCCGGAGGGCGACGTCCTGTTACTCAACTCCGACACAATCGTGCCACCCGGATTCGTCGAACGATTGGCAGCGGTTGCGCATTCTGCGCCTGACATTGGAACAGTCACGCCGCTGTCAAACAACGGCGACATCTTTTCGTTTCCGACGCCGAACGATGTCAATCCGATGCAAGGCTATGAGCAGATGCTCGGGATCGATCGGGCCGCAAGCGCTGCCAATGCCGGTGATGCGATCGACGTGCCGAGCGGCATCGGATTCTGTCTTTACATTACGCGCCGCTGTCTCGATGCCGTTAGCGGGCTCTCGGAGAATTTTGAACGAGGCTATCTCGAGGATGTCGATCTCTGCCTGCGCGCACGCGCGAAGGGTTTTCGCAGCGTCTGCGCGCCGTCGGTCTATGTCGGACATCACGGCTCAAAATCCTTTCAGCACGAGAAGCGGAGCCTGGTGCTTCGCAATCTCGACATTCTGGACCGGCGATTCCCGAACTACCGGCGGGAATGTCGTGCGTTCGAGATCGCCGATCCATTACGGCCAGCGCGCGAAAAACTCGATCGCGCCCTGCCCTGGCCCTCCGAGCCTTCCGTGCTCCTTGTCGGAAATCAAGGAAGCTACGATGCCATCGCCGGGGAACGGGCGCGCCATCTCCGCGAGCGCGGCGAGCGTGCACTTATCCTATTGCGGGATCGCGATGTCTTTCATCTCAAAGCCGCCGACGGGACCAGTCCACAGGCCGTCCAGTTGAAACTGGACACCGAGGCAGCCATCGCCGATGCCGCCAATATCGTTGCACGGCTGAACGCCGCCCGCGTCGAAATCGTCGAACCAAATCCGCTTCCGCAGTTGGTCATGCTGATCTGGAAACTTGGCATCCTCATCCATCCCTGGCTAACATCAGATGGTCTTGGCGAGGCAGTCACCTCGCTTCCCGATGCCACGCCGCTTTTTGTTCCCAGCGAGACGGCCAGGGCGTTTGCTCAGGCCCGCTGGCCCGGCCGCAAGATCATTCTCCAAGATTGGCCAACCCGTCCCTTGAGCCTTGCGCCGATCTCCGGTGCAGGCAAATCGCTTGCTGTCGTTCCGTCCGCGCCCTCGCCCGCAGCCTTGCGCGTGATCAGAAGACTGGCCGATCGCCTGGGGCAACAGTATCCATCCAGATCAATCGTCGTCGCCGGCGCCACCTGTGACGACGACCGTCTGATGTCGTATGCGAACGTCTTCATAACCGGCGCCGTCGCAGCCGATGAGATTGGTGATGTCCTGGCGCCGCATCATCCCGGCTGGCTGCTGACCGATTTCGACAAGCCGATATTCGGACATCCCGTCATTGAGACAACAAGGCGGGCCTCGATACCTGTCGCCTATCGCGATTGGTCCGCCGGATCGGCAAAGGCCCGTAGGGGCGATCTTGCCATTCCCGCCGATGTGGACGAGCCCGGAATTGTCGACGCCGTCATCGAGTGGATCGGACGGTGAGCATGGCGCGTGTCATCCAGGCCCGCACGGAACCAATGGCCAAGCCGAAGCTGGTCAGCCGGCTTGCGCTCGCCAATGACGGCACGGTTTCGGGATTCGTGTTTGATCCAGAGACTCCGGAGCACCGCTTCACGGTCGACATCCTGCTCGATGGCTTGGTGCTGAAGTCGACCTATGCCGATGCCCTTGTCCCGGAACTCTCTCGGTATGGCCAGAACGGCGCTTGCGGCTTTGCGGTGACCGTTGAGCCCGATCTGCTTCGTAGTGCGGGTCTCCTTGAGGCTCGTCTTGCCAATCTCGGAACTCCCGTTGGTGATCCCATCGACCTTGACACTGAAAGCGCAGACCCGGCCGATCTGCGGCCGAGCAGCGAACTGCGTTGGCTGGGTGGCCTGCATTTCGAAGGCTGGATCGACGGCGAAGCAGCGGTCATCCTGGAAGCAATCGTCGATGGAGAATCCGTTGCGCAGGTGCGCGCCACGGCCTGGACGCATATCGGTGGTGAGGCCGACGGGCAGACATCGCGCAACGCCCGTGCCTTTGATTTCCACGTCCCGCAACGCTTTGCAGACGGACGCGTCCATCGGATTGGACTGCGCAATGAGGACGGCGAACAACTTCCGGCGACGGCAGTTTTTGTTGCGTTTCCTGACGGCCTCGCCGGAATGATCGATGCCATCGGCGGCCACGACGCCGAACGCCTGCGTGGCAAATTGTATGACCGGCTTATTCCCGCTTCGCTTCCGCTCGCAGATTATGCCGATTGGCGCGACCGCTTTCCGCTGCCGGAGCCGGAGCCAAGTTCGCTTCAACTGGCAATTGTTGTCGCCGGCAGCGCCGGTGCTCGGCAGACGCTTGCTACCCTGGAGACGCAAAGCCACGAGAGCTGGACCGCAGGTGCGATTGACGGTCAACCGCTCGTGATCGACAGCGATGCCCTGCTGGAGTTTCTCGATGATGCCGCAGCCGATGCGCGCCATGTCGTCGTGACCATGGCAGGCATGTCCCTCGAACAGAACGCGCTGGCCCGCATTGCCGCTGCATTCGATTCCTGCCCGGATGCTGTCGCAATGTACGGCGATCTCGACTTTCTCGCTGACGACGGCCGCCTCTGGCCGCTTGCCTTTCCGGCGTTCGATTACGAGAGAATGCTTGAGCAAGGGTACTGCGCCCACCTGTTCGCGGTTCGCCGCGATATCCTGATCGCGGCCCTTGATACGCGTCCGGACAACCTCTACCGCCTCTTCAACTGCCTGCTCGATCATATCAGTCCGACCCAGGCAAATATCCTCCACCTGCCCGGAACTCTGGCGACCATGCCCAAGCTCAATCGAGCAAAGGCCTCCTCCTACCTTTCCGCCGCAAGCCACATGCACCTGCGTGCGCGCAGTATCAAAGCGGACGTGACCGAGCAGCAAGGCCATCTCTTTCCCGCTGTCCGAATCAAGCGGCCCATTCCGCGAGAACGAGTGAGCGTAATCATCCCCACGCGCAACCGCGCTTCTCTCCTGCGCGTCTGCCTTGACAGTATCGCACCCGCGGTCAAGCGCTGCCATGCCGATATCCTCGTCGTCGACAACGACAGCACCGATCCGGAGACGGTCGGCCTTCTTGCGGATCTGCCGCGGCGCGGCGTCCGGACATTGCGGATAGAAGGGCCGTTCAACTTCGCAAGGCTCAACAATCAGGCCGCCGCGATGCTCGATAGCGACGTCCTTTGTCTTCTCAATAATGACATCGAGGCAACATCCGACGACTGGCTTGAGGAGATGCTGGCGCGACTGACCGAGCCGGAGGTCGGCGCGGTCGGTGCGCTGTTGACCTGGCCTGGGGGCGTCGTGCAGCACGGCGGCATCGTGCTGGGTACGAACTTCTCGGTCAGCCACGCCTTCACCGACCGCTTCAGTGATGATCCCGGCTTTCTTGATCAGCTTCTTGTGGCGCACGAATGCAGCGCAGTGACTGCGGCCTGTCTTGCGACACGACGAAGCGACTATCTCGCGATCGGCGGAATGGACGAAGCCCGCTTCGCGGTGGCGCTTAATGATGTCGACTATTGTTTGCGCCTGCGCCAAGCCGGCAAGCGCATCGTCTTCACGCCGCATGCGAAGCTGCTTCATGCCGAATCCGCCAGCCGTGGAAAGGACAATCGCGCCGATCGGCGGGGCCGGTTTGAACATGAGCTAAATTTGCTGCGTGCGCGCTGGGGCGACGCCCTGAACGAGGACCCCGCCTACAATCCGCAACTATCACGCGATGGCGTGCCCTATAGCGGCCTCGCCTGGCCTCCGGGACAACGGACCCCTCGCTATAATCGCCTGCCGACCGCGCGCGATCTGCCGTTGGGATTTTGACGGGGCGCCAGAAGCCTTCCTGCTCGGGTTGAAGCACTGCCATGAGGCGGAATTGCTCGCGCAGCTACGCGCGTGATGCTACTTGAAACCAAATACCCTGAAGCCTAATCGGCTCTGATTGAATCATCAGAACCGGGCTTTAGATTCTCGTTTTGACGGGTTTTCTTCACGCGAACCGGTCTCCACTTCGCCCGAAAACGCTATAACGGCTCATCGATTGGCTGGCTCGCTTTGCAAGGCGACGAAGGTGTCGAGCTCCGGCAGCAGCGCGTCCTGCCAGGTCGGCGTGGTCACCCCGAAACGATCTTTCAGGCGCGACAGGTCAAGCCTCGAATTACCGGGCCGTTTCGCCTTGGTGGGAAAATCGGTCGTCGCAATCGGAGAGATCGTCTCCACGACGACCTTCGCACCGCGCGACTTCAACCCGGCGACGATGGCGCATGCGAAGCCGTGCCAACTCGTCTCACCGGCGCAGGCAAGATTGACCATGCCGCCGCTGCGGGCGAACAGTCCTTCCAGGTTCGACGCGTTTAGCTTCACGATGCCGGCAACGGCGGAGGCGATCGTGCTGGCCGTGGTCGGGGCGCCGATCTGGTCGGCGACGATGCGTAATTCCTTGCGCTCACCAGCCAGCCGCGCGATGGTGCGCAGGAAATTGGCGCCGCTCGCCGCGTAGACCCAGGAGGTGCGCACGATCAGATGCGGCCCCCCCACCGCCTGGATGACCAGATCGCCGGCGAGCTTGCTTGCGCCATAGACCGATAACGGGCCCGTGGGGCTGTCCTCGCGCCACGGCTTGTCACCTGATCCATCGAAGACATAATCGGTAGAGAAATGGATCAGCGGCACGCGATGCCGTGCCGCCCATTTTGCGATCGCCTCGGGACCCTTGGCGTTGACGAGGAAGGCAAGCTCGTGTTCGTCCTCGGAACGATCCACCGCAGTATAGGCCGCAGGGTTGATAATGAGATCGGGCTTGTAGCCATCCAGCGCTTCTTCAAGCGTCTGCGGCTTCGACAGATCGAACTCGATGCGTGACGGAGCGATGACCGTGGCATGCATTGCCAGCAGCGGCCGCAGCGTCCTGCCGACCTGACCATTGGTCCCTGTCAACAATATCCGCATCAGATCTGCCCATAGACTGGAAGGTTCTTCACGTCGGTCAGCAGCGGCGCGCTGGCATCCTTGGCCGACAACGAAGGCTTCTCGACGCCCCAGTCGATGCCGATGGCCGGATCATCCCAGCGGATCGAGACCTCATCCTTCGGACTGTAGAGATCGTCACATTTGTAGAAAAAGTCAGCGGACTCGGAAAGAACCACGAAGCCATGCGCGAAGCCGCGGGGGATCCAGAGCTGCCGCCTGTTCACCTCGCTCAATTCGACAGCAACGTGACGCCCGAAATTTGGGCTGCCGACGCGCACGTCGACAGCAACGTCCAGAACCTTGCCACGTAGCGCGGTCACCAACTTTCCCTGCGTGAGAGGATTCTGCAGGTGCAGCCCACGCAATACGCCATAGACGGAGCGGGACATGTTGTCCTGGACGAACGGACGACTGACGCCGTGCTCGACATAACGGGGAAACTGGTAAGTTTCGAGAAAAAAGCCGCGCTGATCACCGAACAGCTTGGGCTCGATGATGATGACTTCGGGAAGCTCGGTCCGAATGACATTCATTTTTAGATGCCTTGGATTTCCAGGCTCACATGCAGGCATCATATCGATAACAGACTTGCACGCATAACGCTATATGTTATGTTTGTTATCATTGAATGTGAGGGCGTTATGAAGGGTATCATTCTTGCCGGCGGGACGGGATCGCGCCTTTACCCAGTGACCACGGTAGTCTCAAAGCAACTCCTGCCCGTCTTCGACAAGCCGATGATCTACTATCCGCTCTCTACGCTGATGTTGGGCGGAATCCGCGATATTCTCGTCATTTCGACGCCACAGGACAAACCGCTGTTTCAGCGGCTGCTCGGCGATGGCAACGAGATCGGCGTCCGCTTCAGCTATGCCACGCAAGAAACACCGCGCGGGCTGGCAGATGCCTTCATCGTCGGCCGCGAGTTCATAGGCTCGGACTCGGTGGCCCTTGTGTTAGGAGATAACATTTTTCACGGACACGGATTGCCCGATATGTTATCGGCGGCGTCCGCCCGCAAAGAAGGCGCGACGGTGTTCGGCTATATCGTCAACACACCCGAACAATATGGGGTGGTTGAGCTCGATCATACCGGGCGAGCACTCTCAATCGAAGAGAAACCAAAACAGCCGAAATCAAACATAGCCGTCACCGGTCTTTATTTTTATGACAACGACGTCGTCGAGATCGCCGCCCGCATCAAGCCATCAGCGCGCGGCGAAATCGAGATCACCGACGTCAATAACGCCTATCTCGAGCGCGGCAACCTCTATGTCGAAGTGCTCGGCCGCGGCTTTGCCTGGCTCGATACCGGCACTCATTCCTCGCTGGTCGAGGCCAGCCACTTCGTCCAGATCCTGGAACAGCGTCAGGGCTTACGCATCGCATGCCCCGAGGAAATCGCGCTGCGGCAAGGCTACATTTCGTTACAGGCTTTCGAGAAGGCGGCCGAGAAGAATGCGAAAAGCAGCTACGGCGAATATCTGAAGTTAGTCGCGCGCTCACAACAGAGTTGATTCCGATGCACGGAGCCGATCATGCACTTCAAAGCTTCGACTATTTTTGTTACCGGCGGAGCCGGATTTATCGGCTCGGCCGTGGTTCGTCATCTCTTGCAGAATACCCACGCCCGCGTGGTGAATATTGACAAGCTCTCCTACGCCGCGAACCTCGACTCGTTGCCGGGGACAAGCGAAAACCTGCACTACGCTTTCGAGAGACAGTGCATTTGCGACGGTCCTGGTCTGCGTCGCCTCTTTGAAAAATACCAGCCGGACGCGGTGATGAACCTTGCCGCCGAAAGTCATGTCGACCGCTCGATCGACGGCCCCGGCGAATTCATCCAGACCAACATCGTAGGTACGTTCACCCTCCTGCAGGAAGCGTTGCGCTATTGGCGCTCGCTGTCGCCCGGGAAACGCCAGCAATTCCGCTTTCTCCACGTCTCCACCGATGAGGTGTTCGGCTCGCTGGGCGATGACGGATTCTTTACGGAGACCACGGCATACGCACCGAACTCGCCATATTCGGCGAGCAAGGCTTCCTCCGACCATCTGGTGCGCGCCTGGCACGAGACCTATGAACTGCCGACCCTGGTCACCAATTGCTCGAACAATTACGGGCCTTATCACTTCCCGGAGAAGCTGATCCCGCACATAATCATCAAGGGCCTCGCCGGCGAGCCCCTGCCCGTCTATGGCGACGGCAAGAACATCCGCGATTGGCTCTATGTCGAGGATCACGCCAAGGCGCTCGCGCTGGTGCTCGAGCACGGTGTCGTCGGTGATACATACAATATCGGCGGCCGTAACGAGCGTACCAACCTTCACGTGGTCGAAAGCATCTGCGATCTCCTCGACCATGTCGCGCCGAGCGCGAGGGGTAAGCGCCGTCACCTGATCAACTTCGTCGCTGACCGTCCCGGCCACGATCGCCGCTACGCCATAGACGCCTCAAAGCTTGAACGTGAACTCGGCTGGCGCGCGCGGGAAAACTTTGAAAGCGGCATCGAGAAGACCGTGCGCTGGTATGTCGACAAACAGTTCTGGTGGCGGGCGATCCTGGAACGTGGCTATACGGCCAAGCGCGTGGGTCTCTCAACCGGAAAGGCAGCGGTCTCCCCGGAGCGGCAGGTCAGCTCCTTCTCATGACCGGCAATCTTGGGGCGGAATAATGCGCATTGTGATGATTGGGGTCGGCTATGTCGGTCTCGTGTCAGGAGCCTGCTTTGCCGATTTCGGCCATGACGTCGTCTGCATCGACAAGGATGCAGACAGGATCGCAGCCCTGAAGCAATCCAAGATTCCGATCTTCGAGCCTGATCTCGAGAAGCTCGTCGAGAGCGGCATAAATTCAGGCCGGCTGAAATTCGGGACCGAGGTCTCCGGTATCACGGACGCCGACGCCATATTCATTGCGGTGGGAACGCCGTCGAGGCGCGGCGACGGCCACGCGGATCTAAGCTTCGTGAACACTGCGGCCCGCGAGATCGCGGTGCATCTGAAGGGGTTCACTGTCATTGTCACCAAATCGACCGTCCCGGTCGGGACCGGGGATGAAGTGGAACGGATTATCCGGGAGACCAATCCGACGGCCGAGTTTGCGGTCGTCTCGAACCCGGAATTCCTGCGCGAGGGCGCGGCGATCCGCGATTTCCAGCATCCTGACCGCATCGTGGTCGGCACCGAAGATGATCGCGCCAGAAAGGTGATGGGCGAAATCTACCGGCCGCTCTATCTCAACCAGGCGCCGATCCTCTACACCGGCCGGCGCACGGCCGAACTGATCAAATATGCCGCCAACGCCTTCCTCGCGACCAAGATCACCTTCATCAATGAGATAGCAGACCTCGCCGAACAGGTTGGGGCCGATGTGCAGGAGATCGCGCGCGGCATCGGGCTCGACAACCGTATCGGTACCAAATTCCTTCATGCCGGCCCCGGCTATGGCGGCTCGTGTTTTCCCAAGGATACCCGTGCGCTGTCAAAGACCGCGCTCGATCACGGCGTGCAGCTTCGTGTTGTCGAAGCAACCCTTACCGTCAACGAAATCCGCAAGCGCGCGATGGCGCGTAAAGTCGCTAGCGCACTCGACAATGACATCCGCGGCAAGACCGTGGCCGTGCTCGGCCTGACTTTTAAACCCGATACTGATGACATGCGCGAGGCACCCTCGATCCCACTGATCGCCGGCCTTCTTGATTTCGGCGCCAAGGTAAAAGCTCATGATCCGGTCGGCATGGAGCAGGCGAAAAAGGAGCTCTCCGGCATCGAATATTGTGACGACCCCTACGCCTGCGCCCGTGGCGCGGACGCGCTGGTGATCGTGACGGAGTGGCGGCAGTTCCGTGCGCTGGATCTCAAGCGGATCAGGGCCAACATGGCGACGCCGGTGATCGTGGATTTGCGGAATATCTATCGGCCGCAGGACGTGGAAGCGGCCGGGTTCAAATATGAGAGTGTCGGGCGGGGATGAGGCCGAGCACTCAATCCACTGACAAGCTGTCAGCCTTGCTATGCTTGGCCGCGATCGGGAAGGAACCGCCAATTGTTACCAAGAATGTCAGTCGACGAAACGGCCCTGTTCCTGGCTTTCGTGAGAAACAGCCGCGATTATGTGGAATTCGGAACCGGCGGAAGCACCGTCCTGGCTTCGAAGCACGTCAAGAATTCGATACTCTCGATCGATTCCTCCCAGCAATGGCTGGATCAAGTGAGAGACGCATGCGGTTCGCATCAAACAAGGCCTGAACTTGTTTTTATCGATATCGGCCCGACCGGCGACTGGGGCGTTCCAATCGATGCCTCCACCAAGTCGCGCTGGCCGGACTATCATTCCTCGGTTTGGAAAATGCCCCACAGCGCCACGGCGGATTTATATCTCGTCGACGGTCGCTTCAGGGTTGCGTGCTTCGCCCAGATCGTATTGCACTGTCATCCGAATGCAATTATCGGCATTCATGACTTCAGTTCGCGCCCCAGCTACCATTGTATCAAGGAGATCGCTCAAGAGATTGCGACGGCTGGCGATCTGTCATTCTTCCTTCCACTCCCCAGGAAAGATGCTGCAGAGGCCATCCTCCAGTCGTTTCGCACGGAGCCGTCCTAGCTCGGTAGGATTGCACGGATCTGCGATCCGCGCCGACAGATATACAGTGATCTGCACTGGAGCGATCAGTTACGAACGAGCTTCTTGAGCTCGGGCAGGAATTTTTGAATCGTCAAGTCCTCGACGTCGTTCCGGTCCCGAAGTGTAAAGAATTCCATTGCGCGAATTCGCTCGGGGTCGCCCTCCGCCAAGGGCCTTCCGCGCTCCCGCTTTTTCAAAAGTTGCTGTCGAGACTTCGTGTAATAATGATTGATGGCCAACTTCCGGTGCTTTGGAACCGAACAGCGTCCGGCAATTGGAAAAACCGGAGCACCATCTTCCTGGACATAACATCCGAGAACAAGAGATTGATGGGGATGAAGATAGGCCACGATCGCATCGGGCCGCACGATCGATTTCATTATATAGTGATCCGGAAAATCATCAGGCGCCCGGCGCGAGAAGGACTCCAGGCAGAGGCCTTGCGGCTTTTCCTCGAGGCCGTTGGATCCAAAATTCAACCAGTGAACAGCGACGGCCGGCGCGGAAGCGACATCTTCCAGGACATCTTTAATGCTATCCCCTTCGACCGGGTAAAGGAACTCGTCGGCGTCGATAAACGCGCACCATTCGGAGCTATTACGATAACTATCGATGGCATGATGAAATGCGCGCTTTTGACCGAAGTCACCCTCCACGTAGTGATAGGTAATCATCTCCGGCCAGGGAAAGGATTGTATAACTGTCCGTGTCTCGTCGGTGCTCTCGTTATCGTACAAATAGAAATGGTCGACGCCGACCAGCCTGTGGAAATGCAACCATTCAAGCAGATCGTCCGCCTCATTTTTCAAGGCACACACTACTGACAATCTGTGCTTCTTACGGCCTACTCCCGTATGCAGCTTTTCGGCCTCCATGACACGCAGGAGACCGGCAAATTCTCGGCGAAGATTCTCGCTCTGCGGGGCCACAGCGAGCGCGGCAAGATAGGTGTCTTGCGCCTCCTGAGCCGCGCCCAGGTTCAAATGCGTAATGGCAAGTCGATGTAAAATGCGAGAATCGGAAGCAAATTGTCTGCCAAGACGCACCAGAATTTCCCGCGCTCTCGCGAAATCGCAGGCTTGCATAAGAACCGCGGCTTTTGCGAACTGGTACTCGCTAAAACCGCTAAAGCGCTCCTCCAGCTCCTTGACTGCATGAATGAGCTTTTCCGGATTCGGATCCGCAATGCGACCAGAAAAGAATTCTCTCAATGTTCGCTCGATCTCGTTTGTCGAGAGCGCATTGAAATCCAGGTCCAAGCTGAAACTTGGCCGTGCCTGAGTTTCTGTTTCCAACCTACGACGCTCCAAAGTTGATCAAAGAATCCCTAACATTGGTCCACTTCAGAAATCCCTTCGGTGGAGCGACGTGGATCCTCCAAAAATGCGGCATAATTTAAGTTGGGTAGTCAGGCTCTGGTTTCTATGTGAACCCGATATTATATCGTTGCAAGGTTATTTGAAGACGATTGACCAAACAATAACACATTTAACGCTCATCTTGTAAAATGTTATGTTCCGTATCGAAGGATCGCGCTCGAATTGGCCGGCGTAATGGAGACGGTATGCATCCTCGCACGTTTACCCGAAGGGCAATTCTGACCTCTCTGGCAGCAAGCTTCGTTCCGACTTCCTTACACGTTCTGAGCGCCAACAGTTATGCAGCGTCGGCAACAAAGTCCCGGCCTCTGGTGGGGGCGATCCGCTGGGATGCCTGGTATTCACCGGGCTCGGCACCGACCCGAGCAGTTGAGAACTCGCTGTCCCCCGAGCAATATCGCTGGAGAACCCCATTCTTCGCCAAAGGCTGCGGCCACGGTTCAGACTGCGTATCCTTTCCGGCGATCACGCAAGCGGAGATGGATAAGGAGATAGGCCAGGCCGTCTTTGCTGGGCTCGACTACTGGGCATTCGCAGCCTACGGCTCAGGCCATCCCATGTCGAAGGCGCTCTATCAGTTCAGAGCCAGTTCGTTGACTAACAGTCTCAGATATTGCTTGTTCACCGAACTGGACCGATGGGGTTCGCACACTAAACTGACCGCTCTGCCACAAGAGCACATCGGTCTGATGGCGGACAGGAATTACCTGCGCGTGCTTGGTGACAGGCCTTTGTACTTTCTGGGCTTCATCACTTCGGCAGCCGTACAGAAAAACTGGCAAGGCGTGGCGGGTCTGAGAGCGCAACTTGGGAGGTTCAGGGAGGATGCGGCCAAGGCGGGGCTGGCCAATCCCTACCTCGTTCTAGCCGGCGAGCAGAATTTCCTGATACAGGAAGCCAGGAATATCGGAGGCGATGCAATCGGATCATATGCGCTGACGGTAGGCAACGGTCATGGAACTTTTGCCGAGCTTGCACAAATCGCCGAGCGCGGCTGGAATCAGCTCGGAAGTAGCCAGTTGCCGGTGGTGCCGACCGTGATGACAGGATGGGACAGACGCCCCCGCATTGAACACCCAGTACCATGGGAAGTGAAACAACGTCCGGGCGTAGGCATGGGCAACTTCTTCGCCGCGCCGACCAAGAAGGAGCTCGCCGATCATTTGACGCATGCGCTCGCGTGGATTTCCGCTCAACCACCAAATCGGCAGGCTCCCGCCGTTCTGATATATGCCTGGAACGAAAATGATGAAGGCGGCTGGTTGATGCCGACGCGGCCGTGTCAAACAGACCGTCTCGAAGCGCTGCGTCAAGTTCTGAAGAAGATTTCCACCCCGAGCCGTACGCCAGAACTCTGCTAAAGCGCAAAGTGCTTTTTGCCGGCTGGGCTGAACCTGGCCGAGCCGGGATCATCGCCAGTTGAGCGGCATCGTCCATTCGTTCCATTCAACAGTCCGATGATCCGGTTGATAAGGAACATACAATTGCTTCACCCAATAGCTGAAATTGGGATGAAGCCTGATGAATTTATAGAATGCATCGCCGAAATTTATAGGACTGAGACAAGCGCGGTTGATCGGCCGTCGGGCTATGGCGTTTATACAATACGACGACATGCAGGCCCTTGTCTCGCTTTCGGCCACGTTATTCAGACTTCGAAAACTGTTCGTGGAATGGAGCCGATACAAGTAGCGATCCGCGTCGACATATTTGGGCTCGACCACGGTTACGGCACGCAAAGCAAATTCCCAGTCATGGCAGTATTTCAAGTCTGACAGCCAGCCGATCTGTCGCAGCAGCTCGCGGCTCAACACGAAATTGCCGGTGGAAGCGGCGACCTGCGAATCCAGGAACGTCCAGGACAACGGAGAGCGCGCTACTCGGGCCCGGTCGATGGCGTATCGGAGGCTCGTTGGAAATTGATGTGTCGTTATCGGCCTGCCGCGTTCATCGATCGGTTCAACGGCCGAAAAGCCGAAAAACAGTTTCTCATTGCCATATTGGCCTGCGAATATCTGAACGCGATCCTTTGAAAAGGCATCATCCGAATTCAGAAAGAAGATCATTTCACCTTTGGCAAGCGATAACGCTCTGTTCCAGGTGCAGTGCGCTCCCAAATTGATAGGATTCCTCAAGAGCGTGCAAGATACGAACCTCTTGCTGAAGGACTTCTTCTTGATAAGCCGCTGTGCGATTTCAAAGCTCTTATCGGGCGAATGATCGTCTACGACAATCAATTCGATATCGGGGAACGTCTGTTGATAGACGGTATCGAGGCACTGTTCGATGTACGCTTCATGCTTATAACAAGCGATGACGACGCTGGCTAACATCTGAAATCCTCAGCTCAACGCCGCACGATGATCGAATGACTCGACATAATGAACGCACAGCTTCCCTCGCCTACTTCCAGAACTGCGAGCCTGTACTCTCCGTCGGGTAGGTCGCGTGCGAGAAATGAAACCTGGAAGCCAAAATAGCACTCTTTGCTTTCTGCCCTCATATATTCCTTGACATCAAGGCGTTCATGCCAGTCCACAATCAAGCAGTAACCATTCTGATTCTGTTTTTCGGGGTTTGAGGAAAGTAGGATCAGGAACGCCATCCTGTGTCTGCTCGCCTCAAAGCCGCCGCCTGGGCAGACCCATCCTCGCACGAGAATACCCGATCGCGGGTCGACCACTACTCGCTCGCCCGTTTGGGAGTTTATGTTCTCAATTACAAATAAGGACCCGGCCGGGCTCTCGGATGCACCTTGCATTTCCGCAGGCATCCCAATTCGCGCATGCTGTAAGCCCGAATAGACCATCTCGGATCGATGAAGACTGGCGAGCAGTTCGACATGCGTGGCTGCTTCCTTCATCGCCTGCTCAAGCTCCTGCCGGCTCAGGCAGTCCAGCAACTCCGGATTCGAGCGCACCTGGATCGAGATCGGCTCGGACGAAGCCACCCTTCTCGCTGCTTCGAGGAATGCTCTTCCATATCGCGAGTCCGGCTCCAGGTGGGCGCCCTCGGCCCATTCATTCCAGGAGTTGATGAAAACGATCGGCTCGGCAAATGCGCTCTTTCGAGCTCGGCGGGTCGCATCCCGCAGCCACACTTCGAACGCTTCGGGGCTCGACCTGTTGAAGACGTGCCCCCGCGGTCCCTTGCGAGGCGTATTATCCCAACGCGGCATAACGGCTGGAAAATAAGGAAAATCGTATGTCCTCCCCAACGACGAGCGCACGGCGTCAACGTAGTCATAGACCTTTCCCGTAAACCCCGCTGGAGCTTCCAGGTCCGAGAGCGGCAGCTCCATCGTCGATACGGTATGCGGTGGAAATTCCACCGCGGCATCGCAGCTCACGTCCCGCGGATCAAATTCGCCGAACGTCATAGCGTTGCAGATCAAAATCTCTCCGATTCCCAATTCTTTTGCCCGCACGCGCCAGACCTCGAACAGGCGCCGCTTATCCGGCAATAACGATGGCCGATAGATAAGTATGATCTTGCGCCCATCCACCGCGATATAGCGTTCGTCGAGCAAGAGCTCCGCCATGTCGTCGATAAAGCGAACATCGTCTTCCAGAGAATGATTTTGTCCGAGCAGAAGCTCAGCATCCGAACCATCCCAACGACGTGACCAGTTCTCGTTCGCCCAGCATATGCAGAACGGAAGATTCGGCTCTCCATCTTTCAGAAGGAGCTTTAGCGGCGTTTCGAGAAGTCTGCGTCCCTGGAACCAGTAGACATAGTAGCAGAAGCCGTGGATGCCGTAGCGGCGCGCCAGATCGGCCTGTTGGCGGCGCGTCTCCGTCAACCTCACATCATAAAAGCCAAGGTCTGCCGGCAGCCAGGGAGATTGATGCGCCGGAAATTGAGGACGCATTCGCGAGACGTTCGTCCACTCGCTGAAACCAGGTCCCCACCATCTGTCGTTCTCCGCGAACGAATGAAACTGGGGAAGATAGAAGCAAACATAGCGCACCTGTTTTCCGGCCGGATCCGCAGGCGGCGCAGCAATCCCGTTGTTATGTGGAATCAGCAGGTCGCTGTAATCGGTGCTGGAAAATCCCAGGGCCACGACCACTTCGTCGGGTGCGATATTATCAAAGAGCGGGATCTCGAAATATTCCCCGTCGTCCAAGCTGACGCGAAGATAGATCTGTGGTTGGGCGCCGTCCGCCAGCGTGTTTCTGAGAGCCCGTGCCAGGCGCCGACGAGCTCCCGGACTTGTCAGATCGACATGGAAGCCGGGACGGCCGATTGCCTTGCGCGCACCGATCCCCGCTGGGGCCGCGCGGCCCGTTCTCGTCTCTTCGATAGCGTGAGAACCAACAAAGAGAGAAAGGGCGACAGATGCGGCAGGCGATCGGGAATCGACGATCCAACCTGAGATTTCCCGACCGGAACACTCGAGTATCGCACCACGCAAGCGGACGCCCGATTCCAGATTGCTCAAATCGGGATCAAGGAACAGGCCTTGGAGATTCTCCTCTTGTGCAAGAGGACTATTGACGGGTTGCGGGTCCTTCGCATCCTTGAAGCTGCGTTCAACAATCCTATTCATGCACCCCGATCTCCGGCTAGCCCCTCGGGCAAAACTCAACTATCGACCGGCGTCGCGCCGATCGCGCTCAGCCGCCGCGTGGCACCCTCATTGTTCTGCTGCGCGGCTTGCTGATACCAGTGCACCGCCATGTCCCTGTCTTGCGCAATGCCGGCGCCTGATATCAACGCATCACCGAGCGCGAGTTGTGCTTCCGCCATGCCTTGTTCTGCTGCTTTCTGAAACCATTCGACGGCCTTGTTCGGATCGGCCTCGCATCCCTGCCCTTTTCCAAGCATCACCGCGAGATTGTACTGAGCGACCGTATGCCCCTGCTGCGCCGCCGCCTCGTACCAGCTCGCGCCCTGAGCGAGGTCCTGGGCAACGCCGTTGCCGACGCAATAAATCACCGCCAGCTGGAACTGGGCAGCCACATGGCCTGCCCGCGCCGCCGTCGTCATCCATGAGACCGCCGCTTTCGCATCGCGCATGGCGCTGTTCGGATCGAGATACAGACGCGCCAGTGTGTATTGGGCTTCGACGTGACCACCGTTGGCGGCGGATGTGAACCATGCGACAGCGGCTTGGGGGTCCGCAGGCTCGCCGCCAAACCCGCCCATTTGCAGCGCACCGAGCTGGAATGCGGCCGGCGCGTGTCCGGCTTCGGCCGCTTCGGTCAGCAGCGACTGTACCTGCTCAAGCTGTTCCTTCGAACCATCCTGATGAAGGAGAAAGAGCGCATAAGCCGTCTTGGCGTTGGGATCACCGCCAACAGCGGCCTTGCTCAGCCATTCTCCCGCCAGCTTGTGATCGCGCGGAACACCGTTGCCTGCCGAATAGAGCTTCCCGAGTTGGACCTGCGCTGCGCTAATGCCACCTTCAGACGCGCGCTCGAACCACCTGATTGCAGTCTCCACGTTGCGTTCGACGCCTGAGCCGTTGAGATAGAAGATGGCGATGTTGAACGCTGCGGTCGCGTGGCCGTTCTCCGCCGCGCGCTCGAACCACTGTGCAGCTTTCCGGATGTTCGGACCGAGACCTGTGCCGGTCGCATAGAAGCGGCCCATAAAAAATTGCGCTTGCACATCGTCGCGCTCGGCGGCCTTCTCGTACCAGACCGCCGCTTCCCGCAGATCGGGCTCGGAGCCAGCGCCATGCGAATAAAACTCCGCCAACGCCTGGATGGCCGGGAGGTAATCCTTGCGCGCAGCCTTGCGCAATGCCGTTTCGGCCTGGTCGATATCCTTGGCGACGCCAACGCCATTCAGGCGTAACAGACCGATATTGTAAAGCGCGATCGGATCGTCATGCCTGGCTGCGCCGAGAAACAGTCGCGCGGCTTCAGCTGGAGCCTCGGGCATGCCTGTGCCCTTCAGGTTCATGAACGCGAGCGCAACCTGCGCTCTTACGTGGTCCTGTGCGGCTGCCTTGCGATACCAAACTGCCGCCTGCTCGAAATCGACGGGAACGCCTCTGCCCTGATAATACACGTCGCCAAGCGCGAATTCGGCTGGCGCACACTTCTGCTCAGCCGCGGCCCGATACCATTCGAGCGCCGCCTGAGGATCTTTCTCACAACCCAGCCCCTGGCTGTACATGTTGCCGAGAACCGTCTGCGCCTCGGCATTGCCTGTTTCCGCCGCAGCCGATATCCAGCGAAAGGCAGCATCGGCATCCGGCTCAACGCTTGTCCCATGCGGGAATACAAGGTGGTGAATATCTGACGCCTTCTCGCCCAGCCGGATGGCAGAAGATTGACGCCATGTTTCAGGCCGATAGTGACCGAGCGGCGCCTTGTACCCATGAAGGAAGATCAGGCCGAGTTGCAGTTGCGCTTCGACGTTGCCGAGCTTAGCCGCACGCTCGTACCAGATGACTGTATCGGGGACGCTCCTGATGACACCCTCGCCCCTTGCGTAAAGCGTCCCTATCCGATAGCTCGCCTCGGAGTCGTCGGCCTCTGAGGCCAGCTTCCAGAGCTTGAGCGCTTCCAGATACCGGCCGTGCTCATAGGCGTGCATCCCGCGCTCAAACCGGCCGGTGCCGGAAAACGCGGAAGCCGGTCGAAACCACTCGAAAAGTGATCGTGCCGAAAGCGTCATGGCTCACGCATGGCCTCTCCCACAGACCTGATCATTCCGCCAAGCACATACATCGCAACGGATCGCGTACCGACCTTGATGTCCCCCTGAAGGGTCATGCCAGGAATGAGACGAAAATTTTTCGGGACATCCTTGAAGTTGGACGCGTCCACCGAGCACCGCGCCTTGTAATAAGTGTAATCGAGCGGCTTGCCATCATCATCCGTCGTGAACGCGCCCTCGCTGATCCAGCGCACCTTTCCGCTGGCCGTGCCGTGCTCCGCCGCATTGAAAGCATCGACCTTGATGGTGCAGGGATCTCCAGCGCGGACAAACCCGATATCCCGCGAGGAGATCCTGATCTCCGCCTCAAGCTTGGTATCGATCGGCATGAGCGTGATAAAGGGATCGCCCGGCTTGAGGACCGAACCGATCGAGAGCCTTGCCATGGTCAGCACCACCGATGGCTCGGCGGCGGTCCATCGCACAAGGTCCTGATGCTTGAGCGCCTTTTCGTAGGACGCTCTCGCCTCATCGAGCTTGTTGCGCGTCGTCACGAGATCCTGGCTCAATTGCGCAAACCACTGTTGCTTGAAAGCGTCACGATCGGAAATGGCCGATTGCAACGTATTCTGCGCTTCGATCAGGCTGTTGTGGGTATTTTCCAACGTCCGCAACAATTCCAGCCGGGTATCCTGGGCAATGTACATGTTGAGCTGCGAGCCCGTGCCATGCTCGGCAAGGGTCGTGCGCATCGCCTCGATCTTCTGCAGGATTTCATCGCGTTGCTTATATATGGCATCATCATCACGAAACTTTTCTATCGTGGCCTGCAGCTGCTTGATTTTTGAGTCGAAGCTGTTGATCTGGGCGGTATATTGCGCCTTCCTCTGATCGTAGAGCGCCTTCTGCAGGGCAGCGTATTTCTGAAAGTCGGGATCCGACTTGTCGGCAAATACGAGCGTGTGCTGCTCCAATTCGGCTTCGTCGCGCGCCACCTGCGTCTCAAGACTCGCGATCTCCAATTTCGCCTGCGTCAGGTCGGCCGAAGTAAACGTTGCATCGAGCGTGGCGAGCAACTGCCCAGGCTGTACCTGCTCGCCCTCCCGCACATCGATCGTCTTGATGATCGATGGATCCAGCGCCTGCAAAACGCTGATCCGCCCCGCCGGCACGATCTTGCCACTTAGACTGGTGATGACGCGATCAACCTGCGTCAGGCACAGGATCGCGACGATCGCGGCCAGGAATGCCGAAAGTACGAACAGGGTCGCGCGCGCAATGAGAGGCTCCGCTTCCTCGCGGATTGCGTCGGTTTCCGACTGGAATTGACGAACGGTAGCGAGCGAAGCCTGATTAGGAGACAAGGGTCGGACTCCGGAAATTCGGCTTGTCGGCGCGAGCCGCAGGCGCGAGATGCGTATTCTGCTGGTACCAGAGCGAGCTGTAGGTATCGTTCCGCTCCAACAACTCCTCATGTCGCCCGATGTCGTCGACTGCCCCGCGATTGAGCACGAGAATGGCGTCCGCATTCGTCAGCGACGAAAGCCGGTGCGAGATAATGATCAGCGTCCGGCCATTCGCGATCCTCGTGATGTTCGCGTTCACGATTGCTTCGCTATCGGCATCGAGTGCGCTCGTTGCCTCGTCAAGAATGAGGATCGGCGGATCGACGATCAGCGCACGCGCGATCGCAAGCCGCTGCCGTTGTCCTCCGGAGAGGTTGGGCGACCCTTCATAGACATGGGTTTCGTAGCCGCGCGGAAGCCTGTCGATGAATTCCTCAGCGCCCGCCAGCCGCGCCGCCTTGACGACATCGTCAAAGGTCGCATCCGGTTTGGCTGCGCTGATGTTTTCACGAATCGTCCCGCTGAAGAGAAAATTCTCCTGCAGCACGACGCCGACGCTCCGCCGCAGATGATCGACGTCGTATTCACGAACGTCGATTCCATCGATCTTGATCAACCCTTCATAATCCGAATGCAATCTCTGCAAGAGCCGCGTGATCGTGGTCTTGCCGGAGCCGCTCTTGCCCATCACGCCAAGTGCGGTTCCTCTGGATACCTCGAACGAAACGCCTCTCAGCGCCGGCGAAATCGCACCCTTATATTTGAAGGTGACGCCGGAAAACTCCACTTTGCCTTCGACCGGCGAGCGGACGCCGTGTCCGGAACGCCCTTCTTCGGCAGGCTGGTTCACCAGGTTGCCGACGATGGCGACAGCACTGCGCGCTTCGTCGAACTGGTTGATCAACTGGGCCATCTGCATCAATGGACCCGACACGCGCTGCGACAACATCAGGAAGGCAAACAGCGCTCCGATATAGACGGGATCATCGCTTTGAAGCGCGATAAAGACGCCGATCGCAAACGATCCGCTCACCGCCAGCCGCTCCAGCGGCCGCACCACCGCCTGGATCGCGTTTCCGGTCATCCCTTCCGCGAGCCGGGCCTTGGCGACACGCGCGACCAGCACGTCCCACATGTGACGCTGTCGCGCATCGAGCGCGAGCGATTTCACCGTCCGGATGCCGTTGAGCGTTTGAACCAGGAACGCGCCCTGTTCACCTTCCGCGACAAGAACGGCGTTCGACGCCTTGCGGTACGCCGGCAACATCATGACAAGCCACCCGACGATCAATCCGGACAGCGCCAGGACCACAAATGTCATGATCGGGCTAAAGAAGAACATGATCGGCAGGAAGAAAATCAGCGTCGTTGAATCCAGAATCGTGCCGAACAACTGCCCCATCAGAAACATGCGAATGCGAAACACCTCACGGATGTCACGCGTGACGAGGCCAACGGCGGTCTGTTCGAAATAGTCGATGGGAAGATTGAGGACCTTTTCGAAGACGTAGGTGGACAATTTCACGTCGAGCCTGGTCGTCAGGCGATGAACGAGGAACTGCCTCAGGAACGAGAACGTCGCCTCGAAAGCGATGATGATCACCATCGATACGCACAGCACATAGAAGGTGTTGTACGCCTGGTAGAAGATCACCTTGTCCGACACCAGGCGCCAGAACATGATGGGCGCCAAGCCAAGAAATCCGAGGATCAGCGCAGAGGTCGCAACGTCCCGGAGGATGCGCCGTTCGCGAAACAACAATGCGGCCACGAGGCCGAAGCTGAACGGCTGCGATTCGTCCGAGATTTCGTAGCTGCGCTTTGCGAGAATGACATCCCCGGACCAGATGTCTTCGAAGCGCGGTCGGTCGATCACGAGCAGCGCATCTTCCGCCGCATTCGGATCCCGGAGCATGATGCGGGTGTTGTTGGCGTCGCCGTCGACGCGAAGCAACACCATATAGCTTCCATTACGCAGGCAAACGATGGCCGGCAGTGCTTTTTTCAGATGAGAAAGACCGTCCCAGTCGAGTTTGACGAGTTTCGACCGCATGCCAGCCTTCTGGGCGCAGCGAACGAGTTGATCAAGGGTCACCTCCTGATCAGTGAGAAGGTTGTCCTTGATGAGCTGCATCGAGGTGAGATGCAGCCCGTGCTGGCGCGCGACGATGATCAGGGATTCGAGCCCGGACGGCGGCGCCGGGTCGACATAAGCGTTTTCGGCGGCAGCAGGGACATTCATGAAGTTCAGCCCGTCTGTTACGATCCGTGACACATTATCGTATTCCGCACGGAACACGATAGTCCGCTTCTGTCTCTAATGTTAGATACAACAAAATCGCCGGAAGTACTAACATTTAAAGCGATGGCTGTTCGTACCGGTCAGCATCGGCGGACAGATTGCATCGCCTGCTAGACCGACGCTTCCTGAAAATTAAAACCCGTTTCTACCAAACTCTGCTGGATGGCCACGCCGTCGGCCTCGGGCATTAGCGCCAGCGCACAGACTTCGAAGTCCTCCGTCGTTACGGACACGGTCGGAAAACCCGCCATCAACAGCAGATTGCCGAGCCGCTCGGCCGTAAATCCGGTGCGATGGGCCATATGGAGGTGCCCCTCCTCGATTGCGCGGGAATGACCGTAGAGCATGTCGAGTGGCCTGATCGGGCCCGCCGGAGAATTATAGGCGACAGCGGCAATGCCGTGTCCGACGATAAAATGAGCCACGGCCTCGATATCCGGGCTCATGATCAAGGCAAAACCATCCAGTCTCAAAACCTGACGGAACTGGCACAGCGTTGGAAAAACCTCGTGAGCATAGAGATGTTCAAGCACATGTGACGACCACACCCCATCGAATGATTGCGGCTCAAAGGATCGCTCGATCTCGATGACCGAGCCTACAACGTCAGGTTCGACCTGTGGATCGATATCAAAGCGCACTTCTTCCCAACCTTGCTTGTCGATCATTCGAGCAATTCGTCGAGCGGGTCCGGGCCCGGAGCCCGCGTTGAGCAAGCGCTTGATGCTAGCCGGCAAGATCGGCTCCTGACGCCGCAATCGGGCGTATCGAACGAAGACTAAGACATTCGCACTTCAAGAGTCGACTGCCACTTTATCGATGCGGCCGCACAAAGGCGCGAATATCCTCTCAAACCATCAGAGCAGAACAGGGCAAAAGTCCCGCTGAAAAGCGGGACTTTCCCAAATGCTATGACCGGCAGCCGACTTAGGGCTTCGGCAAGGTGACATCCTGGTCGCTGAAGTGCAGGTTCTCAACTCCACTGACTGCAACTGTCTGGTTGTCGCTGAAGTGGAAGGTGTAGGTCGACGTGCTCTTGTCGACATCAATCTTGGTTACGTCAGAGAACGAGCGATCCGCAAAGCTGACAGTGTCATTGCCGCTGCCACCGATGATCGTATCGTTGCCGGTATGTGATTGAATGTGGAAGTAATCGTTGCCGCTTCCGCCCTGTAGCGTGGAATTGGCACCCGAGGCATCGCCACGGAGCCAGAGCTGATCGTTGCCTGCCCCGCCCTGCAGAACATCGCCCTGCGCGCCAACCAACGTATCGTTTCCCGCACCGCCCGAGAGCGTGCTGTGCCCTGCTGTCTGAGTGGCAGGTATGTCGTTGCCGGCAGTGGCAACGTGCGGGTGAGAGCCTTCGCCAGCAGCCGCCCCCGACGTCAGCAGGTCATTGCCGGCGCCGCCGTCCAATGTATCGTTGCCGCTCCCCCCGTAGATGCTGTCATTGCCATTCCCCCCGACCAGCGAGTCGTCACCGTGTCCTCCGTGGATCACGTCGTTGCCGCTACCGCCGTAGACCGTGTCATTGCCGCTATCGAACAGGTTGATGGTGTCGGAGCCTTTGCCCGCGGCAACAAACACATCATTGTCGCCGCCAGTCACATTCAGCTTGGCGCTGTTGTCATCCAGGATGATCGCCTTCAGGTTGGGACTCGTCTGGACGCTTGTGGAGTTCGACACATCCAAAATCTGGACGGTAGGCGGGACTGCCCCGCCATGAAACGGCCCATACTCGAACCATCCCCTCGTACCACCTCCCCCGTCATCCTGAAAAACACCGCTCTGCTCAAGCGAGTCGAAAAGCGCTGATCTAACACTCGCCTCGATGTTTCCGCTATGTTGGAGAAAATGACCTAGCTCAGTTTCCGTCAAATAGGTAACCGCCATGGCACACCTCTGGCTGGATTGTCAAAATTCACGACAGATACAGACACCCCGGTCGGTGACCAAGGCGCTGCGGCTTGAATGTGCTACGTCGTCGAACTGGAGCAACAAAGGGTCACATCGATGATCTGGCGCACCGACGTATATGTTATGCTGTTATGCACACCTGCAGCTTTTGTTACGCGAATGTTAGGCGTGTGATATGGATCATGTCAAGGGCTAGATGCGCGCGCCCATCAATCTGCATTTGGATCAAGGTTGATCCAGAAAACAGATATCTTCATTGAATATCATCGCTTTTCAGGCACTTCGATCGAATCCCGCGTTCGTTCCATTCGAAATTCCCTGACGAGGCATGCATAAGCCAATACCAAGGCCATGACCCAAGACACAGTGAGCCCAGGACACGGCGAGAAAGCCAATTGTGAAGGCAGCTCAAAAATGACAATATTGGCAATGCTAATATTTGTTAGTGCGACACTCGCATGAATTTCAGCAGATCGATGCGGAGGACTATCACTGTCACGCAGCGGAAGGGCGGGGTGGGAAAAACAACGATTGCGGTTTGTATCGCAGCCGAACTCGCCCGTCGCGGGCATGATGTCGTGCTGGTCGACAGCGATGCTCAGCGTTCCGCTTCGCAATGGGCGGAGCCAGGCAATCTGGAATTCCCCGTCTATGAAATGGCCTTAGAGCAGATCTCGGTCTCCGCGTGGGCCCAGGAAGTGCGCAGCATTCAAGCCGGTCTCGTGGTGATCGATACGGCGCCCAATGCACGTGAAATGGGAGCCTCGATCGCCCTGGCGAACCTGATCCTGGTTCCATGCACCCCGTCCGGCCTTGATCTCGACGCGACACTGCAGACGCTTGCGATGATCGACGCGGCTCGTGAACGTCGGCGAGACCAAATCAAGGTTATTCTGGTACCTAATAGGCTTGACCGCCGGACCCTTGAGGGGCGGCAACTGGTCGAGGAGTTGAGCGAGTTCGGCGAGATCGTTGCCCCCCCGATCGCCAGTCGTTCGGCATTCGTCCGCTGTTTCACCACTGGCCAATCCGTCGCAAGTTTGATGCCGGGAGATGCCGCGGACCAGGAAATCCGGCGACTTGCGGATGCAGTAGAATGGGCGGCGCAAAAGGAATAGCGGAACGGCCGCCTTGGCGTTCTCGCTCCAGACTGGCACGCTCGTGCTTGGACAGCCTTCGTTTTGCCGTCAATCAGGGTGACTTCTGCCCGATCCGAAAACAGCAGTTCTGAAGCCTGGACCTCTGTCGGATGATTTGTTCGGTCACATCGGATGGACCTCAGATGGACCTGGCATTTCAGATACGGGGCCCATCCGAATTTGACACGGGACATCCGCAACAGTCCTGCCCGCCTTTCCTCGATCCCACGTCACTTATGAAGGCGATAGCAGATGGGACAGTGCGAAAGAATCTCATATGTCACGGCAGGTTACCGCGAAGCGGGCGGTATTCCGCCGGAGATCGTCGGCCAAAAAGCCTCGAGCTTATCAGTCACCTTGCGAGCCGCTAGCCGGAGTTGCCAGGACCAAGCAAAGCTTGAAGCAGGCCTTGCGCGCTTGACTGACGAGGCAAGGTGGCGGAGGCTGCTTCCTCCAATCTGGTTTTCTCAAGCAAGAGATCAGTCACGATCTTCCGAAGCCGCTGATTTTCGAGCGTAAGCTCCTCCAGCACGCGGCGCATTTCATCCCCCGACGGCGCGTTGGCCGGGACCTTGCTGTCACCTGCGCGATCATGCGGAACGACCGCTTCGCGCCTGGGCAGAGGCAGTTTCTGCCAACGATGAAGGGTCATGACGCTCACCCCGAGCGCCTTGCAAATGTCCACCCGGGATTTGCCAGCCCGAGCGAGCTCGTCCGCTCGGTCGAGCTTCGATAGAATTTCCTCGTGGGTATGCTTCTTCATCTTCCTGCCTGTCGGCTCGGGCCCCTCACTGGCCAAGAGCTTGGAGCGCGTGGGGGCGCTAAAATTAACATAAATACTCACGGTCAGAAACAAGGCGGCAGCAGTTGTATTCCACCGGGGCTCTCTAAGATTTGAATATCCATTCGTTATTGCACAAGCCAGCCATTATTGCACAAGCTAGCCATTCGTGGTAGCCGCGCGACACAATATGAACCTGAATGAACCTGTAAACGGTTCATCATGCACCAAATTGTCCAAAAGTTAACAAAGCCCGGCCTTGACATGTCCCGCGTTTTGATAATCGGCCAATGATGCCTTAACAGAAGTACCGCCTCCGGTTGTGAATACAACCGATCCGCGCAGACATCAATCGACTTCAGCTCACATTCGAGTGTCGCAGCGGGGCATCCATCGAGGTGGGTTCGCTACGCCGAAATGTCTTGCCGCAATGCGCGTGTTAGATCTTATCCGCGAGCACTGAACCGAACATATCAGAACAATCAGGTATCAGACCGTCCGCGAGCGAAGCCCAAATCCTATTCGACGCCGGCAGGTCGACCGGTCGTTCCCGGACACGGTCCGCTGGTATCGGAACAAAATTGCAGTCGCGACGCCGAACATGGCGCAGCTCCCGAAGGGCGGCGATCTGAACCTACCACAATTTCGAGCCGAGGCTCAGTTCGAACCTGAGGCGACGCCAAAATCTATACACAATATCAATAGCTTGCTCTTCAAAAATCTGCAGTTTTGTCTCCCCGCCGTCTTCCTGCTGGCGGCGTTTTATGCGGCCAGGCTCCTGGCTTGGGCGGGCGGCCTTCTGCCCCGGATCGATCGAGCGAAGCCGGACGTCGCGTGACACGATGTGGCTGTGCGTTCGGGCGCTTGTGTCGCGATGGCCGATCAACCAAAGTGCCGGCCAATGAACAAAAGCAGCATTTCGTGGGCGTCGTTGTTCCTGCTGTGGACATGCGGCGCGAGCCTTCGCCTTACCGTGTTGGCGGTTCCCCCGGTCATCTCCATCATCCAGCAAGATCTGCATCTGTCCGGCACCGAAATCGGACTGCTGTCCGGCATACCGGTCGTCCTGTTTGCGATCGCCGCAGCGCCAGGGTCGACGCTGGTCGCGCGGTTCGGCGTTCGCAGCACACTGTTGAGCGGTCTTGTGATTACGGCCATTGGCGCGGCACTCCGGGCCGCATCGTCCAACGCCTGGCAATTATATCTGACCAGCATCGTCATGAGCTCGGGCATCGCCATCATGCAGCCGGCAATGGCGGCCGCGGTGCGGGAATGGATTCCGGATCGGGCTGCGTTCGGAACCGCCGTCTATTCGAACGGCATGATCATTGGCGAGGTCATTCCCGTCGCAACGATGCTGCCGTTCGTATTGCCGCATCTCGGAAGCTGGCGGCCGGCTCTGGGGATATGGTCGATCCCGTTGATCGGCACCGCGATCCTGGTTGCGCTATTGAACCCGGGCTCGAGCCAGCGCGTCGTCATCAGCCGGCCGGTGCATTGGCTTCCGGAATGGAACAGCTGGCTCAATTGGCGCATCGGACTGATCCTGGGGAGCGTCACCAGCAGCTATTTCTGCATCAACGGATTTCTGCCGGCCTATCTGAATGGAAATGGCCGCCCGGACCTCGTCAGTGCGGCCCTGACGGCTCTCAATTTGGGTCAGGTCCCGACCTCGTTTCTGCTTCTGCTGATTGCGGACAGGCTTCAGGGCAGGCGGTGGCCTTACCTTTTGTTCGGGCTTCTGTTCATTCTCTCTGTGATCGGGATCATGAGTTCGGCGAGCTACTGGACCGTGTTATGGGCCGGACTTGTCGGACTTACATGCGGCGCCGCATTGGTGCTTGGACTCGCCCTCGCCCCGTTGCTTTGTCGCAATCCCGATGACGTTGCGCGCACGTCGGCCGCGGCGTTCGCCATCAGCTACGGTTTCGCAATGCTGATCTCATTTGTCTCGGGCGCGGCGTGGGATGCGGCCGGCAATGTGGATGCGGCGCTGGTTCCGATCCTGCTCGGAGCGATGCCGATCCTGATCCTTACACCCACGCTTGCGCTTGAAAGGAAGTGAGGCCTCTTCCCCCGGATTGGCCGACGAGCCGGCTTGCATTGCTCCATCGCAGAGTTGCCGGGACTGGGTTGTCGCTGTGGCATAGCCTACGGGCTGCGTTATCTGGACTCGCGTGTCCGCGATTGCTATCGCGAGACGACGTCCCGCCTCGCTACGGGCGAAGGCTCGACAACTCCGCACGCATCAATTCAATGACCACAACAGCAGAAGATCGAGACGCGATACTCGACGCCGGCCCATGGCGACGAAACCTCATCATCTGCGTGTTCGGATCGTTCACGACGATCGTGGCGATGACGCTGCTGCTGCCGTTCCTTCCGCTCTATGTCGAACAGCTCGGCGTCACCAGCCACGCGGCGATCGTCGAATGGTCCGGCGTCGCCTTTGGCGCGACCTTCTTCAGCGCTGCATTGACGGCGCCTCTGTGGGGTCGGCTCGCCGATCTCTACGGCCGCAAGCTGATGCTGATCAGGGCCAGTCTCGGCATGGCGATCGCGATGTCGCTGATCGGCATGGCCCATAATGTCTACGAACTGGTGGCGTTACGGCTTCTCGCCGGATTGCTTGGCGGATACGCATCGGGCTCGACCATCCTGGTCGCGGCACAAACGCCCAAAGCCCGTTCCGGCTGGGCGCTCGGTGTGCTGTCCTCCGGCATCATGGCCGGCAACCTGGTCGGTCCACTGGTCGGCGGCGTGCTGCCGCCCTTGATCGGCATTCGTTCGACCTTCCTGCTGGCCGGTGCGACCATCTTCATCACGTTCCTGGGCACGACTTTTCTCATTCGCGAAGAGCGGCGCCCGCGCAAGACAGGACCTGGCAAGTCCCGTGGCGGCTGGTCGATGATTCCCGATAAAGGGCCGATCGTTGCAATGCTGGCCACCGGTATGTTGGTGACGCTGGCCAATATGTCCATCGAGCCGATCATCACCGTGTATGTCGCACAACTTGTCGAACATTCCCGGGTGACCTTCGTCGCAGGTCTGGTAATGTCGGCGGCGGCGTTGGGCAGCATCCTGTCATCTTCTCACCTCGGTAAACTCGCCGACCGCGTCGGCCACCGGGCCGTCATCATCGGGTGCCTGGCGATCTCAGCGCTTCTGTTGATTCCACAGGCCTTCGTGGTCAGCGGCTGGCAGTTGATCCTGCTGCGATTCCTGATGGGGCTGGCGCTTGGCGGTCTCCTTCCTTCCATCGCCAGCGTCATTCGCCATAACGTCCCGGAGGCCATCACGGGCGCCATCCTCGGCTATTCGGTGTCGTCGCAATTTACCGGACAGGTCGTGGGCCCCCTGGCCGGCGGATTCGTTGGCGGTCACATCGGCATGCGTGCGGTCTTTATCGGCACCAGCATTTTGATGGCCGCCGGTGCGATCGCGAATCTTGTCGTTCTCAGAAGGGGACGAAAGTCCGCCACGGCAGCGAGAGAATTTTAAAGGGCTCCGGCAGCTGTGGAACTGAAGGCGCCGCCCTGCGGCGGAGTATTTAATTAAATTACATCAATAGGTTAGAGAGAGGGCCTGACTTTCGGCACCAAGCCGACGCTTGCCGAGTCGAAGGTCCCCTGTGGCTGCCCGGGCCGGGGAGCGCGCCAGACGCCTCCACTTGCCCGAAAGCCGAACTTGCAGGGATGCTTCGGCGCTGAGATAACGCGGCTTCGGCGAGATCGCAGGTGACCCGGCGAGGTCGGGTCCGTATAGGATAGCGCCGCACAACGACAAAAAGTCCCACGGGAGAAAACCAGATGAGTTTTTCACGACGCGCGCTGCTCAAGGCAACCGCGGCTTCGGCCGTCATGGGCAGCGTCGGTGCCCCCTTTGTGGCGCGGGCATCGCAGGCCGAATTCACCTACAAATTTGCCAACAATCTCCCGGACTCGCACCCGCTCAATACCCGCGCCAAGGAAATGTCCGCGGCGATCAAGACCGAAACCAATGGCCGCGTCGACGTCCAGGTGTTCCCCAACAACCAGCTCGGTTCCGATACCGACGTGCTGAGCCAGCTGCGCTCCGGCGGCGTCGAGTTCTTCACGCTGTCGGGCCTGATCCTTGCCACCCTGGTGCCGGCGGCCTCGATCAACGGCATAGGGTTTGCGTTCCCGGATTATCCCACGGTCTGGAAGGCCATGGACGGCGATCTCGGGGGCTATATTCGCGCGCAGATCGCCAAGGCCAACATCGTGGCGATGGAGAAGATCTGGGACAACGGGTTCCGTCAGACCACCTCCTCGACCAAGCCGATCAATGGCCCCGACGATTACAAGGGCTTCAAGATCCGCGTGCCGGTCTCGCCCTTGTGGACCTCGATGTTCAAGGCGTTCGATGCGGCGCCCGCCTCGATCAATTTCAGCGAAGTCTATTCGGCGCTGCAGACCAAGATTGTCGAAGGCCAGGAAAATCCGCTGGCGCTGATTTCCACTGCCAAGCTCTACGAAGTGCAGAAATATTGTTCGCTGACCAACCATATGTGGGACGGCTTTTGGTTCCTCGCCAACCGTGCCGCCTGGGAAGCCCTGCCCGAGGATGTCAGGCCCATCGTGGCCAGGAATATCAATGCGGCCGCGGTCAAGGCCCGTGCAGACACCGAACGGCTCAACGCAACGGTGAAGAATGATCTTGCCGCCAAGGGCTTGATCTTCAACCAGCCGGATGTTGCGCCGTTCCGCGAGAAGCTCCGCTCCGCCGGCTTCTATGCCGAATGGAAGGGCAAATACGGCGAGGAGGCATGGGCACTGCTGGAAAAGGCCGTCGGCAAACTGTCCTAACCATCAGCCGGAAGGATCGCGGCCATGGTTCAGATCGAATTCACGGAAGTAACGATCGGCGAGGTGACGTCCTCTCCCCGCCGTTCGATCGCCGCCTCACTCGATGCATGTCTCGGCATGCTCGTTGAGATCCCGGCGGCCATTCTCGTGGTCGCCGAGATCGTGATCCTGTTCGCCGGGGTGATCTGGCGCTACGTGCTGCGTCAGCCCTTGATCTGGTCGGATGAGCTGGCCTCGATCCTGTTCCTGTGGTTGGCGATGCTTGGCGCTGCGGTGGCATTCCGCCGCGGCGAGCACATGCGGATGACCGCGGTCGTGGGTAGCGCGAGGCCGGCGATGCGGGCCTATCTCGATGTGGTGGCGACCTGCGCGGCATTGGCGTTCCTGCTGCTGATCATCTGGCCGTCCTACAACTATGCCTACGAGGAGAGCTTCATCACCACGCCGGCGCTCCAGATCCCCAATATCTGGCGGGCGATCGCGCTGCCGATCGGCAACTGCCTGATGGCGCTGTTTGCGTTGCTGCGGCTGGCGCGGACCGGCAATTTCAAAATCGTGCTGGCCGCTGCTCTGTCCGTGGCCGTGCTGTTCGGCCTGTTCTGGCTGGCACAGCCGTGGCTGCGGCCGCTCGGCAATCTCAATCTGGTGATCTTCTTTGTCGGCGTCGCCGGCTTCTGCGTATTCGCCGGCGTTCCCATCGCGTTCGGCTTTGGGCTGGCGATCTACGGCTATCTGGCGCTGACGACACACACGCCGCTGATGGTGCTGGTCGGCCGCATGGATGAAGGCATGAGCCATATCATCCTGCTGGCGGTGCCGTTATTCGTGTTTCTGGGCCTGCTGATCGAGATGACCGGCATGGCACGCGCCATGGTGTCGTTCCTGGCCAGCCTGCTCGGCCATGTGCGCGGCGGTCTGCACTATGTGCTGCTCGGTGCAATGTATCTGGTATCCGGAATTTCGGGCTCGAAGGCGGCCGATATGGCCGCCGTGGCGCCGGTGCTGTTTCCGGAGATGAAGCAGCGCGGCGCCAAGCCCGGCGACCTCGTCGCGCTATTGGCTGCAACCGGCGCGCAAACCGAGACCATCCCGCCGAGTCTGGTGCTGATCACGATCGGCTCGGTGACCGGCGTGTCGATCTCGGCGCTGTTCACCGGCGGTCTGCTGCCGGGCGTGGTGCTCGCGGTCACGCTCGCCGGACTGGTATGGTGGCGCTATCGCCATGAGGATCTGAGCCATGTAAGGCGCGCCAGCGCCGGCGAAATCTTCAAGAGCTTCATCATCGCCCTGCCCTCGCTGACATTGCCCTTCGTCATCCGCGCCGCCGTCGTCGAGGGCATCGCCACCGCGACCGAGGTTTCGACCATCGGCATCGTCTACAGCTTCGTCATCGGCCTTTTGATCTACCGCCGTTTCGATTGGCGGCGGCTGGGACCGATGCTGGTCGATACCGCCTGCCTGTCCGGAGCGATCCTGCTGATCATCGGCGCCGCCACCGGCATGGCCTGGGGATTGACCCAGTCCGGCTTCTCACGCTCGCTTGCCGCCGCCATGACCGGCCTGCCCGGTGGGGCGGCGTCATTCATCGCGGTTTCAATCGTGGCCTTCACGATCCTCGGCAGCGTGCTCGAAGGCATTCCGGCGGTCGTTCTGTTCGGGCCGCTGCTGTTTCCGATCGCGCGGCAGGTCGGAGTCCACGAGGTCCATTACGCGATGATCATCATCCTCGCGATGGGCGTCGGCCTGTTCGCACCGCCGTTCGGCGTTGGCTATTATGCGGCCTGCGCCATCGGCCGCGTCGATCCCGCCGAGGGCATCAAGCCGATCTGGGGCTATATGCTGGCGCTATTGATCGGCCTTGCCGTGGTGGCGATCTTCCCGTGGCTTTCGATTGGCTTTCTGTAGCATGTAATTCTACTTCGCCGGATCAAGATCTTCGCATATCTATCTGTTGAGACAGGTTCTTTTTGTCGCGCCGTCCCGACGGCGCGGCAGCAGTCGAACGTTTCGATGAAAGGTGGGACCAATGGGTGCCAGCCAAAGCCAATACGATCTCGGTTTGCCCAAGACGCCGGCCAATTATGTACCGCTGACGCCGCTGAGTTTTCTGGCGCGCGCGGCGGCGGTCTATCCGAACCATATCTCTACGGTCTATGAAGACCGCGTCTTCACCTGGTCCGAGACCTATACGCGCTGCCGGCGCTTTGCCTCCTTCCTGGCCAGCCGGAATATCGGCCGCGGTGACACGGTCGCGGCGATGCTGCCGAACATCCCGGCGATGAATGAGCTGCATTTCGCAGTGCCGATGGCGGGCGCCGTTCTCAATGCGCTGAATATCCGTCTCGATGCGCCTTCGATCGCGTTCCAGCTCGATCACGGCGGCGCGAAGCTGATCCTGGTCGATCCGGAATTTGCCGGCGTGATCAGCGAAGCCCTGACGCTGATGAAGGGCGTAAGGCCGGCGGTGATCGACGTCGACGACAAGGCTTTCGCCGGCGGCAAGCGCATCGGCGAAATGGAATATGAAGCGGCGCTCGCACAGGGCGATCCCGCTTTCGCAGCGATGCGGCCCGATGACGAATGGGATGCGATCGCGCTCAGCTACACGTCGGGCACGACCGGCAATCCGAAGGGCGTGGTGACTCATCATCGCGGCGCCTATCTCAACGCGGTCAGCAATATCCTGGCCGGCAATCTCGGTCAGCACCCGGTCTATCTGTGGACGCTGCCGATGTTCCACTGCAACGGCTGGTGCTTCCCATGGACCATGGCGGCGACCGCGGGCATCAATGTCTGCCTGCGCAAGGTCGATCCGGCCAAGATCTTCGAACTGATCCCAAGGCATGGCGTCACCCATATGTGCGGGGCGCCGATCGTCTACAACACGCTGATCAACGCGCCCAACGCACCGCAAGGCGCAGCTGGTCGTCCTATCTTCGGATTGATCGCGGGCGCGGCGCCGCCGGTCGCGGTGCTCGAAGGCGCCGAACGCATCGGCATCAAACTCACTCACGTCTACGGCCTGACGGAAGTCTACGGCCCCGCCTCCGTCTGCGCCGAGCAGCCGGGCTGGGATGATCTTTCGGCCGAGCAGCGCGCCCAGCTCAAGCGCCGCCAGGGCGTATCCTATCCGCTGCAGGAAGCAGTCTCGGTGATCGATCCGGAAACCATGCAGGAAGTGCCGCGCGACGGCGAGACCATGGGCGAGGTCATGTTCCGCGGCAATATCGTGATGAAGGGCTATCTGAAGAACGAGGGGGCCACGCAGGAAGCGTTTGCCGGCGGCTGGTTTCACACCGGCGACCTAGGCGTGCTCGATGAGCATGGCTATGTCATCATCAAGGACCGTTCAAAGGACATCATCATTTCCGGCGGCGAGAACATTTCCTCGGTCGAGGTCGAGGACATCCTCTACAAGCATCCCGCCGTGCTGTTTGCCGCCGTGGTGGCCAAGCCCGATGCAAAATGGGGCGAAGTGCCCTGCGCCTTCGTGGAATTGAAGGACAATGCGAGCGCGACCGAAGCCGAGATCATCGCCTTCTGCCGCAGCCACATGTCAGGTTTCAAGACGCCGAAGGCGGTGGTGTTCGGATCGATCCCGAAAACCTCGACCGGCAAGATCCAGAAATTCGTGCTGCGCGACCAGGTGCACTCGGCAAAAGCGATATCGGCCTAGAGCGTGATGAGATTAGGTTGAATTGCAACGGCGGGGACTGCGCTCCCTCTCCCGCTTGCGGGGGAGGGTCGGGGTGGGGGTGTCGCAGCAATTCATGGTGGTTCGAGTGGACAGAGTTTCCCCCACCCGGATCGCATCTTTCGGATGCGATCCGGCCTCCCCCGCAAGCGGGAGAGGCGAAGCGAGTGTGCGGATAGGCTGCCGATTCAACTAAAATCCATTGCGCTTTAGCAACGCCCGCGACGGCGATCAAAGCGCTTGGGTTGCCGGCACCAGCCGGCAAGGATTAGCCGTCATTGCTTCGTCGCTTCGCTCCCGGCAATGATAGCTCCGCGCTTCAACCAAAAGCAATCATGCTTCAACCCGACCGTTCGAGCGTCAGCCGCATGCCGTCATAGGCCGGGATGACGTTGGGGGGCAGGCTCTGGCGCAGTACCTCGTAGTCAAGGTCGGCATGCATATTGGTGATCACGGCCCGCTTCGGCTTGAATCGATCGATCCAGGCGAGTGCATCATTGATGCTGAAATGACTCGAATGCGCCGCATAGCGCAGGCCGTCGACGATCCAGAGCTCGAGGTCTTCCAGATAGGGCCAGCTTTCGGGCGGGATGTCGTTGAGATCGGGCGTATAGGCGGCATCTGCGATCCGATAGCCGAGCGCCGGGATCTGTCCATGCTGAACGATGAAGGCCGAAAGCGTCAGCGCCCCGCCCTTCCCTTCAATGCTGCGGCTTTCTCCGGCTTCGATCGATCGACGATCAAGGATCGGCGGGTAGTCGCTCCCAGGCGGTGACAGGAAGCAATAGGAGAATCGGGCGATGATGTCCTTGGCGGTCGACTGGTTCAGATAAACCGGAATCCGTCGCCGCTGATGCATCACGACCGAGCGCAGGTCATCGATGCCGTGGGTCTGGTCGGCATGTTCATGGGTCAGGAAGACGGCGTCGATGTGATCGACCTCGGCGTCGATCAGCTGCTCGCGCAGATCCGGCGAGGTATCGATGACGACCCGCGTCACGCCATCGTGGGATGTCCGCTCCGCCATCAACGAGCAGCGGCGGCGCCGGTTCTTCGGATTGGTCGGATCGCAGGCGCCCCAGCCCAGCGCGGGCCGCGGCACGCCGGCGGAAGAACCGCAGCCGAGAATGGTCAGCGCCAGGGTCATGCGGTGCTCACCGCCGGCACTTTGCTGAACAGGCGGAAGAAATTCTCGGTCGTCTGCCGCGAAATCTCCTGAAGCGAAACGCCGCGGGTTTCCGCCAGTACCTTGGCCGTTTCCACCACGTAGGCAGGCTCATTGCGCTTGCCGCGGAATTTGCCGGGCGCCAGATAAGGCGAGTCGGTCTCGACCATGATGCGGTCGGCCGGCAGTTCCGCAGCGAGATCCCGCAAGCCTTGCGACTTCTTGAAGGTCAGAATTCCCGTGAACGAAATCGAAAGCCCGAGCGCAATCGCCTTCATCGCCAGCTCGCGGCCGCCGGTATAGCAATGCAGCACGGCGTGAAACGCACCCTTGGCCATTTCCTCTTCGAGGATGCGGCCGCAATCCTCGTCGGCTTCGCGGGTGTGAATCACCAGCGGCAAGCCGGTGGCGCGCGCGGCGGCGATGTGGGTGCG
>DASZTN010000161.1:0-19667 GCA_035547995.1 Bradyrhizobium sp. | reverse complement strand
CGATCAGATTGGTCGTGGTCTCGTGTCCGGCGTTGAGCAGGAAGATGCAGTTGTGCAGCAATTCCTTCGGAGTCAGCCGCTCACCGTTGTCTTCGCCCTGGATCAGGCGCGTCAGCACATCGCGTTCGGGATTGCCGGGCTTGGCTCTCCGGCGCTCGACCAGAGTTTCGAGATAATCGAGAAATTCCTTCACGGCCCTGTTGCTCCGCGCGAAGGTTTCCGCGCCGATCACCGGCTCCAGCGCTCCGAGGATCGCGAGCGACCAGCCGCGCAGCGGCGCGCGTTCCTGGTGCGGCACGTCAAGCAGGTTGCCGATCACCTCGACCGGAATGGTGGTGGCGAAATCGCCGATCAACTCGACCTCGCCCTTGGTCCCGAGTGTGTCGAGCAAGCCGTCCACCAGCCGGATCAGATCGGGCTCCATCTCCGCGATCGCGCGCGGCGACAGCGCTCCGGTGATCAGGCGCCGGACGCGGGTGTGGGCAGGTGGATCGTTGAAGACGAGGCTGGTGGTGTGGTGCTCGTAGAGCAGGGAGTCGCCGTATTTCGGCGCGAACTCGCGCTTCTTGTCGGAACTGAAAAGTTTCGTGCTCTTGTAGGCGGTGATCAGGTCGTCATAGCGGGTCAGGAAATAGGATCCGTTCGGCAGCCGCTTGACCGGCTCGTGCTCCCGCAGTGCACGATAGGTGGGGTAGGGGTCGGCATAGAATTCCGCCGTCAGCCGCTCGAGATCGAAATGGGCCGCCAGCTCTCGTGAATCCACGTTCATGCTGCCATACTCTTTATGCGGAGCGATATGCCGTTTTCGCACTTTCGGAAATAGCTGTGCCGTCTACAGTCCCGCCGCGAATGCTCACCTTGTCAACTGACCGGAAATGAAAATGCACGCCGATGCGGCTTCCGATACCCAGCCGGCCTGGCCGGAAGATATCTTTACGATCCTGCAGCGCTTCGACGTCCGTCAAGTGCCCTATGTGCCCGATGCCGGGCATGCCCAGCTCATCAACCGGGTACTGGAGACCCCGTCGATGCGGGCGGTGCCCCTGACGACGGAAGAGGAGGGGGTGGCGCTACTGGCGGGCGCCTGGGTCGGCGGCCAGCGCGGCGTGCTGCTGATGCAGTCGAGCGGCGTCGGCAACTGCATCAACATGTTCTCGCTCACCCAGATCCTCCGTTTCCCCTTCCTGACGCTGGTGACGATGCGCGGCGAATGGGGCGAGTTCAATCCGTGGCAGGTGCCGATGGGATCGAGCACGCAGGGCGTGTTCGAACTGTCCGGCGTCAAGGTGCTGCGGGCGTCGCACGCGGACGAAGTGCGCGATGTCGTCGAGGCGGCCGCAGGGCAGGCGTATAACGCCTGCACGCCGACCGCGGTTCTGCTGTCCCAGCGTCTGATCGGTGCAAAGGTGTTCGTGAAATGAACAAAGCCAACCTTCTCGAACGGCGCAGCGTCGTCTCCAGCCTGCTGGCCAAGCGCGGCGATGCCGTGGTGGTCGGCGGCCTCGGCGCTTCCACCTATGATATCGCTGCGGCCGGCGATCATGATCGCAACTTCTATCTCTGGGGCGCCATGGGCGGCGCCGTGATGATCGGGCTCGGCGTGGCGCTGGCGCAGCCGAAAATGCCGGTGCTGGTGATTACCGGCGATGGCGAGATGCTGATGGGCATCGGCAGCCTCGCCACCGTCGGCCTGCAGAAGCCGAAGAATCTCACCATCGTCGTGCTCGACAATGAGCGTTATGGCGAGACCGGCGGGCAAGCGAGCCATACCGCTTCTACCGTCGATCTCGTCGGCATCGCGAAAGCGAGCGGCATCGCCGATGCCAAGCCGATTTCGACCATGGCCGAGATCGAATCCTTCGCCTCAAGCCTGCAGGACGTTTCGACCGGGCCGCGTTTCGCCACCGTGAAGATCGACGGCGCCAATCTGGAGCGGGTGCTCGCCAGCCGTGACGGCACCTTCATCGTCAACCGCATCCGCGGCGCTCTCGGATTTAGCCCGATCTGAGCCTGCGCCAAAACGCCTCATCGCCTTCCGCCCCCGCATCGGGGGCGGAAGTGCTCGGCGCGCGAACAGAAAACGTTCTGAATTCAATAGCTTGGAAGTTGATTCGGTTCGCCGGGCGACCGCGCCGTCCTGTGCAGAGCGGTAACCAATTCTTGACATCTTCGAGGTGAGTGAATACTCACGCGCCTCATGTCGAGCCTGCGCATGACTAGCGACCTGCGACGTCAGCTCATCCTGGGCGCGGCGAAGCGTTGCTTTGCACGTCATGGCTTTGCCGGGACGACGACCAAGAGCGTCGCTGCAGCCGCCGCCATTTCCGAGGGGCTGCTGTTCAAACATTTCCCATCGAAGGCGGCGCTTTACGCCGAGATCCTCGCCGACGAGTGCGAGGCCGATCCGCAACTGGCTCATCTGCTCGGCCAGGAGCCTTCCACCGCCACGCTGGTGTCGCTGGTCACAGGCATGGTGCGGCATTTCCTGCAGATATCGGCCGGGGCCGAAGAAGAAGAGGCGCAGCGCCTCCGGCTGATGGCCACCAGCCATCTCGATGACGGCGAATTCGCCCGCATCCTCTACGCAAAGGTCGGCAATCTGATCGGGCCGGTGTTCACCGCCTCGCTGGACCACGCCGTGGCGGCGGGAGAAGCCTCGCACATCGGCGGCGAGCCGCTGAACCTGTTCTGGTTCGCGCATCACACGGTGCTGACCGCGGCGCTGGCAAGGCTGCCGGCAGTGCCCTGCCTCACCTACGGCGAGGCGACCGATCTCGAACGGCAGCTTTGCGAATTCATTCTTCGCGGCATCGGCCTCCGTGAAACCGCGATTGCCTCGCATCTGGAGCGGGCGTTGTCGGAGGACTGCGGTCAATCCGCAATTGCAGAAAGTGCATGACATGAACATTGCGACCGAAGCTCACATCGCGGGCAAGCCGATCGTCGAAAAGCAACGCGCGCGTCCGGTCAGGATGGTGCGCTGGTTCATCATTGTCGGGCTGTTGCTGCTCCTGCTGGTCGGCGCGCTGGTCGGCTTCAATGCGTTCCGCGACCACGCCATCAAGCAGTTCTTCGCCAACAACAAGCCGCCGCCGACGCCCGTCGCCGTGGCGGAAGCCAAGTCCGAAGTCGTGCCGAACCTGCTGACGGCGGTCGGCGACCTCGCCGCCGTGCACCAGGTCGACGTCACCACGGATGTCGGCGGCCGCGTCACCGATATCATGTTTACCGCGGGTGCGTCGGTCAAGCAGGGAACGCCGCTGGTGCAATTGTTCGACGGTCCCGAGCAGGGCGATCTTGCCAGCTTCAAGGCGCAGGCCATCGTCGCCGAGCTGTCACTGGATCGCGCCAAGCAGCTTGCCGCACATCAGTTCGGTCCGCAATCGACGGTCGATCAGGCGCAAGCGGCCTATGACCAGGCCAAGGCCGGCATCGCCAAGACCGAAGCAATCATTTCGCAGAAACTGGTGCGCGCGCCGTTCGATGGCGTGCTCGGTGTACGTCACGTCGAGGTCGGTCAGTTCCTCACCGCCGGCACCCAGATCGTGTCGCTGACGGACCTGTCGACCCTCTATGCCAACTTCACCGTCACGGAAAAGGACAGCGCAGAGCTCAAGACCGGACAGACCGTGCGGCTTGCGGTCGATGCCTATCCGGGCCGCACCTTCGAAGGAAAGATCACCGCGATCGAGCCGCAGATCTCGGCCGACACGCGCAACATCCATGTGCAGGCGACGATTGCCAATCCCGAGCACATCCTGAAGCCCGGCATGTTCACGACGGTGACGGTCGTGCTGCCGGACAAGCCGCCGGTCATCACCGTTCCCGAAACAGCCGTCGATTACACGCTTTACGGCGATTCCGTTTTCGTCGTGAACGAGAAGAAAGAGAACGATGGCAAGACCAGCCTGAGCGCGGTTCGCACCTTCGTGCGCACCGGCGACCGGGCCGATGGCCGGGCCGTGATTCTGAGCGGGCTGAAGCCGGGCGACCGCGTCGTTGCCGTAGGCCAGCTCAAGCTGCAGTCGGGCGCGGCGGTATCGATCTCGACCGATCCGCCGCCGCCGATTCCGGCCCAGCCGCCGCGCTATTAAGGCCTTGCGGTTCTGATTAAGTCAGAACCGGACTTTAGATCCTTGTTTTGACGCGTTTTCCTCACGCGAGCCGGTATCCACTTCGCTCGAAAACGCTACTAGAAGTTCAGGAGCCTGTCCGCGATGGTCTGGACCGACATCTTCATCAAGAGGCCGGTATTATCTGTTGTCGTGAGCCTGCTGATCCTGCTGATCGGCTTCAAGGCGGCGACCAGCCTGCCGATCCGGCAATATCCGAAATTGTCGAACACGGTCGTCAACATCACGACCGTCTATCCCGGCGCGTCGGCCGATCTGATCCAGGGATTCATTACCACGCCGATCGAGCAGGCGGTCGCCTCGGCCGAAGGCGTCGACTACATGACGTCGTCCTCGGTACTCGGGACCAGCACCATCCAGGTCTATATCAAGCTGAACTTCGATCCGGACCAGGCGCTCACCGAAGTGCTCGCCAAGGTGAACTCGGTCAAATATCTCATCCCGAAGGAATCCAACGATCCGGTGGTGACCAAGACCACCGGCCAGACCACCGCCGTGATGTATCTCGGCTTCTCCAGCGACGAGCTGTCGGGCGCGGCGATATCCGATTATTTGACGCGCGTGGTGCAGCCGGTGCTTTCCACGGTCGACGGCGTGGCGTCAGCCGACATTCTCGGCGGCCAGACCTTCGCGATGCGGCTGTGGCTCGACCCCGTCCGCATGGCCGGCCGCGGCGTCTCGCCTTCCGATGTTGCCGCCGCGATCGCAGCCAACAATTTCCAGGCGGCGGCGGGCCAGTCCAAGGGCTATTTCATCGTCTCCAACGTCTCGACCAATACCGATCTGCAGAACATCGAGCAGTTCAAGCGCATGATCGTCAAGGCCAAGGACGGCGGCTTCGTTCGGATGGAGGACATCGCCACCGTCGAACTTGACGCCCAGAGCTGGGACGCCAGCGTCGCCTTCAACGGCGAGCACGCGATCTTCATCGGCGTGCAGGCAACCCCGCAAGGCAACCCGCTGACGCTGGTCAAGGGCGTCCGTGCCCTGTTCCCCGAGATCGAACGCAATCTGCCGCCGTCGATGAAGATGAAGGTGGCTTACGACTCGACCGCCTTCATTCAATCGTCGATCGACGAGGTGGAGAAAACGCTGGGCGAAGCGATCATCATCGTGATCGTCGTCATCTTCCTGTTCCTGGCTTCGCTCCGTTCCGTCGTCATCCCGGTGGTCACCATTCCGTTGTCGCTGGTCGGTGTCTGCAGCCTGATGCTGATCATGGGCTTCAGCATCAATCTGCTGACATTGCTGGCGATGGTGCTGGCGATCGGCCTGGTCGTCGACGACGCCATCGTGGTGGTGGAGAATATCCATCGGCATCTGGAGGAGGGTAAACCTCCGGTGCAGGCCGCCATGCAGGGCGCGCGCGAAATTGTCGGGCCTGTCATTTCGATGACGATCACGCTCGCCGCGGTGTACGCGCCGATCGGTTTTCTCGGCGGTCTCACCGGCGCGTTGTTCCGTGAATTCGCCTTCACGCTGGCCGGTTCGGTGATCGTCTCCGGCGTAATCGCGCTGACGCTGTCGCCGATGATGTGCTCGATCTTCCTCAAGAGCGCCGAGGAGGGGCGGTTCGCCAAGCTCGTCAACAAGGTCTTCGGCGCGCTGACGCGCTGGTACGGCCGTCAGCTCGATCGCTCGCTCGATTATCGCCCGATCACCGCGATGTTCGCGCTGACCATCCTGGGGCTGGTCGGCTTCCTTTATATGCACACTTCGAAGGAGCTGGCGCCGGAGGAAGACCAGGGCATCGTGTTCGCGGTGACCAAGGCGCCCAAATACGCCAATATCGACTATTCCAATTATTATGGCGATGAGCTCGACAAGGCGTTCGCCAAGTTTCCGGAGACCGATCTGCGCTTCGTTCTCAACGGCATCAACGGTCCGCAGGGCGGTATCGCCGGCATGCTGCTGAAGCCGTGGGACGAGCGCAAGCGCTCCTCGATCAAGCTGAAGCCGCTGGTGCAGGCCGAGCTCAGCAAGATCCCCGGCATCCAGGCCTTCGCTTTCAACCTGCCGCCATTGCCCGGCGGCCCTGGCGGATTGCCGGTGCAGATGGTGATCTATTCGACCAACGGCTTCCAGGCGGTCTATGAGCAGATGCAGAAGCTGAAGGAGGCGGCACGCAAGAGCGGCCTGTTCATCGTCAGCGACAGCGACCTCGATTTCAACCAGCCGGTGGTGCGGATCAAGATCGACCGCACCAAGGCCAGCGATCTCGGCATCACCATGCAGAGCATCGGCAATACGCTGGCAACCCTGCTCGGCGGCAACTACGTCAACCGCTTCAACCTGCAGGGGCGTTCGTATCAGGTGATCCCGCAGGTGCCGCGCGACAAGCGGCTGTCGCCGGAATCGCTCGGCGAATATTACGTGCCGACCGCGACCGGCAAGCAGGTGCCGCTGTCGACCCTGGTGTCGATCGAGACCGGCACCGATCCCAACGCGCTCACGCACTACAACCAGCTGAACTCGGCGACCTTCCAGGCGGTGCCGATGCCGGGTGTGACGGTCGGGCAGGCCGTGGATTTCCTCGAAAGCCAGGCCAAGAAGCTGCCGGCCGGCTTCAGCCACGATTATCTGGCGGATGCCCGTCAATATGTGCAGGAAGGCAATCAGCTCGCGATCACCTTCGGTTTCGCGCTGGTCATCATCTTCCTGGTGCTGGCAGCGCAATTCGAAAGCCTGCGCGATCCGCTGGTCATCATGATCAGCGTGCCCATGGCGATCGTCGGCGCGCTGTTGCCGTTGTTCCTGGGCGTCGCCACCATGAATATCTATACCCAGGTCGGTCTCCTGACGCTGGTCGGGCTCATCAGCAAGCACGGCATTCTGATGGTCGAATTCGCCAACGAGCTGCAGGTCAATGAGGGACTCGACCGGCGCTCGGCAATCGAGATGGCGGCGCGGGTGCGGCTCCGCCCGATCCTGATGACGACGGCGGCGATGGTCACCGGCCTCATTCCGCTGCTAACGGCGAGCGGCGCCGGCGCGGCGAGCCGGTTCTCGATCGGTCTCGTGGTCGTCGCCGGCATGTCGATCGGAACGCTGTTCACGCTGTTCGTGCTGCCGGCGGTCTATGTGGCGATCGCCACCGATCACCGCGCCGGCGCCGAATCCGAGCGGGCGCGGGAGATCGCCGATTTCGAGCTGGGACCAAAGGCCCTGAAACCAACCTGAGCTTTTGCTGGTTGGACCGGTGCGGCGGCGGCTTCGGCCGCCGTTTGCATTTTGGCTGGCTGTCCTGACCTGCCGCCGTGACGAGCCTCCTGCGCTGTGGCCGATGGCGCCAGCGCGGTTCACATGCCATGGTAGTGGAGCAATCAGGGGAACAGACATGACCACGCAGGATTTTCCAGCCGGCAATTATCGCTTCATCCCGGCGGTGTTTCAGTATTCAAGCGGGGCCCAGGCCAATCCGGGGTTCGAGATCGAGCGCGTCCGGTTCGACCGGCTGCTGCCGCTGGCGGAGGGCTTTGCCCGGATCGCGAGCTATATCCAGGCAGCGGGACGGCCGCTGACAGCGTTCTGCGCCTGCGAGTTGCGTTCGCCGGCGGTGGTCAGCGAGGACGGCTTTCGCAAGTTCAACGAGCACTACGTCAGGACGCTGGCGGAATGGGGCCTGTTCGACGGCACCACCAATCCGGTGGCGCGCAGCAATGTCTGCCTTGAGATCGATCCGCCGGCCGAGCCGTCGTTCTATGCGTTCTCGTTGATTCGGCCGAGCAGCCACGGTGCGCCTTCCTTCGTCATCGCGGGCGGTGCCGAGACCCGCGGCGGCAGCGGCAGCTATCCGGAACGGATCGTGCGCTATCGCGACACCAGCCTGGAAGCGCTGAGGGAAAAGGTTCAGTGCACGGTCGGACAGATGGAGGAGCGGCTTCGTGCGTTCGGATTCGGCTGGCAGGAAACTACCGCCGCTCAGGCCTATTCGGTGCGCGACTTCCACCCCGTGCTTGCCGACGAACTGGTTCGCCGCGGCGCGTTGCGCTCGGGCCTGACCTGGCATTTCGCCCGGCCGCCGGTGCTTGATCTCGAATTCGAGATGGATTGCCGCCGCGTGATGCGCGAACTGGTGATTTAGCGTTCGCGTGGGTCGAGCGCGTCGCGCAAGCCGTCACCGACCAGATTGAACGAGAGCACGACGAGGAAAATTCCAAGGCCCGGCCATAGCGCCATCCACGGTGCGCTGGTCAGGAATCGCTGCGCCGAATTGAGCATGCTGCCCCAGGATGGCGCCGGCGGTTGCTGGCCGAGGCCGAGAAATGACAGTGCGGCTTCGGCGATGATCGCGGCCGCAATCGAGAGGCTCGCCTGCACCAGCAGGGCCGGTACGACGTTCGGCAGGATATGCACCACCACGATCCGCCACGGCGGATTGCCGACGGCGCGCGCCGCCTCGACATAATCTTCGACTTTCACATTCATGACCTGGCCGCGGGTCAGCCGGATAAAGACCGGCGTGGCCGAAATGCCGATCGCGATCATCGCATTGCGAAGGCTCGGACCGAGAAAAGCCGCCAGCGCAATGGCGAGGATCAGGAACGGGCAGGCCAGCATCGCGTCGGTGATGCGGCTGATCAGGGCATCGACGAAGCCGCCGCGATAGCCGGCCAGCAAGCCGAACGGCACGCCGATGCCGAGCGCAATTCCGACCGAGATCACGCCTGCCATCAGCGAGGCCCGCGCGCCATAGATCACCCGGCTGAGCACGTCGCGGCCGAGTTCGTCGGTGCCGAACCAATGCGCCGATGACGGCGGCTTGCGGACCAGCGACCAGCTGCTCGCGATCGGGTCATAAGGGGCGATCAGCGGCGCACATATTGCGAGCATGATGAAGGTCGCGATGACGACCAGTCCGATCACCGCGCCCTTGCGCCGGAGCAGCCGGTGCAGCGCACGGCGCGCCGGGCTTTCCATATCGACCTCAGTGCTTGCGGCAAGACTGCCCAGCGTCGCATCGGCCATGGCTATGCCCTCAGCCGCGGGTTGACCAGCATGTAGGCGAGATCGGCGATCAGGTTCAGCGTGATGTAGACGGTTGCGGTCACCAGCACGACGCCCTGAACCACCGCATAGTCGCGATTGAATACGGCATCGACGATCAGTTTGCCGAATCCGGGAATCGAAAAGATCTGCTCGGTCAGCACTGCGCCTGACAACAACGTGCCGAGTTCGAGTGCACCGAGCGTGATGACCGGCGTCAGCGCATTGCGCAAGGCGTGTCTCAGGATAACCGTCGTCTCCGAAAGCCCCTTCGCCCGTGCGGTGCGGATATAGTCGCTGTCGAGCACCTGCAGCATCGCGCCGCGGGTGTGTCGCATCAGGATCGCGGCGATCGCGTTTCCGAGCACGAAGGCCGGCATGACGGTAGAGGCAAGGCTGGCGCGCCAGTCCTCCGACGGCGGCACATAGCCTGAGGCCGGCAGCCAGCCGAGTTCGATCGAGAACAGGAAGATCAGCATGATCCCGAGCCAGAAATTGGGCGTCGAGATGCCCCATAGCGCGAACAGGTTGGCGCCATAGTCCCAGGCGGTATCCTTTTTGACCGCCGATACGATGCCTGCCGGGATGCCGATCAGGAAAGCGATCAAAATCGCCATCGATGCCAATTGCAGCGTGACCGGCAATTTCTCCGCGATCAGATTGAGCACCGGCTCCTTGTTGCGGAGCGATTCGCCGAAATCGCCCGACAGCACGCCTTTCACCCAATAGAAATATTGCACCGGAATCGGGCGATCGAGCCGATATTGCTGGCGGATCTGCTCGATGACGGCGGGGTCTCGCTCCTCGCCGGCCATCACCAAAGCTGGATCGCCCGGCAGCAAATGCTGCAACGAGAAGATCAGCACCGACACAAAAAACAGCGTCGGTATCAGTTGGGCGATGCGCTTGGCGAGGAAGTTCAGCATGGCTGAGTTGCCCGCTTGCCGTTCACTTCAGCTTCAGTCCGACCACTCGGACCAGTCCATCCGGCATCTGCTTGTAGCCTTCGAGCTTTTTGGTATGCGCGATCAGCATCGTGCGATGATAGAGGTAGATGATCGGCAAATCGGTGAGCAGGACCTTGGTGAGCTTCTCATAGATCGCCTTGCGTTGTGCGGGGTCCACGACCAGACGGGCGTCGTCCATCAGCTTGTCGGCTTCAGGATTGGAGTAGCCGCCGTCGTTCTGTGGCGCCTTGCTGTGCATGAATACGTAGACATTGGCGTCGGGATCGATCCGGCCGCTCCAGGGAATCTGGAAAATCTGGAAATTGCCGGCCTGCGCCTCCTTGAAGGCGGTTGCGAATTCGACCACCCGGATTTTCAGATCGAAGCCCGCTTCGGCGGCCATCGACTGCACCACCTGGGCCACCGCTTCGTTCTCCGGTCCCTGCGTGACCATGTAGTCGACGGTGACGGGCAGCTTGACGCCGGCTTCCTTCAACAACGCCTTGGCCTTGGCGACGTCTCGCGGCTGGATCGGAAACGACTTCTGGTAGTAGGGATGCGTCGGGCTGACCCATTGATTACCCGGCGTGAACTCGCCGTTGAACACGACCTGGTTGAGCGCCTCGCGGTCGATCGACAAATCGAGTGCCTGCCGCACCTTTTCCGACTGGCTGAGCGGCCCCTTGTTCTTGTCGTTGGCGATGTTGATGGTGAGGCCGAGATAGCCGAGTTCGGGCGCCGTCGACAGCACCAGATTCGGATCGGAGCGGACGTCCTTGATGTCGGTGGCGAGCACGCGTTCGATCAGGTCGAGCGAACCGGATTTCAGATTGGCCAGTCGCACCGTCGAATCGACGATCGGATAGAACACCACGCGGTCGATGAAGACATTGTCCTTGTTCCAGTAGTCGGCGAACTTCTCGAACACGATGCGGTCCTGCGGGACGCGTTCGACGAATTTGTAGGGGCCGGCGCAAACCGGGTGCATTCCGAACTTGTCGCCTTCTTCCTTAGCCGCTTTCGGCGATACCATCATGCCGGCGCGATCGGTGAGCTGGGCGATCAGCGGCGCGTAGGGCCGTTTGAGGACGAGCTTGATGGTGAGGGGATCGACTACCTCGACGTGATCGACGCTCGACAGCTCCGATTTGCGGAACGAGCCCGGCATCGTCATGTGGCGTTCGATCGAGAATTTTGCGGCTTCGGCGTCGAGCGGTTCGCCGTCCTGGAATTTGACGCCGGGCCGCAGCTTGATGGTCATCGCTTTTCCATCAGCGGAGGTCTCATAGGACAGCGCCAGCTGGGGAACGATGTTGAGATGTTCGTCGATGTCGAACAGCTTGTCGCAGAAGGAGGCGAACACGATGCGTCCGACATAGGTGCGCGCGAGAGTGGGATCGAGAATATCCGGGTCCTCGGCGAGGCCGATGCGCAACGTCGTCTCCGCCTGAACGACCGATCCAAGCGATAGCAGCATTGCCACTGCCGCACCTAGCAAACGCAAAGACCTCATCGTCCGGCTCCCCATTTCCACCTCACGCTGCCGTTGGCGCCAAAATGATAAACCCCGAACCGATCCGCTGCTTCCGTTCCTTGCGGGACGGCCGCTGCCGGTTCGATGCCGGTGCCACGTCTGTGCCCCTCGTGCAATTGGCGTGCCGGTCGGGTTCACGCTGCTATCGTCCGGCGGCGTAGCCTTGCATACCGCGCGGATTGGCGGCAGCGCGCCTGCGGCGGCCGATCCTGGAGGCCGCGGTCAGGCGGCCTTCGGACCAGCTTGGGCCGATCTCGACGATATGGCCGCGGCCCTTAAGCGCATCGATCGTGGCTTTCGGCACCCGGTCTTCGACCACGAGCACGCCGGGCCGTGCGGTCCGCGGCCAGAACGAGATCGGGAAATGCTCGGAGTGCCAGGCCGGCGCGTCGATCGCTTCCTGCAGGTTCAATTTGGCGTGGACGTGGCGCAGGAAGAATTGCGTGATCCATTGGTCCTGCTGGTCGCCGCCCGGCGAGCCCCATGACAGATACGGCTCGCCGTCACGGAGCGCCATGGTGGGGGAGAGCGTGGTACGTGGCCGCTTGCCCGGCGCAAGTGCAGCGGGATGGCCTTCCTCCAGCCAGAACATCTGGGCGCGGCTCCCCAGGCAGAAGCCAAGCTCGGGAATCACGGGAGAAGATTGCAGCCAGCCGCCGGAAGGCGTCGCCGAGATCATGTTGCCGGCCTGGTCGATGATGTCGAAATGCACGGTGTCGCCGCGCACCTCGCCAAAGCGGCCGACGGTCGGCTCGCCCGCACCCATGGCGCCGACTGCTTCGCGATGACCTTCGGCGCGCCGAAGTTTTACGACTGAACCGAAACCTTCGATGGACCCTGGAATGAGGTCGAGCGAGGCCTTGTCCGAGATAAGCTTGCGGCGCTCGTCATTATAATCATCGGATAACAGTGTCGCGATCGGGATTTCCGAGAATTTCGGATCGCCATAAAATGCCTCGCGATCGGCATAAGCAAGCTTGGCGCATTCGACCTGCAGGTGGATGAATTCAGGCGCCGCAGGATCGAGGCCATCGAGCGCAAATCCCTTGAGCAGCGCAAGCTGCTGCAGCATCACCGGCCCCTGGCTCCAAACACCAGCCTTGCAGACGGTGTAGCGCCCGTAATCATAAGTGAGCGGCGCCTCGACCGATGGCTGCCAGCGCGCCATGTCGTCGGCGGTGAGCACGCCGCGATGCGGCGTGCCGCTGACATCCATCACCTCCTGCGTCCGGCAGAATTTGTCGATCGCCTCGGCCACGAAACCATGCGACCACGCCTTTCGGGCGCGCTCGATCTGGGCGAGGCGATCGCTGCCGGCGCCCTCGGCTTCGCTCAGGATACGTGCATAGGTTTCGGAGAGCCTTGCGTTGGTGAACAGGGTGCCCGGCTTCGGAACTTCATTGTTCGGCAGATAGACCGCCGCCGAGGTGGTCCAGTGCTTTCGGAACAATTGCTCGACGGTCTTGATGGTCGCGGATGCGCGCTCGACCAGCGGATAGCCATCGCGGGCATAGGCGATCGCCGGCTCCAGCACATCGCGCAGCCGCAATGTGCCGTAATCGCGCAAGAGCAGCATCCAGGATTCGAACGTGCCGGGGACGCAGGCGGCGAGCAGGCCCGTGCCGGGCACCATCTCGAGGCCTTCGCTGCGATAATGCGCGATGGTTGCGCCGGCAGGCGCCGGGCCCTGGCCGCAAATCACCTCGGTGCGGCCGCGTTTGACGTCATGCATGATGATCGGCACGTCGCCGCCCGGGCCGTTCAGATGCGGCTCGACCACCTGCAGCGTAAAGGCCGCGGCGACGCCGGCGTCGAAGGCGTTGCCGCCTTTCTCCAGAATGCTCATGCCGACCGCAGTTGCGATCCAGTGAGTCGAGGTGACGACCCCGAAAGTACCTTCGATTTCCGGCCGGGTAGTGAAGGGATCAGGATTGATATTGCTCATCGCAGTCCGTCATTTCGCTGGCATCGTGATCTCGGCCATTTACCCGGAGCGCTTGAGGGCGCTGCCGCTATGGCCACGATAAAGGAAATTGCGACTAATCGTGAGATTTGACCTGGCTGCATTTATCCTCGCCCCACAATCGCGCGTCATTCCCTGCAAAAATTATCAGCATTTCATGTTGCCAGAGTTTGGCTACCAAGCAAGCCGGGATTCGGCGACGGAAAGCGATTTGCGCGGCCACACCGCGATAATTAGCTTCACCTTAAGCGCCGATATTAAGCGCGCGTATCTTTCAACTTTTGGAGTGCCGTATGGCGGAACTGAAGGCCGATGTTCTGGTGTTGGGGGCGGGTATGGTGGGCGTCGGCGCCGCCTTGCATTTGCAGAAGCGGGGTAGGGACGTGGTGCTGCTCGACCAGCAGAATCGCGCCGGCGAGGGGACGAGTTACGGCAATGCCGGACTGATCGAGGCGGCCTCGGTTTTTCCCCTGATGTTTCCGCGCAATTTCGGCCAGATCCTGCAATATGCACTGAACCGCACGCCGCAGGCGCGTTATCACCTGAGCGATTTGCCGGCCTTTATGCCGTGGCTGGTGCGCTACTTCCTGGCATCGTCGCCGGAGCGGGCGCATCAGAGCGCGATGGCGGAATTGCCGCTGATCAAGCGCAGCCTGATCGAGCATGAGGCGCTGATCGCGGAAGCCGGCGTGCCGGAACTGTTGCGCCGGATCGGCTGGATCAAGCTGTTTCGCCACGAGGCGACGCTCAAGACCGCGATCGATGAATTGCAGCGTGCCAGGCAATATGGCGTCGAGGGCGAGATTCTCGATGCCAAGGCGATTGCGCTCAAAGAACCCGATCTCAGCGGTGAATTCGCCGGCGCCGTCTATTTCCCGCAGCCGGGATTCATTCCCGATCCCGGCGGATTGGCCAAGGCCTATGCCGCATTGTTCGAACGCAAGGGCGGCCGCTTCGTGGTCGGCGATGCGCGCAGCCTCGAGCAAACCGCGAGCGGCTGGCGCGTAAATGGTGCGGCGGGTGCGGTCGTTGCGCCTGAAGTCGTGGTTGCGTTGGGGCCCTGGTCCGACCTGGTATTTCGCCCGCTCGGCTACAACATCCCGCTCGGCGTCAAGCGCGGCTATCATCTGCATCTTAAACCCGCGGGCAATGCCACGCTTCACCATCCGGTCCTTGATTCGGATGATGGCTATCTGCTGGCGCCGATGAATCGCGGCATCCGTCTCACCACCGGCGTCGAGTTTGCCCGTCGCGATGCGCCGGCGACCCCGGTGCAGGTCGAGCAGACGTTGCCGCGCGCACGCAAATTGTTTCCGCTGGGCGATGCGATCGACGCAAAGCCGTGGCTCGGCGCGCGGCCGTGCCTGCCGGACATGGTCCCGGTGATCGGCAAGGCGCCGCGCCATCCCGGCCTCTGGTTCGATTTCGGGCATCAGCATCATGGCCTGACGCTCGGTCCGGTCAGCGGCCGGCTATTGGCGGAAATGATGACCGGCGAGGCACCGTTTACCGATCCCAAGCCTTACGCGCTCGAGCGCTTCGATTGACCATATCGGGCGAATATGGCTTTGGCCGATGGTTTTGTCCTGACAGCTCGCTTGCGTGACACGCCCGGTCGCGGCGATACTTGCGCCATATAGCGTTTTCACGCGACAGGAGCGGACATGAAGGTAAACGTCGAAATAGATTGCACCCCGCTCGAAGCCAGGCAGTTCTTCGGCCTGCCGGATGTATCGCCGATGCAGACCGCGGTGATGGACAAGCTGCAGCATCAGATGGTCGCAAATATCGAGAAGATGTCGCCGGAATCGCTGATGCAGAGCTGGTTTACCTTCGATCCGAAAATCGCGGAGCGAGTCCAGGAAATGTTCGCAACGATGGCCGGGCTCGGCTCGGGGACCAAGAAGTAACGTCCGGGAGGTAAGTCCTAGTCCTCGGGCTGCGCAGCCGCGGCACGGGCGTGCTGATCGATCGCCTCGATCACTTGCGGCCACACCGGCAGCGGCAGCGCGTGGCCCATGCCTTCGATCATCAAGAGCTTGGCGCCGGGAATCGATGCGGCGGTGTCCTTGCCGCCATAGGGATGCACCAGCGGATCGACGGTGCCGTGAATGACCAGCGTCGGCGCCTTGACCGAAGCGAGCCGCGCCTTGCGGCTGCCCGATGCCAGGACGGCGCGAAGCTGCCGCGCCGCGCCGGCCGGATTGAGCCCGCGTTCATAGGTCCGTTCGGCGCGTTCGCGATCGAGTGCCTCGTCCTCAGGGAAATGGCCGACGCGCAGGATCTTCCAAGTCCGGGCAAAACGGGCCAGAAACTCCTCCTTGGTCCTCGGCGGCGGCGCCATCAGAATGGCGGTGGCGGCGCGGGTCGGCGGCGGGACCCGCGGATTGCCCGTCGTCGACATGATCGACGTCAGCGAGCGTACGCGCTGCGGATAGGAGATGGCAATTTCCTGCGCGATCATGCCGCCCATCGATGCCCCGACGATATGCGCCGAGGCGATGCCGAGCGCATCCAGCAGCCCGATTGTGTCTTTGGCCATGTCGGACAATTTATAGGGCGCTGCGACCGGAATGTGCAGAAGGCGCAGCCGCAATAGCTCGAATGCCGTCAGCCGTTTGCCGCCGGAAAGCTTGGTCGATTTGCCGATATCGCGATTGTCGAAACGGATGACGCGAAAGCCGCGGCCGGCAAGCTGCCGGCAGAAATCGTCGTCCCAGTGGATCATCTGGGCGCCGAGCCCCATGATGAGGATCAGGGGAGCGGCATCGGGGCGGCCGAAAATCTCATAGCAGAGCTCGATGCCGTTGGCGCGGGCAAGCTGCGGCGGCTGATGGTCGGGCGCAGTCATGAGAGTTCCGTGGAATGGCTGATCCTGGGGGAACTTGGGAAATTATTGCCAGTTTGCTGACCAAAATGGCATATTGCAATGCAACATTTTTGTTGCGTTGCATCATTAAATATGACATAAAAGCTGTGCCCCGGGCCAGATCAGGACGGGGAGAAACTTCATAGCTTAATTCTTAAGGATGGAGAGACTGATGACTGTTGCTACCAATTCGTTGCTGGACAACTTCAAGGACGCTTTCTCGCCTGTTACCGACGCCTTCAAGAACTTCACCGTTCCTGAATCCGCCAGGGAGTTCGTCAAGAAGACTGCCACGACTGCCAAGGAACGTGCTGCCGATTTCCATGCCGGTTCGGAGCGGTTGACTTCGATCGTCGAGAATGCGGCCACCGGCTCGGTCAACGAAGCCGTCAAGATCAGCCGCAATATTCAGCAGGCTGCCTATGAGGATGCCGAAGCTTTCTTCGCCGGCATCGACAAGCTTGCCTCCGCGACCTCGCTCAGCGAGGCGGTTCAGATCCAGTCCGATCTGGTCCGTGCCGGCGGCGAGACCTTCACCTCCCGGGCCAAGGCGGCCAGCGAATATCTCGGCAAGCTGGTCACGGAAAGCGCCAAGACCGCGCAGGACAACCTTTCCAAGGTCTACGGCAAGACCGCCTGATCGCGATCTTCCTGCACCAACCCGAAATTTGAGGCCCGCTTATGCGGGCCTTCTTTTTTGTTTTTGTCGCACGCCATCACCCTCGTTGTCGCAAATCCGTAAAACGCGCTATGCGTGGGCGATGCCGCAGCCGCTTGCTCGAATCATCGACCAGCTCAAGCGCGAACCGTCGCGCACCGGCTCCATCGCCATCACCGTATTCGGCGACGCTATCGTGCCGCGTGGCGGTTCGGTCTGGCTCGGGACGTTGCTGGAATTCTTCGAGATGCTCGATATCGACGGCGGCGTCGTGCGCACTGCGATGTCGCGGCTGGCTGCCGACGGCTGGCTCGAGCGCAACAAGGTCGGACGCAATAGTTTCTACCGGCTGGTCAAGAAAGGGCGCCAGACCTTTGCGGCCGCGACCCGGCACATCTACGATCCGCCACCGTCGGACTGGACCGGCCGTTTCGAACTGCTGCTGATCGGGAACGGCGAGGAGCGCGATGCCGCGCGCGAGGCGCTGAGGAATGCCGGCTTCGGCAGCCCGATGCCCGGCGTATGGGTCGCGCCGTCGGGCGTTCCCATACCGGAGGAAGCCAGCCGAGCGATCCGCCTGGAAGTATCGGCCGAAGACGAGAGTGGCCGGCGGCTGCTTGCCGAGAGCTGGCCGCTCCAGCGCATTGCCGATGCCTACCTTAAATTCATCAAGACCTTCGAGCCGCTGCGCAGCTGGATCGCCCGCCGCGAAACACTTTCGGACGGCGACGCCTTCGCCGCCCGCATTCTGCTGATCCACCATTATCGCCGCGTGGTGTTGCGCGATCCGCTGTTGCCGGTGTCCCTGCTCCCTGAGGACTGGCCGGGTGGACCGGCGCGCCGGCTCTGCGGCGAGATTTATCGCGGGCTGCTTCCCCTGTCCGAACAATGGCTTGATTGCCATGCCGTCAACGAGGAAGGGCCGTTGCCAAAGGCCGGCGCTGAGCTGGCCCGGCGATTTGGCGAGATCTGAATATATTACAGAAACGTCTTGCTATTCCCATTTTATGTTATACATTTGCCGTAACAAGTCTAGGGAGGAGCGGCCCATGTATACCCAGGCGCTCAACGCATCCGACGCCGACGACCGCAACGTCGAGGATGCTTCCCGTGCCGCGCAGTTTCAGGCCCGCATCGATGCCGATGAGCGGATCGAGCCGAATGATTGGATGCCGGCCGCTTATCGCAAGACGCTGACCCGGCAAATCTCCCAGCACGCGCATTCGGAGATCGTCGGCATGCTGCCGGAAGGCAATTGGATCACGCGCGCGCCGACGCTGCGCCGCAAGGCTGCCCTGCTCGCCAAGGTGCAGGATGAATGCGGCCATGGGCTCTATCTTTACGCCGCCGCGGAAACGCTCGGCAGCTCGCGCGAAGAGCTGGTCGACCTGATGCTGGCCGGCAAGGCCAAATATTCCTCGATCTTCAATTACCCGACGCTGACCTGGGCGGACATCGGCACGATCGGCTGGCTGGTCGATGGTGCCGCGATCATGAACCAGATTCCGCTATGCCGCTGTTCCTATGGTCCCTATGCGCGGGCGATGATCCGCGTCTGCAAGGAGGAATCCTTTCATCAGCGTCAGGGCTTCGAGATCATGCTGACGCTGTGCCGCGGCACCGACGAGCAGAAGGCGATGGCGCAGGATGCGCTGAACCGCTGGTGGTGGCCGGTGCTGATGATGTTCGGCCCGCCCGACAAGATCAGTCAGCACAGCGACACCTCGGCCAGATGGAAGATCAAGCGCTTCTCCAACGATGAGCTGCGGCAGAAATTCGTCGATGCCACGGTGCCGCAGGCGCAATATCTCGGGCTCGCGATTCCCGATCCCGGCATGAAACAGGACGGAGCCGGGCACTGGATCCACAGCGAAATCGATTGGAAAGAATTCAACCAGGTGCTCGCCGGCAACGGTCCCTGCAACCGCGATCGGCTCGCCGCGCGGCGCAAGGCGCACGCTGAAGGCGCCTGGGTGCGCGAAGCCGCCGCCGCCTATGCCGAAAAACGCCGGCAGCGGCAGTTCGCGCAAGCCGCCGAATAGAGGAGGCCCTGATGGCGACGCCGAACGTTCCGTTGTGGGAAGTCTTCATCCGCAGTCGCAATGGCCTTGCGCACAAGCATGTCGGCTCGCTGCACGCCGCCGATGCGACGCTGGCGCTGCAGGCCGCGCGCGACATCTATACCCGCCGCGGCGAAGGCCTGTCGATTTGGGTGGTGCCGTCGAGCGCGATCACCGCATCCGATCCGTCCGAGAAGGGCATGATGTTCGAGCCGGCGGAATCGAAGATCTACCGGCATCCGACGTTTTACGAAGTGCCCGAGGAAGTCGGGCATATGTGAGTTGTGCATCCTCATGATTCGTCGTTTTCCTCATGGTGAGGAGCGCGAAGCGCGTCTCGAACCCATGAGGCCTCTGGCCTATCCCTCGTGACGCGGCTTCGCGGCTCCTCGGGATGAGGCAGAGCAAGTGGACTGAAAGCATGGCCGTCGCCAATATCGAAGTCACCGAGACGCCGCTGGTGCTGTACACGCTGCGCCGGGCCGACGATGCGCTGATCCTGGGACATCGTCTCTCG